>NZ_JABKAU010000001.1 GCF_013377885.1 Hymenobacter lapidiphilus
GCCGGAATCCGGCGGGGGCGTTTTGCATGTGGAGCGTACTTGTGGTAATGGCTGTAGGGCTCTACTCCTCCACCTCATCCTTCGCCTTTTCCTGCTCCACGGCCGGAATGGCTTCGTGCAAGATCAGGCCGGTGGCGGCGGCGTGCTCGGCGGCCTGTACGGTGTCCTGTACCAGCAGCAACTCCACTTTATCGCCCTGTAAGTCTTCGCGCACCTGCTCGACGAGAGCAGCCCGGTCGGCCCGGTTTACGTCGCGGATATAGATGGCCAGGATGCGGCCCGGGTGGCGGCGCACCACTTCGCGGTAAATGTTGGCATCTTCCTGGCCCGAGTCGCCGATGAGTATGAAGGGCAGGAGCGGATAGGTAAGCAGCAGATTCTCGATTTCGTGCAGCTTGTGGGCGTGGTGGCTGCTGGCGGCGGCCGTCTGACGCTTCAAAGACGCGTCGCGGAGCAGCAATGGGCCGGGCGGAATACCGTTCAGCTCCAGGAAATCGTCGAGCAGGTCGTAGAGGTTCCAGGGTGAGCTGCTGACGTAGAAGAACGGGTTGTTGCGCTTCCCGTTGCGGCCCAATTGCAGCTGGCGGTAGAACTCGGCGACTCCTTTGAAGGGCAGCCGCGAGCGGGCGTTGCGCAGCAGTACCGTGCGGGCCATTCGTAGCAAGTTGGTAGCCGACGTCTCAATTACGGTGTCGTCGAGGTCGGAGATGACGCCGTACTCGGCATCGGGTGGCGGAATGAGCACCATGGCATTGGCGTGCAGCCCGTGCGGGGTAGGGAGGGGGGGCGGCGCCTGCTGTAAAGCCACCTCCACCGGATACCACAGAAAATCGACCGGCACCGGCAATGACTGCGGGGCCAGGTTGAGCGTAAAGTAGCCTTCCTCGTCGGTGAGAATGGGGTGAGTGGTGCCGTCGGTGGGGCGGATGCTGATTTGAGCCCCGGCAATTTCGTTGCTGTCGAAGCGGCGATACATGTTCAGCAGGTTGCGCCAGCGCGAGTCGTCGTCAACTGGCTCGTTGATGCCCCGGTCGGTGAGCAGGCGGCCCTTTACGTAAAGCCGTTCGGGCGTGCCGTAGCTGCGGTAAGGCACCAGTTGCAGCGGGTGCAGCAGCCCGAGGCGGCTGCGCAGGCGGGTCAGAGATTCGTCGGCGTTTTCGGCCCAGGTGTGGAGTGTATCGCGGAAAGGAAGCATAGAGCGCAAATGAAGCAGTTTGCCGGAGAGCTGTTTACGCAGCAGCCGGCCGGTGGTGTTGCCCCGTCGGTGGTAAAGGGTCAGTATCAGCCATAAAAAAGGCTCCCGGCAAACTGCCAGGAGCCTGAAAATACCGAAGAGTGCGTGGCATTACAACGCGCTTCGCAGCTGGTTGAAGTCGTCGGAGCCGGCCGTACGGTTACGGCAGTTCAGCTGGTCGGCCTTGGCCTGAATGCTCTCCACGCGGTTGCCAGGGTTGGGGTGAGTGCTGAGGAACTCAGGGGGGCTGGCCTGGCCGTCGTTCTGCGTTTTGATGAAGAAGCCGGCGGCCCCGTCGCAGGCGTAGTAATTGGTGCCGTTGAGATATTCCACCGAATAGTCATCGGCCTCGATTTCGTAGTCGCGGCTGAACTTGAGCTGGCCCAGGCCGTTGGCTATGTCTACCAACGCGTTCTGGTTGTTGCCCAGCACCAGGCTCAGCAATACGCTGATGCCATACTGCTGCTGTAGCTGGCGGGAAGTGTGGCGGCGGTCGGCGTGCGCAATTTCGTGGCCGATTACGCCGGCAAGCTGGGTTTCGTTGTCGAGGTACTTAATCAGGCCGGAGTACACGTAAATGTGGCCGCCGGGGGTTGCAAAGGCGTTCCGGGTCTGGTCGTCCTTGATTATTTTTACATCCCAAGGGAATTCGTTGCGGTACTGGAGCTTGCCCGAGTTGAGCACCCGGAGCACGATTTTGTTGAGGGCTGCGTAGGCCTGCGGGTTGCTGCCGGGTTCCAGCAGCTGGCCCTTGGCCCGGAAAGTCGAGTCAGTCTGGGCGGCTACCTGCTCGCCCAGGGCCTTGTCGTCTTCAATGGAGAAGAGGAGTACGCCGTCGCCGTCTTTGGAGCAGGAAGCTGCGCCGCCCAGGGTGAAGGCGAGGCCCGCCAGAAGACCGGTTTTTTTCAGAAAATTCCGCATGTGAAGCGAAGAATGGAATGGTTGGATAAGAGAGAGTTGTCTGGCTCCCTAGAAAAAATGGTGCCAGGGCCAGCGGTGCACTAACGGTCCAGCCCGGCGGGGTGTTGCTTGCCCAAGCGTAAAAACAGGCGCCATTCACGCAGAATGCGGCTAATCAGGTAGAAAAAAACAGCTGGCTATTTTACCTGCGCTATCTGGCGGGGCGATGTGCGGCGGCCACCTTCTGCCGGGTTTTTGCGTAGAGCAAAACCCACTCGCCAGCTCCGGCGCGTGTCGTATTCCCTCTTTATTCCGCTATGGTTACCACTGCCACCGCCCGCCCCAAAACCAAAAAAAAACGCCTTGACCCGCTGCCCGCTGCCCACGAGCTTTATAAAGACCCCGCCCGCCAGGCCGAGCTGGCCGGCCTGCGCTACCTCACCGACACCAAGCCCGGCCTGACCCGCGAAACCACCCGCGTCGGCAACGTGCGCTACCGCACGACCAAGGGCGAGCTGCTGCAGGACGAAAAAACGCTGGCCCGCATCGGTGGTTTCGTCATTCCGCCGGCCTGGACCGACGTCTGGATTTCGCCCTCGCCCAACACCCATCTGCAGGTAACGGGCCGCGACGCCAAGGGCCGCAAGCAGTACCTGTACCACACCGCCTGGGACCAGGCCCGGGCCCTCACCAAATTCAGCCGCCTACGGGCTTTCGGTGAAAACCTGGCCGACCTGCGGACCCGCATACACAAGGATCTGGCTCGCCCCCAACTCGATAAAACCAAAGTGGTGGCCCTGGTGCTCACGCTCATGGACCAGTCGTTTATCCGGGTGGGCAACAAGGAATACGCCAAAAAGAACAAAACCTACGGCCTGACCACGTTGCGCGACAAGCATGTGAACGTGAGCGGGGCCGATGTGCGCTTCAGCTTCGTGGGCAAGAAAGGCGTACCCCACGACCTCACCATCCATGACCGGAAACTGGCGCGCATGGTGCAGAAGTGCAAGGAAATACCGGGCCAGCACCTGTTCCAGTACTACGCCCCCGATGGCCACCGCCAGGAACTGGAATCGGGCGACGTGAACGAGTATCTGCACGAAGCCACCGGCCTGAGCCTCTCGGCCAAGGACTTCAGAACCTGGGGCGGCACCGTGAAAATGGTGGAGGCGCTGGAGCGGATTCTAGACGAAGAGCCCGACTTTCCGCGCCCCAAAACCCTGAAACGGGCCGTGAAGGACGTAGCCGAAAACCTGGGCAACACGCCCACCGTGTGCTCGAAATACTACATCCACCCGCAGGTTATCGAGCTCTTCAACTCCAATAAGCTCGTCGACTATCTGCGCCGCCACGATGTCGACCCCAAGCAAAACGACCTGCTCACGCCCACTGAGCATATGGTGCTGGAAATGCTGAAGGAGCTTGAAAAATAGCAGCCGCTTGGATGCCAAAACAACGTCATCATATGTTTGTGTCGCCTCCGCCTTGGGCCACGCCGCCGTTCGTCATTGGCCTCGCAGGCCGTTCAGCATGCCGGCACCCACCCGCGGATGGTTTCCTGTCAAACCCGAACAGTTCAGTGGTCCTTACCGGCCGCATGTATGATGATGGGAAACAGGTACCGAGGCAACGCAAAACAAGGTGTTTTTCGCTCACTTTACGTCTTTTTCCATGCCCTACATCGGTATTGACCTCAGCAAAACCCACCTGGACGTGGATCTGGGCACGGGCCCGGTCCGCCGCTTTGCCCAAAGCAGCGCCGACTACGCTGCGCTGCTGGCGGCGTTGCCCGCCCAGGCCATTTGTGTGCTCGAAGCCACTGGCCCCTATGGGCTGCGGCTGCTCGCCGCGCTCCACCAGGCCCAGCAGCCCGTGTGCGTGGTCAACCCGCTGCAGGTGCGCCGCTTTAGCCAAAGCCAGTTGCGGCGCAGCAAAACTGACCGCACCGATGCGCGCCTGCTCACCCAGTTTGGCACGCTTTTCACCCCACCGCTGCACCAGGCCAGCCCGTTGTGGCTGAGTCAGTTGCAGCAGCGGCAGGCCCTGCTCGACTTGCTCACCCGCCAGCGCACGGCCCTGCGCAACCAGCGCCATGCCCTGCTCGAGTCGCCCTATCCCGACCCGGTCAGCGAACAAATCCTCGACGAGGACATCCGCCGCCTCGATGAGCGAATAGGGCAGCTGGAGCAAGGTTTGGAAGCAACGGCCAAGCGCGAGGCGGGGGCCGATTATGGGCACCTGCTCAGTATTCCGGGCATCGGCCGGCGCATCGCCACGGCCTTGCTGCTGGCGGGTCCGGGCCTGCGCGCTTTTGCTGGCTGGCGGCAGGCCGTGGCCTATGCGGGGCTGTGTCCGCGCCATTTCGAGTCGGGCAGCAGCGTGCACGGCCGACCCCGGTTGAGCAAGCTCGGCGACGGGCGCCTGCGCCGGCTCTTGTAGCTGGGGGCCTGGTCGGCGCGGCGTTTCAACCCCGCCTGCCGGGCGCTCTATGAGCGGCTGCTGGCCCGCGGGCTGGCCAAGCCCCAGGCCTTGTGCGCCGTGGCCGCCCGCCTCTTGCGCCAGGCGTGGGCCGTGCTCGTGCATCAACGACAATTTGATCCCACCCATCATCTAAAACTTGTTTCTTGACACAGTTCATGCTGAGCTTGCCGAAGCATCTCTACCGCATTTAACGAAGCGGTAGAGATGCTTCGGCAAGCTCAGCATGACGTTGTTTTTTTAACTCACCTTCCCGATCCGTCCCGATCAAAGGCGTGGGAGAGGACATCGTGGCTGGTTTTGTCCTTTATTTCGGAGCCGCGCTGAAAATCGTTGTTGCGGGCCGTATCGAAGAAGCGCGTGCGCTTGCGGAGACCGGTTACGCGGGAGGAGTCGCGCACCATGTCTTCGTGGGGGCCGCCGTAAATGTTGATGAAGGGCGAGCGGCGCACCTGGCCCGAAACCAAGAACTCATCTTTGCCCTTGAGGCCGTGCAGGCGCACGGTTTTGGTATCGCGCGGGTCGAAGCTGCGGCTGTACAGCAGTTGCCCCTGCGACTGCCCGGCGGGTACTTTTTCCAGCGAATACACCGACACCACCGTGGCCGTGTCGTTCAGGCGCTCCACCACGAACCGCTCCTTCTCGTCGGTGCCGGCTACCAACACCTCCTCGGCCTGCAGGTGGTAAAATTCGTTGGCTACCTGAGGTAGTTGGGTGCGGCGGGCTTTCAGGCTGGCAATCATGCGTGGGCCTTCGTAGGCGTACACGGCGGGCGGCAGGCCCTGGCGCACAGCCTGCTCAATTACGGCGTCGGTGAGGCGCTGCTGCAGTTCGCGGGCTGCTGCCAGGTAAGTGGCCCGCGGCACGGCTGGCAGTGCCCGGCTGTCAATAAACGAAGCGTTGCGCGTGTAGCCGGCAATGCTTTCGTAACGCGGCCCGAAAGTGCGGAACTTGGCCACGGCCTTGCTCACCACCCACGAAGCCCAGCCATCATCAAACCGGAAAAATACCTGGTCGCGGTCCTGCGGAACGGGTTGCCAGCGCCGTTGCCGGTCGGGCTGCGGGTAGGCGGCCCAGCTCCACTGGCCTTCGTGTCGGTCCCAGTCGCCCAGCCACATGTCCAGCAGGCGGGCCCGCACAAAGGCCGCGCCGTCGAGCTGGTCGCGCTGGTTTTCGTAGCGGGCGGGCAGCACATCCTCCGTCTCATCGAGGTCGGAGGCTCCGGCTACTGGCCCGTCAATGTTTTCCTTGCCCTCATATCGGCGCTCCACCAGTACTACCCGGCCCTGAAAACGCTCGGATTCGGGGCCGAGCCCGGTTTCATCGGGGCGCACGTAGTAGGGCCGTGGGCTGCTGTGCGGAACGCCGGCAGCCTCGGCCAGCGGCGGTACCACAAACGCCCCATAAGGCATGGCTGCCGAAGTGGCGTCGCGCACGGCCCCGAACACAAAGGTGGCCCGCAAGAACTTGGGTAGCGTTTTTTCGGGATTTTTGTCGATGGTGCGCACCGCGTAGCTGTGTCCCGCAGGGTCGGCCATCGTCAGGCTGGTGGTTTGAAATCCCCCGCCCATCTTCACGAATTTTAGCCCGCCCGGCGCCAGGCGCTCGGGCCGGAATACGGGTAGCGTCACTGGCTCGGCCCAGGCCCGGCGGTAGTGCGGGCCCAGCACGAAGCGGCCCAACGGTCCACGCTGGTAGTGGCGGCCGGCCGTTACCAGCGCGCTATCGGCGGTGGGGGGCAGGGGAGTGGTGTAAGCCACGCGGGCATCGGGCTGAAAAAAAGGCTTGCGGCTGCAGGCAGTGGCACTCAGCAGCAGAAATGGCAGGGCGTAACGATAGTTCATGCAGGGCGTAAAGTTCGCGGCAATGGCTTCTGCTACGTAATTGGTCGCGGCTTGTTTGGCTACGGCTTGTTGGTTTCGCAACAACCGCCGGCCCCGGCTTTGCGCTATAAGGGTAGTTGGCCCGCCTGGCGGCGGCCACTTGGTAGGTTCTCCTTCTCTGTTACTGTGTACTTCTTCTCCTCTCCGGCCTGGCTGATAACTGGTCTTAGCAGCAGCCTGCTGCTGCTTTCCTGCTCAGCTCCGGCCCAGCCCTCGGGCGCTACTTCCACATCCCACCCGGTAATCGGCCCCGACTCGACGGTAGTGGTGGCGGCTGGCCCCCAATACGACCGGGGCGGTATCCATCGTTTTTTCTGGGGCACCCACTACCGCGACCTGTGGAAGCTGCCGGTGCGAGTACCCGTGTTCAACCTGCGCACGGCCGTGCCCGGCGGCCTGACGCCCATCAAGGAGGGCGGCTCGTTCCAGACCAAAAACCTGCGCCTCGTTGATCGGAAAGGCCGCGAGTACGTGTTGCGCTCCGTGGATAAAGATGCCACCCGGGCCCTGCCCGAAGGGCTGCGCGAGGGGCCCATAGGCCGCATCATGAAGGACCAGACCAGCGTAATTCATCCGTATGGGGCCTATATTGCCGCGCCGCTGGCCACCGCCGCCGGCCTTTACCACACCAACCCCCGCCTCGTGTACGTGGCCGACGACCCGGCCCTGGGGGAGTTCAGAGAGGAGTTCGGCTATGCGCTGTATCTGTTTGAGGAGCGGCCCGAAGGCGACCAGACCACGGTAGCGAGCTTCGGCCGCTCGGCGTTGGTGGAAAGCTCGCGCAAGGTGTTCACCAACCTGCTGGCCAGCTCCCGGTACCAGGTAGATGCCCGCCAGTACCTGCGCAACCGCTTGTTCGATATGTGGCTCGGCGACTGGAGCCGCCGCGAAGACCAATGGCGCTGGGCCAGCTTCCCGGCTCAGGCTGGTGGTACCACCTACCGGGCAATTCCGCGCGACCGGGACCACGCTTTCTTCAAGTTTGATGATGGCCTGCTGACGCACATGATCGGCTGGGTGAAAACCAACTACCAGAGCTTCCACGAGAAAATACGACTGGCCGATGTGGAGGGCCTCAACCGGGCAGCCTTGCCCATGGACAAGTCGCTGCTGGCTTACCTGACCCGCGAGGATTTCCGGCAGGTAGCCGATTCGCTGACCGTGGCACTTTCTGACGACGTAATAGCCCGCGCGCTGGCCGTGTGGCCGCCCGAAGTGCGGGAGCTTAGCCAAGCCGAATTCACGCGTAAGCTCCGCGCCCGCCGCGCCCAGCTGCCCGCTGTAGCCAACCGGTTCTACGAGCTGCTGGCCCGCGACATAGAGCTGCCCGGCACCGACGAGGCCGAGCGGTTTGTGGTGGAGTCCGCCGGCCCCGATGCCGTGCGGGTGCAGCTGCTGCGCCGCACGCCTCAGGGCGATACGCTCCTGCACCAGCGTACTTTTTCGGCCCCCGAAACCCGCTCTATCAAGCTGTTCGGGCTGGGCGGCAACGATGCGTTCGAGTTGCGCGGCGAGCCCACCGGCCGCATCCGGCTCAGTATCTACGACGGCTCGGGCCAGGATCTGATAGAAGCATCGCCTGCCCCCCTGAAACGCCCCGCAAGCCGCCTCACCATCTATGAAAGCGGCGACGGCAACACGTTGCGGGTAGGCAAGTTTAAAACCGAGGCCTACCAGCCCCAGGCGCAGGAGTTCGATGCCGCCGGCTGGTTACTCCGCCATCGGCTGTACTAGCGCGTACGGTAGCGGCCCCATTCGAGTCTTGGAATGTCTGTGTTGACGACATTCCAAGACTCGAATGGGGCCGCTACCGTGGGGTTGCTGCGCTCCGGACTGCTTGCCGGCGCAGGGCAACGCCCCGATAAAATTATTTGGGTGCCATTTGCTGAAGCCAGCTGGTGGCAACGCCCTCGTCGCTGAAAAGCTGCACATGATACTCGTCTTTGGAAGCCATAGACGAAGACTGCGCCAGCACAGCTAAGGGCGTAGCAGGGGCGTTGCCCGGCTGCCAGGTAGCACCTACCAAGCAAGCCAGGTATATAGGGCGGTTGTCTAGGGCGGGGCTAAGCTCGGGCAGATACTCCTGAGCCAGCCAGTCTACCATTTCGGGGTTCGACTTAAAGCGGCGGCGCGAATCAACGAGCCAGTAGGCCGCCTGGTGCTGGATGGCCGCCTGTAAAACCTGGGCGTAGCCCTCCTGCAACTCGCTTTTTTTTACATCCCGAAGCCAGCGCACAATGAGCAGGTCGAGGTCGGAACGGAAGGTAATCGAAAGCGCAGAGGTATTGGCAGGCATGTAGAAATGAAACAATGGAGCAACTCGCTAGGTCAAAGATACGGCCCGCATACTGGGCAAACTAGCGGCCCACCTGGCTGCGGGTCCACCGGGCACAGTTGCGATGCGCATAATTGCTCCCGACGGTCGGCGTAGCTTCCCTGCTGGCCCACTGCCACCTGCTGGAAACTGGCCGTATTTATTGCTAAACCGGGAACCGCTCCAGGCCAGTCGGTGTGCCGGCATTGCGTTGTTTGCGCATCTTTCGGTACGTCGGGCAACCACCTGGGCCGCGCCAACACCGAAACGCCGGCCACTAGTTGAACACCTTCACCTTGTCCTTATGCTCGGTGCGCAGGTACTGGCGAATAATCTGCTGCACATCCTTATTGTCGTTGTAGCGCGTGATGGCGTCGCGGAAGTCTTCGAAGCGACGGGCCGAAAATGTCTCATCCACGTAGCCAAAGCCTAAGTAGCGGCCATTTTCTACCACCACCAGGGTCTTTTCATCGGGCCGGCGGCCTGCCCCAATCACCACAAACGAGCCGTGCTCGTAGGTAAACGACTCGACGGCCGCCTCCACGCGCTTGTTATACTCCTCGGCCGGCTCCAGGCCCAGGCAGGCCCCCTGGCAGCGGTCTACCTGGTAATCGAAGCAGGCGCCCGGCGTTTTGTACAGGTCGCAGAGCTTCTGGCACAGGTTGAACTTGGCCACCTTATGAAACAGAAAGCCCTTGGCCTTGAACTGGTTGCCCAGCGCAATTAGCGGGTGCGACTCGGCGTGGTCGTCGGCACGGCCGTAATACAGGCGCTTGTAACCGTTGTCGTCGGTACGCAGAAAGATGCCCGCCGGAAATACCGAGCGCCGCTGCTGCCGGTTGTACAGCGGCTTCAGGCGCTTGATTTCGTGCGACTCGTACAGCAGCGCCACCAGTTCCGAACCCGTCAGCTCCCAGGTGATTTCCGATATCGAGTTCTTGAACTCGATGCTCTTGCGCGATTTGTAATCGACGGCAAAATGCTGCTGAATACGCTTGTAGATATTGATACTCTTGCCCACGTAAATCACCTCGCCGGCCTCGTTGTGGAAGTAGTACACGCCCGCCTCGTGGGGTAGCGCGGCCACATGCTGGGGTGTGATGTTGGGCGGTAGCAGCGCAGTTTTAATGGCTTCCTGCACGGCCTTCATCTTGCGGGGCGAGGGCGCCTTGGTAGCGGTAACCGTAGTGGCCGCCGCCGGCTTGCGGCCCGAGGGGGCGTTGGCATCCACTACGGCCAGCGCATCGGCCGGGCTAAGACCGTGGGCCGCGGGGGGCGTTTCCTGTTCCTGGCTGATATCGAGCAGCCGGCCGAATAAAATGGCCGTAGCCGCCGCGTCGCCGGCGGCGCGGTGGCGGCCATTCAGCGGAATACCGATGTTCTGGCAAAGCTTGCCCAGGCTGTAGCTGGGCTGGCCCGGCATAAGCGAGCGGCTCAGGCGCACCGTACACAACGTTTTGCGCGAGTAGTTATAGCCCAGGTCACCGAACTCCTTCTTCAGAAACGAGTAGTCGAAGCGCACGTTGTGGGCCACGAACACGCAGCCCTCAGTCATTTCGACCACCTTACGAGCTACCTCATGGAAGCGCGGGGCCTCACGCACCATATCGTCGGTAATGCCGGTGAGCTGGGTGATGAAGAACGGAATGGCCCGGCCGGGATTGATGAGGGAGCTGAACTCGTCAATCACTTTCTCGCCATCATGAATGTAAATGGCAATTTCGGTGATGCGGTCCTGCGCCGGCTGGCCCCCGGTGGTTTCAAGGTCGATGATGGCGTACAACGGCGTTTCTTTGAGCTGTTAGCTAATAGCGGATGGCTGATAGCGCTGGTTCTGGTAAGACCCGGCAGGGCTGAATTGGCTAAGCAGATTGGTAACAAAGATACCCGCCCGGATGGTTGCACAAGTTATCAAACCAACAGGATTGGTATAAAGCCAAAAAAGAGGCCTACCGATTGGTAGGCCTCTTCTAAAAAGACAGCCGCTAACAGCTGTCAGCTAAAAGCTCAAAAACTAGCGGCCTTTCTGGCCGGTAATCCAGTTCTTGGTCGACAGAATTTCGCTGTGCTGCTTCTCGATAACACTGCGGGCCTGCGCCGGCAGCTCGTTCGATTTGAGCGCTGTTTCGTAGCCCTGCAGTGCCGTAGCGTCGCCGGTTTCGCACTCGCCCAGAATAGCCGAGTCGTCTTGGCCCGTGATGGCCGATTTGATGTTGATCCAGCCGCGGTGTACGGCGGCAGCGGCGTCGGTCAGGGCGCCTTCAACGGTGCTTTCGTCTTCGGGGCTGATGCCGAACTGCCGGGCGCTCTGGCTCAGTTCCGAGGCAAACTGCGCACGCTGCTGGCTGAACTGGCTGAGCTTGGCCTTTAGGTCGGGGCTGCTGACGCCTTCAGCAGCTTCCTGGTAGCCTTTGGCCGCCGTTTTATTGAGTTCTACGAGGTCGTTGTAAGCGCGGGTGGTTTCGCCGGTGATAGTAGCCATGGGGAAGTAGGGTAAGGTAAACGATAAATGCCGGGCCGGTTGGCGGCGGCAACTGCATCCTTATACTGCTGGAAGCCAAGGCCGGGTTGCGTGTAAAATTAGGGGCCGGCCTATGCCGTACCCCGGCCCAGCATCTGGTTCCAGAGCCGCTTGAGCCCGCCCGGCTCGGCCGATTCGGGCTTGAGCGAGTCATCGCCCTCGGCCGTGTCGCCCAGCAAAAAGCCCCAGGGCTCTGTCGACTTATTGGCGTCGAGTACCACTTTTATCACGGCCATCAGCGGAATGCTCAGAATCATGCCGGGCGTACCCCACAGCTCGTTGCCCAGAATAAGGGCCAGAATGGCGGCCAGCGGGTTGATGCTGACCTGTGAGCCGGTTATCATGGGCGTAATGAAGTTGCCTTCCAGAAACTGCACCACCACAAACACACCTACTACCAGCGCTGCCTGCACGGGCGAGCCGGTTTCCACCAGCGTAACGATGGCCGGAACGGTGGCCCCAATCAGGATGCCGATGTAAGGAATAATGGCCAGCACCGAGGCGAAAACGGCAAAGAAGATGGCGAATTTCACGCCCAGCACCAGCAAACCGATGCCGTTGAGTATCGACACAATAACAATCACCTTGAACAGGCCCGAAATGTAGGCCTGCACCACCGTCTGGATGTTATCGACGGTGTGCAACACGAGGGTACGGCGGTCGGGGGCTACAAACCGGAACATAAACTGGCGCAGGTGGTCGCGGTAAAGCAGCAGACAGAAAATATAGATCAGCACCTGGGCCAGGTTGCTGAAAACGGCCGTGGTAGTAGCCAGGGTAGAGCCCAGGTAGGTGCCGCCCGATTTCTTCAGGGTCTTGAGCGTCGACTCCTTTAAGTCCTTCAGGCTCATGGGTTGGTAGCCGAACTTGCGCTGCGCCCACGTTTGTCCGTCGTGAAAGAACTCCAGCAGCTTGTCCTGCAGCTTGGGCAGTTCGCTCTGAAACTGGGTCAGCTGCGAGCCAAAGGCCAGGATAACACCCGCGAATATGGCCAGCAGCAGCAGCAGGCACAGAATTATGGCCAGAATGCGCGGCACCCTGTGGCGTTCGAGCCAGCTGCAGATAGGCAGCAGCAGTAGCGAAAAAAGCACCGCAAACAGCAGCGGCAGCAGAATGTTATCGAGCTTGTGCAGCGTGTACACCAGCAATACCGCCGACAGCAGCAGGAAGGCAAACTTTACGCTCGCTACTTGTTTCACGATGGGCGGCGGCTGCGGAGTAGTGGTGGGCAGGCGGTGCGGACTGAGGGGAGAATTCATTTTGCTAAAATTATTGGGAGAAAGGGGCAATGTATGGGTCCGGAAAGAGGGGCTTGTTGGGTGTTATAGGCCTTGTCAGGGCATCGGTTGGGATAATTGCCCGGTGTTTACTAACTTTACTAGCGAAATGAAACGCGGAAAAGGTCGGTTTTCTGCGTTATTTTACCTCAACTTTTGAATGGCAACCCCTCGGCATGGCTGAAGAACAGATTTCCGTAGCCACCCACGGCTACACCGAAGACAGCATCCGCTCACTCGACTGGCGCGAACATATCCGGCTGCGGCCGGGCATGTACATCGGCAAGCTCGGCGACGGCTCGGCCTACGATGACGGCATTTATGTGTTGGTAAAGGAAGTTATTGATAACTCCATCGATGAGCATGTGATGGGCCACGGCCGCACCATCGAAATCAAGATTTCTGAAGATAAAGTACAGGTACGCGATTATGGCCGGGGTATTCCGCTGGGCAAAGTCGTGGACGTTGTAAGCAAGATTAACACGGGCGGCAAGTACGACAGCAAGGTATTCCAGAAGTCTGTGGGCTTAAACGGGGTCGGAACCAAAGCGGTTAATGCGCTCAGCAATTACTTTCTGGTACAGAGCGTGCGCGATGGGCTGATGAAGTCGGCCGAGTTCTCGCAGGGCATGCTCACCTCGGACCCCAAGCCCCAGAAAACCAGCCAGCGCAACGGCACGCTGATGGTTTTCGAGCCCGACGAGTCGATTTTCAAGAACTACAAATTTTACCCCGAGTACCTCGAAAATCAGATCTGGAACTACGTTTACCTTAACGCTGGCCTTACTATCCACTTCAACGGCCAGAAGTACTATTCCGAGCACGGCCTACTTGACCTGCTCTCCCGCAAGGCCGACCCCGAAACCCTGCGCTACCCAATTATCCACCTCAAGGGCGAGGATATCGAACTGGCCCTCACCCACGGCAACGACTACGGCGAAGAATACTACAGCTTCGTGAACGGGCAGTACACCACCCAGGGCGGCACCCATCTGGCGGCCTTCCGCGAGGCCATCGTGAAAACGCTACGTGAGTTCTATAAGAAGGACTACGACGCCTCCGACGTGCGGGCCTCGGTTATAGCCGCCATTTCGGTGCGGGTACAGGAGCCCGTATTCGAGAGCCAGACCAAAACCAAGCTGGGCTCCATGAACATGGGCCCCGACGGCCCCACGGTACGCGGCTTTATCCTCGATTTCATTAAGGAGCACCTCGACAACTACTTGCACAAGAACCCGGCTATTGCGGAGGCGCTTAAAAAGCGGATCGAGCAGAGCGAGCGGGAGCGTAAGGACATGGCCGGGGTGAAGAAACTGGCCAACCAACGGGCCAAAAAAGCCAACCTGCACAACCGCAAGCTCCGCGACTGCCGCTTCCACCTCGGCGACGGCAAGCACGAAGAGGAGGCCCAAACGACCCTGTTCATCACCGAGGGCGACTCGGCCTCGGGCTCCATCACCAAAAGCCGCAACGTGCAGACCGAGGCCGTATTTAGTCTGCGCGGCAAGCCGCTGAACTGCTTCGGGCTGAAGAAGAAAATCGTGTACGAGAACGAGGAGCTGAACCTGCTCCAGCACGCGCTCAACATCGAGGAGGGCATCGAGAACCTGCGCTACAACCGCGTGGTAATTGCCACCGACGCCGACGTGGACGGTATGCACATCCGGTTGCTGCTGCTCACGTTTTTCCTGCAGTTCTTCCCCGATCTGGTGCGCAACGGCCACGTGTACATCCTCGAAACACCACTGTTTAGGGTGCGCAACAAGAAAACGACCATCTACTGCTATAACGAGAGCGAGAAGCAGGCCGCCATGCGCCAGCTCGGCCGCAACCCCGAAGTCACGCGCTTCAAGGGCCTGGGTGAAATCAGCCCCGATGAGTTCGGCAAATTCATCGGCGAAAACATCAAGCTGGAGCCCGTCATTTTGCAGGCCGAGCGTTCGGTGCAGCAGATTTTAACCTATTACATGGGCAAGAACACGCCCGCACGCCAGGAATTCATCATCGACAACCTGCGCCTGGAGAAGGACCTGATTACCTCCGATGTGCTGCCCGTAGCCGAGGTGCCGGAAGAAGATCTGGCGTAGCGCCACATATTATTGCTCAAAGAATCCTTCGCGGCCTGCTTCTGTGGGCTTCGAAGAGTGGTACAAGAACAAATAAGCGCGGCCCGGAGCCGCACCCCGTATGTCCGACGAAACGAACCCCCAGGCTACCCCGATGAACTCCGAATCCGACCTGTATGCCGCCGGCGACTCGGTGGAGCTGGGCGGCGCCGACACCAACGAAGCTGCCGATACCGCCGAAATTCTGGCCGAGTCCGGGGCCGATGTGGACGCTATTGTTGAGGCGGAAGCCATTCCCGAAGACGAGCTGTCGGCGGAAGAAGAGGAGGAGGCCAAATTTGCGCCTGGCGAAACCATCCACGACGTGGCCACGGTGCGCGGCATGTACCAAAACTGGTTTCTGGACTACGCCTCCTACGTGATTCTGGAGCGGGCCGTGCCAGCCATTGAGGACGGCCTCAAGCCGGTGCAGCGCCGCATCATGCACGCCATGAAGGAGATGGACGACGGCCGCTTCAACAAAGTGGCCAACGTCATCGGCCAGACCATGCAGTACCACCCCCACGGCGACGCCAGCATCGGCGACGCCATGGTGAACCTGGGCCAGAAAGACCTGCTGATTGAAACTCAGGGCAACTGGGGCGACATCCGCACCGGCGACTCGGCGGCAGCGCCCCGCTACATCGAGGCCCGCCTGAGCAAGTTCGCTCTCGAAGTGGTGTTTAACCCCGACATTACGGAGTGGCAGATGAGCTACGACGGCCGCAAGCGCGAGCCGACTACGCTGCCCGTGAAATTCCCGCTGCTGCTGGCCCAGGGCGTGGAGGGCATTGCCGTGGGCCTGAGCACCAAAATTATGCCTCATAACTTCCGCGAGCTGTGCCAAGCCAGCGTGGCGGTGCTTAAGGGCAAGGAGTTCCAGCTTTTTCCCGACTTCTCGACCGGCGGCCTGGCCGACGTGAGCAACTACCAGAACGGGCAGCGGGGCGGCAAAATCCGGCTGCGGGCCACCATCGAGAAGGCCGACAAAACCATGCTCGTCATTCGCGACATTCCGTACGGCACCACCACCACGGCGCTGATGGAAAGCATCGTGAAAGCCTCGGAGGCGAACAAAATCAAGATTAAGAAGGTGGTCGATAATACGGCCGCCGAGGTGGAGGTGCAGGTGCATTTGCCCACCGGCGTGAGCCCCGACCTGACGATGGACGCGCTTTACGCTTTCACCGACTGCGAAATCAGCATCTCGCCCAACACCTGCGTTATTATCGAGGACAAGCCGCGCTTCGTGGCCGTGGAGGACATGCTGCGCCTAAGCACCCAGAAAACGGTGAGGCTGCTGGAGCGGGAGCTGGAAATCAGACAAGAGGAGCTGGGCGAAAAATGGCACTCGGCTTCGCTGGAGAAGATTTTCATCGAAAACCGCATCTATCGCAAAATTGAGGAGTGCGAAACCTGGGAGGAAATCCTGCTCACCATTGAAGCCGGCCTGAAGAAGTTTACGCGGGTGGCCGGCGAGAAGGAGAAACCCGGCGACACGCGCATCGTGCTGGCCCGCGCCATTGAGGAGGACGACCTGACGCGCCTGACCGAAATCCGCATCAAGCGCATCAGCAAGTTCGATGGCTTCAAGGCCGACGAGCTGATTGCCCGCCTCGAAGCCGAGCTGGCCGAGGTGACCGACCATTTGCTCAACCTCACGCGTTACGCCATCAACTATTTCGAGGGCCTGCTGAAAAAGTACGGCGCCAACCGGGAGCGGCGCACCCAGCTGCGCGCTTTCGCGGTGGTAACGGCCCAGAAAGTAGCCGTGGCCAACCAGAAGCTCTACGTGAACTACGCTGATGGTTTCGTGGGCTACGGCCTAAAAAAGGACGAAAAGGCCGTGGCCGTCACCGACTGCTCTGACCTCGACGATATCATTGCCATCCGCCGCGACGGCACGTTTATGGTCACGCGCATTGCCGAGAAAACCTTCGTGGGCAAAGACATTTTGCACGCCGGCGTGTACAATAAGAACGACGACCGGCTGGTGTACAACATGGTGTACCAGGATGGTACTTCGGGCATTAGCTTCGCCAAGCGTTTCCTCGTGTCGGGCATCACCCGCGACAAAACCTACGACCTGACCAAGGGCACCAAGGGCACCAAAACGCTCTACCTGACGGCCAACCCCAACTCCGAGTCGGAGCTCGTGGCCATCCAGCTGGCCGACAAGGCAGTGGCGCGGGTCAAGCAGTTCGACTTCGACTTTGCCGACCTCGCCATTAAGGGAAAGGGTTCGATGGGCAACATTGTCACCAAGCAGCCCATCAAGAAAATTACCCAGAAATCATTGGGCGACTCCACGCTGGGTGGGCGAGAAATGTTCTTCGACAGCGTAGTGGGTCGCCTGAATGCCAACGGCCACGGCCGCTACCTGGGTACTTTCGATACCGACGATACGGTGCTGGCCGTGTACCGCGACGGTACCTATGAGCTGACCGCGCCCGATCCGGCCATCGACTTCGTGGTGGCCAATCTGGTGCTGCTACGCAAGTTCGACCCCAAAACAGTGCTGAGCGCGGTGTATCTGGATGGCGAGACGAAGAGGCACTTCGTGAAGCGCTTCCAGATTGAAACCAGCACGCTGGCCAACCGCTTCACCTTCATCAGTGAAGCCAAGGGCTCGAAGCTGCTGGTAGCCACGGCCCACCCCGAGCCGATGGTGGACATCAAGCTGCAGCGCGACAAAAAAGCTGAGCGCGAAACCGAGAAGCTGCTGCTCCACGAGTTCATCGATGTGAAAGGCTGGAAAGCCCGCGGCAACAAGCTCAACTATTACAAGCTGCACGCCCTCACGCTCGTCACCGACGAAGGCCCCGAGCCCGAGCGCAAGGCGGCCAAGAAGAAAGCCGCGCCGGCTGCGCCGCAACCTGCCGAGGCCCCCAACGCGCCCCACGAGCCGCTGCCCGACCGCACCGACGAATTCAATATCTCGGCCGATGAGGTGGCCCAGGCCAAGGCCCTGCTCAAGACGCCCAAGTCGCAATTGAAATTTTTCTAGAGCAGCTCAAATACCGAAAGTAGTGAGGGGACGTAGCCCCGTAGCAGGTTGCTGCTTCCCCTCACTGCTTTTGGCACTTCAGGTATTTAGGCGGTATTGCGCAATTTTGCGTTAGCTGGCAGGTCCTGACCGCCGGGCTGTTGGTTGTTTATGCTGGTTTTTCGTCTGCTATTGGTTCGTTGTGCGTTGCTGGGGCTGCTCGTTAGTGGGGCAGGGCTGCTGGCGTGTCCGGCGGCGCAGGCCCAGCTCCGTCCAAAACGTGCCTCGGCCGAAAATGCTGCCGCAACGGCCGTGCTTGCGCCCCCATGCGGAGCACCGCCCACCAGCCCTGCGCTGCAGGCCGGGCTGGCCGAAGCCGGGAAGCTGCTTAATGCCTATCGCGAGTCGGAAGCGCTGAGCCGCTACGAGCAGGTGCTGGCGCAGGCTCCGGCCACCTACGAGGCCCTCTGGCAGGCCGCCGTGCTGAGCGTGCGTATTGGCAGCCGCTACACCGACGAAAGCCGCCGGGTTGCTTATTATGCTGCTGCCCGCCTTCTGGCCAACCGTGCCCTGGTAGTGTGCCCCCACGGAGCCGAAGGCCACTACGCCGCCGCCCGCGTACTGGCTGCCCAGGCTCCTTTGCAACCATTGCGCAGTCGGCTGCTGGCCTACCGCGAAATGCGCCCCCACGTGTACCAAGCCACCGAGCTGCGACCCAATTGGGCCGCGGCCTGGCAGCTGTTGGGCCGCTGGCACTACCGCGTCGACCACTACAGCCTGCCCGAGCGCATTTACAGCCGGCTGTTTATGGGGGGCATGCCAGCGGGCGGCAGTACGCTGCTGGCCATTGAGGCGCTGCGCCGTTCTTACCAGCTGGATTCGCAGCGCATTGAGGTGGCCTACGATCTGGCCCGGGTATACCTCAACCGCAGCCAGGATGCCCGCGCCCGGGCGGTTTTGCAGGCCGCCGGGCAGTTGAACCCCGTTACGGCCGAAGAGTTGGTTATCAGCCGCAGTTGCCAGAAACTGCTCGAACAGCTCAATCGTCGCCAGCGCCGGCAACAGGCCCGTTTCCGCCTGACGCTCTAAGCCGCACCACGTATCTTTACCGACTTACCTTACCTTTTTGCTGACTGTGCGGTTTTTTCAATTTCGGGGAATTGCCGGGCTGGCTGTGGCCGCCCTGCTGACCAGCTGTGCCGAGCCAACCCCGGCGGCCCGGCCCGATACCATGATTGACCTGCGCACAGTAGCCAGCGGCCCCCGCGTGCAGGCCGAGGAACTCGACGGTGCCATTGTCCGCCAGCCCCGCAATGCCTCGCTGTACGCCCGCCGCGCTGCTTTCCGCCTCGATGCCGGCCAGACTGATGCTGCCCTGAGCGACATCAACCAGGCGTTGGCGCTTGATGATGCGCCGGGCCAATTCTACTTCACCAAAGCCCGCGCCCTGCGCGCTCAGGGCTTCATTAAAGCGGCCCTCGATGCCACCGACCAAGCTGCCCGCCGCGGCTTCGCTTCGCCCGAGCTCAACCTGCTGGTAGGGGAGATGCACCTGGCCTCCCGCCGCTACCAGGATGCCCTCGACCAACTCGACCGCGCCCTGCAGCAGGAGCCCGACCTAGCAGCCGCGCTATTCTACAAAGGCCTGGCGTTTGTGGGAGTCAACGACACGGCGCAGGCTCTCGATTATCTGCGTGCCAGCGTGGCCCGTGCCCCGCGCGAGCCCGAAATCCTGCACCAACTGGCCTTCTTGTCCAACGCCTACCGGCAGCCCGACCAGGCGGCTATTTATGCTGCCCGAGGCCTGAAGCTGGATTCGACTTACGCCCCGCTCTGGTATGATTATGGCCGCCAGTTTGAGCTGCAAAACCAGCCCGAACAGGCCCTGCGTAGCTATGCCCGCGTGGCGCAGCTCGACTCCACCTTTTACCGGGCCGACTACCGGCTGGGGCTGGCGGCCTACAAAGCCCGCCGCTATGCGCAGGCCGTGCCCCACCTGCAGCGGGCCCTGCGCCGCGCGCCGCGCCTGCCCGATGCCCGTTCTATGCTGGCCGAAAGCTTCGAAAGCCAGGGGCTCTGGGCCGAAGCCGCCGACCAGTACCGCCTGCTGGTGGCCGAAAACCCCGGCAACCGCCGCTGGACCTATAAAGTCTGGAAAGTGGGCAACCGCGCCCGCGGGGTTATAGTCGACGAAACACCGCGTCCCGCACCCGTCGAGGCCATCGAGCCGCTCGACTTCTACAAGCCCGGGCTGTAAGGAGTTGGGTTGATTTCAGGTTTGAGCATAGCCAAGCGGTGGGCTCCAAGTCGCGGGTAAACCCTGTTTTTGGGTGTCGGATGTGAAAACAGCTCCGCTTAAAACTTCCTAACTTGCCGCCTCACGGCTGTTTGTATAGCCATTACGCCCCTTTTTGTATGTTGAATATTACCCTCCCCGACGGCTCGGTGCGCCAGTTTGTAGATGGCGCCACGGGCTACGATGTCGCCGCCGCTATCAGCGAAGGCCTGGCCCGCAACGCTGTAGGTGTGCGCGTTGATGGCGAAGTGCGCGACCTGCACCGCCCCATCGATCAGGACGCCCAGGTGGCCATTCTGACCTGGAACGACGCCGATGGCAAGATGGCCTTCTGGCACTCCTCGGCCCACGTGCTGGCCGAAGCCCTCGAAGCCCTGTATCCCGGCGTAAAGCTGGGCATCGGTCCGGCCATCGAAAACGGCTTTTACTACGACATCGACCTGGGCGAAGGCCGCATGATTTCGAGCGAAGACTTCCCGGAGATCGAGAAGAAAATGCTTGAGCTGGCCCGCCAGAAAAGCAAGTTTGAGCGCCGTGCAGTGAGCAAGGCCGATGCCATTGCTTACTTCACCGAGAAGGCCGACCCTTACAAGCTGGACCTGCTGCAGCGCCTCGACGACGGCACCATCACGTTCTATCAGCAGGGAAATTTCGTGGATTTGTGCCGCGGCCCGCACCTGCCCGACACCGCCAACATCAAAGCCGTCAAGCTGCTCAACATCGCCGGGGCCTACTGGCGCGGTGATGAGAAGAACAAGCAGCTCACGCGCATCTATGGCATCACGTTCCCCAAGGCCAAGGAGCTGACCGAATACCTCGAAAAGCTGGAGGAAGCCAAGCGTCGCGACCACCGCAAGCTGGGCAAGGAGTTGGAGTTGTTTGCCTTCTCGGATAAAGTAGGAGCGGGGCTGCCGCTATGGCTGCCCAAGGGCACCATGCTGCGCGAAAAGCTGGAGCAGTTCCTGCGCCGTGCCCAGATCAAGGCCGGCTACCAGCCCGTGGTAACGCCCCACATCGGCTCAAAGGAGCTGTACGTAACCAGCGGCCACTACGAGAAGTACGGTGCCGATTCGTTCCAGCCTATCAAGACGCCGAACCCAGGCGAGGAGTTCTTCCTCAAGCCCATGAACTGCCCCCACCACTGCGAAATCTATAAGACCAAGCCCCGTAGCTACCGCGACCTGCCGGTGCGCCTGGCCGAGTTCGGCACGGTGTATCGCTACGAGCAAAGCGGCGAGCTGCACGGCCTGACGCGGGTACGCGGCTTCACCCAGGACGACGCCCACATCTTCTGTCGTCCTGATCAAGTAAAGGAAGAGTTTACCAAGGTTATTGATCTGGTTCTCTATGTTTTCCGGGCGCTGGGATTTCAGGATTTCACCGCTCAGATTTCCCTGCGCGACCCCGAGAACAAGGCCAAGTACATCGGCTCCGATGAGAACTGGGACAAGGCCGAGCAAGCCATTATCGAGTCGGCAGCAGAGAAGGGCCTGACCACCGTAACAGAACTGGGCGAGGCGGCCTTCTATGGCCCTAAGCTCGACTTCATGGTGCGCGACGCCCTGGGTCGCAAGTGGCAGTTGGGCACCGTGCAGGTAGACTACAACCTACCCGAGCGTTTCGACCTGGAGTATGTGGCCTCCGACAACTCGCGCCAGCGTCCGGTGATGATTCACCGGGCACCGTTTGGCTCGTTGGAGCGCTTTGTGGCCGTACTCATCGAGCACTGCGCTGGCAACTTCCCGCTCTGGCTCTCGCCCGAGCAGTTCGCCGTGCTGCCCATTTCAGAGAAATATCATGACTATGCTCAGCAGGTGTACGACCGCCTGATGGGTGCCGAGCTGCGCGGTACCGTCGACCACCGCGACGAGAAAATCGGCCGCAAAATCCGCGACGCCGAGGTATCGAAAGTGCCTTACATGCTGATAGTGGGCGAAAAAGAGCAGGAGAACGGCATCGTGTCGGTGCGCAAGCATGGCGAGGGTGATGTAGGCTCGATGCCGATCGACTCGTTTATCAAGAGCTTCGAAAGCCAGGTGGCCGCCATGATGGACGGAGCGGCCGAGTAGCAGCGTTATCGGGGCTTGGCCGTTGGCTGAGCCCTGATAAAATTGGCTTTTTCTGCTCGTTGAGGCCTTTTTTTATATAGGTTTTAGTGAGGATTTGGAAAAAATGCCGGATATTTGCCCACTAGCTGAACTCATTGGCCCCGGTCGGTGTGGTTATAGTTCTAGTCAAAATCGACTTTCACCTTAAGGAGAAACCGCCATAGCTACCCCTAACCGCCGCTATATCCCTCGCGCCCAGGTCGAGGAGCCGTTCAAAATCAATCATAAGATTACGGCCCGTGAAGTGCGCCTCGTTGGCGACAACGTGGAGCAAGGCATCTACCCCACGGATCAGGCCCGGCGCATGGCGCAGGACCAAAACCTGGACTTAGTTGAAATTTCCCCCACGGCCTCGCCTCCGGTGTGCCGGGTTATCGACTACTCGAAATTCAAGTACGAGCAGAAGAAGAAAACCCGTGAGCTGAAGGCTAAGCAAACCAAGGTTGTCATCAAGGAAATCCGTTTCGGACCCAACACCGACGACCACGACTTTGCTTTCAAGCTCAAGCACGCACAGGAATTCCTGAAGGAGGGTGCGAAAATCAAGGCGTACGTTCACTTCGTAGGCCGAAGCATTGTTTTCAAGGAGCGGGGCGAAATTCTGCTGCTCAAGTTTGCCCAGGCCCTTGAGGATCTGGCCAAGGTAGAGCAGTTACCCAAGCTTGAAGGCAAGCGCATGTTCCTGTATCTGGCTCCTAAAGTTATAGCGCCCCCTAAAAAGGTTGCTCCTAAGGAGGCTGACAAGGGCAAGCCAACTGATAAAGCCGCCAAACCTGCCGCTGCCGCTCCGGCTCCCGAATCCGCAGCAGTAGAAGTGCCCAAAACAGCCACGGCTGAAATCAGCGCTGCTGATCAAGGCGCAGAGTAACGCTCTTATCCGGAGCTATGCTCCGTTTTTCGCTGGTGCACCGGCCCTAGGCAGCCGACCACCGCATGTTTCACCTTTTTCTACCACCACAATGCCGAAGATGAAGACCAAGTCCGGCGCCAAGAAGCGTTTTACGCTGACCGGCACGGGCAAAATCAAGCGTAAGCACGCTTACAAGAGCCACATCTTGACCAAGAAAACCACCAAGCAGAAGCGTAACCTTACGCACATCACGCTGGTTAGCTCGGCCGACATGAACCGCGTAAAGGACATGCTTAACATGTAATTAGGAATGGCTTCTTAAGAAGGGCTACTTGGCTGAATTGCCGAGGTTCGCACCTCTTAGTTGCTTGTTGCTGATTATCCATCAAAACTCACACCAGGCGTTCGGTAGGAACCCAAGCTGCGGCAGTAAGTCCGCCGCCGACCGCCAAAAACAACCCAGGTTATGCCAAGAAGTGTAAACCACGCGGCCTCGCGCCACCGTCGGAAAAAAATCATGCGTTTGGCGAAAGGCTATTATGGCCGTCGCAAAAACGTATGGACCGTTGCCAAAAATGCCGTCGAGAAAGGTTTGCTTTATGCTTACCGCGACCGGAAAGTAAAGAAGCGCGAGTTTCGTGCCCTCTGGATCCAGCGTATCAACGCCGGTGCCCGCGAGCATGGCCTGTCGTACTCCCAGTTCATGGGTGGCCTCAAGAAGGCTGGTATCGAACTCAACCGTAAGGTTCTGGCTGATCTTGCCCTCAACCACCCTGAGGCTTTCAAAGGCATCGTGGAGAAAATGAAATAACCACAGACGGTTATTTCCACAAAAAAGCGGCTGCCCCGAAAGGAGCAGCCGCTTTTTTGTGTTATTTTCTAAGTAGAACTGCTTACTAAAAAGGCTAACCGTATTGGTTAGAAGAGGGGTTGACTTATACTCCGCGCTCTATTGCCTGCATTTCGCGCAACCAGGCAACAGCTTCTTCCATCTGCTCGAACAACTGCAGGTGCAAGTGTGAGCCTACACGCAGGTGCATATCCTCCACAGCGGCCTGTCCGAACACACCAGGTGCCTTAACATGGGCGTAGTACGTCATGCCAGCGGCCAGGGCCTGCGGTATCCAGATCTGCTCCAGCCAGTCGTTGGCGTGTTTCCACGAGCCCAGTAAACGGCGGTTATCGGTCAGCATATACGGACAACGTGTGTGCTGTAAGATCTCCAGGATGCCACCAGAGCCTTCCTGGATGGACTCCAGCGTTAGTAGCCCCTGCCAGTCGTTATAAATCCAGTTATTCTGCTGGTCAAATTCGGTTAGAAGGAACGTGGTGCCAGTGCTTGTTTGGAATTGCTGCCGCATAGACTCAAAGGAGCGTATTTCTCGCTCAACCTCCTAGTTATTTAGACGAATGTTGAAAAATCGTCGGTTAGTGACGTTTCTGGCAAAGCAAAACAACCCATTGGCCAGGCAGACAGAACGAACAGGCTGAAACGCAAAAAAAACCGCGCCGGGGTAATGCCGACGCGGTTTTAATATGTAGCGGGAACGAGAGTTGAACTCGTGACCTCAGGGTTATGAATCCTGTGCTCTAACCAACTGAGCTATCCCGCCCTGTTTTGGTGGTGCAAAGGTAGGCACAAGTTTTGACGCAACGCAAGGGGGGAAGGAAAAAAAACCCGCGTATATTGGCTGCCGGAGGAGCTGCCAAGCGGCGTTCCGGTCCTAAATTCTTTACGCTGTACTGCTTATGTCCCTTTCCACTACTCGTCAAAAACACCGTTTTTCGGTAGAACATCCTATTAATGCCTCTCCCAAAATTCTGTATCCCTACCTAGCGACGGCTTCGGGCCTGGAACAGTGGTTTTGCCAGCGCGTGCAGATGGAAGGCGCTCAGCACTTCAACTTCGTGTGGGACAATCAGCCGCACTACGCCGAGATGAGCTCGCACCGCACCAACCGCTCGGTGCGGTTCTGCTTTTTGGATGAGCGCCGCCAGACAGTGGCCGACGCCAATTACCTGGACTTTCTGATTGAGGAGTCGCAGCTGACGCAAGAGGTGTACCTGCGTGTGGTGGACTACTCGGAGGAAACTGATACCGAGGAACTGGAAGAAATGTGGGCCAGCCTGATGCAGAAACTGCGCGAACAGGTAGGGGGCTAAGCCAGGGAGTAGCCCATAAACCGGGGGGCAGACGCGAAACGAGCCGTATCTTCGTTTCACGTTTGCTCCCCGTTGTGTTTTAGTCCGCCGGACTAAGGGCGGGCGGTTGCCTCTATGAAAAAACTCGATAAGCTGATCTTGCAGGCCTTCGCTGGGCCCTTTCTGCTCACCTTCGCCGTGGTGCAGTTTATCTTCCTGATGCAGTTCATGATGAAATACATGGACGATCTGGTGGGCAAGGACCTGGGCCTGGGCGTGATTCTGCAGCTGCTGTTTTACTTCGGGGTGCTGATTGTGCCCATCTCGCTGCCGCTGGCCGTACTGCTCTCGTCGCTGATGACGTTTGGTACCTTGGGTGAGCACCACGAGTTGACCGCTATCAAAACGGCTGGTATTTCGCTTACCCGCATTTTGCGGCCGGTGCTGGTCGTGAGCGTACTGCTGGCGGGGGGCGCGTTCTGGTTCAACAACACCATCGTACCGTTGGCCAACCTGGAGGCCTTTAGCTTGCTCTGGGATGTGCGGCAGCAGAAGCTGGCCCTTGACATTCGCGAGGGCGTTTTTTACAACGGTATTCCCGGTTTTACGATCAAAGTAGACGAAAAGCAGGGCGAGAACGGCGACGTGCTGATGGGCGTGATGATTTACGACCACACCGGCGGGCGGGGTGGCAGCACTGTAATCCTGGCCGACTCGGGCCGCATGTTCACCCGGTTTGGGGGGCAATACCTGGGGCTGGAGCTGTTTCGGGGGCACTCCTATACCGAGCAGCCTAACACCCAGAGTACGGCCGGTGCCAGCTTTATTCGCCAGAACTTCGACCGCAACCTGATTACCTTCTCACTTAAGTCGTTTGGCCTTGATCGGACCCAGAAAGAGCTCTTCAATACCAACAAGATGATGCTCAACCTGGATCAGTTGGGGCATTATACCGACTCGCTCCAGAACCGGGTAAACCAGGAGCGCCGGCAGGTGGTGCGGCAGCTGACACCTTACTACAGCTACCTGCGCCTCGATACGCTGGGGGTGGCCGCCGACCAGCGCGTGGCCGCCTGGACTGTGCCCCCAACCCGACTACCGCCCGCCAGCAAAGCCACTGCCCAGCAGGCCATCAATCGTGCCCGCAACGTGCAGTCGTTCCTGACAACCACCGAAGAACGCCTGGCCAACCTGACCAAGGAGGCGGCCAACTACCGGATCGAAGTCTTCCGTAAGTACACCCAGTCGGCTGCCATTCTGCTCATGTTTCTGATTGGGGCGCCGCTGGGGGCTATTATCAAGAAGGGTGGATTGGGCGTGCCCATTCTGGTATCGATTGTATTCTTCATCATCTACTACGTCTTCTCGATTATGGGCGAGAAGTACGGCCGCGAGCAGGTGATGCCCGTCGCCATCGGCATGTGGATGTCGGGAGCCATTTTGCTGCCCATTGGCCTGTTCTTTCTGTATCAAGCCCGCCACGATTCGGGGCTGCTTGATGTGAATTGGGGCCGGCTGGTGCCGCGCTGGCTACGCTGGCCTTTGCGCGGCTACAAGAAGGCCGTGTAATGTAGCTTGTGGTGTGGGTTGAATGTGCGGATTTCGAAAAGTATGGGTGATGCAGAGTGTCTTAGTGGACCCCGCATTCCAGCTCGACTTTTCACATTATTCCTTATTTCGCACATTCCACCGCATTAAATACGTACCTTTGCAGCCACCCCGAGGTGCGGGGTGGATTTTCTTTTCTTTTTTTAATCTAAGACGGGGCAACCTATCTGCCGATGATTCTGACTACCGAAGCAAAACAGGCTATTTTCGAGAAAAACAGCCTCCAGAAAACCTCCAAAGACACCGGTTCGGCCGAGTCGCAGATTGCTCTCTTCACGCAGCGTATTCTGCACCTGACCGAGCACCTCAAGGTGAACAAGAAGGATTTCTCGACCCGTTTGGGTCTCCTCAAACTGGTAGGTAAGCGTCGCAGCATGTTGGACTACCTCATGCAGCGCGACATCAACCGCTACCGCGCCATCATCAAGGAACTGGGTCTGCGTAAGTAAGCTCACCTTCCGGAGCAGGGAGCCTTCCAACCGGAAGGTTCCCTGCTCTTTTTTTGTGCCAAGCCGGCTGCATCAATTCCGCCGGTTTTGTTGTTTACTCTCCGACATATCTTTTCTTAGAGCAAAACGGGACCATTGCCGGTCCGGTTTTTTCGGCTGCTCGCCCGCTGCACGCTTTCCCTTAAAGCACCCTCGATGCCCAACTACCACGCGGTTACCAAGCACATCACCCTGCCCGATGGTCGGCAGATTTCCCTCGAAACCGGCAAACTGGCCAAATTCGCCGACGGCGCCGTAGTGGTTCGCCTCGGCGACGCCATGTTGCTGGCCACGGTTGTATCGCAGCCCAGCTCGCGCGGCGAGGTGGATTTTCTTCCTCTTTCGGTTGACTACCAGGAGAAGTTCGGCGGTGCCGGCAACATTCCCGGCTCGTTCCAGCGCCGCGAAGGCCGCCTGTCGGACCAGGAAATCCTGGTTTGCCGCATCGTCGACCGGATTCTGCGCCCGATGTTCCCCAAGGATTATCACTACGAGGTGCAGGTGATGATTACGCTG
Source organism: Hymenobacter lapidiphilus (assembly GCF_013377885.1). Taxonomy (GTDB): domain Bacteria; phylum Bacteroidota; class Bacteroidia; order Cytophagales; family Hymenobacteraceae; genus Hymenobacter; species Hymenobacter lapidiphilus. The sequence goes on from NZ_JABKAU010000001.1 coordinate 27,707, forward strand.
ATTTCGGCTGACCGCACCGTGCAGCCTGATGCCCTGGCTGCTTTGGCCGCTTCGGCTGCTCTCTCGATTTCGGATATTCCGTTCGCTGGCCCTATCTCAGAGGTTCGCGTGGCCCGCATCGACGGCAAGCTGCAGATCAACCCCCTCACCGCCGACATTGCCCGCGCCGACATCGACCTGATTGTAGGCGCCACGGCTGACTCGGTGGCCATGGTGGAAGGCGAGATGGACGAGGTGAGCGAGGAGGAAATGGTGGAAGCCATTGCTTACGCTCACGAGGCTATCAAGCTGCAGGTAAAGGCTCAACTGGAGCTGGCCGCCGAAGTGGAGAAGTCGAAGGTGAAGCGCGACTACCCCAAGTACGTGGAGAATGAGGAGCTGAAAAAGCAAATCAACGACGCCGTATACCAGGGCGCCTACGACGTGGCCAAGTCGGGTAACACCAGCAAGGCCGGCCGTAAGGAGGCTTTCGGCGCCATCAAGAAGCCGTTGCTGGCCAAGCTGCTCGAAGAAAACCCCGAGCTCGACCAGAAAATGTTCGGCCGCTACTACGCTTCGGCGGAGAAGAAAGGCATCCGCGACATGATGATCAAGGAGCGCACCCGCCTCGACGGCCGCGCCCTGACCCAGATTCGCCCTATCTGGAGCGAAATCAACTACCTGCCCGGTGCGCACGGTTCGGCCCTGTTCACGCGCGGCGAAACCCAGTCGCTGACTACGGTAGCCCTCGGTACCAAGCTCGATGAGCAGATCATCGATACGGCCATGACGTCGGGCTACAGCAAGTTCATGCTGCACTACAACTTCCCGGCCTTCTCGACCGGCGAAGTGAAGCCCAACCGTGGCCCCGGCCGCCGCGAAATCGGCCACGGCAACCTGGCGTTGCGCTCGTTGAAGAAGGTGATGCCTTCGGACGACGAGAACCCCTACACCGTCCGCATTGTGTCGGATATTCTGGAGTCGAACGGCTCGTCGTCGATGGCCACGGTGTGCGCCGGCTCGATGGCGCTGATGGATGCTGGTATTCCGGTGCGCGCTGCCGTTTCGGGTATTGCCATGGGCCTCGTGCAGGACAAGGAAACCGGCGAGTACGCCGTGCTTTCTGACATCCTGGGTGATGAGGACCACCTTGGCGACATGGACTTCAAGGTAACCGGCACCGAAAAAGGTATCGTGGCTTGCCAGATGGACATCAAAATCCAGGGGCTGAGCGCCGAGATTATGACCGCCGCCCTGCACCAGGCCCGCGAAGGCCGCCTGCACATTCTGGGCGAGATGGCCAAGACCATTGCCACCCCGGCAGCTGAGCTGAAGCCGCATACGCCCCGCTCGCACAAGATGCTGATTGACAAAGAGTACATCGGCGCCGTAATCGGACCCGGTGGCAAGGTTATCCAGCAGATCCAGAAGGATACCAACGCCACGGTAATCATCGAGGAGAAGGACGAAAAGGGCCACGTGAGCATCTACGCTTCCAACCAGGAAGACATGCAGGCTGCCATCGACCGCATCAACGCCATTGCTGCTACGCCGGAAGTAGGCGAAACCTACAAAGGCAAAGTGCGCAGCATTCAGCCTTACGGTGCCTTCGTGGAAATCATGCCGGGCAAAGACGGCCTGTTGCACATTTCGGAGGTGTCGCACGAGCGGCTGGCTACGCTGGAAGGCGTGCTGGAGGTAGGGCAGGAGATTGACGTGAAACTGCTTGATATCGACAAGAAAACCGGCAAATACCGGCTCTCGCGCAAGGTGCTCATGGCGAAGCCCGAGCGTACGGCCGACTCCAACGGCGCGGCCTAATACCGCCTTCGCCGAACTTTAGCGGGTACCGGGCCGTTGCATTAAACTGAGCCCGGTGCCCGCTGAACGGGAGGATTCGCCCGACGAATCAAAATCGACGTTAACAAGCAGAAGCATTCATCATTTCATCCTCTCGCGCCCGCAATGAGACAGTTAAAAATCAGCAAGCAGATTACCAACCGCGAAAGCCAGTCGCTGGATAAATACCTCCAGGAGATTGGCAAAGTGGACCTGCTGACCCCCGATGAGGAGGTAACGCTGGCGCAGCGCATCCGGGAAGGCGACCAGCTGGCGCTGGAAAAATTAACCAAGGCCAACCTTCGCTTCGTGGTGTCGGTGGCCAAGCAGTACCAGAACCAGGGCCTGAGCCTGGGCGACCTGATCAACGAGGGCAACCTCGGTCTGATTAAAGCCGCCAAGCGTTTCGACGAAACCCGGGGCTTTAAATTCATTTCCTACGCCGTTTGGTGGATTCGCCAGTCGATTCTGCAGGCCTTGGCCGAACAGTCGCGCATCGTGCGTTTGCCCTTGAACCGGGTCGGCTCGCTGAACAAAATCAGCAAGTCGTTCTCGGAGTTGGAGCAGAAGTTTGAGCGTGAGCCTTCGCCCGAGGAAATTGCCGAAGTGCTGGAGCTTACCACCTCGGAAGTGGTGGATACGCTCAAGATTTCGGGCCGTCACGTATCGGTGGACGCTCCGTTTGTGCAGGGCGAGGAAAACCGCCTGCTCGACGTGCTCGAAAACGAGGACGAGGAGAGCCCCGACACGGGCCTGATGAACGACTCACTCCGCAAGGAGGTGCAGCGCGCCCTGAGCACGCTCACCAAGCGCGAAGCCGATGTTATCACGCTCTACTTCGGTTTGAACGGCGAAAGCTCGCTCACGCTGGAGGAAATCGGTGAGAAGTTCAACCTGACCCGCGAGCGGGTGCGCCAGATCAAAGAGAAGGCCATTCGTCGCCTGCGCCACACTTCGCGCAGCAAAGCGCTGAAACCATATCTGGGGTAATTTTTTACTCCCCCAAGCATCAAACCCTGACCCACTGGTTGGGGTTTTTTGTTGTAGTATAGCATGCCTTAGCCATTTTTCGTTTGCTGTCAGCTTACGAAGCCCGACAGGAATGTTCTTCCAAAACAGCCCAACCGTCCGGGCTTGTTACCTTTGTAGCCCCAACCTTAATCCATCCCGGCGCGGGCCCGGCCCGCCGCCGCTACATACTGTATGGCCACTACCACTCCCGAACACATTCACTGCCTGATTATTGGCTCCGGTCCGGCCGGCTACACCGCCGCCATTTATGCTGCCCGTGCCGGCCTCAACCCCGTCATGTACCAGGGCCTGCAGCCCGGCGGCCAGCTTACCATCACCAACGACGTGGAGAACTTCCCCGGCTACCCTGACGGCGTGATGGGCCCCGAAATGATGGAGGACCTGAAAAAGCAGGCTGAGCGCTTCGGCACCGACATCCGCTACGGCATTGCTACGGCCGTAGACTTTGAGGCCCACCCGCGCCGCATCACCGTTGATGAGAAGCTGGAGCTGACAGCCGACACCGTTATTATTGCCACCGGGGCTTCGGCCAGATGGCTGGGGCTGCCTTCTGAGCAGCGCCTCAACGGTTCGGGCGTTTCGGCCTGCGCGGTGTGCGACGGGTTCTTCTACCGCGGCAAAGACGTGGCTATTGTGGGTGCCGGCGACACGGCCGCCGAGGAGGCAACCTATCTGGCCAACCTCTGCTCGAAAGTGTACATGATTGTGCGCAAAGGCGAGATGAAGGCTTCGAAGATCATGCAGAAGCGTGTGCTCGACAACCCCAAGATTGAAGTGCTCTGGCACACGGTAACCGACGAAATTCTGGGCGAGCACGTCGTGGAAGCCGTGCGGGTGAAAAACGTACTCGATGGTACCACCCGCGAGCTGGCTATTGAGGGCTTCTTTGTGGCCATTGGCCACGACCCTAACTCCAAAATATTCCAGCCCTACCTGCACCACGATGAGCAGGGCTACCTCAAAACCCTGCCCGGCACCAGCAAAACCAACGTTGATGGCGTGTTTGCCTGCGGCGACGTGCAGGACTTTACCTACCGCCAGGCCGTAACGGCGGCTGGTACCGGCTGCATGGCCGCCCTCGACGCCGAACGCTATCTGGCGGCCCTGGGCGACTAATTACCGTGGCCGAGCGAATGAGTGAATGTGTAACCGGCCGGATATACCAGTTGGTTTAGTGGGGCGTTTACCCTGCGGTATTCACCCATTCGCTTCCCCACGCCTTCACTCATTAATTTTTTGCTCTTGCTGAATTTTGTTAGACACTGGCTGCTGCCGCTGCTACTGATCGGGCTGTTTTTAGGCTTGCCCGGCCAGCTGCTGGCCCAGCGGCGCAAAGTGCCCGCCACTTCCAAGCCTAAAGCCGGCGACGCCGGCAAGCGCAAGGACTTTTTTCGCATCAAAACGCCCACTATTCGCTACGTGCGGCCCGATACCACGGTACTCATCCAGACCGAGGAACTGCCCGACGATAATTCTGAAGCGGCCAAGTCTATCTTTTTCAACCCAGCCCGCAAGCTTTCCATTGTGAGCGAGGATACAACCTCGCTCAACGAAGGCGAGCAGCATATTGTAGAGGTGAGGGAGCAGGTGCAGATCGACTCCAGCTGGATTCAGGTGGCCGGCTACTACGCCATCTGGGACACCCAGAACATCAACCCGTACCGGGTAGATGGCCGCCGCATCAAGGACACGCTTAACCTGCGGCTCATTGAGCCCGAGAAGCAGCGCTACGCCAAAATGCCGCTCACCAGCACGCCCATTACCTCGGGCTTCGGCTTCCGCGGCTACCGCTGGCACTACGGCACCGACCTCGACCTGAATACCGGTGACTCGGTGAAAACGGCTTTCGATGGCGTGGTGCGCCTGGTGAAATGGGACGGCAGCGGCTACGGCAACTACGTGATGGTGCGCCACTACAACGGCATCGAAACGCTCTATGGACACCTGCAGAAGGCGCTTGTAACGCCCGGTACCTTTGTGAAGGCCGGGGAGCTGATTGGCTGGGGTGGCAGCACGGGCCGCAGCAGCGGCTCGCACCTGCACTTCGAGGTGCGCTACGAGGGTAATCCCATCAACCCCAACGAGCTCTACGACTTCCCCGATTACAAGCTCATCAAGGACAACTTTCAGATTACGTCGGCTCTGTTTGACTACTACAGCAAGTCGCTCCGCTACCGCGGGGGCAGCGTGCCGGGAGCAGCCAGCAGCAGCAAAGCGCGGCCCACGCAGGCCCGCCGCGTTGTAACGCACAAAATCCGGAGTGGCGAAACGCTGTCGGGTATTGCCCAGAAATATGGCGTTTCGCAGGCGCAGCTTCGCCGTTTGAACGGTAGCACCGGCACGTTGCGCATCGGCCGTATGCTGCGTATTAAGTAGGGGTAGGGTCTCTGTCTGTGATCCTGACTAAGGGAGGATGACAAATTCCTGGTTCCTCAGCCGACTAAACTCAGACTCCTAATATTCCAAGATGAAACTTGATGTACTGGCCCTCGGGGCGCACCCCGATGATGTGGAAATGTCCTGCTCCGGCACGCTGCTGGCAGCGGCGGCGGCAGGCAAATCCATTGGCATCATCGACTTTACCCGCGGCGAGCTGGGCACCCGCGGCACGCCCCAGACCCGGGCCGAGGAAGCTGCGCAAGCCACCCAAATTCTGAGCCTCGATGTACGCGAAAACCTAGGCATGGCCGATGGCTTCTTTCGCAACGACCGGGAACACCAGCTAGTGCTTATAGCCGCCCTACGCCGTTATCAGCCCGATGTGGTGCTCTGCAACGCCATCCACGACCGGCACCCCGACCACGGTCGGGCCTCGCAGCTGGCCACTGAATCCTGCTTCCTTTCGGGCCTGCGCATGATTGAAACGCTGGGTGAAGATGGGCAGCCCCAGGCCGCGTGGCGCCCCCGCGTGGTGTACCACTACATCCAGGACCGCCAGATTGCGCCCGACTTTGTAGTGGACATTACTGCCCACTGGCCGAAGAAGTGGGAGTCCATTCAAGCTTACAAAACCCAGTTCCACGACCCCAATAGCCAAGAGCCAGCCACCTACCTCTCCACACCCGCGTTCAGCGACTTTATGGAGGCCCGGGCCCGCGAATTCGGCCACCTCATCGGGGCGCAGTACGGCGAAGGTTTCACCCGCGAGCGGCCCATTGGTGTGCGGGAAGTGACGGAGCTGATTTAGATAGCGGGTCTATAGGCATAGCTGACCTACTCTTTAGGAAAGCCCCTAGAAAGGCCGGGCACTCTTTACTAAGCCCCCGCGAGGTAGGGTTCGTAACGTCTTCTAAACGACCGTTTTAGTAAACTGCGGAGTACCGAGGCTGGGCGCGTTCCAAACCTGTATTACTTATTCCTTCCAGTTGTATGACTGCGCAAGCAATCCTTTCCATCGGTCCAGAGGCCCACATTGACCTGTTGGGTTTCGACCCGTTTAGCGACTCTCTTCTTTGCTTTTCGCATACGCAGGACACCCCGGCCAACACTGCTCAGGGCGCGTTGGCGCCCCTAGATGTTTTTTGGAATAACTTGGAAGTGGCGTGCGTCGCGGCTTGTTGCGGGGTTCAAGCCTTTGGGTGGTGGCCGGACGACATCTGCCGCGCGGCCCAGGGGTTGAATCAGCAGTCCTTGGTGGAGGCACTCCGGCAGACGAAACAGACGGTCTTAAGCGCCAACAAGGACGTTGTCAGTTACGATCGGTTTAATCAGCTGTTTGCGCGGGCTTCATTCCTGCGTTTGCTCGACCATCTGCTATCCGTGTTGGCTACTGATAGCCGAGAGCAAGTAACGTTTTCTAACGACTCTTAGCTCTTTCCTAAACGCTCCTTTCCGTGAACGGTAGAAATCAGCTCGGCACCTAGTGGCCAGTTGGCCTCAATGGGGCAGCGCGAGTTTAAGAAACCCGTCTACGATTCAAAGTTTACGAAACGCGCCAAGTAGATGAGTTTCGTAAACTCCCAAACCTGAGTCTGGTCCCCCGGCAAAGTACCACGCGACAGCGCCACGGTCAGCAGGGCCAAAAACCACCACGATTCCAAGGTGGGTCTGAGGACTACCATTACATTAAGGGGGGAGGCATAAGCTTTTCCGCAAAGTAAGTCCGCCATTACAACATCATCCCTCTACCGCACCCCCAGCCGGTTCCGCTTCCAGGCCGAGCCAGTAGCGGGTGAAGCTTCCGAGGTGACGGCTGTGGCGCCCGGTTTTTTGTCCGTGAGCAGCATGGCGGCCAGCGCGGCGGCTACCTGGGCGGTAGCTTCGTCGGGGGCAGCGGGCTTCAGGGCGTCGGCCGGGAAATGGTCGCGGATGAAGTTGGTGTCGAAGTGGCCGCTGACGAAGGCGGGGTGGTTAAGCACGTAGGTGCCGAAGGCCAGCGTGGTTTCGATGCCGGTAATCTGGTACTCCTCGATGGCGCGCAGCATGCGGGCAATGGCCTCCTCGCGGGTGGCGCCATGCACCACCAGCTTGGCAATCATCGGGTCGTAGTAAATCGGGATGTCCATGCCCTGCTCGAAGCCGTCGTCCACGCGCACGCCGGGGCCCTGGGGGCGCACGTAGGTGGTCAGCGTGCCGATATCGGGCAGGAAGTTGTTCTGCGGGTCTTCGGCGTACACGCGCAGCTCCAGCGAGTGGCCGGTAATCGTGAGGTCTTCCTGCGAGAAGGGCAGGGGCTGGCCCTCGGCCACCCTAATCTGCTCTTTCACCAGGTCGAGGCCGGTGATTTGCTCGGTTACCGGGTGCTCTACCTGCAGGCGGGTGTTCATCTCCAGGAAGTAGAAGTTGTGCTTGTCGTCGAGCAGAAACTCCACGGTGCCGGCCCCGGCGTAGTTGCAGGCGCGGGCCACGTCCACAGCGCAGCGGCCCATTTCGGCCCGCAGCTCGGGCGTGAGTATCGAGGAGGGGGCTTCCTCAATCACCTTCTGGTGGCGGCGCTGGATGCTGCACTCGCGCTCGAACAAATGCACGATGTTGCCGTGCTCGTCGCCGAGTACCTGAATTTCGATGTGGCGCGGGCCGGTAACAAACTTCTCGATGAACACGGCCCCGTTGCCGAAGGCCGACACGGCCTCGTTGATGGCCAGCTGCATCTGCTCCTCGAACTCGGCGTCGGAGTTTACGATGCGCATGCCCTTGCCGCCGCCGCCGGCCGAAGCCTTAATCAGGATGGGGAAACCTACCTCGGCGGCAATGCGCCGGGCTTCCTGCACGTCGGAAATGGCCTCGTCGGTACCGGGTACCAGCGGGATGTCGTAGGCTTTCACGGCCTGCTTGGCCGAAAGTTTGTCGCCCATGATGTTCATGGCTTCGGGCGAGGGGCCTACGAAAATCAGCCCGGCCTCCGTGACCTGGCGGGCGAATTCGGCGTTTTCACTCAGGAAGCCATAACCGGGGTGGATGGCATCGACGCCCAGCTGGCGACAGACTTCCAGGATTTTGTCGCCGCGCAGGTAGCTGTCTTTGCTGGCGGGCGGGCCCACGCACACGGCCTCGTCGGCGTAGCGTACGTGCAGGGCGTTGCGGTCGGCCTCCGAGAAGATGGCCACGGTAGCAATGCCCATTTCCTTGGCCGAGCGGAGGATACGCAGGGCAATTTCGCCGCGGTTGGCAACGAGGAGCTTCTTGATTTTTGTCATGAGGTAGGTGGGAGCGAAGGGCGGGTAGCGAGTGAAACAGACCAGAAACTGAACGTCATGCTGAGGGAAGCTGAGGTATCGCTACCGCCTCGCTGAAATGCGATGCAATTGTTAGTGCAGCGAAGCGGTAGCGATGCTTCGGCTGCGCTCAGCATGACATTTCTATAGGGTAATTGTTAGTGTTCTGACACCCAAAGAAACGACCTTCCGGGCGCACCAAAAAACGGACAGGCTGAATTCAACTGGCGTTGGATACCTTGCGGCGAAGGGTTACCTTTGCGGATTGCCATAACTTTGTACATATACCGGTGGTTAAGGTCGCAATTAACCCCGTCGTTTCCGTTTCACATTCAACCCGTTCCCTCGTGGATCTATTTGAAAAGATTGCCGCCAACCGCGGCCCGCTGGGCACCCACTCGAGCTACGCGCACGGCTATTTCGCTTTCCCTAAGTTGGAAGGTGAAATCAAGCCCCGCATGATTTTCCGCGGTAAAGAGGTGCTTACCTGGAGCCTGAACAATTACCTGGGCCTGGCCAACCACCCCGAAGTACGCCGCGCCGACGCTGAGGCCGCCGCCGACTTCGGCATGGCCCTGCCCATGGGGGCCCGCATGATGTCGGGCAACTCCAACCTGCACGAGCAGCTGGAAAACGAGCTGGCCGAGTTTGTGGGCAAGCCCGACTGCATGCTGCTCAACTTCGGTTACCAGGGCGTAGTGTCGATTATCGATGCTATGGTAGGCCGCCACGACGTGATTGTGTACGACGCCGAGTCGCATGCCTGTATCATTGATGGCGTGCGCCTGCACGCCGGCAAGCGCTTTGTGTACGTACACAACGACATGGCCGGCCTCGAGAAGCAACTTGAGCGGGCTCAGCGTATCACCGACGTAAGCGGTGGCGGCATTCTGGTTATCACCGAGGGTGTATTCGGCATGTCGGGCAACCAGGGCGACCTGCGCGGGGTGCTCAAGCTGAAGGAGAAATTCCAGTTCCGTTTGTTCGTGGATGATGCCCACGGCTTCGGCACAATGGGCGCTACGGGCGCTGGAACGGGCGAAGAACAGGGTGTGCAGGACGGCATCGACCTTTATTTTTCGACCTTCGCCAAGAGCATGGCCAGCATCGGCGCGTTCGTAGCGGGTCCTGAGAACGTAATTGAATATTTGCGCTACAACATGCGTAGCCAGATTTTCGCCAAAAGCCTGCCCATGCCGCTGGTAGTGGGGGGGCTCAAGCGGCTGGAGCTGTTGCGCACCAAGCCCGAGCTAAAGGATAACCTCTGGACCATTGTACGGGCCCTGCAGAGTGGCCTGCGTGAGAAAGGCTTCAACCTGGGCACTACTTCCTCGCCCGTAACGCCGGTAATGCTGGCCGGCCAGATTGGCGACGCGGTGCAGATAACCTTCGATTTACGCGAGAATTACGGCATTTTCTGCTCTATCGTGGTGTATCCGGTGGTTCCGAAAGACGTCATCATGCTGCGCCTCATCCCAACGGCGGTGCACACGCTCGACGACGTGGAGCAGACCATCAAAGCCTTTGAGATAGTGCAGGAAAAGCTTTCGAAAGGGCTTTATTCCAAAACTGAAGCGCCTGTCTGGCTGACAGAGTAGCTTCATCCCGCCTAAATGCAAAAGCCAGTTTCCGACCCGGAAGCTGGCTTTTGCATTTAGTACTTTATAAAGACAGGCTTGCCGCTCTTCGGGGCTATATGGGTGGGGTATTGGATCAAAAACGCCTTCATGAGGCCGTAATGGGGGTTTGAGAAAAAAACTTTGCAAGTTGCTTGTATTTGAAATCCCTGTATATTGTGACCGAATCTTTTCTCTTCCACACCACATACCCCCTCCCAATGAGCAATTTTAGCAAACTGAAGGACCTCGTAATGTCGCTCGAAGGTGACTTCGAGAAGTTCTACGACAAGCAGAACTCGGCCGCTGGTACCCGCGTGCGCAAAGGCATGCAGGAGCTGAAGAACATGGCCCAGGAAATCCGCACCGAGGTGCAGAACAAGAAGAACGATGCTCCAGCCGCTCCGGCTGCTGCTAAGAAAGCTGCTCCGGCTGCCGCCAAGAAGGCTGCTCCTGCCAAGAAGAAGTAAGTAGCCCGGCCGCTTGCGGCTGTTGGTATACCAAAAGAGGCCCCGCCAAAATTCGGCAGGGCCTCTTTTTTGTGCTTCGGGCTTCGTGGGTAGTGCCTAGGTCGGCTCCTCATCTTGGGCCCCAACTACGAAGTGCCATTGACTTGGCCCCAACTACGAAGCGCTGACCCAGCTACACCAGCTTTAGCAGGAAGTAGTTCTTCTTGCCCTTCTGAGCCACGATGTACTGACCCAGCAGGGGCGTTACGTCGGTGGCCAGCTGCTCGGGGGCGGCTTTTTCGCGGTTTAAGCTCACGCCGCCGGCCTGCATCATTTTGCGGGCCTCGCCTTTGGAGGGGAAGATGACGCCGCCGGTAGCCTCGCTCAGCAGACTGATGACGTTCATTTCGGCCAGGTCGGCGCGGGGCACTTCTACGCGGGGCACCCCGGCAAACACATCGAGCAGGGTGGCTTCATCGAGCGAGGCCAGCTCGCCGCCACCGAACAACACCTGCGAGGCGGCTAAGGCGGCCTCATAGGCGGCAGGGCCGTGCACACGGGTGGTTACCTGCTCGGCCAGGGCCTTCTGCAGGATGCGCTTGTGCGGGGCCTCGGCATGCTCAGCTTCGAGGGCCTCAATTTCTTCCTTGGTCAGCAACGTGAACACGCGGATGAGGCGGGGCACGTCGGCGTCGGCGGCGTTGAGGAAGAACTGGTAGAACTGATAGGGGCTCGTCAGGGAGCCGTCGAGCCACACAGTGCCGGTTTCGCTCTTGCCGTACTTGGTCCCATCGGCCTTGGTGATGAGCTGGCCGGTGAGGGCATAGGCTTTGGCGGGCTGTTGTGCGCCTTCGGTCAGCTCGCCACCCATGCGGCGGATGAGCTCGGTGCCGGTTGTGATGTTGCCCCACTGGTCGGAGGCGCCCATTTGCAGGGTGCAGCCGTAGGTGCGGAACAGGTGCACGAAATCGTAACCCTGCAGCAGCTGGTAGCTGAACTCGGTGTAGCTCAGTCCTGATTCTTCTAAATTCTCCCAGATACCTCCTTTGAAGACCTCACCGAACTCTTCGCTTTTCTTTTCGAAATCTGGCTCTGTCAGCTTTTGAGTTAAGGCTAAAATTCCGCGTGCAAATTGAAGTTCTTTAATAGCTTCATCTATCTGGCCTTCACCAATTAACTCAATAGCATCATCTAAATACGTAGATGCTTTGTCGGTAATATCATTGATTCTGCCAACCGTTTTAGTGATACCTATCCTTTTTTGGACGGAATCCTTGGCCATCATGTAATTTACCGTCAGGTGCTTGCCCACCTCGCGCAGGAAGCCTAGGAAGCCGAAGTCTTTGAACCAGTCGTAGTTGTTGACCACCAGTGCGCCGGTGGGCGAGTCGTCGAACACCAGAAATTTCTCCAGCTGGGCTTGGATGCCGGCTTGGTTGCGGCGCAGGGCTTCCTCATCGAGCAGGTTGCGTTCGGCCGATTTGCCCGAGGGGTCGCCAATCATGCCGGTAGCGCCGCCTACCAGGGCCATGGGCCGGTGGCCGGCGCGCTGCAGGTGCACCAGCAGCATAATGGTGGCCAGGTTGCCGATGTGCAGCGAGGGCGCAGTCGGGTCGAAGCCGATGTAGCCGGTGATGGGGGCCGCCGTGCGCAGGTGCTCTTCGGTGCCGGGCATCATGTCGTGAAACATGCCGCGCCAGCGCAGTTCGTTTATTAAATCCACTGGGTGAATGAGTGAAGGAATGAATGAGTGACTCCGATAGCCAAGGTATGAGGCCGTAAAGGTACTACCTGACCGATACCGCCTGTCATCCTGATGGAGCAAAGGACTTGGAAAGAAGCGCCCCTCAAATAACACCTTCTGAATAGGTCCTTCGCAAGCTCAGGATGACAGTATCTTTGCCGCACCCATTCACTCCTTTACTCCTTTACTCATTGAACGCCTCGCCCGACGAAATCCTGGCTCAGCTTAAGCAGCGGCAGTTTGTGCCCGTGTACTTTTTGCAGGGCGAGGAGTCGTACTACATCGACTTGGTGGCCGATTTGCTGGAAAAGCACGTGCTGCCCGAGGCCGACAAGGGCTTCAACCAGGTGGTGCTGTATGGCAAGGATACCGACGTGGCCGGCATTCTGGGCCAGGCCAAGCGCTACCCCATGATGGCCGAGCGCTCGGTGGTTATTGTGAAGGAGGCGCAGGCGGTGGCCGACTTGGAGAACGATAAGGCCTGGCCCTTTCTGGAAGCCTACCTCAAAAACCCGCTGCAAAGCACCGTGCTGGTGTTCTGCTATAAGCACAAAACCCTCGACGCCCGCAAAAAGCTGGGTAAGCTGCTGGCCGGCGACAAGAAAACGCCCGCGCCCGCCGGCACCGTGTTGCTCACCAGTAAAAAGCTCTACGACAACCAGGTAATTCCCTGGCTTACGGCCTATGTACGCAGCAAGGGCCAGCAGATTACGCCCCAGGCCACCAGCATGCTGGCCGAGTACATCGGCGGCGAGCTGAGCCGGCTAACCAATGAGGTGGACAAGATGCTGCTCAACCTGCTGCCCGGCCACAGTATCGACGAAGACCTGGTGCAGCGCATGGTGGGCATCAGCAAGGACTACAACATCTTCGAGCTGCAGAGTGCGTTGGTGCGTCGCGACGTGCTCAAGGCGAACCGTATCCTGATGTATTTCGAGGCCAATCCCAAAAACAACCCCATCATCCCCAACCTCACGCTGCTGTTCAACTTCTTCTCGCGGCTGCTGGCCCTGCATCAGCTAAATAACCCCAGCGAAGCCGACTGGCTGAAAATGGGCCTGCGCTTCCCCATCCAGCGCCGCGACTACCAGACCGGCCTCAAGGTGTTCGACTTCGGCCGCTGCCGCGACATCGTGCACCTCATCCGCCGCGCCGACACCCAGAGCAAAGGCATCGATTCGGGCTCGATGAGCGACGGCGAAATCCTGCGCGAACTGGTGTGGCTGGTGCTGCACCCCGTGCCGCTGCACGCCGTAACGGGGTAGGGGCCCGCCGTATGTTGGTTTCGCTCTCAATGCCTATGTCGGCCTTCTCCAATTTGCAGCCCCGCCTGTTCGATACCCCCGCCCGCCGCTTGGTGGGCCAGTGCCTCGTTATGTCGCGCGAGCACGACCGGACGCCGGAGTTGTGGCGGGCCTTCATGCCGCGCCGCCGGGAAATCGAGCAGCCCGTCGGCCCCAATTTATTTTCGGTGACGCAGTACCCGCCTGCGTATTTCGCTTCCTACTCGCCGCGTACCGAGTTTTGCAAGTGGGCGGCCCTGGAAGTGCCGCTTGCAACCCCGGTGCCACCGCTCATGCAGGCCCTGGCAGTGCCCGCCGGCCGCTACGCCATCTTCGACTACCGGGGCTCCAGCCTCAACCCGCGCATCTTTCAGGCTATTCTGACGGAATGGCTGCCCGCTTCGGGCTGGCAGCTCGACAACGCCCGCCCGCACCTGGAGGTGCTGGGCCCCGGCTACCGCAACGCCGACCCCAACTCGGAAGAGGAAATCTGGCTGCCCGTGCGCCCGCCTGTTGCCACTCAAGCAGCGCCGCACATGAGGTGACCGGAACCAACGGAAATATTTCCACGTTTAATGGAAATATTTCCCTAGCTTCGTTCCGCTAATTCCTCTGCCATGCCTGCTACTGCTCAACAACCCCCGATTACGGCGCCGCTGCCAGCTGCTTTGCGGAAGAAGTGGGCTGCCTGGGGCCGCACCGGGCAGGATGCCTACGCCCTGGTGATGGAGGCCCGCAAGGGCGTGCCGGCCGCCATGGCGTTTGAGGTGGCCGCGGCCTATCAGCTACAGACGCCCGAGCTGGAGGCCATCTACGAGCTGTCGACCAAAACCCTGCGCACCTACTCGCAGGAAAACCGGGTGCTTAGTGCCGCCCGTAGCGAAAAGACGCTCAAAATCATCAGCCTCTACCAGCGCGGTATGGAGGTATTCGGCGAACCAGCGGCTTTTTTGCGCTGGCTGGCCAAGCCCGCCCACGGCCTCGACCAGGAGGTGCCCCTGCGGCTGCTCGAAACCAGTGGCGGCATCGATTTGGTGGCCGAGGAGCTGGCCCGCATCGCCTACGGCGACTTGTCGTAGTCTGAAGCCGCTGTTATGCTGGTGTATCGTATCTGCCTGGCCAAGTATGCCGACGACCTGTTCGCCTCGGGCTACCGGGCCCGCTGGAATTACCGCGACCAGTTCGTGATTTACACAGCTGCCAGCCGGGCCCTGGCCTGCCTCGAAAACGTGGTGCATCGGAGTGGAGAAGGACTCAACGACTTGTTTCGGGTGCTGGTAATCGAGATTCCCGACGATTTGCCAATGGAGGAAATCGGCCCTGGGCAGCTACCGCCCGACTGGGAGGGGGCCAGCCGCTACGCCGTCTGCCAGCCGCTGGGCGATGCCTGGTACCGCCGCCGTAGCGCGGCCGTGCTGCGGGTGCCTTCGTCCATCGTGCCCGAAGAGTTCAACTACATCCTACACAGCCGCCACCCCGATTTCAAGCGCATCCGGATTGTGCGCCGGGAGGAGTTCCGGTTCGATACGCGTATCAAAGCCGACAACGCCACCTGAAAGCGGGCAGCCCGCTACCTTTAGTTCTTCTGCTTACTCCTTGCCTTGCCCGTTATGCAGGTTCTCGATATCATCTCCCTCTCGCCCCAGGAAACCCTGCTGGTGGGCTACCCGACTGAAACCCTGCAGCCCGGCCCCTGGGAGCTGCGCCGCAACGGCGAGCTGGTGGCCACCGTGGACGTAACCGGCCAGGCCGAAACCGAGGCCGGCCAGAAAGGCAAGCTGGCTCCTCCCGGCGTGGTGATGTGCCGCGGTCAGGTCGATAAGAAACGCTTCGATTTCACTCGCGACGAGGTGACGCTGGTACGGGCAGGCCAGTAAGGTGAGCCTGTCGGGGCCGTTAACCCTGACATTGAAGCTGTTTAGGAAGTACCCGGAATCAATTAGAACGTCATGCTTCGGCTACGCGGACGCCAGATGAAGCATGACGTTCTTTTGACTTTCTAAACAGCTTCATTGTTAGCCCACCGGCCAATCTACAGTCAGGTTAGCTGCGGGAAGTACTGCTGGTAGGGCTTGTAACTGACTATAGAGGCGATACGGCCGCTTCTCTTGAAAACTACCCGCCCAGTATCAGGGCCGCGCCAGAAACTCCAGCACGGCCTGGTTAAAGGCCTCTGGAATCTCCTGGGGCGCGTAGTGCGTGGCGTTGGGCAAGATGCGTACTTCGCCCAAGGGCAAGCTGCGGGCCAGCTCGCGGGTATGGGCCTCCAGCACTACATCACGCTCGCCCGCCATTACCAATACCGGGACCGAAACGGCGGCCAGCTGCGCGAACTGCATTTGCGGCTGCTGGAGCAGCAGTTGGAGCAGGCGGGCGCGGTGAGGGGCCTGCGGGTCGGGATGGCGTTGAGCCTGGCGGAGCTGCTCGCGGAACAGGGCCAGGTAGTCGGGCGCTATGGCGGCGGGGAACAGGTTGGCCCCCATAACTACGAGGCGGCGTACGGCAGCGGGGCGGGCCAGGGCCAACGCCAGGGCCGTATTGCCGCCGTCGCTCCAGCCCAGCACATCTACCGGCCCCAGGTGCAGGCTATCGAGCAGCTGGGCCACATCCTGGGCGAACAGCTCGTAGGTGAAGGCACCGGTGGCGGCGTCCTGGCTGCGGCCCTGGGCGCGGGTGTCGAGGGCCAGCACGTCGTAGTGTTGGGCCAGCGCGCCCAGCTGGTGGCGGAAAGCGGTTATCGACTGGCCGTTGCCGTGTAGCAACAGGAGCGGGGTGCCCCGGCCGTAACGCTCGTAGTAGAGCCGGCCCCCGCGCACGGGCAGGTAGTGGCCGGCCGCGGGGTTGCGGCCGTAGCGCACCGAATCGGGGGCGGGCCGCTGAGCGGTGGCTGCCTGCTGTTCTTCCAGCGCCATAACGCGTTGCAGGTAGCGCAGGCTGTCGGGCAGCTGGGCGGCTGGTTCGGGAGCAGCGGCCGGAGCCAGCCGGCGGCCCTTCTGCGGGTACTCATCAAGCACGAGCTGCAGGCTGAGGTAGCCGGGCGTGGACTGCCAGCGGGCCTGGCTTTTGTCGCGGGTGAGGATGGCGTGGCCCGGCCCCGGCACGGCCGACAGCGCGAAGCCCGTGGCGCTGTCGGGGCGGGCCTCACTGTGCAGCCATTGAATGGTCGCCACTACCTCGCGCCGGTTCTGGAAATACAGGCGGTAGGGCTCCAAATCGACCTCTACCCAACCGCGGGGCTGGGTTACGGTGAAGCGGACATCCTGGGTGAGTAGCGGCCCGGTAGGGCGGCCTTGCTGCACGCCGTATAGGTTCAGGCGGAAGGTTACCGACCGGAAGCGGTTGAAGGCCACGTGCAGGCGCAGGGTGCGCAGGTGGCAGTCGGGCGGCAGGGCCAGCAGGGTGCCCTGTTCCTTGGCCCGCTCATCCTGGCCCGCGCCGGGCTCGGTGTAGAGGCGGGCCGTCATGAAGCTGGCGCTACCGGTGCGGCCCGTGGTGCGGGTGCGCACCTGGCCCGGCCGCACCGTAACGTCCGCCAGAGCCACAGCAACGGGCTGCAGCCGCACGGTTGCCCCGGCAGCGGGCGGCGCGGTGGCGGGCACGGCGGCGGTGGCATAGCCCACGCCCGAAGCCAGCACCCGCGCCCCGGCTGCCACCGAATCGGGGAGCAGAAAGCGGAACTGCCCCGCCGAATCGGCCACCGTGCCGTAGGGCCGGCCGGCTGCACCCACCGAGGCAAACGGTACCGGCCGGCCCGTAGCCGCATCGAGCACCCGGCCGTGCAGGCGGGTGGTTTGGGGGAAGGCGAAGGGGCCGTTAAGCAGCAGGAGCAACAACAGAAACCAGGGGCGCATGAGCAGCAGCAGAAATGTAATGGGGAGGGGAGTCTGCGCCGCAAGATAAAGTTGCCTGCCCGCTTGCGTACTTTCGGCTTATTGCTCGGTAAGCCGCTGCCCAGCCGGCATAGTCTGAAAAAACGAAGCCCCGGCTGCGCTAACAGCCAGGGCTTCAGGAAGTGGGTGGGCTCAGCCCTGTTCAGCTGAACAGGCAGGGCCGGGCACCCGCCCAGATTAGGCCGTGAGGGTGGCGCGGTGGGCGGCAATGCCGGCCAGCACATCCGTCAGCACATCTACCTGGGCCTGCACCTAGGCGGCATCCACAGTGCCTAGGAACCGGTCGGTGCCGGCGCTGGTGCGGTTGTTTTTCATGATGCGCTTGCGCTGGACCTGGAGTAGCTCCACGGCGTCGAGGGCGTCTTGCTGCTGCTGGGGCGTGAGGCCGGGCACGGCGGCCTGGCCCTGGGCCGTCAGGGTTTCGCCGTCTTTCTTGGCCAGCGCACTGGAGCCGCTGGTCTGGCTGCGGGTGGCCCGCTCGCCGGCCAAATCGAGGCCGGCGGGGCATTTAGTCGATTTTTGCTTGCACGTTGGGCGAAAAGGCGTGGTCCCGGTCGTAGTTGCTTAGCTCCTGGTAGAGTTTCTCATTGCTGTAACGCGCCAGCTTGCTGATTCCAACCCCACCGAATAACCCCAACATGAGGCCGTATCCGAGTGGCGTAACAGTGGTGGTAGTGGTACCGCCGTTGGAACTGGTTTTGGTGCCGGTTTGCAAGGCCACAAAGCCGATGGCCAACGCTCCCGTGCCCAGCCACAGCTTGCCACCGGTTTGGCGGCGGGCAAACAGCCGAATTACGCGCGTGGCCTGTTCGTTGCCGACGTAGCGTTGGTAGAGGTACTTTTTATAGGATTGGTCTTTGACCAGGCCGGGCTTAAGCAACGGAGTGGAAACTGCTTCGGCGACTGGTGCAGCGGCGGGTGGCATAGTTTGCGCCAAGCTGGTAAAGGAAAGACCACCAAGTAAGGATAGGGTAAGAGTACTGCGGAGCAAGAGACGCATGTTGGGGTAAGAGAAGTATGGAGTTGGGAAGGTAGAATCCAAAGGTAATAAGGGCACTACAGTAATGGGCGGCATTTACAGGGCTTAGAGCGTATTCGGGGATTTGGAAAGAACAACCTGTTGAGCCAAGCGCAGCACGACGGAAACGGCGTCTCAATATAATCTGCCGCCATCGCTCGGCTGAGCCGGGTGGGGGGTAGGCCAGCGCCTCGACGGCCGCGTGCTGCTGCTGCGAGTCGGCCGCCGGGAAGTAGAACGTCGTCGAATCGCGCGGGTGGCCCTGGGCATCGGAAACGGCCGGGTTTTGCGGGTAGGGGCCGGGGGTAGTGGGGGAGCCACAGGCGGCCAGCAGCAGAAACGGGAAGAGGAAACAGGCGCCGCGCATAAGCAGGAGGGTAGGATAGAGCTGACGGAGCACAAGGTAATGTTGCCTTTCCAGCACACCAAACCAGCCAGCTCCACCGTTAAAAGCCATAAAAACGCCCATTCCGGGGCGACCCCGCCCTACTTTTCGCTACTTTTGGGTTCCGCCCGTCGCCGCCAACCGTGCGCGGGGCCCTTTTTGCGCAACGACTCCTAGATGAACTTATTCCCCCGTCTGGCGCTGGCTGCCACCCTTGGCGCCGCCGCCCCGCTGGCCGCCCTGGCCCAGCAAACGCAGGTTTTCACCAACGATGAACGCTTTTTCCAGGAAGGCCTGGAGCTGTTCGACAAGGGCAAGTACGGGGCCGCCCAGCAGGCGTTTCGGCAGTACCAGGGCCAGATAGAGCGCCGCACCGGCCAACTGGCCCCCGGCCGCCTCGCCGATGCCGAGTACTACGACGCCGTGGCCGGGCTGCAGTTGCTGCACCCCGATGCCGAGGACCGCATCCTGGCCTTTGCCGCCAACAACCCGGCCCACCCCAAGGCTAGCCAGGCCTACTTCGAGCTGGGCCGCTTCTACTTCAACAAGAAGGACTACGTGCGGGCCATCGACTACCTGCAGAAGGTGGGGCCCGACAACCTGAGCGAGGATCAGCGGGCCGAGTCGGAGTTCAAGCTGGGCTACAGCTACTTCGCCCAAAAGGAGTTCGATAAGGCCCGCCTGCAGTTCGACCGCAACAAGACCGGCAACCACCAGTACCGCTACGCCAGCGCCTACTACGCCGGCTACCTGGCCTACCGGGCCGGCGACTTCGAGGGGGCCCGCCGCGACCTGGACGTGGCCGAGCAGAACGACGCCTACCGGCCCGTGGTGCCCGCCCTGATGGCCCAGATTCTGTACAAGGAAGGCGACTACGACGGCCTGATTGCCTACGCCCCCGAGGCCCTGCGCCAGACCCCGCCGCCCCAGAGCGCCGACGAAATCCAGCTGCTGCTGGCGGATGCCTACTACCAGAAGCAGGATTTCAAGGAGGCCGCCGTTTACTTTGATAAGTATGCCGCCGGCCGCAAGAAGCTGGAGCCCGAGGTGCAGTATAAAGTAGGCTACGCCAACTTCCGGCAGGATGACTTTAAAGGAGCCATTGCCAGCCTGAAGGGCGTGGCCGCCCGCCGCGACTCGCTGGGCCAGAACGCCGCCTATCACCTGGGCCTGAGCTACCTGAAAACCAATCAGAAGCAGCTGGCCCTGAACTCGTTCGGGGCCGCCCGCCAGCTCACGTTCGACAAGAACATCACCGAAAATGCCACGCTCAAGTACGCCCAGGTAAGCTACGAGCTGGGCAACTCGCCCGAAACGGTGGCCGCGCTGCGCGACTTCCAGAAGCGGTTTCCGCGCTCCAAAAACCAGCCAGCCGTCGATGAGCTGCTGAGCGAGAGTTTCCTCAACTCCAGCGACTATGCCCAGGCCCTTAACTACCTGGAAAAGCTGGACGACCGGAGCACCAAGCTGAACACCACCTACCAGCGCGTAGCCTACCTACAGGCTGCCACGCTCTACAACGACAACCGCTACCAGGACGCGCTTACGCTACTCGACAAGAGCCTGCGCTACCCCGAAGACGACGCGCTGCGCGCCGCCGCGCAGGTGCTCAAGGGCGACATCTACTCCTATGGGCAGCAGTACCCGGCCGCCATTACGGCTTACCAGGCCGCGGCCCGCACCAGCCGCCGCGCCGGCGCCGCCGACACCGACTACGACCAAAAAGCCCGCTACGGGCTGGGCTACGCCTACTACAACACCAAGGATTATAGCCAGGCCCGCCAGCAGTTCCAGGCCTGGCTGCGCGACCCGGTGGCTAAGCCGGCCGATGCCAACTACTACGACGTGACCCTGCGCCTGGGCGACCTGGCCTACCTGGCCAAGCAGTACCCGCAGGCCCTGGAGCAGTACGAGCAGGTAATAAAGGCCAACGCCGCCGACAAGGACTACGCCTACTACCAGAAAAGCGTGGTGCTGGGCCAGATGGGCCGCCGCGATGAGGCCGCCGCCACCCTCAGCACGCTGCTCAAAACCACCCCCGGCTCGCGCTACGCCGACGATGCGGTGTACCAGCAGGCCCAACTCGACTACGAGGCTGGCGACTTCCAAGCCGCCGTCAATGGCTTTTCGCGCCTGATGACCAACCGGCCCAGCTCGCCGCTTATCCCGCAGGCGCTGCAGAAGCGTGGCATTGCCTACCAGAACCTCAACCAGTACGATAAGGCGGCCGACGATTTCAAGCGGGTGCTGCGCGAGTTTCCGCGCACCAAATCGGCCCAGAGCGCTATTTACAGCCTCCAGGAAAGCCTGAGCGCCCAGGGAAAAACGGAGGAATTCGACCAGTACCTGGCCCAGTTCCGGCAGCAGAACCCCGATAGCAAGGCCGCCGAGAGCGTGGAGTTTGAGGCAGCCAAGTCGCTGTACCTGGCCGAGAAGTACGCCCAGGCTATTCCGCGCCTCGAGGGCTACCTGAAGCAGTACCCGAGCACGGTGCTGGCCGCCGACGGACGCTACTTCCTGGCCGACGCCTACCTGCGGACCGACCGCAAGGCCGAGGCGTTGCCGCGCCTGAAGGCCGTGGTGGAGGAAAACAAGAGTGAGTTCGTGAACCGCGCCGTGGGCCGACTGGCCGACCTGGAGTTTGAAAACAAGAACTACACCGAGGCCGCCAAGTACTACGCCCGCCTGCGGGAGGTGTCGCAGAACAAGCGTGAGGTGGCCAATGCCGGTATCGGGCTGCTGAAAAGTAGCTACGAGGCCGGCGACCTGGAAACCACCCGCCGCGTGGCCACTGAGCTTCAAACCCAGGGTGGAGCCGCTCTCAACGCCACCAACCTGGCGCTGCTCTACCTGGGCAAGGCGAGCCTGAAAGCCGGCAACCTCGACCAAGCCGCTACCGAGCTGACCACCGCCGCCACCACGGCCAAGGACGAGAGCGGGGCCGAAGCCCAGTACCTGCTGGCCCAGACGCTGTTTCAGCAGAAGAAGTACCCCGAAGCCCTCGACGCCGCCTATAAGAGCAACACCGATTTCGCCGGTTACGACCTGTGGCTGGGCCGCGCCTTCCTGCTGATTGCCGATATCTACAAGGAGCAGGGCGAAATCTTCCAGGCCCGGGCCACGCTCAATTCTATCATCGACAACAAATTCCCGGTGCCTGAAGTGGTAGCCGGAGCGAAGGAGCGCCTCGCCGCTCTACCCGCCGACACTAACACCCCGGCGGCTCCCGCCACGCCCGCGCCCACCGGCAAAGGAGCTCCCAAAACCACCAAGCCCAAAGCCCCCGCCCGCAACTCGCTGACGGCCCCCGCCGACTCTACCGCTGCGCCTCAGGACCAGCGCTGACCGGCGCAGAGATGCACTGTCTTGCGTTTCGTTGCTGAATGGTTGGCCAGCGAGCGGCTTACCCAAGGGGTACCCGGACCACGAGCTGTTCAACGACGAGGTATAGCTGCGCATATTTAGATCGATAGTTGAAGTGCAAGCTTGAAAAAAATTGATAATCAGCATTAAATAGGAGAGGAGTGACGGTTGAATTAGCTGCTTAAACAACCGCTTGATTCCCGAACTCTTACTATCCCAAGCCCCCGACATGACCCATAAACTGCTGGCTGCCGCCGCCCTGCTAACCGTTGCCGCCCCGGCCTTTGAGGCCCGGGCCCAGCGGACGCCCGGCAAGATTGAGGACGCCGAAATAGAGATTGTGAAGGAGCGGGTGAACGAGCTGCCCACCGCTACCCGCAACTTCGAGAAGGTGAAGATTGAGGCTCCGGCTAAAATACCCGCGGCCCCCAACTACACCTATCCCGACTTCCGGCTGCCGGCCGACAAGCTCAACCCCACGGTGCGCGTGCTCACCATCCGGCAGGAGCAGTTGCCCGAGCTGAGCGGTAACTACCTCAAGGCAGCCATCGGCAATTACGGCACCGCCTACGGCCGGGCCTACTTGCACAACAACCGCTCGGAAAACGCGAGCTACGGCCTCGATTTCAAGCACCTTTCGTCGAGCCGGGGGCCGGTTGACCGCGAGAACTCGCGCCAGAGCCAGACCAGCCTGGGCCTGAACGGCGAAACCTACAGCGGCCCGCTGGTGCTGGGCACCAAGGTGAACCTGGGCCGCGAGCGGTACAATTTCTACGGCTATAACCGCAACGTCATCGAGCTGCCCGAGGCCGACAGCCTTAAGCAGGTGTTCAAGCGGGCCGGCGTGCTGGTGTACGCCCGCAACCGGGCCCGCGACGCGGCTTTTCAGTAC
Source organism: Hymenobacter lapidiphilus (assembly GCF_013377885.1). Taxonomy (GTDB): domain Bacteria; phylum Bacteroidota; class Bacteroidia; order Cytophagales; family Hymenobacteraceae; genus Hymenobacter; species Hymenobacter lapidiphilus. The sequence goes on from NZ_JABKAU010000001.1 coordinate 50,851, forward strand.
GATTTGGGCCTGGGCTACAATTACTGGTCCGACGCTTTTAAGGCCAGTGAGAGCAACGTGTACGCCACGCTGCGCTCGACCTACAAACTGACGGAAACCAGCCGCGTGCGCGTCGATGGCGACGTGTCGTTCATCTCCCACAAGGATTCGCTGACCGATACCCGGCCTTTTTTCCAGGTGACGCCGGCCTTCGAAACCACCCTAAACCGCCTGAGCCTGCGCGTAGGCGCCACGCTGGGCTACACCGGCGACACCATTACCGATGCCCGCCAGTTCAACGTGTACCCGGCGCTGCGGGCGGCCTACGCCGTTACCGAAGAAAAGTTTGTGGTGTACGCCGGGCTGGGCGGGGGCATCCAGCGGGTTACGATGTATGACCTGAGCACCGAAAACCCTTGGCTGGCGCCCAACGTGCGCGTGGCCGACACCCGCCGCGGCCCCACGCTCTACTTCGGCTTCGATGCCACGCCCGCCCGCGCCCTAGAGGTGAAAGCCCGCGTAACGCTGTCCAACGACCGGAACCTGTACTTCTTCAACAACTCGGCCCGCGACACCACCAAATTCGAGCTGGTGTACGACCAGAAATCCACCCAGCTTTTCAACCTGCACGGCGAGGTGATGTACACCGCTGCCGAGAAGCTGCGCCTGGGCCTGAAGGCCGACTACAATGGCTACAACGTGAAAACGCTGGCCCAGCCCTTCCACCGGCCCAAATTCCAGTCGGCGCTGACGGGCTCGTATAATTTCTACGACAAGCTGCGGGTTGGTGCCGAGCTGTACACGCTGAGTGCCAGCTACGGCACCGGCCTGCGCTCGGGCGGCGCTTTCCCCGGCGGTAGCCCGATCCGCGAAGCCCGCCTCACCGACACGGTAATCGACCTGAACCTGCGCGGCGACTACCAGCTGACGGAGCAATTTTCGGTTTTCCTGATGGGTAATAACCTGCTGGGCCGCAGCAATATGCAGTACCTTAACTACCCGGTAAAAGGCATCAACGTGCTGGGGGGCGCGAGTTACCAGTTCTAGCGGCCCGTTGCCGAAAAAGCGGCATATCAACTCATCATTCCGTACATTTCGGTTTCTGTTTCCTGCTCCGACCGACTCCCTACCTATGCTAGCCGACCATATCCGGGCCCTGCTCCAGCACCACGACTGCGTTATTATCCCTGATTTTGGGGGCCTGATTGCCGACTATGCGCCGGCCCGCATCCATCCGGTGCGCCACACGCTGGCCCCACCGGCTAAGCGCGTGGCCTTCAACCAGAGCCTGACCCGCAACGACGGGCTGCTGGTGGATGCGCTGAGCGCCCGGCTGAGCGTGAGCACGGCCCAGGCCCGCGAGTTGGTGCAGCAGGCCGTGCAGCGCATGCAGCAGGAGCTGGCTGCCGGCAACCGCACCGAGCTGGGTGGGGTCGGCACGTTTCGGCAGGCATCTGGCCGCGGACTGGAGTTTGAATACACGGGGTCCGAGAACCTGCTCGGCGCCAGCTTCGGGCTGCCCGAACTGGTGTCGCGCCCGGTGCGGGCTACCGATGCGCTGCTGGCCCGCGAGCGGCCCGTAGCGGCCCCGCAGCTGCGCACCCAACGCCTCGGCCGGGTGTGGCGCATGCTAGGCGTTACGGCCATTGCCGGCTTGGTACTGTCGGCCAACTATATGTTTGCCGACCTGGCTGGCTACCTGCCCGATGCGTTGCAGGGAATCTCACTGGCGCGGCCTACCGCCCCCGTACCGGCACCGCGCCAGCAGGCCAGCCTGAGCAGCGCCGCTACCCACCTCACGGAAAGCACTGCCGCGCAGCCTACCAACGAGCAGCCCGCCGCGTCCCCGGAGGTTGATGAATGGTCGGTTGCTGCCACAAGCACCACACCGGCTGAGCCGGCTCCGGTAGCTACCGCCCCGGCTCCGGCCAGCAAGCCCGCTGCCGCGGTAGCCGCTCTGCCTGATCAGGGCACCAAGCCGGCTGCCCCGAAAGCGGCTGCCAAGCCTAAAGCGAAAGCACCGGGCTGGGAGAAGGCTGCCGCTACCAATGCAACCGCCGGGGCTTCGGCCGCGACTGTTAATAAGCGCACGGGCCGTTACTATGTAATTGCCGGTTCGTACACCACGTTGGTTAACGCCGAGAAGGGCCGCCAGGCACTGGTGCGGATGGGCCACCCGGCCCGCGTGCTGCTGCCCGCACCCGGCAGCCGGCAGTTCATGCTTTCGGCCGCCGATTTCCCCGACCGCACTTCCGCCGACCGTCAGGCCAGCATCCTGCGCAAGCGCATGGGCGACCTGTGGATCAAGCAGTATTAAGATTAGTGCTTAGTTGATAGTGCATAGAAACTCGTCATCCTGAAAAAGCCGTACGTTTCCCCGGCAGCCCGCGTCAGCACGACGAACTGGTTGCGGGGAAACATACTGGCTTCATCAGGATGACGTTATTTTATTCACCTGGCCAACTACTAAGCATCCGTTTTCATCAGCTTACGCACTCTCAACCAAGCACTACGCCCTAACGAATGACGCTTCTGTCTCTGTTTCTGCAACTTCAGGTGGGCGACCCCACAGCAGTACCTGCTGGCTCGCCCGCAGCCGCCGACTCGGCGGTAACTGCCGCCAACCAGGCTGTGGCCGAGGCCTCGGGCCTTTCGCTTATCGACCTGGTTATAGCCGGCGGCTGGATTATGGTGCCGCTGTTTCTGCTGCTCTTCCTCACAATTTATATCATGCTGGAGCGCTACCTCACCATCCGCAAGGCCGGGGCCGTGCCCGAGTCGTTTATGCCCGGCATTGGCAACCTCATGGTAAAGGGCGACCTGCAGGGCGCCAAAATGCTGTGTGCCCAGAACCCCACGCCGCTGGCCCGCATGATTGAGAAAGGCATTCGGCGGGTAGGTTTGCCGCTGAGCGAAATCGAAACCAGCGTGGAAAACGTGGGTAAAATCGAAATTGCCCGCCTCGAAAAAAACATCAACGTGCTGGGCATTGTGGCCGGCATTGCGCCCATGCTGGGCTTTGTGGGCACGATTATCGGCGTAATCAAGATTTTCTACGCCATTAGTTCAACCGGCGACTTTGGTATTGCCCAGATTTCGGGTGGCCTCTACACCAAAATGGTCACCTCGGCCGCTGGCCTCATCATCGGTATCATTGCCCACATCGGTTACCACTGGCTCAGCATCATGGTCGAGCGCATGGTGTTCCGCATGGAGCACTCGGCCGTCGAGTTCATGGACATCCTGCAGGATAACTAGTTTATTTGGAGCTGTTAGCCGTTAGCTGTTAGCCGTTAGCTTGATGTTCAGGCAAACAGGTGAGAGCTAATAGCTGGCAGCTGAAAGCTAATAGCTCAAAAAATGAATCTCAGCCGGCGCCGTAAGCTTTCATCCCACGTCGAGACCAGCTCGATGAACGACATCATGTTCTTTTTGATGCTGTTCTTCCTGATTGTCTCGACGATGGTCAACCCGAACGTGATTAAGCTCATGCTGCCCAATGCCCGCTCGGGCAAGCAGGCCATGAAGCAACCCATCACCATTTCGGTTGATGCGGCCGGCACCTACTTCCTCGACCGTACGCCTATTACGGCAACCGAGCTGGAACCCGAGTTGGCCCGCCGCATTGTGGGCCTCGAAAGCCCTACCGCCGTATTGCGGGTAGATGCCTCGTTGAACGTGCAGAAGCTGGTTGATATTCTCGAAATCGGCAACCGGCTCAAAATCAAAATGGTGATGGCCACCCAGGCTCAGCAGGGGAAATAAGTTGTTGGTTGTCAGCTAGTAATTGTCAGGCTGTTCAACGAATGCTTCCGGACAACTAGTAGCAGACACTTCATCACTAACAACTGACAACTAAGCACTGACAACGAATATGGAATACCGCGAAGAACACCGGCGCGAGGCCCTTATCGGAACCGTGATTTTTCACGTGGCCCTGGCGGTGCTGTTCTTTTTCGCCGTGTTCAAGGGCCCCGATCCGCCGCTGGAAACGCTGGGCGGTGATGGGGTGGAGCTGAACTACGGCGTGGACGAGGTCGGCTCGGGCGACATCCAGAGCCAGGCCCCGGCCAACGAATCGAAGAACCGCGAGGACAGCCGCCCACCGGCCGCCCAACCCGACCCCACGCCGCCCCAGCCCACCGCCCAACCCGACCCCACGCCGCCCACCGAGCAGCGCGTAGTAACCAGCGAAGCCGAGGAAAGCCCCGTATCGGTGCCGCCCGCGCCCAAGCTCGCCCCGCCCCGCGAGGAAGTAAAGCCCACGCCCGAACCCGTGCGCCCGAAAGTGGACCAGCGGGCCGTTTTCACGCCCCGCGCCAACCGCGCCGATGGCGGCGGCAACGGCGTAAACGGCACCAGCAATGCGCCCACCGGCAACAACAACGGCGACAACCCCGGTACCGTAGGCGACAAAGGCGACCCGCGCGGCACCTATGGCGGCACGGCCTACTCGGGCGAGCCCGGCAGCGGCGGCCGCGGCACCAGCCCCGGCAGCGGCGGCCTCGACATGGCCGGCTGGGCCTTCGTCAACCGCCCCACGGCCCCGGCCATCGACAACACCTCCGGCTTCATCCGCTTCAGCATCAAGGTTAATGCCGACGGCGAAGTGGAGGCAGTGCGCAAGGTGTCGGGCAACGTGTCGCCGGCCCAGGAAAAAGCCTGCCGCGACGCCCTGGAAAGTGCCGAGTTCCGCCGCACCAATTCGGCTAACGGCGGCGCCACCGGTTTCTACACGTTCCGGTTCACGGTACGGTAGGTATTTGAACTGCTAACGGAACGCTGTAGGGGCGGGGCTTGTCCCCGCCCGCCGTTGAACGAAGCTTCAAAGAGCTGTTTGTAGGCCCCATAAAGTCCGTGCATGTGGCGGGCGGGGGCAAGCCCCGCCCCTACAACGTTCTGTCGGCAGTTACCAAATCCCCAAAAATGACGTACCAGCAGACGCTTGATTACCTGTATGCCCGGCTGCCCATGTTTCAGCGGGTGGGGGCGGCGGGCTACAAGCCGGGGTTGCAGCGAACTGAAGCGCTGGCAGAGGCCACTGGCCACCCCGAGCGGCAGTTTCGGAGTGTGCATGTGGCGGGCACCAACGGCAAGGGTAGCTCCAGCCATTTGCTGGCGGCCGTGCTGCAGGCAGCCGGCTACCGGGTGGGCCTCTACACTTCACCGCACCTCAAGGAGTTTACCGAGCGAATCCGGCTGAATGGGCAGCCGCTGGAACCAGCGTTTCTGGTGGAGTGGGTGGCGCGCTGGCGGCCTACGTTCGAGCAGGCCGAGGCTTCGTTTTTTGAGGTGTGCGTGGCGCTGGCCTTCGACTACTTTGCCCAGCAGAAAGTTGACGTGGCCGTGGTAGAAGTGGGCCTGGGCGGCCGGCTCGACTCGACCAATATTCTGCAGCCGCTGGTGTCGCTCATTACCAACATCAGCCTCGACCACCAGGCCCTGCTCGGCGACACGCTGCCGCTGATTGCGGTCGAAAAAGCCGGCATCATCAAGCCCGGCATCCCGGCCATCATCAGCCAGACCCAGCCCGAGGTAGCGGCCGTATTCGAACAAAAGGCGCAGCAGGAGGAAGCCCCGCTGCTCTTCGCCGACCAGCACTACCGCGCCGAGCTGCTACGCGAGCCCGCCCCCGGCGAGGCAGTACAACTGCTGCGCATCTGGCACGACGACAAAGTGCTATTGGATGATGTGGAGTTGGGCCTGGTAGGCGACTACCAGCGTCACAATCTGCCCGGCGTGCTGGCCACCATAGCCGAGCTGCGCCGTCAGGGCTTCGTTATTGAAGAAAGCCACCTGCGCGAGGGCCTGCGCGAGGTAACCCGTCTGACCGGCCTGCGGGGCCGCTGGACCATCCTGGGTCGCCAGCCGTTGGTGGTTTGCGACACGGGCCACAACGAGGCCGGCATCAGGTTCATTGTGGCCCAGTTGGCGCGGCTGCCCCGGCGGCGGCTGCACTTCGTGCTGGGCGTGGTGCAGGACAAGGACGTGAGCAAGATGCTGGCTTTACTGCCCCCGGAGGCCACGTACTACTTCTGCCAGGCCACCATCCCGCGGGCGCTGCCGGCTGCCGAGCTGGCGGGCCAGGCCGCTGCTTTGGGCCTGAGCGGCACCATCTACGCCTCGGTGCCGGCCGCCGTAGCCGCCGCCCGCGCCGCGGCCGAAGCAGATGATGTAGTGTTTATCGGAGGTAGTACCTTTGTGGTGGCCGAAATTGAAGAACTATAAGGCCGTTGACAGGCGGGCAAACTCACCATTTCACTATTGCACCTTGAGCAGAAGTAAACTCCGGCGCTTTGCCGCCAACGCCGAGCGGCCGACCATCATCGAGCCGGGCAAGGATACCTACGAACAGCTGTCCGGGCGCTGGCACGCCGATTTTTTTGAGAACGACCACCCGATTACGCTTGAAGTGGGCTGCGGCAAAGGCGAGTACACCGTGGGGCTGGCTGCGCGCTACCCCGAGCGCAACTTCCTGGGCCTCGACATCAAGGGCGACCGAATCTGGAAGGGCAGCACCCGGGCCCTGGAACAAAACCTGACCAACGTGGGCTGGCTGCGCACCCCGGCCCTCACCCTGGCCGCGCACTTTGCCGCCGGCGAGCTGCACGAAATCTGGATCACCTTTCCCGACCCGCGCCCCCGCGACCGGGACATCAAGCGCCGCCTCACCTACCCGCGCTTCCTCGACCTCTACCAGAGCATCCTGCGCCCCGGCGGCCGGCTCCACCTCAAAACCGACAACGCCGACCTGTTCGAATACACCCTCGAAACCCTGCAGCAACGCCCCGGCACCACCATCATCGCCCAGACCCGCGACCTGTACGCCACGCCCGAGCTGCTGCCCCACGCCGAGGACATTCAGACCACTTTCGAGCGTAAATACCGCGAGCAGGGCGTACCCATCAAGTACGTGCAGTTCGAGTTGGGAGAAAAATAAGTAGGGTGTAAACTATCTGTCATCCTGAGCAGCGCGAAGGACCTATAATGAAGCTATTATCCCTTGGGATTAGCTTCATTATAGGTCCTTCGCGCTGCTCAGGATGACATGCGAGCCGTTATTCCTCCAACGCTTCGAAAATAGCTTCCAGCTCGTCGAAGTCACGAATGCCGGGTTTGATTTCGTCGCCGCCCTGCAGGATGAGGCCGGCGGGCTGTAGCCGGGCAATCAGGTCTGCTACTTGGGCAGGAGCCGGGTTGCCACTCAGCCACAGCGGCTGCGGGCTGCCGGCAGCTCCGTCCAGCGGGCTGATCAGCTCGAAGCCGGCGGTCAGCACGGTACGCAATCGAACCAGGGTATCAGCGGCGGCGGCCGACACCTCCACCAGCGCCGGAACGGCTACGGGACCCTCGGGGAACGGGGCGGCGGCCGGCAGGTTGAGGACAATTCGGGTGAGGCCACACTCCTCTACCAGTCGGTTGATTTCTGAAACGGGTATTTCGCCGCCGAACTCGCCGATGATTTCCACTCCTGCTACCCAGCCAGCCAGCTCCTTTACTGTGGCCACGTCCACTGCTCCGGGCAGGGCAGGGTCGAGAGTGAAGATGAGGCCGTCGGCGCCCATGCCAGCGCAGTAGCGGGCATCGGATAGGTTATTGATACCACGGACGAGGACGGGCAGAAGCAGGGGCATAGAAGGGGGCTTGGGGATTTGCAAACGGTAGTTAGGGGCAAATATACTGTCATCCTCTATCTGTCATCCTGAGCGCAGCGAAGGACCTTCTTACGGTAGCACTGTCATCGTAACGATTAGTGCTACCGTAAGAAGGTCCTTCGCTGCGCTCAGGATGACAGCGTTTCTTGAGTCGCTCAGTTCTCCAATCCTCCAAAGCCGTATCTTTGCGCATTCGGCCGGAACCTTTCACGCTCCGGGCGCAATTACAACTTGTATGAACACAACGAAAGGACGGGTGCTGGTCGCTATGAGCGGCGGCATCGACAGCTCGGTAGCGGCCGTGATGCTGCACGAGCAGGGGTATGAGGTGGTCGGCATGACCATGAAAACCTGGGATTACGCCTCGGCGGGCGGCTCCAAAAAGGAAACCGGCTGCTGCTCGCTCGATTCCATCAACGACGCCCGCCAGATTGCCGTGGAGCTGGGTTTCCCGCACTACATCATCGACATCCGCGACGAGTTCGGCGAGGCCGTCATCGACAACTTCACCGACGAGTACCTGGCTGGGCGCACGCCCAACCCCTGCGTGCTCTGCAACACCCACATCAAGTGGGATGCGCTGCTGCGCCGCGCCGACCAGCTTGGCTGCGAGTTCATCGCCACCGGTCACTACGCCCAAGTGCGCGAAGAAAACGGCCGCTACGTTATCACGAAGGGCATCGACGACAACAAGGACCAGAGCTACGCCATATGGGGCGTGAGCCAGGCCAGCCTCTCGCGCACGCTGTTCCCGCTGGGCGAGCTGCGCAAGTCGGCCATCTACGACTTCGCCCGCGAGCGGGGCTTCACCGAGCTGGTAAACAAGCCCGAGAGCTACGAAATCTGCTTTATTCCCGACAACGACTACCGCGGCTTTCTGCGGCGGCGGGTGCCGGGCCTGGAGGAGCGCGTGGCCGGTGGCGAGTTTGTGCTGCGCGACGGTACGGTGGTGGGCACCCACGAGGGCTATCCGTTCTATACCATTGGGCAGCGCAAGGGGCTGGGCATTGCGCTGGGCTTTCCGGCCTATGTTACGGCCATCGACCCCGACTCGAACCGCGTGGTGCTGGGCAACTTCGAGGAGCTGGCCAGCTCGCGCACGCTGGTCGGGAAGCTGAACATGGGCAAGTTTGCCTCGCTCGAAGGGCGCGGCCTGGTGCCGAGCACCGTGAAAATTCGCTACAACCACGACGGCGCGGCGGCTTTTCTGGAGCAGCGGGGTGAGAAAATCTACGTGTACTTCGAGGAGCCGGTGCACGCCGTAACGCCCGGCCAGGCCGCCGTGTTTTATGATGGCGACGACGTGCTGGGTGGCGGCTGGATCGAGCGCCACACCATTGGCGAAATGCCCGAGCCGCTGGCCGAGCTGAGCGCTTAGTGCTTCGTTTTAGTGCTGTCCAGTTAACAACTTTTCAAACGCTACCTTCCGCTTATCAATTACTACCTAATGAATAAGAGTTATTTGCGCCGGAATGGATTAGTTGGGCTGCTGGGTCTGTCGGTGGCAACACTGCTGCTGGCCGGCTGCGGCGACAACGCCGAGATACAGCCACAGCTGCTGCCCGACTACTACCCGCTGAGTGTGGGTAGCTTCCGCATCTACGACGTGGCCGATACTGTGTGGCGCGACAACGTGCCCACCGCCAGCCGGTTCCAGTTCCGGGAGCAGGTGCTGGCTGCCCCCGAGCCTGATGCAGCCGGCAAGCTGGTGTATCAGGTGGTCCGGTCGCGCCGTGCTACGGCCGCCGGAGTCTGGCAGCCCGATTCGGTGCTGACCGTAACGGTGGCCCCGCTGAACGTAACGGAGCAGTTCAACAACCGACGCACGGTGGCGCTGGTGCTGCCGGCCGTAGAGGGCAAAAGCTGGAACTACAACGCCTTCAACTCCCTCGATACGGTGGTGGCTGTCACCCGCTTTTATCAGCAGGTCAATCAGCCTTTCGCTGTTACGCGCGACGGCAAAGTCTATACCTACCCCAATACCATTACCACGGTAAACGACCTGGTGAATTCCATCAATGCGGTGGAAATTACCATTCAGCGTACCACCTTCGCGCTGGGCGTAGGGCCGGTAAACCGCGTCAGCCGCCGCTACAAAAACGACTGCTCGGGGGCTGAGGGCTGCCGGAGTCCTTTCGTCCGGAAGCTCGGCCAGTCGCGCAATGAGGTGCTGATTGAGAGCAGTAACTAGCGGGCGCCGCCAGGCAACGCGTTAGTACGTTTGACGTTCGGGGGATCTGGCGGTTCAAACGGCAAAGCAGGGTCCCCTGAACGTTCAACTTACTTTGCCAGCGCATGCGTCGTTTGCTACTGATTGGATTGCTGGTGGGCTTGAGCCTACCGACCCTGGCCGCCCGCCCAACGCCGCCCACCAGGGCTACGGATGTGGCCAAAAACACGGTGCGCCGGCACCTGATTTACTTCCGTGACAAAACCGGCACGCCCTTCAGCACAAGCCGGCCCGAGGAATTTCTGTCGGGGCGGGCGCTGCAGCGGCGCCAGCGCCAGCAGATTACCGTGCTACCCCGCGATTTGCCGGTTAGCCCCGGCTACGTGCAGCAGGTAAAGTCGGTGCCCGGCGTGCAGCTATGGTACACTTCGCGCTGGTTCAACGCCGCCATAGTCGCCTGCGACTCGGTTACGCTGGCGCAGGTGCAGGCGCTGCCTTTCGTGCTGAGCGCCCGCACCCTCAATCGTGGGCAGGCCGGCGGTAGCCCCCAGCCCAAAACGGCCCCTGCGGCTCCAGCTCCTGCCGAGCAAACGACGGCCGACCGCAGCCAGTACGGCCGGGCCTACGCGCAGGTAAAGCAGGTTGGGGCCGAGCGCATGCACGCGGCCGGCTTCCGGGGCGAAGGCCTGCAGATTGCCGTGTTCGATGCCGGCTTTACGGGCGTGAACACGGCCTCGGTGTTTGCCTCCATGTTCACCGAAAACCGCCTGCTCAGCACGTTTAACGTGGTAGAGAAATCGCCCTCCGTTTTCCAGCGTAACAGCCACGGCACCCAGTGCTTGAGTATCCTGGCCGCCGACGAGCCGGGGCGCTTCGTGGGGACGGCTCCAAAAGCCTCGTTCCTGCTTTTTATCACCGAAGATGACGTGAACCGTAGCGAACACCCCATTGAGGAAGTGAACTGGCTGGTAGCGGCTGAGTACGCCGACTCGGCCGGGGTAGACATCATTAGCTCCTCACTGGGTTATAATACATTCGATGCGCCCTCGCCCAGCTATAGCTACGCCGACATGAACGGCCGGACGGCCCTCTCGACGCGGGCGGCTGCGGTGGCGGCTCGTGTGGGCATGCTGGTAGTCAATTCTGCCGGTAATGAGGGCAACCGGTCGTGGCGCCATGTGCTGGCCCCGGCCGACGCCGACTCCATCATGACGGTAGGCGCGGCCGACTCGCTGGGTGTGGTTGGCAGCCTCAGCTCGCGCGGACCCACTGCCGATGGCCGCCTCAAGCCCAACCTGTCGGCCATGGGCGTGGCCACGGCCATTGTAAATCCGAGCGGCTCCATCTCGCGGGGCGACGGTACCTCGTTTGCCTGTCCGGTGCTGGCAGGTATGGCGGCCGGTTTCTGGCAGGCCAACCCCCGCCTCACGGCTCAGCAGGTTATCACGCTGCTGCAACGCTCCGGCTCGCAGGCCACGGCCCCCGATAACAACCTGGGCTACGGCATCCCCGACTTTGTACGGGCCTACAACCTGGCTAACCCCGGCACGCCGCTATCCACTGCTGCGGCCCGCGGGTTGGCCGGCGGCATGTATGCGTATCCCAATCCGGTCGAGGCGGGCGAGCCGCTGTATCTGCAGCTACCCGCCGGACTAGGCACGGGTGGCCTTGAAATCCGGATTTATGATGCCCGCGGGGCGCTGGTAGCCAGCCAGCAGGTGGCGCCGGCCGTTACCGGCGTGGTACGGCTCGAAACGGCGGCGTTGCGGTCGGGCGTCTTCACCTGCCTGATCGGGCAGGGGCTGCAGCAGCAGGCAGTACGCTTCGTGAAGCGGTAGCAGAGTAAACAGCCATCAATTGGATAGACACTAAAAAAAGCAGGCCCGTTCGGGCCTGCTTTTTTGTTTTACAAGGAAGCTGTTTAGAAAGTCAAAAGGACGTCATGCTGAGCGAAGTCGAAGCATCTCTACCGCTTCGTTAAACGACTGCTACGAAGCGGTAGAGATGCTTCGACTTCGCTCAGCATGACGTCCTAACTGATTCCTGGCACTTCCTAAACAGCTTCAAAGTTAAAAGGCAGTCATGCTGAGCTTGCCGAAGCATCTCTACCGCTTCGTTCAACGACTGCTACGAAGCGGTAGAGATGCTTCGGCAAGCTCAGCATGACCGTTTCGGGACCATTGCCGGCTTTGCAAATAGCTTCACGGGTTGCGTGGCTACCAGAAACGGTTGGTGCAGACCACCTGCGCCTTCTTCTTGAGCCGCAGGCCCAGTAGTATTTCGTGGGTGCCGTTGTGGTAGGGCGACAGCCGCGAATGGCCTATGTCGTAGGAGTAGCCCAGCGCAAACTGCTCGTAGTTAACGCCGGCCATTGCCACGGCCGCATCGGAAGTGCGCCACGATATGCCGGCCCACAGCAAATCCTGATACTTGAGTTTGGCATTGACATCGACAGAAATTGGGGCCGGGCTAACGGCCTTGACCAGCACGGAGGGTACCAGAGACCAATCATCGGTCAGCGGCAGCATCACGCCACCCGTGAAAAAGTAGTGCCGCCGGAGTGAGTTGCCCGAGCCGGACGCCAATTGGTTGGGACCGTAGGAGAAATCGAGCTTATTGGCCAGCAGCTGGGTACTGGATACGCCCACGAAAAAATTCGAGCTGTACACCCACAGGCCAACCGAGCCGTCGAGCACCCGCGAGGATTCGTTGGGGGCCAGTACCAGCGGGTCGGGGCCGGGGTCGAAGAACCGCAGTTTGCTGCCATCGACGGCGAACTGCTGCAGGCCCGCCGACATGCCCAGCGCAGCCCGCAGGTTGGGCCTGAGTACCACGTTATAGGCGTACGAAACGTAGGCACTGGTGCGGCTGATGGGCCCCGTTGCGTCGCGGTATACCATGCCGCCGATAGCATGAAACGGCCGACGCAGGTCGCGGCGGGTGCGCTTATCAGTGGTAAGCCACTTGCCCAGCGACGAGTTGACGCTGGCGTAGTAGGTTCTCGGGCCGCCCTCCAGCCCCACCCATTGGGTCCGGTAGCTGAACTTCACATCGATATAGTCCTCTGCACCCGTTGCGCCGGGGTTGATGAGGTAGTTGTTGTTCATGTACTGGCTGTACTGGGCCTCCTGCTGGGCCAAGGCCGGCGCAGCAATTAGCAGCAATAGCAGCGACAGGAAGGGAAAAGATGTTTTCATAACAGCAGGAGTATTAATTATCAGGTGCCATCTGCCAGTGCGCGGCTGCCAGCTAGCAGCAGCCGCGCACTGCTGCCAACTCAATAAAGTACCGTCAGCGACCCGCTGTAGGACTTGCCCAAGGGGCCTTTGATGACGACCACGTAGTAGTAGGTGCCGACCGGCGCGGGCTTGCCGTTGATGTCGCCGCGCCATTCGTTGGCCCGGCTATAGTTCTGGGCCGAGAAAACCTGGGCTCCCCATCGGTTGAACACGGTGACGGTGTTGTCGGGGAATTGCTCGATGAACTCAATCTGCCAGGTGTCGTTGCGGCCGTCGCCGTTGGGCGTGAAGGCGTTAGGAATCCGGATGGCCTCGCGCACCGTTACCGTTACCTGGTCGGTGGCGGCGCAGCCACCGACTCCGGCCGAGAGCGTGTAGGTGGTGGTGGTAGTCGGGGAGGCCCGGGGGCGTAGTGGGTCGTTGCCCGAGAAATCGAGGCCTGCTGTTGGGGTCCACGTGACGGGGTAAGTGCCATCGGCGGTTCCTTCCAGCACCACCGAGTTGCCAAGGATAACCTCCTTATCGGGGCCGGCGCTTATTTTAACCGTCGGCTGCACGCGCACCACTACCGCATTGGAAGTAGCCGTTACCGGCCCGCAGCTGTTGGCCGTACTCAGGCGCAGCGTCACGGTTTGGCCGTCGCGCAGCGTGCTGCTGGTGAATACCGGGTTTGTGGCCCCGGGTACGTCGTTGCCATCTATCCGCCATTGGTAAGCGGGGTTCGTGCCGCCGTCCGTTACGCTGGTGGCCCGGAAGGTCTGGGGCTCGCCCGCGCAGGCGGCCTGCCCAGCTTCTTGGGCAATAACCAGGGTAGGAGTGGGGGTAGGCGTGCGCGTAACGGTAACGGTGGCCGTAGCCGGCCCGGTGCTGCACAGGCCCGCACTGGCAGTTACTTCTACCCGCACCCGGTCGCCGGTAACCAGCGTGCTGCTGGTAAAGGTCGGCCCGCTGGCTACGGGAATGTCATTCACAAACCACTGGTAAGCCGGCGTGGCTCCCGCGTCGGTGGCCACGGCCGTGAAGGTGAGCGGCGTGCCGGGGCACGAAGCGGGCAGCGGGGCCACGGTGACGGTGGGCGTTATTGAGGGCAGCACCCGGATGGTTACCACGTTGGAAACCTGGGTGGAGCAAGTGCCGGTGCCCGACGTAACGCGCCGGCGGAAGTACGTAGTGGCGCTTAGGGCTGCTGGCTGGTAAGTGGGGCCAGTGGCCCCGCCCACGGCCGTCCAGGTGCTGTTGTTCAGCGACGATTCCCACTGGTAGGCGAACGTGCCGGTTCCGCCGGTGGCCGGGCCGGCGCTGCTCAGCGGCGCGGGGGGCGTACCCGCGCAGATGTCCTGGTCGGCGGCAATGGTGCCGGCCAGCAGGTCGGGCAGCACCGTCAGCGTCACCACATTCGATAGCACCGGGGCGCAGGCCGCCGTCAGGGCCTGGCGGCGGAAGAAGGTGGTAACCGTAAGCGGGCCCGGCGTATAGTCGGCGCTGGTGGCCCCACTCACGGGCGTCCAGGTGGTGTTGTCAGTCGAAATCTCCCACTGGTAGGTCAAGGCACCCAGGCCGCCGGTAGCGTCGCCGGTGCTGGTCAGGCGGGCGGGCGTGGCGCCTCGGCACAGCGTCTGGTCGGCAGCAATGGTGCCGGCCACCACTGCCGGGGCCACCGTAATTGTCACCGCATTAGACACGGCCGGGGCGCAACCCGCACCCGAGCTGGCCCGGCGACGGAAGAAGGTAGTAACCGTGAGGGCAACCGGCTGGTACGTGGCGTTGGTAGCGCCGGTAATGGGCGTCCAGGTAGTGTTATCACCCGACGACTCCCACTGGTAAGTGATAGGGCCGCTGCCGCCCGTGGCGACCGTCGGGCTGGTGAGCAGGGCCGGCACCGCCCCGGTGCAAACGGCCTGGCTGGCTGCAATGGTGCCAGCCGTCAGGGTCGGTGTAACCGTGATGGTGACGACGTTGGAGGCAATGCTGTCGCAGGGGCCGGAGCTAACCTGGCGGCGGAAGGAGGTCGTAACCGTGAGCGGGCCCGGCGCATACGTCTCGCCCGTGCCGTTTGCTACGGCCGTCCAGGTGGCGTTGTCGAGCGAAGACTCCCACTGAAAAGTGAACGAGCCGGTACCCCCGCTAGGCGGCGTCGTGCTGGTAAGCGGGGCCGGCGCGGTACCCACGCATACGGTCTGGTTGGCGGCAATGGTGCCGGGCACTACGGCCGGCGTCACAGTAATCTTAATGGAAGGTGTCGGCGTACGCGGCGCGCAGAAGCCCGAGGTAACCAGCCGCCGGTAGAAAACGTCGGCATTGGCGGCTACTGGCTGATACGTTTCGCTGGTTGCGCCCGTAATGTCGGCCCAGGTGTTACCGTCGGCCGAACGCTGCCACTGGTAGTCAAACTGCCCGGTGCCTTCTGTTGCCGGGGTGGCGCTGGTGAGTAAAGCCGGGATGTCGCCGGCGCACACAGCCTGGTTGGCGGCAATGGTGCCCGGGGTAGGAGGGCCGAAAATCCGGACCACGCTCTTACTCTCCCGGCAAAAGCACTCCGTTGTAATACGCAGCGTCACCTCGTAGTCGCCGGGGCGGGGGTAGGTGTGTGGGGGTGGGTTTTGCGCCGTTGAGGTGGTGCCGTCGCCAAAATCCCAGGCGTACTGGGGGGTGTCAAACTCAACCTGAGGAGCCTCGAAAGTATACTGGAGGCACCCCGTCGGTTCTCCGCTGAAGCCAAAGCGCAACAGGGAGCTTTGGTTGAAGTTGACCAGGCCCAGGCCGCTGAGGCGTCCGCCCAGCTGCAGGCTGTCGTCGGCGTAGGCAATGGCGGCACCCAGCGAATCGGGGTAGGGAATGAAGCCCAGGGCCGGCTGGTTTTCGCGGGCCACGTAAATCTTTCCGTCGGGGGCCGTTTGCATCGAGCCCAGGTTTACCGGGGTAGTTTGCCCAAGCGGAATAACCTCGCGGCCTACCGGGCCATTCCCGGCGCCGGTGCCAATGGTGCTGATGTCGAATTGCAGCAACTGTGGCAGCCGGGGCGCCGCGCCCAGCACGGTGGCGTATAGCCGGCTGCGGCCCGGCGAAAACGCCACGCCATAGTAGCCACCCTGGTCGGCATCGATGATCCGGGGGTTGCTGACCGCGCCCGTCCCGGTGTCGAAGCTGAACAGCTCCACGGTACTGCTGCTGTCGGTGGTTACGTCGCTGTAGCGGGCCAGGGCCAGCTGCTGGCCGTCGGGCGTCACCTTCATCTGCCCGCGGTAGCCCACCGGCGACACGCTCGGCGCATGCAACGCGCCCACGGCGGAAGGAATGGGTGCATCAATGTTCACCGGACCCGTACCCAGGCCGCCGGTAGGAGGCTTCACGCGGTAGGCCAGAAAAGCGTCGCCGCGGTTGGCGGTGCCGGAAGTCGCGCTGCCCCAGCCGTGCACGATGAGCCAGATGTCGCAGCCGTTTTTATGGAATACGGCCGTCATTTTTTCGGCGGTACCCGTGGTAAGGAGTGTGTTTTTGGTGGCCGCTACCACCGTGCCGGCTCCGCCGCCGGCCGGAATAACGATTTCGGAATAACGGAGGCCCTGGGCCCCGCCCGCCGCGTCCTGCGTGAAGAGCAGGTAGCGCGTTGCCACACCCATTGAACCCGGGGGCGGGCTGCCGGGCATCCGGATAGGCAGAGGGCCGTCGGTAACGAGCCGGCTGCCGGCCAGGCCGGTACCGTTGGTCATCACAGTGCCGTCGCCGTTCCAAACGGTTTCGCCGTTGCTGTAAAAGAGAATCTTGCCGCTACCGTCCGACATGACCCCGGCCCCGGCCGGCGCGTCCATGGCGCCATTAGTAAGCACCGTGGGCTTGATGGAATCGGTGGCCATGTTGAAATCGAGCCCGGCCTTGAAGCCGAAATACCAGGTGTTGGCAAACTTCTCGTCCTCGCTGCATTTCGGCGGGCCCGTTGGGCCGGTTTGGGCGCTTGCGGTGGTAGCTGACAGCAACACCAGCAGTGGGAGCAGCCAGGCCGCTACTACCTGTGGCCACCTGCTTAAATATCGGCGGAGCCGGCCCGCTGGCCGGCTAAAAGCAGACTCAGGCATAGCAGGTGTATAAAAGGTAGTTGGGGCAGAGCGTTGAGGATTTGCGGGCATAGTGGGGCAGGCAAGTAAGCAGGCACTCAAAAGCAGGCTGACGGCAATTCAAAACGGGCGCATTCTGCCATGTTGCTGGCAGATACACTTGCTATATAATACACATATTCTGCATAAACTACCAATAGTACTTAGGAAAGCTATATCCTGCTGGCCAGACTCGCCGACCGTTGATACAAAATGAGGTAGAAAGCCTTGGAAGCGCAATTTCTGAGGCAATTGTAGCTATATCAATAGTTTACAAGAAACCAGATAAAGCTTTTTTGGTTGTCGGTACTGATGATAAGTTTGCTAAATAAGTTGGCTTTTAAAATGCAAAAATTATTAGTAATTTGGCATTGTTTTCCAGTTGAAGTAGGTTGCCGGCGGCATCCCGGTTTTGGGGTAAGTCCTCGCGCCGCCGTTTACCAAGTCATCTTCTTTTCTCTTTCGTTATGCTGCAAATGATGGTTACCAGGCGCCTCGGCCGCCGCCAGTTTCACTTCACGGTCCAGGGGGCCAACTTCCACGAAACGGTGGCCGAGTACGACCGGCTTAGCTTCCCCGATGTGGCCAAGTGCGGCCTCTGCGGCTCCGACAACCTCGACCTGACGGCCCGTGAGGCGCAGGGTAAGTTCAAATACACCAGTCTCAAGTGCCTAGACTGCCGCGGCGACGTAACCTTCGGTAAGCGCCAGGACGACGACCAGACCGTGTTCCTGCGCAAAACCGAAGACGGCAAGCTCGACTGGCGCGCCTTCGAAAAGCCGGCTTAGGTAATTCAGGTTGCACAGAACAGTGTAGGGGCGGGGATTGTCCCCGCCCGCCGTTAGCACGTGCTTTGCAGGGCTTGAGAATAGTCATTCAAAGCATCATTTGACGGCGGGCGAAGCCAAGCTCCGCCCCTACACTGTTCTGCCCAACTTGAGTTGAGTAATGACTACTTTCGTGGCATGAACCCGACTCGTCGCCAGGCCCCGCTGCTGGCCCCCTCGCTTCTTTCCGCCGACTTCGGCAACCTGCAGGCCGAAACCGAAATGCTGGCCGCCTCGGCCGCCGACTGGCTGCACTTCGATGTGATGGATGGCCGCTTTGTGCCTAATATCTCGTTCGGCATTCCGGTGCTCGAAGCCGTGCATCGCTACGCCAAGCAACCCATCGATGTACACCTGATGATTGAAGAGCCCCAGCACTACCTGAGCGCCTTCCGCGACGCCGGGGCCGCGGTGATAACGGTGCATTACGAGGCCTGCACCCACCTGCACCGCGTGGTGCAGCAAATCAAGCAGCTGGGCTGCCGGGCCGGCGTAGCCCTCAATCCGCACTCGCCTGTGAGCTTGCTCGAAGACATTGCCGCCGACCTGGATGTGGTACTAATTATGTCAGTTAATCCCGGTTTCGGGGGGCAGGCCTTCATTCCGAACACGTTGCGCAAAGTGGCCCAGCTAAAAGAGTTGCTGGTGGACAGCGGCTCGTCGGCGCTGATTGAGGTGGACGGCGGCGTAACGCTCGATAACGCGCCCGCCCTGGTGGCGGCCGGCGCCGATGTGCTGGTGGCCGGCTCGTTTGTGTTCAAAGACGGCGACCCCGTGGGCACCCTGGCCCGGATGCGGGCCGAGCTGGCCCCTGAAGCCCTCGAAACCAACGACTAAGCCCTGCGGATGCTGCCTGATTTCCGCGTTTTTTTCGGTGTTCCTACTCGGTTGTGGCTCCGGCTGCTGACGGCTCCCGCTGCCCGCCCGGGCACTGCGGCGGTGTTGCTACTGGCCGGCCTGGCCACGCCGGTGCTGGCCCAAACCAGCCGCGTAACGGTAACCGGCGTAGTGCGCGACGGCAGCGGCCGGCCCTTGGAGGACGTAACAGTAGGTGTGGAGGGCCAGACGGGCAGCACCAGTACCAACGAGCAGGGCCGCTTTTCGCTGAGCGTAGCGCGGCCGGTGGCCGGTGGTGCGGCCCCGGTGCTGGTACTGCGCCGCATTGGCTACCGTCTCGAACGCCTGAAACTCGATCTGGCCCAGAACCCGGAGCTACGCCCGGTACTGGCCGATGATGGCCGGGCCCTCGACAACGTAACCGTGCGCGGCCGCCAGGACGGCACCGATACCCGCGAGCAGGTGAGTATTATGCAGCTGGAGCCGCGCGCCGCCAAGGAAATTCCTTCGCCCTTCGGCGACTTTTCGGCCATCCTTAAAACGCTGCCCGGTGTAACCAGCACCAACGAGCTGACCAGCACGTATTCGGTGCGGGGCGGCAATTACGAGGAAAACCTGATTTACGTCAACGGCTTCGAGTTGTACCGGCCGTTTCTGGTGACGACGGCCCAGCAAGAGGGCCTGAGCTTCGTGAACCCCGATCTGGTAAATACGATTGAGTTTTCGAGCGGGGGCTGGCAGCCCAAATTCGGCGACAAGCTCTCGTCGGTGCTCAACATTGAGTACAAGCGGCCCCTCAAGTTCGGGGCCTCGGCTACGGGCAGCCTGGTGGGCGGCACGGCCCACGTAGAGGCCGCTTCGCCCAACCGCCGCGTCAGCTACCTGGCCGGGATACGTTACAAAAACGCCTCCTACGTCTTCAACTCGCTCCAGCAGCAGCAGGGCGGCTACAACCCCACTTTCTACGACGGCCAAAGCCTGATTACGCTGGCCCTGGGACCTAAGGACAACCTCGACCGCACTACGATAAGCGTGCTGAACACGTTTGCCCACAACGATTTTCGCTTCAACCCCGAAAGCGGCGAAAGCACGTTCAGCACCGGTGTCAACCAGTTTTCGCGCCTCATTATCGGTTACGAAGGGCGGGAGCGGATGCAGTATGATACCTACCAGGGCGGGTTGAGCCTGAGTCATCAGCTGCGAAACAACCTGCGCCTGGAGCTGCTGGGTGGACTGCTGTACTCGCGCGAGTTCGAGTACCGCGACGTCGAAGCGGATTACAAAATTGCCGAAATCAACCGCGACCCAAACTCGCCCGATTTTGGCACAGACTTGAATCGGCGTGGGGTGGGCAAACTTTTCAAGAACTCGCGCAACTCCCTCGAAGCCCGTATAGCCTCGCTGGAAACCCGCGGCACCTGGACGCCAGGCCTACGCCACACCGTGCGCTGGGGCCTGAAAGCCGGCCGCGAGCAGATAAACGACGTGCTCAACGAGTACAGCTTCGTCGATTCGGCCGACTTTGTGCCCGACTTTCGTCGTACCCGCCTGCGCTCCGACCTTAGCCTGAACAGTACCCGCACCCAGGGATACGCCCAGCACACCATCCGCTTCGATTCGCTACGCACGCTCACCTACGGCGCCCGCCTCAACTACTGGACTGTGAATGGGCAGACCACCCTCAGCCCGCGGGTGCAGTACGCTTTCCGGAGTACCCGCAACCCGCGGCTGGCCTGGAAAGCGGCGGCCGGCGTGTACGTGCAGCCGCCCTTCTACCGTGAGCTGCGCTTTCAGTCCGGCGCTCCGCAAAGCCAGGAGGGCGCCCTCAACCTCGATCTGCGGGCCCAACGCTCGCTCCATTTTATCGTGGGCAACGAGCTGCGCTTCCGGAGTTGGGGCCGGCCGTTTCGCTTCACCGGCGAGGCCTACTACAAGTACCTCACCGATGTGGTGCCCTACGACATCGACAACGTGCGCCTGCGCTACCAGGCCAACAACAACGCCAAGGCCTACGCCGCCGGTTTCGATGCGCGGGTGAGCGGAGAGTTCATTCCCGGCACCGAGTCGTGGTTCAGCCTGGGCGTGCTCACAACCCGCGAAAATCTGGTCGGCGACTCGCTCAACGTCTTCGATTCCAGAGGCCAGGTTATCGGCCGCCAGTCCAAGGGCTACATCCGCCGGCCGTCTGATCAGCGCCTGAACCTGGGTATTTTCCTGCAGGACAACCTGCCGAACGACCCCTCGGTGAAAGGCTACGTGAACTTCGTGTTTGGCACCGGCCTGCCCTTCAGCCCCCCCGACGCGCCCGATTTGCGCGGCACCAGCAAACTCACCCGCGCCTACCGGCGGGCCGATCTGGGCTTCACTAAAGTAGTGAGCCTGCGCAGTGCCGCCGAATTGGCTGCCAGTGGCCGCAGCGTACAGCTGCAAACCCTGTGGCTGAGCCTGGAAGTGCTCAACGTGCTCGGGGCCAGCAACCTGGCCGGCTATAACTACGTGCAGGACCTCAACGGCCTGACATACAGCGTACCCAACTTCCTTTCGCGCCGCCTGGTAAATCTGCGGGTAATTGCCCGTTTTTAGCGGTAGGTGCCAGTAGATAAAAGCACGTCATGCTGAGCGCAGTCGAAGCATCTCTACCGCTTCGTTGTGGTAGTAATCCAACGAAGTGGTAGAGATGCTTCGACTGCGCTCAGCATGACGTGCTATCAAGCTCTTAAACACAACTCACTATCTCACCTCCTCCGCATGTACGTCTTTGAAGCGTAGCATATCGGTGAGGCGCTCTTCCATTTCGGGGTCGAAGCCGCAGGTGGCCTCGAAGGTGGCGGGGTTGCGGTAGGTGCCGAAGAGGTAGTCCCAGATAACCAGGTCGCCGTAGTTGTGGCTGTGCTGCTGGTACTGATGATGAACGCGGTGCATTTCGGGGCGCTGGAAAATGTAACCTACCCAGCGGGGCGTGCGCACATTAGTATGGTAGAAGAACTCGCCCAGCGCCGTGCAAAGCGTGTATATGGCCCCGGCCGCTGGGCTCAGCCCCAGCACGGTGAACACCAGCAGCCCGCCCAGCAGCGAATTGACGGTCATTTCGAGTGGGTGCTTGTAGAAGGACGTGATGACTTCGAGGCGGCGGGGGCTGTGATGAATCTGGTGGAAGTGCAGCCACAGAAAGTCCTGGGTGTGGCGCCAGCGGTGCCACCAGTAGAAAACGAACGTGGCCACCACGTAGGCCAGCAGCCCGCCCGCCACCGGCCCCAGGTAGCGCGAAACGTGCAGCAGCGAGTAGGCCGAAAACCATTTCTCCCAGGTGAGGCCCGCCACCACTACCACCAGCAGCTGAGCGCCGTTGATGACCAGCACCCGGAAGGGCCAGGTAGCCACCCGCGGCAGCTTCCAGCCCGGCACCACGCGCTCCAGCACAAAGCAGAACGCGAAGGCCGCGAAAATAACAACCAGCATGGGTGGGGCGCCCCATTCGAGCAGGTGGGTCAAGCTAATGACAAAGTCGCAGCTTAGCAGCAGCGTCCAAAACAACGGATTCATCGGAGCAGGGTTAGGGGGTAAAACCATGCTCCAAAGGTGCGGGCCGCGCCGCCCGCAACCCTTGACATTTGTCAAGATCGTAGCTAGCCGGCGCGGCGGGCGCGCAGGCGGCTCAGGGTTTCGGGGGTAATGCCCAGGTGCGAGGCCAGCATGTGCAGCGGCACTTGTTGGGCCAGGGCCGGAAAGTCGTGCAGCAGCCGGGTGTAGCGTTCGGCGGCGGGTAGCATGCGCAGGTCGAGGGCGCGCTGCTCGCTGAGCACGTAGTAGCGCTCGGTGAGCACCCGGCCGATGAAGTTGAACTCGGGAAACTGCCGGTACAGCGCCTGCACCTGCTCGTGGGTGAGCGACCAAGCCCGGCACTCGGCCAGCGCCTGCAGGTACTCGTGGGAGGGCTGGCGCGAAAAGAAGCTCAGAATCGAAATCACGAAGTTGCCTGCTGGCATAAACCACGACGTAACCTCCTTGCCTTCCTTCAGATAAAAGCCCCGGACCAGGCCCGATTCCAGGAAATACAGCCGCTGCGCCACAGTGCCGGGTTCGAGTAGCAGGGTGCGGGCCGGCACCGTCTCGGACCGCGCCAGCCGGTGCAATTCGGCCTCCAGGCTTGGGGAAAGCGGATGAATGGCGCGGCACACCGCAAGCAAAGCGTCCATGCCGCGCAAGATAAACCACAAAAAATCGGCCGCTGCAACTAGCAGCGGCCGTTCCATAATTCTATGGTTTCCCTAATATCTAATACGCCCGGGCCTGCCACTCGGTGAGCGAAAGGCGCATGTTGGGCAGGCGCGATTTAAACGCCTCGTCGTCTTTGTCGCCCATTTTGATGGCCTTTCGGGCGTACACGATGGCCGTGCCGTAGTCCTGCTGCTGGGCCAGCAAGCGGGCCTTTATCCAGTTGTTGCTCACCTCGCTCTGCAGCCGGATCGACTCGTTGATCCAGGTTAGGGCCCGCTCGGGCTGCAGGTTGTTCTGCACGAGGTAGTCGGCGGCCTGGGCCAGCAGCTCCCAGTCGTTGGGCTGTTGCAGCAGCGCCCGCTCGACGCCCGCCAGCACCTGTTTGTGTACTTCTACCTCGAACAGCAGTACCACGGTACGCTTTTCCCAGGTCAGGTTGAGGTGGGCCCCGTTGGGCCGCACGTTGGAAAACCAATAAAGCAGGCTTTCCTGAAACTGGGCCTGCTCAGTCTGGGCCGGCACCCGGATAATGTCCTGCTGCGGGTCGTAGCCATCGGTGCCCCAGTGGGTAGTTACACGGTTGAGCGCCACTTCCCAGTCGCGGTCCTGGTGAGGGATGACGTAATAGGAGTACTGGCCGGCGGGCACGCGCTGCCCATTCAGCAGCACCGGGGTCGAGAAGCGGATAAGCGTGTTTTCGTTGGCCCCGGCGCGCCACACCTGCTCGTAGGGCACCAGCCCACCCCACACGGTACGGCCCCGCACCGAGGGCGAGTGGTACTCCACCGTCACGTCGGTAAGGCCCACGGTCTGGGCTACCAGGGCCCGGGGGCTGGCCTGGGGCAGCAGCAGCTCAATGCCAGTCGGCACGCCCGTACTGGGCGGCGGCAGCGCCGCCGGTGCCGGCTCGCCAGCCAGAGGAGACGGGGTAGCCGCCGATGCGGGCGCCGGCGCCGGGGTGGTCTGGGCGCGGGCCGCCAGCGAGCTACCGGTGCTTAGGGCAAGCAGAAGTCCGAAACGAAGAGCGAGAGAGCGGGCAATAGGCATAAGTCAGCAAACAAAGCGGGGCGGGAAACTGTAACATAGCCGGCACGACAACCGCACCGCCGGTTATGCAGTAACAATGGTGCCAAAAGTAGGTTGACCTGTTACGGGAAACGTGAAGTTCTCGGTTTTTTGATAATTTTTTTAGAGAAAAGTTTTCATCCTGTTGGTCTGCTCGTACATTTGCCCCGCTACTTAGCCCTTATGATTTTCTCCGCGCCTCGTTTTACTGCCCTGAGCCACCCGGCCGCCCCCGTAGCGGGCCGCCCGGCCGGGGCCGGCGCGTCTGAGTCTGCCACCTGGCATCATCACGGGCACCATTCCTCTTTCTAGAGGAATGAACGCATCATATTGACCCGTTGGGCGAGTTGCATCAGGCTCCCCGGCCCCCGGAAAAACGGTGGCCCGGTCGGCCTCTGGCCTTACCAAACCGTTGTGGGTCTCCCTTTCTGTTCTGCTTTTCCACTTTCCCGTCGCCGTTTCGGCCACCCGGGCCAGCTGTCAACTCTTCCCTAATCATCAATTGAGCCCAAACGGCCAATTTGTGATTCTTACTTCTTAATCAAAAAAGAATGCTCCGTCTGGCTATCCAGAAATCCGGCCGCTTAAGCGAAGACTCCCTGAACCTGATTCGGGAGTGCGGTATCAGCTTCCTCGCGGCTTCCAACAAGCTCAAAACCGAAGCCACCAACTTTCCGCTCGAAATCCTGTACCTGCGCGACGACGACATTCCTGGCTACGTGCAGGACGGCGTGGCCGACCTGGGCATTGTGGGCCAGAACGTGCTGGTGGAAGCCGGCTTTCCGGAGCTGGAAGTGGAAGGGCTGGGCTTCAGCAAGTGCCGCCTGAGCCTGGCCGTGCCCCGCGCCGCCGCCTACGACTCCATCCAGAGTCTGCAAGGCGTGAGCATTGCCACCTCGTACCCCAAAATCCTGGGCGATTACCTGGCCGGGCAGGGCGTGCAGGCCCACCTGCACACCATCAGCGGCTCGGTGGAAATTGCCCCCAGCATCGGGCTGGCCGAGGCCATCTGCGACATCGTGAGCAGTGGCTCGACGCTGCTTGGCAACGGTCTGCGCGAAGTGGAAACCGTGTTCCGCTCCGAAGCCGTGCTCATTGCCAACCAAAACCTGAACGCCGAGAAGAAGGAGCTGCTCGAGCAACTGCTGTTCCGGATGCAGGCCGTGCGCCGAGCCCGCCGCAATAAGTATATCATTCTGAACGCGCCCGTTGCGGCCCTGGACGCAGTAAAGCAGCTGCTGCCCGGTATTAAGTCGCCCACTATTACCCCGCTGGCCGAAGAAGGCTGGGTGTCGGTGCAGTCGGTGGTGAACGAAGACGACTTCTGGCATATCACCAGCCAGCTCAAGGCCGTCGGCGCCGAAGGCATCCTGGTGCTCCCGATTGAGAAAATGATCAGCTAACTCAGCTGTTAGCTGTTAGCTATTGGCTGTTAGCTTCCGATAGGGAAGCCCGACCAGAAGACTATCAGCTAACGGCTATCAGCTAACAGCTTATGAACGTAGTTCAATATCCTTTGCGGGCAGAGTGGGCCGCATTGCAGCAGCGGGCGGCCCAGCAGCAGGGTGCCGATGTGGCGCAACGCGTGCAGCAGATTTTTGAGGACGTGCGCCAGCGTGGCGACGCGGCCCTGCTCGATTACGCCCAACAGTTCGATGGGGCCGATTTGGCTGCTGCGGGCGGTCTGCGCGTCTCGGTTCAGGAGTTAGCCGCGGCCGAAGCCCAGGTTCCGGCCGCGCTCCAGGCGGCTATCCGGCAGGCTTACGCCAATATTCTGCGCTTCCACGAAGCTCAGGTGCCAACCGAGGAGCGGGTAGAAACCATGCCGGGCGTACTCTGCTGGCGGCGGGCGGTGCCCGTGCAGCGGGTGGGCCTGTATATTCCGGGCGGCACGGCGCCGCTGTTTAGCACCTTGCTGATGCTGGGTGTGCCGGCCAAGCTGGCGGGCTGCCCGAACATCGTGCTCTGCACGCCGCCCCAGAAGGATGGCGCGGTGAACCCAATCATCCTGTTCACGGCCCAGCTACTCGGGATTGATACGATAGTAAAAGCCGGCGGGGCCCAGGCCGTGGCTGCGCTCAGCGGCGGAACGGAGTCGGTGCCGGCCGTAGACAAGATTTTCGGTCCCGGCAACCGCTACGTGACGGCCGCCAAGCAGCTGGCCACCCGCTACGGCGTGGCCATCGATATGCCGGCCGGCCCCTCGGAAGTGCTGGTGATGGCCGACGCCACGGCCAACCCCGCCTTCGTGGCGGCCGACCTGCTCAGCCAGGCCGAGCACGGCCCCGACTCGCAGGTGATTCTGCTTTCCGACTCCTTATCTATACTAGAGCAGACCAAAGCCGAAGTGGAACGCCAGCTGCGCGAACTGCCCCGGGCCGAAGTAGCGGCTCAGGCCCTGACTGAAAGCCGGGCCATTCTGCTGCGCGATGCCCAGGAAATGCTGGACTTCTCGAACGAGTACGCGCCCGAACACCTGATTCTGGCCGTGGAGAACCCCGAGCCGCTGGCCGCGGGCGTATCCAACGCGGGCTCGGTTTTTCTGGGTCACCTGACGCCCGAAGCTGTGGGCGACTACGCCTCGGGCACTAATCACACGCTGCCCACCAACGGCTACGCCCGCAACTACAGCGGCGTATCGCTCGACTCGTTCTTCAAGAAAATTACCTTCCAGCGCCTGACTCCCGAAGGCCTGCGCAACGTGGGCCCCGTGGTGGAAACGATGGCCGAAGCCGAAGGCCTCCGTGCCCACGCCCGCGCCGTCACATTGCGGCTGGAGGCGTTAGCCGGGAGTGAGGAGTAGGAATGAATATACACCGTCATGGTGAGCGAAGTCGAAGCATCTCCACCGCAGTAGTAATTGATGCCATTGCAGCGAAGCGGTAGAGATGCTTCGACTACGCTCAGCATGACGGTTAACCTAAAATGAATCAGCGCAATCAGCTGATAAATCCGCAAAATCTCTGATTTATGTTCAACCTTGATAGCCTCGTGCGGCCCAACCTGCGGGACATGAAACCTTACTCCTCGGCCCGCGACGAATTTCAGGGCGAGGCCCAGGTGATGCTCGACGCCAACGAGAACAGCCTCGGCAGCGCCGGCCCCGAGCGGTTCAACCGCTACCCCGACCCGCAGCAGCGGGCCGTGAAAGCCGAGCTGGCGAAGCTAAAAGGCATGAGCCCAGCACAGATTTTCCTCGGTAACGGTTCCGATGAGGCCATCGACCTGCTGGTGCGCCTCACCTGCGTGCCCGGCCAGGACAGCCTGCTCATTCTGCCGCCCACCTACGGTATGTACGAGGTGGCCGCCAACCTTAATGATGTGGCCGTGGAGCGCCTGCAACTCACGCCCGATTTCCAGCTCTCGCCCGAAATTGTGGCCGGAGTGCTGGCTTCGAAGTCGAAACTCGTGTGGGTGTGTTCGCCCAATAACCCCAGCGGCAACCTGCTGCACACCGAGTACATCGAGCAGATTCTGCGCGGTTTCGGTGGGCTGGTGGTGGTGGATGAGGCTTATGCCGATTTCGCGCCGGCCGTCAGCTGGATCAACTGCCTCGCCGAGTTTCCGAATCTGGTGGTGCTGCAAACCTTCTCCAAGGCCTGGGGCCTGGCCGGGCTGCGCCTGGGTATGGCCTTCGCCTCGCCGGCCGTCATCGGCTACCTCAATAAAATCAAGCCGCCCTACAATATCTCCGAAGCCACTCAGCAGCACGCGCTGGCCGCCCTGCACGACGCGCCCCGCGCCGAACAGTTGCGCCAGCAGCTGTTGGTGGGTCGCGACTGGCTGGCCGAGCGCCTGCCCGCGCTACCCATCGTGGAGCAGGTGTTTCCGTCGGATGCCAACTTCCTGCTGGTTCGTTTCAAGCCCGACGCCACGGCCCTCTACAATTTCCTGGTAGCCCGGGGCATTATTGTGCGTAACCGCACCACCCAGCCCGGCTGTGCCGGCACGCTCCGCCTCACCGTGGGCACGCCCGCCGAGAACGAGCAGTTGCTGCGGGCGCTGGGGGAGTTTGCGGAGTAACGTTATGATCGAAAACCCGGTGATTCATCGAATAGCCAATTCGGAGGTGGTCATTCAGCATTTCGGGTATTGGCCAGGTTTTCACGATGCAGAAATCAGAAAAGTAACGTTTGAAGCCAATCCAGGCTATTATCCGGCGGTTGTTTTTCTAATTGAAGCTTTCGAGACAACGCGCGACACGGATGAGCGCGGTTATTATCGACTAGCAAAGCAATGCGAAATCGAACTTCGGTTTACGGGCATCAAGGAAATCGACTTTGATGGATTTGGTCATCAAAATGTCATCTTGAAAATGGAATTTGACGAACAGGACGGTGACCTCACCTGCACGATTGATTCGTCGGTGGGCCTAGATGCATTTATTGTTACTCAAGCCGTCGAGGTCGTGAGTTTGATGTTAACGACAACTACAACCCTTACAGCGCCTGAGTGACCAACACTTTTACTTACTCATGAAAAAAGTACTCTTCATTGACCGCGACGGTACAATACTCGTCGAGCCGCCGACGGATTTTCAGGTAGACGCGCTGACGCGGGAGAAATTCCAGTTTGTACCCGGCGCTATTACCGGTCTGGCGCGCATTGCCCGCGAGCTGGACTACGAGCTGGTGCTGGTGAGCAACCAGGATGGCTTGGGCACCGCCAGCTACCCCGAGGACACCTTCTGGCCGGCCCATACGATGATGCTCGACGTGCTGCGCTCGGAAGGCGTGGAGTTCGTGCGCGAACATATTGACCGGAGCTTCCCCCACGAGGACCAGCCCACCCGTAAGCCGGGTACCGGCATGCTGCAGCAGTACTTGGGCGAAGCCAGTGGTTACGACCTGCCGGGCTCCTTCGTCATCGGCGACCGGCTGACCGACGTGGAGCTGGCCCATAACCTGGGCTGCCAGTCTATCCTGCTGCAGCCAGAGGAAGGGGAGGGGGCTGATGAGCGCGCCGCCCTCACGACGATGAGCTGGGAGAAAATATACCAGTTCCTGCGCCTGCCCGCCCGTACCGCCGTGGTGCAGCGCGACACGAACGAAACCAAAATCCGTATCGAGCTCAACCTCGACGGTCAGGGCCGCCCGCAGATGCATACCGGTCTGGGCTTCTTCGACCACATGCTCGACCAACTCAGTAAGCACTCGGGCGTGGATATGAAGATTGAGGTGCAGGGCGACCTGCATATCGACGAGCACCACACCATCGAGGACGCGGCCATTGCCTTGGGCGAAGCCTTCAGCCAGGCGCTGGGCGACAAGCGCGGACTGGCCCGCTATGGCTTCCTGCTACCTATGGACGATGTGTTGGCCCAGGCGGCCATTGACTTTTCGGGCCGGCCCTGGCTGGTGTGGGATGCCGAGTTCAAGCGCGAGAAAATAGGAGACATGCCCTGCGAAATGTTCTACCATTTCTTTAAGAGCTTCGCCGATGCTGCTCGTTGCAACCTCAACATTAAGGCCGAAGGGCAGAACGAGCATCATAAGATTGAAGCTATTTTTAAGGCCGTAGCCAAGGCCATCAAAATGGCGCTGGTGCGTGATGCGGGCCGCATGGAAATTCCAAGCACTAAAGGTATTTTGTAGGTTATTCATTTGTATAAACAAATGAATAAACAGGTGGATGGTATTTGTTGTGCCCTGAAGGAGAGTAGCTGATGTGACGACCTCCCGTTATAGCCATCATCTTGTTATAGCCATCATCTTGCTGGCTCTGCAAACCAACGCGTGTGTGGCTTACTTAAAACAAGAATCTGAGGCGTTATACTGATGTATTCAAATGTTAAAACAAGTGAATAAACCCCTTTCTGAATCGAAGACATTCAAATGGAAATAGCCATAGTTGACTACAAGGGCGGTAACGTGCAGTCGGTGCTGTTTGCCCTGGAGCGCCTGGGCGTGCAGGCCACCCTCACGGCCGACCACGACGTGCTGCGCCGGGCCGACAAGGTGCTGTTCCCCGGTGAAGGCGAAGCGGCCTCAGCCATGCGGGAGCTGCGGGCCCAGGGCCTGCACGAGCTGCTGCCGACACTCACGCAACCCTTCCTCGGTATCTGCCTGGGCATGCAGTTGCTGGGCCGGCATACCGAAGAAGGAGGAGGCACCGACATGTTGGGAATCCTGCCCTTCGATGTGGTGCGCTTTACGGCGGCCGCGCCGGAGCATAAAATTCCGCATATGGGTTGGAACAACCTGCAGCAGCTGCGCAGCCCGTTGTTTGAGGGCCTGCAGGCCGACGACTTCGTGTACTTCGTGCACAGCTACTACGCGCCGGTGGGCAACTATACTATTGCCGAGGCTGAGTATCCCGCACCCTTCAGCGCCGCGGTGCAGCATGAGAACTTCTACGCCGTACAGTTCCACACCGAAAAGAGTGGCCCGGTAGGTACCCGTATCCTGGAAAACTTCCTCAAGCTGTAAGAGCGTCATGCTGAGCGCAGCCGAAGCATCTCTACCGCTTCGTTGCATTTAGCAGGATTAGCATTGCAGTAAAGATGCTTCGGCTGCGCTCAGCATGACGCTCTTAATAATAGACAACCAGTACCTGATAACCAACCAATGGAAATCATTCCCGCCATCGACCTTATTAACGGACAGTGCGTGCGCCTGACGGAGGGCGACTTTACCCAGCAGACCACCTACGACTCCGACCCGCTGGCCGTGGCCCAGCGCTTCGAAGCCGCCGGCGTCAAGCGCCTGCACCTCGTCGACCTGGATGGGGCCCGCGCCCGGCAGCCGGTGAACCTGCCGGTGCTCGAACGCATCGCCCGCCACACCAGCCTGCACATCGACTTCGGGGGCGGCCTGCAGAGCGAGGAGGCCGTGCGCCAGGCCTTCGACGCCGGGGCCCGGCAGATTACGGCCGGCAGCATTGCCGTGCGCGAACCTGAAACGGTGAGCGGCTGGCTGACCACATTCGGGGCCGGCCGCATCATCATCGGGGCCGATTACCGCGACAACTACATTTCTATCAATGCCTGGGCCGAGCAAAGCGAGCGGACCCTGCGTGAGTTCGTGGAGAACTACCTGGCCGCCGGGGCCACCACCTTCATTTGCACCGATGTGAGTAAGGATGGCAAGCTTCAGGGGCCTTCGCTGGACACGTACACCGAGTTGCGCCAGCAGCTGCCCGCCGCCGAGCTCATTGCCAGCGGCGGCGTTACGACCATTGCTGACGTGGAGGCGCTGGCTGCCGTAGGCATGCATGGCGCCATAATCGGCAAGGCTATCTACGAAGGTACTATCACGCTGGAGCAGCTGCGGCCCTGGCTGTAAGTTTACCGAACGGTTCTTCTGTCCATCCTGCGCATGTTGCGCTTGGAGCAAGGACGAAGGACCTGGTAACATCTAAAGGAAATGGATCAATGGCATTGTGCTGCCGGGACAAGGCCCTTTGTCCTTGCTCCAAGCGCAACATGCGCAGGATGACAGTTTAACTCAATTCGTAAATGCTGACCAAACGAATCATTCCCTGCCTCGATATTAAGGATGGCCGCACCGTGAAGGGCGTGCAGTTCGAGGGGCTGCGCGACGCCGGCGACCCGGTGGCGCTGGCCGCCCGCTACGCCCGCGAAGGCGCCGATGAGTTAGTGTTTCTCGACATCACGGCCACCAACCAGAAGAGGGCCACGCTCATTGCCCTGGTACGTGAGGTGGCCCGCGAGTTGGATATCCCGTTCACGGTGGGCGGCGGCATTGGCTCGGTGGCCGATGTGGAGGCGCTGCTGCTAAATGGCGCCGACAAGGTGAGTATCAACTCGGCCGCCCTGGCCCGCCCCGAGCTCATCAACGAGCTGGCCGCCCGCTTCGGGAGCCAGTGCATTGTGGTGGCCGCCGATACCCGCTACAACGATGCCGATGGCTGGCAGGTGTACACCCGCGCCGGCACCAACAACACCGGCCGCAACGCCGTGGACTGGTGCCGCGAGGCCGCCGACCGGGGCGCGGGCGAAATCCTGCTGACTTCGATGAGCAACGATGGCACCAAGGACGGCTTCGCCCTCGATATCACCGGGGCCGTGAGCCGGGCCGTGCCCATCCCGGTTATCGCCTCGGGCGGCGCCGGCTCAAAGCAGGATTTCACCAACGTGTTCCAGCTAGCCAGCGCCGACGCCGGTTTGGCCGCCAGCATCTTTCACTTCGGCGAAATCGGCATCCGTGAGTTGAAAGAACACCTGCGCCAGGACGGCATTCCGGTTCGGCTGTAAAGGCGTTGTCAGTTGGCAGTTGTTCGTTGTCAGGATTGATAAGCGAAAACACCACCACTGACAACGAACAACTATCAACTGACAACTACCAAATGGACTTTGCTAAAATGCCCGATGGGCTGATTCCCGTAATTGTGCAGGATGCTGCCACGGGCCAGGTGCTGATGCTGGGCTACCAGAACGAGGAGGCGCAGCGCGTAACCCGCGAAACGGGCCGCGTCACGTTCTTCTCGCGCTCCAAGCAGCGCCTCTGGACCAAGGGCGAAACCTCCGGCAACTACCTCACCGTAGTGAGCGAGCACGAAGACTGCGACCAGGACGCGCTGCTCATCCGGGCCATTCCGGACGGCCCCACCTGCCACCGCGGCACCACCAGCTGCTTCGAGCAGCCCGACCAGACGGCCTACCCGGCCCCGGCCGTGGGTTTCATTGCCGAGCTGGAGCGGTTGGTACAGCGCCGCCATCAGTTTCCCGATGAGGACCCCAACTCGTACACCGCCTCGCTCTTCCGCAAGGGCATGCCCAAAATCGCCCAGAAAGTAGGGGAGGAGGCTGTGGAAACTGTTATCGACGCCGTGGGTGGCAACGTGGCGGGCCTCAAAGGCGAGGCCGCTGACCTGTTATACCATTTGGTGGTACTACTGACAGCTTCGGGCCTGTCGCTGGAAGACGTGGTAGCCGTTTTGCGTGAGCGGCACAGCACTATTTCGGGGGGCGTGCGCCGGGAGTAAGCAGTGGCAGTAGCAGGATCAAAACACTGGGGCGGCCTTTTACGGCCGCCCCAGTGCTGGTTAAAAAGCGTAGCCGACCTGTAAATCCGCGCCTGTGGTAACGTGCACATCCATGCCGCCCTTGCGCGGGCGGCCGGGCACTACATACGACTCGCGGCGGGCTGTGAAGTCGTAACCGGAACTGCCGCTCAGCAGCCAGCGGCCTTTGCGCAGCTGGTAGCCCACACGGGCCGTAACCGGAGCGTGCACCTGAATGTCGCTCACGTAGCCGCCGGGGCTGTTGCTGTCCTGTTGAAATTCCTCGGCTACCACCTGCAGACCGCCGCCCACGAACAGGCCCGCGGCGGCTTTGCGCTGGGGCCAGAGAAAATACCGCAGCTGGGTGCTTACCAGAGCGCTGTTGAAGAGGCCTCGGCTGAGCCTGACCCGTTCGTATTCCCCGGTAAACGAGTTCAGTAGTACGGTGTACGTGCTGGCATCTCGATGCACGCCGCCAATTCCCACACGCATTGCCCACCGGTCGGTCAGCAGCCACTCGTAGCTGAGGCTGGGATAGTGCGTGGCTCCGCCGTATTCTGCGCGGTGCACGCCCAGGTACAGGGCGCGGCGCGCGGTGGGCGGAGTGAGGGCAGTCGAGTCGGCCGGTGCCGGTAGCAGCAGGCTGATAATACTGGTTAACAGTAACATTGGATAAAGACAAAAGTGGGGAAAGATGCGGTGGTAACGGTAGAAAACGCTGGAAATTATATGCTCCGCTGAGGGAAATCCGGCTCATATAATACAGTTGTTGGATAGCTGGGGTAAGATACTCCCGATAGCATGACGGTTGCATGGATGCCCCTTCTACATTCCTTCCGTACCTTGCCGCCCCTCTTCTCAGCCGCTCTATATGTCCGCTTCCAACCCTTCCTATCTGTCCGAGCAAAGCCTAACGGTGCTTGTACCCGTTTATAATGAGGAGGAGAGCCTGGGGCAGTTTGTGGTGGAGATGGACAAGTTTCTGGCCCTCACGCCGGTGCCCACCACGGTGCTGTTCGTGAACGATGGCTCGACGGACGGCTCGCTGGCGCTGCTGCGGGAGGTGTGCGGCAGTAAGTCGGGCTATGAGTTTATCAGCCTGAGCCAGAATCGGGGCCTGAGCACGGCCATTAAGGCGGGTATCGACCACGTCCGCACCACGCTTATCGGCTATATCGACTCTGACATTCAAACCACACCGCTTGATTTTTTGGGCTTCTTCGAGTTCTTTCCCGAGTTCGATATGGTGAACGGTATTCGGGCCAAGCGGCAGGATACGTTGGTGAAAAAGCTTTCCTCGAAAATAGCTAACGGGGTGCGCCGCACGCTCATCAACGACGGCATTCAGGACACGGGCTGCCCGCTGAAAATTATCAAGGCCGACTATGCCCGCCGGCTGCCGCTGTTCCATGGCATGCACCGCTTTCTGGGGGCGTTGGTGCAGTTGCAGGGCGGCCGCGTGAAGCAGCTGCCGGTGCGCCACTTCCCGCGGTTTGCGGGCACGGCCAAGTACAACCTCTGGAACCGGGCCTGGAAACCACTGGTCGACACGTTCGGCTTTCGCTGGATTCGTTCGCGCTGGAAGAACTATGAAATAGGGGAGCAGCACGTCGGCGCTCCGGCGGCCCCTGCCTTGGTGGGGCAGTCAGGTAATACCTACTAAGCCGGTCGGAGGTGGGGATGCTGAAGATCCAAACGCTGCTGACGACGGCCAACGTGGCGCTGGTTATTGGGCTGGTGTCGCAGCTGTTGTTTTCAAGCCGCATCGTGCTGCAATGGATTCAGAGCGAGCGGGCCCGGCGGGTGCTGGTGCCCACGCTGTTCTGGCAAATCAGCCTGGTTTCGTCGTTTCTGATGCTGGTATACGGCCTGCTGCGCCACGACCCGGTGATTTTGGGCGCCCAGCTCATCAGCTACGCCATTTATGTGCGCAATCTGCAGCTGCTGGGTGAGTGGGGCAAACTGCCGGCCTGGTTCCGGGCCGCGGCCTACGGGCTGCCGGTGGCGTTGCTGAGCTGGTTTGTGGCCGGCAACCGCCATTTCAGCCTGCGGGCCATGTTGGGCACCGAAATACCCGGTGGCCTGCTGGTATTGGGCACCGTGGGCCAGGCTATTTTCCTGCTGCGCTTCGTGTATCAGTGGATTTATTCCGAGCGCCGGGGCGAGTCGAGCCTGCCGCTGAGCTTCTGGGTTATCAGCCTGGTTGGTTCACTGCTGATTCTGGCCTATGCCATTATG
Source organism: Hymenobacter lapidiphilus (assembly GCF_013377885.1). Taxonomy (GTDB): domain Bacteria; phylum Bacteroidota; class Bacteroidia; order Cytophagales; family Hymenobacteraceae; genus Hymenobacter; species Hymenobacter lapidiphilus. The sequence goes on from NZ_JABKAU010000001.1 coordinate 86,134, forward strand.
CGCCGCGACCTGGTGCTGTTTATTGGCAATATCTTCGGCACGGTGGTGTATGCCCGCAATATTGTGCTGCTGCGCCGGCAGCTCCAGCAGGAACCGGTCCCCCTCAGCTCCGAAACCCCGCCGCTGGGCCGCTAGGTTTACGGCGAACAACGTAGGGGCGGGACTTCGCTTCGCGGTCCTGCGGCTGCCCCCGCCCGCCATTGAACGGGACCACCGGAACGGCCGGGCTTGCGTACCGTTGTGCCGGCGGGGGCAACCGCAGGACTGCGAAGCGAAGTCCCGCCCCACGTCGTGCTGTTAAAGGTCTATCGGCTGTTCTGCCAGCCAGTCAACGAAAGCCCGGAGGCCCTCGTTTAGGTTGGTTTGGGGAGCATAGCCCAATAGCTGCCGGGCTTTACTGATGTCAGCGTAAGTTATGTCCACGTCGCCGGGCTGCATGGGCCGGAACTCCAGGCGCGGCTCTATGCCTACGGCCCGGCCCACGGCGGCAATGAGGTCGAGCAGGGGCACGGGCTGGTGGTTGCCCAGGTTCAAGGTTTCGTACACGCCGTGGTGCGCCAGCAGATACTCCACGCCCCGGGCAATGCCGTCCACTGTATCAAGTACAAAGGTGTAGTCGCGGGCTGTGCTGCCGTCGCCGAATACCGGAATGGCTTCCCCGGCCTGTAGCAGCCGCACGAACTTGTGGATGGCCAGATCGGGCCGCTGCCGGGGGCCATACACGGTGAAGAAGCGGGCATTGAGGATATCGAACCTGTGGAGGTGATGGTAGGTGGCCGTAAGCTGCTCGCCGCTGAGCTTGGAGGCCGCATAGGGCGAGATGCAGCTGGCCAGCAGGTTCATGTCCTCGCGGAAGGGCTGCTCGGGGGCGTTGCCGTACACTGAGGAGGAAGAGGCGAAAAACAGTTTCGTAATGTCGCACTGGCGCATCCACTCCAGCAGGTGCGCCGTGCCGAGCACATTATTATCGAGGTAGGCAACGGGTTCCCGCACCGAGGGGCCCACGCCGGCCTTGGCGGCCAGGTGCACCACAACGTCTACCGGGTCGGCTGGCAGTGCGTCTACCAAGGCGTCGGTGCCGCGGCGCAGGTCGGTTTCGTGGAAGCTGAAGCGTGGGTGAGCCCGGCAGACCACTAGGTTACGCTCTTTCAAGGTACGGTTGTAGAAAGGGTCGAAGTTATCGAGGCCGATAACGCGGTGACCGTCGTGGAGCAGGCGCTCGGCCAGGTGCGAGCCGATAAAGCCCGCGCAGCCCGTAATCAGAATAGAAGCCATGAAAAGAGGCAGAGCAAAGGTCAATCGGAGCCCGTAGGGGCAGCTGAGCAAATGTAGCTCGATTTCGGCGTCCGTCGGTTGGTAGTTGTTTGCCGTCGGTACTGCCAACTGCGCTGTAAGTAGTAAGCGGCGTAATACCTGTAGCTTTCAGCAGTACTGTAATCAACCCTGAAATTGTGCCGGTTGCTGCCCGTATTGCAGTACCCGTGTTCCAGCAGCTACCAGTAGTTTGTTTGTGCCACCGCCGTATTTACTACGCTATGTTCCTGAGTTTGCATAAGCGGCCGTTATCGGTCAGTTCCGGCTTACGGCGGCGCCTGTATAGGGCCACATGGTCTGCAGTGCTACTCCTGCTGCTGAGCAACTGCCCAGCCCTGAGTCAAGTTCCGACCAGCAGACAGGTGCCCGTATCGGTGGCTTCGGGTGAGGGGCCGTTGGCTATTGGGCATGCAGGGTCGGGCTTCCTGACGCTGTTTCGACCTTTCAACCCGTTGCCACCCAGCAGCAGGCAGAGTATTTGGCAGGCCCTGGCTCGTGGGGCCGATGGGGTAGAGGTGGACGTGCGCCTGAGCCAGGATAGCGTGGCCATCCTTTACCACGATTCTCAGCTCCAATCGATGACGACCGGCACGGGCTGCGTAAGTCAGACCCCCGCCCGCGTCCTTACCCAACTGCACTATCGGGTCCGCTGGCCTTATCGGTGGTTCCAGCCGCACGAGCAGGTCGGCCGACTCGACAGCCTGCTGGCCTACCTAGGGGAACGGCCCACGTTTCCTTACCTGCACCTCGACCTGCACGAAGACGACCCCTGCGCAACTGACAACCCGGCCCGCGACGCGGCCCTGGCCCGGCAGTTACACCAACTGGTGCAGCGCTACCGGGTACCGCCCGCCCGGGTTACCATTATCAGCCGTAGTCCGGCCATGCTCCGGCAACTGGCCCGGCTGCTACCAACTGTGGGTCTGGGCCTGGAAGTTGGAGAGGCCGCTTATCCGGCTGCTATTGCCGGGCTCGATGGCCTGCCTGGAGTGGGGGCCGTAGTGTTGCATAAAAATTCTTTTACTCCCGAGCGGCTTGCCCAACTGCATGCGCTGGGGCGCCAGGTGGTGGTGTTTGGGGGGCGCTCGGCCCGGGCAGTGGGCCGGGTGGTAGCCATCGGCCCCGATGCCTATGAAGTTGACAACCTGCGGCAGCTGCAACGCACATTACGCCGTCTGTACCCAGCAAAGCGCAGGTAGCCGTCCCGCTACCTGGTATGCGTCAGTTAAGCGCTGCTATAACCTTACTTTTCCTGTTTCCCTCGCCACATTCTACATGTCGGATCAAGCCGCACGCCCTCAGCCCCACGCCTCTTTCATTACCCGTTTGCTGGCCTCCCAATGGGGACGGGCGCTTTTGCTGGGGTTGGTGTGCGGAGTGAGTTTTTTCCTGCACAGCGGCGCATCGGCCGTCAGCCTGATGGATAGCCGCAACTTTGTGGCCGCCCGCGAGATGGTCGCCGGGGGCTCATGGCTGATTCCGACGATGAACCAGGAACTGCGGCTGGCCAAGCCTCCACTGCCTACCTGGGCCGTGGCAGGCCTGCAGCAACTAACCGGGCCTACCGACAACCTGGCGCTACTGCGAATACCTGCGGGACTGGCCGCCACGCTGCTTGTATTCTTTTTCTGGGGTTTATGTTGTGAGCTGACCCGCCGCCAGCCCTTCGAGAATACTGCCCCGGGCCGTACTGCCTGGCTCGCGGCGCTGGTGCTGGCCACCAGCCTGCTCGTTATTACTACAGGGCGCGAAGGGCAGTGGGATATATTCGCCAGCAGTCTGGCAATGGGGGGGGCTATGTATGGCTGCTGGTTGGCGGCTGGCAGCGGCCGGTGCGGCAAGCGTATCTGTGGCTGGCAGGGGCAGGGTTTCTGCTGGGGTTGGCCGTGCTAAGCAAAGGTCCGGTGCCTCTCTATGCGCTGGTTCTTCTTTTTGTGCTCGCTTATTTAGTTGGTCAGCCCAACCATCGGCGGGCGGTACGGAGCCTTACTGGTGCCACGTTATTGGGGGGCGTGCTGGCCGTTATAATCGGGGGTAGTTGGCCGCTCTACGTCTGGTTGAAAGTGGCCCCGGCTGCACGTGCCGTGGCCCGGATCGAAATAGCATCGTGGGCAGATCGGCATGTGCAGCCTTTCTGGTATTACTGGCCTTTTTTCGCTTTCACCGGCTTGTGGGCGCTGGTGGCGCTGGCCGCCCTGGCGTGGCCCTATGTCCGCCCGAGGCTGCGGGGCTTTATCCCGTAGCCCGTATGCCGTAGTCTTGGGTTGGGGGCTCATTGGTCTGCTGCTGCTGAGCATCGTGCCCGAAAAGAAGGAACGCTACATGTTGCCGCTCATGTCCCCATTGGCCTTGCTGGTGGCCGGCCTGCTACGCTACTGGCAATCCGCAGACCCAGCCCGTCCCGCTAGTGTCCTCGACGCCTTCCTTCCCCGGATTTGGGCCACTCTGCTACTAGTGCTACTTTTGGCGCTGCCCGTCGCCATGGCGGTCGTCGGGTTTCCCGGTTTCGGGGTTGGTTCGCTCCGGTTTGGGCTGATGGTGGCGTTGTCCGCAGTATTGGGCTTAGGGCTGATCAGGGAAGGGGTTTTGCGGGGCCGGGTGAGTTTCCTTATCAGTAGCACGTTGGCTATGGTGTTGAGTATTATCGGGCTGGCAATGCCGGCTTTTCCGCGTTGGGAAGCCCGTCGTGATGTAGCCGGTCGGCAGCATATGCGGGAGGTAAAGCATTTGCCGGGGTTTCGAGGGGTGGGGGAGTGGTATAGCCTCGATACACTACACGTTAAGCAGGTTTGGGCCGCCGGTCAGACGGTACCCATCTGGCATCCTACTATTATCCAACTGTCCGTCTTGACTCATCCGATAGTTGCCGTATCGGGACAGCCAGCGGAGGAAAGGCTACCGGCAGGCTGGGCTGGGTTTATCCGCATTTCCCGGCAGGATTCGTTTTATCTGGATAGGAGCCGGAATTCGGGCGTATGGTTTTTTTCTAAGTTAGAGCCTATTGATAGAACTTCTCGGTGAATCTCAATAGGCTGATGACAAGATAGTTGGGCTATAAATTACTTAACATAATTATTAACTAAGATAGAATGTCTGCTCTAGATGGTAGGAGTAGAGCGTCTTTATTGATTGCAGTCTTCAGAATTTACTGCATCTTGTAGTACTCCCCAAAGTTTGGACAGTTTGTGGTGGCTATCTTAGTCAACGCCATGAACCCAAAACGTACCCGTCGCCGCTTCACTGCCGAGTTCAAAGCAGAAGTGGCCTTAGCCGCGCTGACAGAGCGGCAGCCGCTGGCCGAACTGGCTGCCCGCTATCAGCTGTCGGTGCCCCAGATTAGTCGCTGGAAGCTGCACTTGCGCCAGCAGGCGGCGCAGGTGTTCACCGACGCCGGGGCTAGCCCCGCGGCCCCGCCCGACGTCGAGCCCTTGTATGCCGCCATCGGACGGCTGGAAATGGAAAACCAGCTGCTAAAAAAAACGCTGCCCACCTGGTAGTGGCCCAACAACGCGCCCTGGTGCAGGCCAGTGAGGCGGGCTCGGTGCAGGCCCGCTGTCAGGCCCTGGGCCTGGCGCGCAGCAGCTACTATTACCAGCCCCGGGGCGAAACGGATCTGAACCTGACGCTCATGCGCCTGCTCGATGAGGAGTTCACGCGCCACAATTTCAAGGGCGTACTCGGCCTACGCGACCATCTCCGCCTACTGGGCCACCAGGTCAATGAAAAGCGGGTGCGCCGGCTCGTGCGGCTTATGGGCCAGGAGCCGGTCTACCCCAAACCGCGCCTGAGTGTGCCGGGGCAAGGCGTGACGCGCTATCCGTATCTGTTGCGCGAACGGGTGCTGAGTGCTCCCAATGAGGTGTGGAGTTCGCTCAAAATCCTACCTTCAGCCCCCAACCCATTTGCTTAACAAACGCCTCCTAAACTGTCCAGTTTTTGGGGAGTAGTACAGATGGGAATAGAGCGTAACAGCAGTTCGGGCTTACACTATCCACAAATTACGTGTGATAGTGTAAGCCCGAACTGCTTGTTATTACCCGACTATTCGCTTAGCTGACGCTTGATCTTGTTCAATAGGGCCTGCACTAGTTCCAGGTCATCAACGTGCTCAATAGTCAGTTGTGTGTTTAGCCCAGGGCCGTGCAGATGGATAGCAAACGTATTTATAGGTACAGCAAGCTCCTGTGTTACTGTTGCTGCTTCAGTAGTACCCATAGCGGCCACGGTTGGGCTAGCAGTAGCCCTCAGCGTCTCTATAGGTTCTGGTTGGTCTTGAGGTCCGGCCGGTACAAAGCCCGAAGATTGCAGAATGCCTGACGTATCAATGGTCCCAGCAGAAACGGTGGTTTTAGGCTGATCATCTATATCATCCGTGTCGAGCCCAAACAGGCTGGATACAGCATCCGAGAGGCGTTGTACGGGGGGGGGCTGAGGTACAAATGCTGGTTTCGCAGACATACCGGATACTGTGGGTGTGGTATGTTCATTATGAGCATTATTGTCAGGGCCACCCACCACCGATTTAAACCGGCTGAGTGGTAGTTCTGTACTGGCCAGTTCCCGGCGTGGCTGTTGCTGGGCAGTCAGCTGGTCGATATCGGCAATGACGTTCTGCTCATCAAGCACACCAACCATACGTGCACCATCGATAAATGCTTTGGTAACGGCCTGAGCATTGATTTCCTCCACGCCAAACTCACGCACCAGCATTACGTCGAACATATGCACAGGTAGCTCGCGGTTCCTGAACTTACGGCAGATCTGCGTGAACAGGGGCGGGTGCAGGAAAGCCTCGCGCTCATAGATTCGTTCTTCCTGCTTATCGTAGGCGTTCTTAATACGACGAAACAGGTTCGTAGTAGTCAGCAACTCCCGCTTGCTAGTCAAGAGACCAAATTTAACGGCTGAGCCTATGATGGCCTTGAAAGAGCCACTTACCTTGCGGTTAAGCTTACGGGCAGCTGTTTCGATAGCACACTTGCCACCCGTGTCATCAACAACTTCAGCAACTTCCCAAGCACTCTGATATGATGTGCGGGGATAATCTATTGTCTTTGGCATAAGAAGAGATAATGAGTGGTACTACAACTACCCAGAAACAATAATAGTCAAAAATAGAGTAAATAGTAATAATAAGTAGTATATAGTACATAAAAGTAATACTTTATTATACTTTTTATACTTTTTTTTACTATTATAGAAGTCTATCCCCATAACTATATAAACTATATAAATACCTTCTTATGTATGGGCGAGCGGAGCAGGAGCACGGGTTAATTCACTGCTACAAAGCTTGCTTTATACATCACAGCCGCTCCACAGCAATAGTTGCCAAGTCAACATCATCGAAAGCCAGCTATCAGTAGAAGCCTACCAGAAGCGCTGAAACTGATGCCTTATCAGATGCTGATGAAATTTCACACCTTAAATAGGAGTGAGGAACAATTTTCTTCAGGAAGATTTGCGATATAGTGTGCATCCAACTGTCCGCTAAGGCCCAAGCCACCTGAAAAAGCCGATCCGCGAAGACGGTCGATAATAGCGCATTCAAATTCTCTATACAAAGGCGTTAGAGTATCATGTACGATTTTGCAAGCTATTTAACCAGCCGCGTCACGTATGGAAAAACGCATAGCTCATAACGAGAACTATAGCGGTTTCGTGAACCGTAGACACAGGCTGTAGACACAGGCTGTAGACACAGGCTGTAGACACAGGCTGTAGACACAGGCTGTAGACACAGGCTGAGAGAAGCATCTTTGCGTCTTATCGTCCGCACCGTTAAACGGGCCGTTTATTGTGTCCGTTTTTAACGGTGCGGACGATAAGACGCAAAGATGCTTCTCCACATCGAGCTGGATGCACCGTTCGCGAAACCGCTATATACACAACTCATAAGCAGCTCACACACCTTCAGCCACATTAGATTCTATCCGTTTCTATTCTGCCTCATGACCCAACTAGAAATGCACCAAGCATATCCATCTAGTTCAGAAAAGCTCGGGTGGCGTATCGGTAGCGGCTGTTACTCATCAATATTAGCAAACGCTAAAAGGAGCCATTTCAGAAATAGCTGGGGTGGCACTCTGAAGCACCGGATTAGCCTGTGCGATATAGTAGTTACAAAACTATGTCTGACTCTTATTATAAGAAGGCACACTACAAACAAGACTTAGCAAGAGTGTCCGGACATAACTTTCGTAGTGCGTAAACCTATATTATCTTTTGTCTTATAATTTATATTATGTTAAGTAATGTATAGATAAATACGGCCGACTACATAGCCGGCCGTATTTTGGAGCTCCCCTACGCTCACTAATTGAGCTGGAGAAAAATGCAGAGAATCTTACTTAGCTGCATCCAGTTTATCCATCATGCGCTGCGAATCTGCTTTACGGTCCAAGCGCAGATACACTTTCTGGAGCGCGCTCATTGTGCCACGGTCATTAGGCTGCACTTCAAGAGCCTTCTCGAAATACGGCAGCGAATCCTGGAAGTATTTTCTGCCTTCTGAATCCAATTTCTTTCCTGATTTCTGGTATTCCGCCAGACTCATCTTGCTAGCCCGGGTATAGAAATCAGCGGCCTTATTATAGTTGTAAATGCCAATATTGAAGTTGGCATCAAAATTATTCGGGTCTATTTCCACAGCTTTCCGGTAAGCGGTCAGTGCTTCAACCGGCTTCTTATCGGTATCCAGCAACGAACCCTTCACAGCATACAGATTCGAATTGGTTGGGTCGGCAGCAATAGCACGGTCAATCTTAGCCAGCGCCTCCTTGCCGCGGCCGGCGCTCAGGTCCATGTTCAGGTCTTCGAGCATGAAGCCTTTATTGTTCGGATATGCCTTCAGCGCATCCTGCACCACTTTCATTGCGGCAGCATCATCTTTCTGCTGACGAGCAATCTGCAGCATCCGGCCGTACATCTGGGTCGACTGATAGCCGATGCCCTGTAGCTTGCCATACATTTCCTTGGCACCAGCGAAATTCTCATTCGCTTCGGCAGCATAAGCAGCGTACAGATACGCTGTCGTGTCCTGGGGCTTGATCTGCTGGGCCATCCGATAGGCGTCCATAGCCTTTGCGAAGTCTTTGCTATTATAGCTTTCGACGCCGGCGTTCAGGGCCATACCGTACAGTCCGTCGAGCTTGGCCTCGGCCTGCTTGCCATACTCACCGTCCTTACCGTCCAGGCTCAAGGCCTTGGTGTAAGATTCGAAGGCAATTTTGGCTCCGTCTTCGGTACCGAGGCTTTTCTTATAGATAGGGCTATTTACCATGTCCCCGTAGATTTCGCCCCGGGTAAACCAGGTTTTAGCCTTACCCGACGTTTTTTCGTTGGTAACTGCCTTATCGATTTCTGTCTTGGCCTTGTCCAGGGTACCCTGGCGCTGGTAAAGAATGGCGTTGGTAACAGCCGAGTTCTGGGCCGAAGCCGTGTGTAGGGCGGCAGCGGCCACAAGCGTTAAAAGAACTTTCTTCATGGGAGTTGAGTGAAGAATCTGCAGGTTAGTGGAAGGAATTATAGCGCAAACGGCAGAACTTCCGGGGAAGTTCTGCCGTCGCAAGTTAACAACTGCTTAGTTAGCGCTAAGCGTGTCCGGGTCGGTCAGCTCCGTCAGGTCGTCGTCCGGGGCAGCGGCGGCCGGCAATTCGGCCGGTGCGCTACCGTTGGGCTCCGCTCCTTCCACCAGCGTTACATCTGCCTCAAGCTCCTCGATTTTCTCTTCGGCTGCCACTTTGGCCACCGACGAAATTTCGTCGCCGTTGCTGATTTTCAGCAGCCGCACGCCCTGGGTGGCACGACCGATGCTGCGTAGCTCGCTCATCCGCAGGCGAATGGTGATGCCCGACTTGTTGATAATCATCAGGTCGTCGGTGTCATCCACGGCCTTGATGGACACGAGCTGACCGGTTTTATCGGTCAGCTTCATGGCCCGCACGCCTTTGCCGCCGCGGTTGGTGATGCGGTATTCGTCGAGCGGGCTGCGCTTACCGTAGCCGTTTTCCGATACCACCAGCAGCTCCTGCTCGCTCTCGTTGTTGAGGCAGACCATGCCCACTACCCGGTCGCCGCCGGCCAGCGTTTCATCCAGCGTGATACCGCGCACGCCGGCGGCGGTGCGGCCCATCGAACGGACTTTGTGCTCGGGGAAACGAACGGCCCGACCGGAGCGCAACGCCAGCACTACTTCATCATTGCCATTGAGCAGCTGCACGTCGAGCAGCCGGTCGCCCTCGTTGATGCTGATGGCATTGATGCCGGCCGTACGGGGACGCGAGTAGGCTTCGAGCGGGGTTTTCTTTACCGTACCCTGCTCGGTGCAGAACATCAGGAACGTGTTGTCGAGGTAGTCGGGGTCGCGCAGGCCGCGCACGTTGAGCACCGAGCGGATGTTATCCTCGCGCGGAATCTCAATCAGGTTCTGAATCGGACGACCCTTGGTATTCTTGCCACCTTCGGGTACTTCGTACACTTTCAGCCAGAACACCCGGCCGGCTTCGGTAAAGAAGAGCAGGTACTCGTGGGTAGTGGCCACAAACAGGTGCTCCGTAAAGTCGTCCTGCTTGGAAGCGGCCCCGCGGGCTCCTACCCCACCGCGGCCCTGGCTGCGGTATTCATCGAGGGCGGTGCGCTTGATATAGCCTTCGCGCGAAATGGTGATAACCATGGCCTCGTCGGCAATCATGTCCTCCATCGAGAAGTCGCCGCCGGCGTACTCAATCATGGTGCGACGGGCGTCGCCGTAGCGCTCCTTTATTTCGGCCAGCTCGGTGCGGATGATATCGCGCTGCATATCCTCGGAGGCCAGCACGGCCTTGAGGTGGTCTACCAGCGCCATCAACTCGTTGTACTCGGCCACAATCTTGTCGCGCTCCAGACCGGTAAGGCGCTGCAGACGCAGATCGAGAATAGCGCGGGCCTGCACTTCGCTCAGCGAGAAACGCTCGATGAGCTGCCCACGGGCTACTTCGCCGTCGCGCGAGCTGCGGATGAGGGCAATGACTTCGTCCAGATGGTCAAGCGCAATCAGCAGACCTTCCAGAATGTGGGCACGCTTCTGGGCTTCGGCCAGCTCGTAGCGGGTGCGGCGCACCACCACGTCGGCGCGATGCTCCACGAAGTAATGAATCAGCTCCTTGAGGTTGAGCGTCATCGGGCGGCCCTTCACCAGGCACACGTTGTTGACGCCGAACGAGCTTTGCAGCTGGGTGTACTTGTACAGGTTGTTGAGCACCACGGTAGGCATGGCGTCGCGCTTGAGGTCGTACACGATGCGCATACCGTCGCGGTCCGACTCATCGCGCAGGTCGGATATGCCCTCAATCTTTTTGTCGTTGATGAGCGCGGCCGTTTTCTCGATCATCGAGGCCTTGTTCACCATGTAGGGAATCTCGGTGATGACAACCTGCTCCTTACCAGTGCTGGTAGTTTCGAAGTGGGCCTTGGCCCGCATCACCACCCGGCCGCGGCCGGTTTCGAAGGCCTGCTTTACTCCCTCGTAGCCGTAGATGGTACCGCCGGTCGGGAAGTCGGGGGCCGTCACGTGCTCCATGAGCTCGGCAATCGTGATATCGGGGTTGGCCAGGTAGGCCACGATGCCGTCAATCACTTCGGTCAGGTTGTGGGGGGCCATGTTGGTAGCCATGCCCACAGCAATACCGGTAGTGCCGTTGACGAGCAGGTTGGGGAACTTAGCCGGCAGCACCGACGGCTCCTCCAGGGAGTCATCGAAGTTGGGCTGGAAGTCCACCGTATCCTTGTCGAGGTCACCGAGCAGCTCATCGGCGAGGCGCTTGAGGCGGGCCTCGGTGTAACGCATAGCGGCCGGCGAGTCGCCGTCGATGGAACCGAAGTTACCTTGGCCATCGACGAGCGGGTAGCGCAGGCTCCACTCCTGGGCCATGCGCACCATGGTGTCGTACACCGAGGAGTCGCCGTGCGGGTGGTACTTACCCAGTACTTCGCCCACAATACGGGCACTTTTCTTGTGTGCTTTATTGTACGAAACGCCCAGATCGGACATGCCGTAGAGCACGCGGCGGTGCACGGGCTTGAGGCCGTCGCGCACATCGGGCAGCGCCCGGGAGATGATAACCGACATCGAGTAATCGATGTAGGCTCCGCGCATCTCATCTTCGATATTAATCGGAATGATTTTTTCGCCTTCCGCCATAGGGAGCTTATAGTCGGCCGGTAAATCTCCAGGGTACTAGAGGAGCTTACAGGCCCGTGAAAATGAACTTCGTTGAAGCCTGCAAGATACGCAAAAAAGCCCGTTTTATCTAGCCAGAACGACTATTACAACCACCACCGGGAGCCCCCTTACCGACCCGGCCGCAATGCCTGGCGCGGCCGGGTTCGGGGCGCTGTGCGCATCCGCCAATGTGCTTAGTCGTTGATGGTCCGGCTCCGGTCGTTTTTGCGTTTCACCGCATCGGGCTTATACACCTTGATTTTCTCGCCGATGGCCGGATTCTGCTTTTTCCAGAGCGGCTGTCCACGGAACTTGGTACCGTTGTGCATATGCGCCTTACGGGTGTGACAGGATTCCATGGGGCAGGTGCGGCACGACGAAACGGCCAAAAGGCAACCCACAGCCAGCAGGCCCAGACGGGAGGAAAACGAACGGGGAGTATTCATTGGCGTAAAGGTACCAAATATGACGAAGCGAAGAAGACGCCCGGTTGCTCTTAGCAGGGGGCGGCTGTTGTCAGCAACGCGTAGACTAGCTCCAACGGCTCCAGACTACTCAGCTCGGCCACTGCCGGCGTCGGCGCCACGCTCCCCCCACGGTTGAGCCACACCGGCCGGATACCCACGGCTTGTGCCCCCACCACGTCGGCAATCCAGTTGTCGCCCACCATCACGGTTTCGGCCGGCCGGGCCCGCAGGCGCTGCAAGGCCACGTGGTAAATGGCGGGGTCGGGTTTGAGCACGCCCACGGCCTCCGACGTAATCAGCGCATCCACCAACCCGCTCATACCCAGAAAATCGAGCTTCTCTTCCTGCTCGCTCGTGCGGTTGTTGGTGACTACGCCTATCCGAAAATCGGGCTTGAGCCGCTGCAGCAGTGCCAGCGCGCCGGCCACCGGCTGCCGGAACTGCCGGTAATGGCCGTAGTGCTCCTCGGCCAACTGCGCCAAGCTACCGGCCGTCGGGGCCGACTCGTAGGGTGCCAGCAACTGCCGGAACCGCAGCTCCCGCGCCGTCAGGTAGTCCAGTTCGCCGCGCATCACTCGCGGGTGCATCTCCTCCAACAGGTCGCTATAGCGCTGGTACAGCACATCGGCCGGCACCCCGCGCAGACTGGCCCACCCGGCCGCCGTGGCCGCCAGCGCCGTCCGGGCCGTAGCGGTGTGGTCGTAGAGCGTATCGTCGAGGTCGAAGAGGACGGTCATGATTTTTAGCTGAGAGCTGTAAGCTTTTAGCTTTTAGCTTTTTCGTTTAACGGCAGCCAATAGCTCACAGCTAATAGCTAATAGCTTTTTTAAACGTCCTCCCCTTCCCACTCGCGCAGAAACTGCCCCAGAAACTGCTCCATATACGCGTGGCGCTCCTCGGCTACCCGGCGGGCGGCAGGCGTGTTCATCCGCTCCCGCAGGTGCAGCAGCTTTTCATAGAAGTGGTTGACGGTGGGTGCCGTGTTCTGCTTGTAGCTCTCGAACGTGTCGTGGCTGACGGGCGGCACGGCGGGGTCGTGCAACTGGCGGTTTTTGTGGCCCCCATAGGCAAAGGCCCGGGCCACCCCGATGGCCCCGATGGCGTCGAGCCGGTCGGCATCCTGCACCAGCGCGCCTTCTACCGAACTCATGGGCGTGGGTACGCCGAGGCCCTTAAAGCTGATTTCGCGGATGATGGCCTCCACCCTATCCATTACGGCCGGATCGGCGTGCTGGCTGGTCAGCCAGGCGCGGGCGGCGCGGGGGCCGGCCTCTTCGTCGCCGTCGTGAAATTTCCAGTCGGCCACATCGTGCAGCAGCGCGCCCAGCTCGGTTACCAGCATGTTGGCTTCGGGAGTTTGGGCGGCCAGGCGGCGGGCTACCTGCCACACCCGGCGGATGTGCTCCCAGTCGTGGCCCGAGCCCTCGTGCAGGAATTTTTCACGGATGAAGTCGGCCGTACGACTGATAAGGAGCAGATCGGGGGAAGCAGAGGAAAGGGACATAGTAGAGGCGATAAAGCGGATTGCCGACAAAAGTAGGCCGAACCAGCGGGCCCGGCCACAAGGGTTACCGGGAATTATTAGTCAGCTCCCGGAGTTTCTCGTATATTGCCTTCAGATGACGCTTAAAAATTCCGCAAATGACAATGGCTCGTAGTACTTCCGTGGCCGACATGGTAGCCCTGATGGGTGGCCCGGCCGTAATTCCGCAGCTCGTACGCAACGAGATGGATCTGCTGGGCGTGGCCATCAAGGGCCTGTCGGTGCAGGCCGTGCGGGCGTTGCAGCGCCATCTGGGCTTTTCCAACAAGGAAATGAGCGCCGTGCTGGGCGTGTCGGAAAGCACCCTGACGCGGCGCGAGCAGAACCAGAAACCCCTCACGCTCGACGAAAGCGAGAAGGCCATTCAGCTCTCGGCCGTACTGGCCAAAGGCATGGAGGTATTCGAGGAGGAAGCCGACCTGCATTTCTGGCTCAACTCCCCTATCCCTGCCCTGGGTGGTCAGAAACCCAAAGACCTGCTCTACTCCGTTATAGGCCGCGGCCAGGTACACGACATCCTGGGCCGCATCGAGCACGGACATTTTTCTTAGACGCTAGAAGTTAGGAGCCAGGAGCTAGAATCAGGAAGCTTAGCAGACAGACTTGCTCCTAACAGCCAGCCACTTCTGACTTCCAGCTTCTAGCTTCTGACTCCTAGCTCCTAGCTCCTCGAAAATGAAGCTTTACCGTTTGGGGAAGGCCCCTTATATATCGGATACCTCGGGCAAGGGCGGGCTATACTATGGGGGGCGCTGGCATCCGGTGGGCCGGCAGATTCTGTACACGGCGGAGCATTTGTCGCTGGCGAAGCTGGAAGTACTGGCCAACTCGCCGGTACTGCCGCGCCGCTACTTCGCCCTCACGCTGGAAATACCCGACGATATGCCCTTCCTGGAGTACGCCCCGGCCGATTTGCCTGTCAACTGGCAGCAGGTGCCCTACCCGGCCGAGCTAACCGAACTGGGCCGGGCCTGGCTGGATGCTGGTACGCACTGGGTGTTGCGCGTGCCCTCGGCCCACGCCCCGGCCGAGTGGAACTACCTGCTCAACCCGCTGCACCCCGACCACGGCCGACACCTGCGCGTACTGAGCATGGAGCCACACCCGTTTGACGAGCGGCTGAAGTAAGCTCAGCGTTATGCTACCAGCGCGGCGGCCCACACGTCAACTAAGCGTCTGCTTCACGTAAGCTATTCCAACGCTGCCCCGACTTTATTAAACTGTACGTTTCGTTGTCCCGTGGGTCGCGTTACAGGCCTGTAGCGTCCTATAAAACGGGCGCTATTTTTCTTTTCTTTACTTCAGACTATACATTTTTTATAACCATCCAACTAACTTTCTCCAGCCTTATCAATTATTGTTATTCGCGTTAAGTCAAGTACATATACTCCTTTGTAAACCAGCTATAGATTGTCTTATATATTATTTTTGATTGCGGTAAATCCAGAGTGCAGCAAAGGGGCGTAAGTGGGGTCAGATTGTTTCAATCGTCTCTTCTACACTTCCTTTTATTTCCGATGAAAAAGCAACTTCTTTCCCTCGCTTTCGTGGCCCTGCTGGGCGGCGCTTCCGCTACCACCGCTTCGGCCCAGGCCAAGATGACGCCCAACACCGTAATGGTGGGTGGCATGGCGATGTACCCTAACAAGAACATCGTTGAAAACGCGGTAAACTCCAAAGACCACACTACCCTGGTAGCCGCTGTAAAGGCCGCCGGCTTAGTAGAAACCCTGCAGGGCAAAGGTCCCTTCACGGTTTTCGCCCCCACCAATGCCGCTTTCAACGCCCTGCCCGCCGGTACCGTTGAAACCCTGGTAAAGCCGGAGAACAAGGCTACGCTCACCAAAATCCTGACCTACCACGTGGTAGCCGGCAACATGACGACCGAAAAAATCATGGCCGCCATCAAGGCCGGCAAGGGTACGGCCACCATCAAAACCGTAAGCGGCGGCACGCTTAAAGCCATGATGAATGGCCCCAAGAACGTAGTACTGCAGGATGAGAAAGGCAACGTGTCCAGCATCTCTACTTACGACGTGATGCAGAGCAACGGCGTAATTCACGTAATCGACAAAGTACTGATGCCCTAACCGGCACAAGAGTCAAAATAAATAAGCCCGCCCCGATATAATTTATATCGGGGCGGGCTTATTTATTTTGATTAAAATTGGCTTGAAAATCAGCTAATTTATTACAGAAGGCCCAGCTGGCAACCTATGCTGCCGGTGACTTTTAGGGGCCGTTGTGGTTACCCTCACTCCTACCATCTCCCCGCCGCATGCGCCACTTTACCGCCGCCGACCTCGGCCAGCTCGAAAAGGTTTACCGCCTCAACCTCATCAACGCCATCACGGGCTTCAAGCCGGCCAACCTGCTGGGAACGGCCGATGCCAACGGGCGCACCAACCTGGCCATCATCAGCTCGGTAGTACACCTGGGTTCCAACCCGGCCCTGCTGGGGCTCATCATGCGCCCGCCCTCCGTCGAGCGTCACTCCTACGACAACATTCGGGCAACGGGCTGCTACACGCTCAACCATGTGCACGAGGGCATCATCAAGGCCGCTCACTACACCTCGGCCAACTTCCCACGGGAGGTTTCGGAGTTTGATACCTGCGGCCTCACGCCCGCGTACCACGACGATTTTTCGGCGCCCTACGTGCAGGAAAGCCGACTGCAAATCGGTCTGGAACTGCTCCAGGAATTACCCATCGAGGCCAACGGCACCATTATGCTGATAGGCCGGGTGCAGCACCTGTACCTACCCGACACGCCCGGCGTACTCCGCCCCGATGGCTCGCTCGACCTGGCCGCCGCCGGCACCGTGGCCCTCAGCGGCCTCGACACCTATTACACAGCCCAACCCGTGGCCCGCTACGGGTATGCCCGGCCCAACCAGAATCTGGAAGAGCTGGATATGTAGCGCAGGGCAAACCCGGTTGTCATCCTGCGCACGCGCAGGATGACAACCGGGTGCACCGTAGCCCGCATTAAATCAGTCCGAAGTCCGCTAACGCCTCCCAGACGCGGTGCACCGGCAGGCCCATTACGTTGAAGTAGGATCCTTCGAGGCGGGTGATGGCCACCATACCAATCCAGTCCTGAGCCCCGTAGGAGCCGGCCTTATCGAAGGGCTGGTAATGACGGACGTAGTGCTCGATTTCGGCGATGGAAAGCGCGCGGAAATGCACCCGGGTTTCGTCGGCGAAAACCACCTGGCGGCCGTCGGCGGCCAGCAGGCAGACGCCGGTGTACACCTCGTGGGCGCGGCCCTGCAGGCGCTGCAGCATAGCTACGGCCTCGGCTTCGTCGGCGGGTTTATTGAGCACGTCGTCGTCGAGGCAGACGATGGTATCGGCCGTGAGTACGATTTCACCGGCGGCCAGATCGGGGGCATAGGCGGCGGCTTTGTGAGCGGCCAGGTACTCGGCAATTTCGGCCCGGCGCAGATGCGCGGGGAAGCTTTCATCCACTTCCCGCAGGCGGATTTCGTAGTCCAGACCCAGATCGGAGAGCAGCTGGCGGCGGCGCGGCGAACCAGAAGCCAGCACCAGCCGTGGCCGGGCAATCGAAGCAGTATTCAGCACAGAATCAGACACGGAAAACGTCGGTAAACGGAGCGGTAGTTTCCGCCTCGGCAATGCTGCTGAACAGGAAGCCGCCGATGGTTTTGGGGAAGAAGAACGTGGATTTGGCCGGCATAACGGCCCCCGAGTGGCATACGCGTTCCACTTCGGCCATGCTCACCTCGTTGGTGATGAAGGCGGCCCGGGCCTCGCCCTTGTTTACGCGGGTGAGGCACTCGGGGAAATTGCGCACGTAGGCCACGCTGGGCCACTGCCGCTGCGCCTCCGAGCCCGCAATACCCAGCACTTTTTCAAGTACGAAGTAGTGTAGTACCGTCAGGTCGAGGTTTTTGATTTCCGTGGTCGTGGGCCAGTCGAGCTGGGCATGAACTTCGGGGCGCAGGCGGATTTTGTACACCTCACCTTCGCCCAGATACAGCCCAAACGCCCACTGCTTGCCGGCAATTCGCTCGGGCAGGTCGTAGGGGTCGTCGAGGGTGAGGACGGTGAAGTAGGGCTCCAAGCGGGCCAGCAGGTCGGCCACGCCGGCAATGCCGGGCAGGTCCAGCAGCAGCCGGTGCGTGGGCAGAATCCGCAGGTCGTCGGCCGCCGCGTTGGTGAGGTACATGAGGTGGAAATTCCAGGCCTCATGGCCCGTGTAAGCGTCGCCGGCCGCCGCCCGACGCGCCTGGCGGTAAGCCAGCGAGCCTTCGTAGCGGTGGTGCCCGTCGGCCAGAATTACCTCGCGCGCTGCCAGCACGCGCTGGAAATGGCGGATTACGTCGGCATCCTGAATAACGGCCAGCACGTCGCGGGCGCCCTGGTAGTCCTCCTCGGTTTCGTAGAGCGGGCTGCGCATGGCCTCGTCCAGGTAGGGTTCCAGGTCGAAGTCCTCGTCGCGGTACAGGCCGTGGGTGGCGCTGGACTGAAACTCGGTGCGGGCCAGCAGCTCGGCCCGGTCGTTCACGGCGGCGGGCAGGGTGCTTTCGTGGCGCAACACCACGTTCTCGGCCCAATCGGTGGCCCTAATGTGGCACATGAAGCCCTTGCGGCAATACTCGCGGGGGCTGCCCGGCAGCCGGAAGTACTGGTAGTACACGTAGATGCCCGGCAGCTCATCCTGCTGCAGCACCCCGGCATGCTCCCATTCGCGCAGCCGCGCCAGGGCCTGCCCGGCGGGGTCGTCGCCGCGGGGCACCGAGAGGTGAATACTGTTGAGCGGGTTCTGATAGAGCGCCTCGCGCTGCCGGGGCGACACCACATCAAAAAGCGGCGACACGAGCCGGTCAATCTGAGAACGTAGTCCGGGCCCGTAGCGCCAGCCCCGGATAGGTTGAATTTCAGCCAAACCTGTTGGGTAATGAGGTACTAAAAAGATAAGGTAAAACACTGTCATGCTGAGCGCAGCGCAGTCGAGTCGGAGCATCTCTACTGCAATGCTAACTCCTGCTAACTGCAACGAAGCGGTAGACATACTTCAACTGCGCTCAGCATGACAGTGTTACTTTTCCTACTCAGGGAGCCAGGCGATTCAGGTGCCACTGGCCGGCGGCCGTGCGCTCGTACACGATGCGGTCGTGCAGACGCGAGGGGCGGCCCTGCCAGAACTCGACGCGGTGGGGCCGCAGCAGGTAACCGCCCCAGTGCGCGGGACGCGGCAGCGGCTCCTGGCCGGCAAACCGGGCTTCCACGTCGTGCTCGCGCTGTTCCAGGGCTTCGCGGCTGGCAATGGGCTGGCTCTGGGGCGAGGCCCAGGCCCCGATCTGACTGCTACGCGGGCGGCTTTGGAAGTACTCAGTCGAGTCGGCGTCGGAGGCCTTTTCCACCCGGCCTTCGATGCGGACCTGCCGCTCCAAGCCCGGCCAGAAAAAGGTGAGGGCCGCCAACGGGCTCCCGGCCAGCTCCCGACCCTTGCGCGAGTCGTAGTTGGTGAAAAAGAGAAAGCCTTCGTCGGCGGGCAGGCCCTTGAGCAGCACGATGCGGGCGGCGGGCTGGCCGGCGGCATCCACGGTGGCCAGGTTCATAGCCGTGGGCTCGTCGAGGCGGGCGGCCAGGGCCTCATCGAGCCAGGCCCGGAACTGGGCCACCGGCTCGGGCAATACGTCGGCCTCGGTGAGGGTACGCTGGGAATAGGTCTGGCGCAAATCGGCCAGTTGCGGATCAGTCATTTATGTTGAGCTGTTAGCGTAAAGCTAGAGAGGAACAAAGGTACTACAATGGGCCGGGGCCGGAACCCTGCGCCCCCCGCCGGCCGTAAGAACAATTCCAGCCGCCACTGTTCCCGGTATCTTTCCCAAAAAAAGCTGACAGCTATCTGCTAGAGGCTAACAGCTTATCACAATGGCCCGACTTCGCCCTGGCAACCTGCTTATTTCCCAGCCCTTTCTGGGCGACCCCAACTTCGAGCGCAGCGTAGTGCTGCTCTGCGCGCACTCCGAAACCGAAGGCTCGTTCGGGCTCGTGCTCAACCGCCCAGCCAACCTGCAGCTCTCCGACGTGCTGACGCTACCCGGCGGGGAGGCGCTGCCCGCTGCGGCTACGCCCTTGGGTGTGGGCGGCCCCGTCGAGCCCGACACGTTGCATTTTGTACACCAGCGGCCCGACCTGCCCGATGCCGTTGCGCTGGGCGGGGGCGTGTACTGGGGCGGCGACTTTGCCCGGCTGCTGAAACTGCTTATCAATGGCGAACTGACACCCGCCGAAGTGCGCCTGTTTGTAGGCTATTCGGGCTGGACCAACGGGCAGCTAGCCGACGAGGTGCGCGAGAAAGTATGGATTGTGGAGCCTGATGCTGCCGCGAAAGTGTTTACTTTGACTAACGATGCCTTTTGGCAGGCCATTTTACGCGAAAAAGGCGGCCACTACCGGATGCTGTCCAACTACCCCACCGACCCGCGCTTAAATTGAGCTGGTAGCGGCAAGCCGTTAACTTTTTGTTCAATGACCAATGATAAGCGCCCGTTAAAGCCCATATTTCTGTAAATCCAGCCATAGAGCGCCAACCAGAGCTAACGGCTGTCAGTTAATGGCTAACAGCTAAATCCACCCACTGTGCCCCGCCCGCTGCGGGGAGTTTTCGCCGACCCTTATGCATCCCGACCAACCGACCCCCAACAGCGCTTCCGGCGCTGACGCCAACTCCGAATCGCCCCAGCAGATTCTGGACCGCCGCCTGGCTGAACTCGCCGCTGACAAGCCCGCAGTGACTGGCACGGCCCCAGAAGACATTACCGAGCAGCCCGCTCAGGGAACTACGCCTCTGCCCGCCAACCAGCCCGCCGGTGCCGGCACGGCCGAGCCCTCGGCCGCCGCCACCGAAACGGCGGAAGCCACGCACGCCGCCGCCGACCAGCCTAACACGCCCCCGGCCACCGACACCCCGCAGCCAACCAGCGTGCCGGCGCCCCCCGCTCCTACTGCCACCGAGCCCCCGGCCGAAATGCCCGAGACAGGCAACGCGCCAGACCAGGCGGCAGGACCCACTAGTACTGAAGCGCCGCACGTTACCCCCGTAGTAGACGTACCGACCGGCGAAACCATAGCCGAAGCCCTGGAAGCCACGCCCGGCGTTGGCTCGCTGCCCACTTCTTCTGACTCCCCGGCCAGCCCCGGCACTACCACTACGGCCCACCAGCCCGCCGCTCCGGCCCTGCCCGACCCGGCCGCTTCTGCAGCCGACGCGAAGGCCCAGCCAGAAACTCCCGCCGTCGATTTCGATAGCCTCGACCTGGCCGCCCAGGCCGCCCACCTGCGCGGGCTGCTGGGCCAGTCCAACGCCGGCAAGAAGCGCCAGAGCATTACCGACCTCTACCGCCGCTACGAAACCGGCCTGAAAGCCGACCGCGCCGAGCAACGCCGGCAGTTTGTGGAAGCTGGTGGCACGGCCGAGGATTTCGCCTCGAACGACCCTGCGGGCCATCAGGAGCTGCAGCAGTCCTATCAGGAGTTTCGCGCCAGCAAGGTGCGCGACGCCAAAGCCGAGGACGAGCAGCGTGGCAAGAACCTGGCCCACAAGCAGGAGCTGCTCACGCAACTGCGCCAGCTGGTGGAGTCGGCCGAAACGGAAGACAGCTCGGCCCGCATCAAAAGCCTGCAAAGTGACTGGAAGAACACTGGGCCGGTACCCCAGACCGACTCGCAGGAGCTCTGGAGCAGTTATCACGCGCTGCTCGACATCTACTACAACAACCGGGGCCTGTTCTTCGAGATGAAGGAGCTGGACCGCCGCCGCAACCAGGAAGCCAAGGAGGCCCTGATTGTGCGGGCCGAGGCCCTGGCCGATCAGTCCAACATCAACAAGGCCACGCAGGAGCTACGCCAGCTGCACGAAGAGTGGAAGCACATCGGGCCGGTGCCCAACGAGCAGCGCGAGCCGCTGTGGCAGCGCTTCCTGCAGGCGTCGGAGTTGGTACACGGCCGTCGGCAGGAGGCTTCAACTGCCCGCAACGCTGAAGAAACCGCCAACCTGGAGCGCAAAACGGCTCTGCTGGAGCAGCTTATGCCCTTCGGCGAGTTCGAAACGGAGCGCGTAAACGAGTGGCGCAGCAAAACCGATGAGCTGCAGCAGCTGAAGCAGGATTGGGATGCTGCCGGCCTGGTGCCACGCAAGCAGGCCGAACAGGTTAACAAGCAATTCTGGAGCGCCTACAAGGGTTTCTTCCAGAAGAAGAATCAGTTCTTTAAGGCCCTCGACGAGGAGAAGAGCACCAACCTGAAGCGCAAGCTCGAAATGTGTGAGCAGGCCGAGGCTGCCCTGCAAAGCCCCGACTGGGAAGCCAGCCGCCAGACCGTTATTCAGCTGCAAAAGGAGTGGAAGCTGGTAGGCCGGGTACCCGAGAAGCAGTCGGACAAGGTGTGGAAGCGTTTCCGCACTGCCTGCGACGCCTTCTTCGACCGCAAGAAAGAGGAAGGCCGCCAGCGCGAGCAGCAGGTGCAGCAGCTCAGTGAAGACCAGACCAACCACTTGGCCGCCGTGGCCGAAGCCGTTGCCGGCCTCTCGGCCGAGCAGCCCGGCTCGCTCGAAGGCTTCCGCGAGCAGATAGCCGGCTGGCGCGCCTTCGACGGGGCCACCCGGCCCCAGGCCGAGGAGCGGTTCCAGAAACTGATGGCCCAGTACCTCACCCAAGTACCCGAGCTGGCTTACCAGGACCGCACCGACCTGCTCTTCAGCCTGCAGGTAGAGCGCCTCAAGGCCTCGCCTGATTCCCAGCAGCTGCTCTACAAGAAAGAGCAGGCCCTGCGTCGGGAAATCAGCGAGCTGGAAAACGACATCTCGACCCTACAAACCAACCTGGAGTTCTTCGCCCGCTCGAAAAACGCCGCCCAGCTCCGCCAGGAGTACCAGGGCCGCGTAGATGAAGCACAGACCCGCATCGAGAACCTAAAGCGCCAACTCAAGGCTGTACGTAGCTAACCCATAGCGCCACTGAATTCAGTTGAAACACCCCGCAGCCCAGGCCGCGGGGTGTTTTTATTTTTCGGGCAGTTAGATAGTTAGTGCGACAGAGGAGGAAATTTTAACTGATTACTTGGCAGGTTCACGTCCAAAGCCTACTTTTGTGCCACTTCCCTGCCTCCTTAGCTCAGCTGGTAGAGCAACTGACTTGTAATCAGTAGGTCGTTGGTTCGATCCCGACAGGAGGCTCATTTTAGCACACCCGGAACGCCCGGAAACTTGCTTCTCGCACCGCGAAGGCACGTTTCCGGGTTTTTTGCGTTCGGGGGAAATGGCACTCCTGGGCGCGAAACTTTCACTTAACGGCGGAAGCGACGCTACCCTACACGCTACCCTCTTATGGTAACCCAATTCACGCTGCGCAGGCAGAAGCAAAACAAGGCGGGAGAATGTCCCGTGTACCTGATGGTGTACTTCGACGGGGCCCGGCTGGCCTGCTCGACGGGTGAGAAGTGCCGGCCGGCCGACTGGAACGAGGACCGTCAGCAGTTCCGCCGCTCCTATCCTCTCTTTGAGGACGCCAACGCCCTGCTGGCGCGCATGGCTAC
Organism: Hymenobacter lapidiphilus; assembly: GCF_013377885.1. Classification (GTDB taxonomy): domain Bacteria; phylum Bacteroidota; class Bacteroidia; order Cytophagales; family Hymenobacteraceae; genus Hymenobacter; species Hymenobacter lapidiphilus. The sequence goes on from NZ_JABKAU010000001.1 coordinate 109,228, forward strand.
CGACGTGCTTACCTGGTGGCGGGCGGTGCGGGCTGCGGGCGACGTGCCCACGGTGGCCGGGCTAAAAGCCGCGCTGCGCCCGGCGGAAGCCGCTCCGGCCCCGGCCGAGCTGCTGGTGGTCGAGGAAATCATGAAGTTTCGGGAGCTAATGCGCGGGCGCGGGCTGATGTGGAACACGCTGCGCCACTACCTGGTGGTGGGTAACTGGCTGCGCGACTACCAGACCCTGCTGGGCCGGCCTCTGACAGTGGCGGGTTATGACCTGGCGACGCATGATTCGTTTCTGGCCTACCTGCGGACGGTGCGCGGGCTGGCGCCGAACTCGCTCTACACGGTGGGGAAGGATTTGCGCCGGCTGTTCGGCTACCTGCGGGAAGAACGGGGCTGCACGCTGGCCGTGGAGCCGCACAAGCTGCGGATTTCGAGTGAAGAAACTGACAAGGTGTACCTGACGGCCGGCGAGCTGGAGCAGCTGCGGGTGGCCGTGCTGCCCTCGACGCTGGTACCGGTGCGGGACGTGTTCCTGTTCTGCTGCTATACCGGGCTGCGCTACTCCGACGTGCTGCAGCTGCACGGCGGCAACGTGGAGGCGCTGCCCGATGGCACCGGGCAGGTGCTGCGGCTGATTCAGACCAAGACCCGCACCAGGGTGAGCGTGTACCTGACGCGGGTGGCCGGGGCGCTGCTGGCCAAGTATGCCGGGGCAGAACGCTCGGGCAAGGGGGCGCGGCTGCTGCCGGTGTATCAGAACCAGGTGATGAACCGCTATTTAAAGCGGATTTGCCGGCTGGCCGGCCTGGAGCGGGAGGTGGAACAGTCGGCGGTGGTGAGCGGGCTGGTGTGCAAGCGGCCGGTAAGCCTGCACGAGCTGGTGACCATGCACACGGCCCGGCACACCTTCGCTACGCAGAGCCTGCTGAGGGGCATGCCGGTGGAGGTGCTGCAGAAAGTGATGGGCCATGCCAACATCAAGACGACGCTGGTCTACGCGAAGGTGGTGGAAGACTTCCAGCACCAGACCATGCGGCGCATCTGGGATGGCGCAGAATATGATAATGGACCGCAAACAATCGGCAGCGTCTGCGCGGTGGAACCTGCGGCCTGATACACTTCTTACCTGATGGATGAATGCCAATAGCCCGTTCTACTTAGTAGGACGGGCTATTTTTTAGGGCCTGATGATACAGCAAGTCGCCAAAAGCCTACATCCTTACGCATTACACTATTATTGATAAATGATATAAAACTTTACTATGTTTGTTTCTATGAAATACACATCTCTCCTACTAGTGCTCTCCTGCTCAACGCTCACCCGGGTGGAGGGGCAGACGGTGCGGGCCTCTCGGGCTGTGCGACCAAGCGTGGTTGCGCCGGTGGTTTTGGGCCCGACTGGTTGCTGGCAGCTGATGCGGGTGCGGCGGGTGGTGGACGCCGATACATATGAGGTGGATTCGCCAACGGGGGCCGTGGCCCGCGTGCGGCTGCTGGGGGTAGATGCTCCGGAAAGCAGCCAGCCGTACGGCCGGCAGGCGACGCAGCAATTGGCGGCCCTGGTGCAGGGCCGGGTGGTGTGGGTGCGGGTATTGGGCGGAGATGCTTACGGGCGCAACCTGGTGGCCGTGAAGCTGCGACCGGCGGCGTTCGATACACGGCCGGCCGTGGCGCTGGATAGCCTACTGGTAGTGCGGGGCTGGGCCTGGGCCTACGACCCCGGCCATGTGGTGGCCGGCCGGGCTGCCGAGCAGCAGCAGGCCCAAGCGGCCCGGCGCGGGCTCTGGAAGTGCGGCCTGACGGCCCCGGTTCGGCCGGGGGTGTGGCGGGCCTTCAACAAGCAGGAAAAAGCGCGGGCCTGGGTTGGCTGCCCTGGGTTTTAGCGCGATTAGTCAGCCATTTCTTTTCTCTCACTCTTTTTCTCTTTTCACTTATGGCACGAATTCGTAGTCTGCTCGGCGACATTGAAGGGTCGGCAGGGCAAATCACGTTCACCAAACAAAACGGGGTGAACGTGCTCAAGCAGAAAGTGGGCCCCAACAGCAGCAACACGACGGCCCAGCAGAACACGCGCAGCCGCTTCAAGCGGCTGGCCGAACTGTTCCGGGCGCTGAGCATTCCGGTGCGACAGGGCCTCAAGCCCCAGGGCGGGGTATCGGCCTACAACCGCTTCGTACAGCAGAACTTCGCCAACACCCAGGCCGACGCGCTGGGCGTGGCCTCGGTGGACTACTCGAAGCTGGTGCTCTCGGGCGGGGGCGTGGAGCCGCTGGCCCGCGTAACGGCCGTGCTGGACGCGGGGGCCGGCAAGGTGACGGTGAGCTTCTTCGACAACAGCAACGGCAACGTAGCCCTGGACACCGACGGGGTGAAGGCTCTGGTGGTCAACAAGGCTACCGGCCGGGTGGTATCGGCCGCCGACGAGGACGCAACCCGCGGGGACGGCAGCCTCGACATCGAGGATGATGCGCTGCTGGGCGCCTCGGCCGCCGATTTGATGGTGCTGGCTTTCGCCTACCGGGCGGACGGCACGGACGCCTCGTCTACGACGCAGGCGCAGGTGGCTTAGCGGCCGCCATGCAGTGCCGCCCCGGTCCGCGTCTGTCTGGCCGGGGCGGTTTTGCACTCAGGCCAGTCAGGGATGACGGGAGCTGGCTAGGAGCTTCTCAGGAGTCACCTACCAGAAGCCCCGGCCGTCTGGCACTGGCAGTTTATTGTATTTTTCCACGTCAACTTTTACGCTCATGCCTGCAAAAACTGCTTACCAAAAACAAGCCGACAAGCGCACCAAAGACGCTATCCGGCTCCGGGCCCGCTTTGATGCCCGCGCCCGCAAGGCGGCCACCCAGCTCACGGTCGCCCTGGCCGGTGCCCTCGATGCTCGTGAACGGACCAACCGCATTAACCTGCTTTACGGGGTCGATATTTCCACCGAAACGCTGCTGGTTCACTCGCTCCGCGTGGCCGGGCTGGGCCAGCAACTGAATGCGTTCCTGGGCGAGAGTACGCCGGGCGAGGAACTGCAGCTCTTCAACCCCACGCCCGACGGCAACGGCGGGGCGGTGCTGCCGCTGGAAGAACTGTTCGGCGAAACGGTGACCGGGCCGCCAGTGGTCTTTCAGCCTCTTCCCCCGGCGGCCGCGCAACCGGCCGAAACCGGGTCGGGCATTGCCATCAATCAGCTGCGGGCCCAGGACGTGGGCGGCGGCAACTGGAACATTACGGTGCAGGCCAGTGCCCCGTCGGGCGGCTACCACCTGGTCAACGACTTCGCGCCCTACCCCTACGACTTCCGCAACGGGGATGAGATGTCGTTCACGTTCAACAACGCTTCGGCCGGGCAGCGGGTGCAATTTGTCTTTACTGACTCGGCCAACGAGCAGGTCCGGGTGGAACGCACGCTGGTGTTGGGGTAAGAGCACTGGGTTTACCACTTGGCAAAAGGCCGGCTCCGGAAACGGGGCCGGCCTTTTTTGGCACTGTGAAATGCACAAATGCAAACTACCGGATTGCTGCAATAGCAATTATATAAATTATAACTATTTCATATTCAACAGCATCACGCCTTTTATAAAAAGGCTTCAAACGAGTTGTATAAGCCATATCAATTGTACTCCTTGCCCTCCCAAAATTGACCTTAACGCCCCATTCCCTATGACTGATTTAGAACGCTATCGTACCACACTGGAGACGAGCAAAGCGCTTGGTTTATCCGGGCAAGAGGCGATGTCGGCACTACCCTATATCGTTCCGCGGTACCTGCATTACTACTGGGATACCCATTGGATGAACAGTTCGCAAAGCTGGGCGGCCCATCGGTTGGACAGCTTGCAAAGCTGGAATGAATTTGCAGTGGTCTGGGAGGCGGCCAGAATCCAGGGGGATGAGTTGCAAAAGCTGCACAAGCGCTCGGTTGTTGAAACCGTGGCTATTGCTGACCGACTCGTTGCCGCCGGCCTTCCGCACGTGTACGATTATGTGATGTTTGTACTAAACCAGAAGCTGCGCCAGGAAAACCCCTTGCCATTGTTGGTAAGCCTGATCGGGCAGTTGCATATGGCAGAGGGGCGAGCCTTCGGCATGCTGGTGGATGCTATTGCGTACCTGCTGCTGAACCGGCTGGTGCTGCATGCCGGAAACCAACAGTATCGGCTGACGGATATTGAGCTCTATTATCGGCGGGCGCCCTACCACGATGACCCCTACGTGCATGGGGGGCCGGAGCAGGAGGAAACCGGTTCCTGGTTCTATAACCTGGCCGGGGGGCTTGATTTCACGTGCGGCGACCGGAAAAGCGGCGCGGTGGGCGGAATTCTGCTGCGCGGCCTGCGTCGGTTAGACCGGGAAGGCTATGTATCGGGGGTACAGTTGGTGCTGCGCGAGTTGGTATCGGCGTTGCGGGGGCCACTGCTTGATGGCCCCGGCTGGTCGCTGCGGGCCGCTGAGCGGGAAGTGGATGTGCCGGTCTGGCACACCACGCGGCAAGGATTGGTGGAAAAGCAGGAGCCTCTGGCCATGGACTTTCACCAGCGTCGTTACCGCTTCCTGGCGGATAGCGATTATGTGCGCACCCTGGGGGGTAAGGAAAAGCTTGTCTGGGAGTTGTTGGAAACCAACCAGGTTGGCGGAGACGAAGTAGTCGGCCTGTTGGGCTATAAGCCGAAATGGCTGGCATAAGGCCGGTTTACGTGGCCGACGCACTGCCGGGGGCCTATCGGCCAACGCACGATGCGCTGGCAAGGGCACTGCGAACCAGTGGCTATTCGCTGCATATGTTACCGGGTACGCGGGATATCTGGGTACGGGACTTTATGCCTGTGGTGCGGCCTGGGGGCAGCCACGTGCTGTTCCGGTACGCTCCCTCCTACCTGCGAACCCGCCGGGAGCGGCGCACCATCACCGACGCCGCTCCTATCTGCGCCGAACTGGGCATTGCAGCCTACCAGTCGGAGTTAGTGGTGGACGGCGGCAATGTGGTGTTCGTGGGCAAAACGGCCGTGGTGACAGACCGGGTATACCGGGATAACCCAACCGTTGAGGCAGCTAACTTGCGCCGGCGGCTAACCGAGGAGCTGCAGGCGGAAAAACTGGTGGTGGTACCGGCCCACCCGGATGATTTTACCGGGCATGCGGACGGAATGCTGCTGCCAGCGGATGAGCGGACGGTTTTGGTGAGTGCCTACCGCAAAGAGAAAACGGAGTTTATTGCGCTATTCCGAACGACGCTGGTAAAAGCGGGCCTGAGCCTTATTGAACTTCCTTACAATCCCTATGGCAACCGGACGTATACCGATGCTGCAGGAGACTATGTAAACGCGCTGCGATTACCGGGGCTGGTGCTGGTTCCCACCTTTGGCATGCGCGAAGACTGCATGGCCCTGCGGGCGTATGAGGGCGCTTTTGCTACGGAGCGGGTGGTTGGTGTCAGGGCCGTGGATGTGGCGCGTCAGGGGGGCGCGTTGCACTGCATCAGCTGGACTAGCTATTGATGCCAGGGTTGGGAAGGCAATGTGCTCAGTACTTTCAGTATCATTGAGGTAGCTTGCTGAACTGGTTATATTACCTTACAAGGCCGGCGGAAGGCATTATCCCGTTCAGTCGCACATGAGTTTGACCATTATTGATTCGCTGGGATTTAAGGCGAGAGCCGGGTACGATGTGACAGGCCGGGTTTCCATTGCCGACCGGTTCCCGGCCTCGAAGAACCGCTGCGGAATTTATCTGCTGAAGTTCAGCGACAACACGTTTTACATTGGCCAGGCGGTGGATGCCGTCCGGCGGTTTGCCCAACACCGGAAGAACTACGATACCATTGTTCGCTACTGGTTCCAACCCATTACCAAGGGGCAACTAGACCAAGTGGAGCAGCGGCTGATTCAGCAGGCGGAGGCAACGGGCTTGCTGCTGACCAACAAGACCTTCGTGACAAACGTGGTGGGCGATACTGACCTGGATTTGCTCGTGTCGCCGGTTGAGCAGGCGACCTGGGTGGCGGACGGGCACCCGCTGGATAACGAGGGAGTAGATTTAAGCCAGTCAGTTGAGGAGCGGTTCAAGGTGAAGTACCGGCAGAATTTCCTGCAGCTGCAGCGGCTGCCGGCCTACGCCCGCGTGCAGGCTTTGCTGCGCGCTTACATCACGCTGGGCATCCCGGCTTACAGGAAAACCGAGCAATCCTTCTGGGCGCTGAGCTGCCTACCTTCCACCAGTGGGGGCAGCCGCTACTTTACGTTGAACCTGAATGGCATGGAAGTGCTGGTGGCGGGCCGCGAAAAGGCCACCAACCAGAGCTTTGTTTTTGCCATCGTCACGGGCAGCTTCTACTCAACTCCGGCAGAGAAGGCCCGCTTTCTGCGCGCTTACGCCTATGCTATCGAGCCCTCCACTTATCAGGCCGCCGGAACAGACCAATATCGAATTGGTTTCAAGGGGCTGAGCTTTCTGCTGACGGCACTGCAACAGGAACCAGCTTTTCGGCAGAGTGTGCGGGAAATGAGCCTGCGGCTGATGCGCAGAGGCGGGACTATCTACTCGCCTTATCACTGCTTTGATTTAGCAGAAGATGTACTACGTGGCTAATCGAAAATCGGGGCGGGTTCCGGCAGAGCTGCCCTCCCCACTGCAGGCAGGTCTGTGAGAGCCTGTCTAGCGGCTGGCGATTTGCTGCCAATTGTTGAAAAAAGGCGTCATGTTCAGTTCCGCATATTCCTGGGTATTCAATGAGGATGGGTCTTTAAGCAGGGCCAGTCGATTGGCAGTTGACAGAGGTTGAGCCGCAAAGCAGAAGCCGGCTTTAGCTATAAAGAGGCTGAATTTTTCGGGATTGGGAGCCTGATTCAATAGCTGCTTCAATTTCGGGGTCGGCAGAACGAGGTACTGCGGAGTAGCGGTACCAGAGCGCAACATCAGAACCCAGAGGTCCTCGGTTTCTGAGTCGACGTGCTCTTCTATGCGCCAGTAGCCATAATGGGCCAGGTACTCGCGGATTTCGCTGTCCGGCCGGGTAAACTTGTCAATGGAGTCGTCACCCGCGGCAATTCGGATGCGCAGCGGCTGGTGCCCGGGCTGAACGAGCAGCAGCGGATAATAGAACGGGTATCCGCCGGGGTAAGCCAGCGAAATACTATTGTAGTCAACGCCTTCCTCCTTCCGTTCACTGTAGTAGGTGCGCGCCACAAAATCAGGTCGGTGCCCCACGGCTATCTCGCAATCAGGTTCGACGCTGGCGCCTGGAAAGTGGGTAAGCAGCTGGTTTGCAACGAACTCGTAGGGAGTGGCCATTTTTGAAACGTAAGGATGAAGTATGCAATGATTGCTGGATGAGCGGGGCTGTTTGCCTGCTCCGGCATTGGCTCACTGCCTGCCTTATCCCAGCAAAGGGAACCGGCTTCCATATCACTGCCAGGGCAGTGGTATGGGGGCGGGCAGGCCCAGCGCCTGGCGTAGTTGCCAAGCCAGGCGACCCAGCGAGCCGGCATCAAGCGAGTGCGCATTTCCGCTGAAATCATCGGCGAAAAAGAACGGGGTGCCAGCCGCCTGGTCGCGGTAGGTGCCCAGGGCCTCATCCCAGGACAGGGGCCAATGGAGCCAGCAATAGCTCCTGATAAGGATGCTGGCCAGCCGACTGCAGACGACCACCGCGGATGGTTCGAGCGCGCGCACTGTCGATTGGAACAGGGTTAGCTGGCTCCGGAGAAAATGTCGCCCGGCCTCGGTGCTTACCACTATCGGGAAGTAGCCGTCGGGGCTTTCCCGGTGAAAGAGGACTGGCAGATAGGTAGCCCTCACGCCCAGTTGCAGGGTGAGGCGGTGCATGGAGTAGGTGGCAGACACCTGCCGGCCGCTCAGCACATCGTAGTGCCGCTGCTGGTGGGGCTGTCCGGCAAAAGGCGACTGCAGCCCCACGAAAAGCAGCGCGCCGGAGTTGCCGGAAGCGGGCAGCGTGAAATCCTGGCCGCAGTAGGCCGCAAAGGCGGGCGTCTGCCAGATGGCCGCCAGGGGCTCGTCGAGCAGCGGCGGCAGGGCCAGCGCCCTATTGCTGTCGGCCTGGTCTGAGCTGTCGTCGCTGAACAAATCGTCCTGCTCCAGTTGCGCGCTCATGCGGGCAACGAGATTAGCGGCGGGATAGTCCTGGCACATGGGGCAAAAGTCTATCATCGTCAGTCCGGACAGGTCGGTGAAGCAACGGCCGCATTCGGAAGTGGGCGCCGGCAACGTCATGGCTGCGGCGTTGGGGTGTCGCGAGTGCCCACCGCGTGGCGCGGTTGTTTGCTTGACAGGCTGAATAGGCAGTTCATCTGGTCGTTTTGGGCTCGGAAGGCCTGATAGCGGTCCACATCGAGGCGTGGGCGCTTGTGGGCCGGGATGGAATAAAGCTTCAGTCGTCCGATGATATCATGGGTTTCGCCGGCAGGGAGGGTGATACCATTGGGTCGGTGGGTGAGCATAACAGACGAAAGAAGGCAGAAATTAATAGTGGACGTCGATGTAGGCCAGGGCTATGGCGGCGGCGAAAGCCAGCACCAACAGCGAGAAGACCAGTTTTACCAGTAGCCGGAACATAAATCTTTACTTTGAGCGGCTGAAGATGGCGCGCAGCACATCGATTATGAGCGCGAAGAAGAGCAGGCTACCCAATAGCAGCAGATAGGAAAGTGGCTTATCGTGCCGGAAAGCGTCGCGGAAAAGCGCGAAGGTGATAATGAGGCTGCCAATGATGCGGGACATGGACCACGGAATAAAGGGAAACGGAGGTATGGTGGAGCAAGAGCCCGTGGTGTAAAGCCCCTGCTTCGGTGGGGTTGTCGCTATTCGGTTATTGGCCGGTAAATGAACAAGACATGGCCAGGCCACTTGATGCAGCACTAAAAAACACATTGGCCAGACTGCTTTCTGAGGTTTAGAGCGTATTGCTCAACGTTTCCGATGCTAACTCAATGCCGGCCGCTTGCAGTCGACAGCCACCATCGGCCGGCAAGGACGATTTAAGCCCCATTCCTCCTTTCGCACAGGAGCGGTCGATATACCCAGCCTCTTCTTTGGTGAGTAGCACCACTTCATTTTCCCGCAACAGACGTAATACAGTGGCTTCGCTACGGTCTGAAGCTAGTATCTTTTTAATCGAGCAGGAAATAGGCACGAGGTGTTCACCGTAGAGCTCTTTGGCCGGCAAACCGCTCGTATAAGCCGCAACAGAAGCACGGTAGTGACGCTTAGCAGCTTCGCGGCGGTAGAGAGGCACCCCCTCAGCCGAAAATTCTGTAAATGAGCGAATTAACTTATCTGCTGGATTGCCCTTGCAGAATGCCTGTACTGTTTCTTCATCGAGGGCCAAAATTGCTGCCAGGCAACGGGCTATTTTCTCTTGATGGCTTTGCTTTGTCATTTGGCCTGAGGTATAGTGTCTACTTATATCCTTAATCAAAAGATAACGAAAAATAGTTCCATCTTATTTTAAGATAATCTATTCCTCTAGCAGCTCCTTCCACCTATCGGAGTAGGGGTTTTCACCCTTCATTTTTAATGGAATGCCGAGGTGACGGGATAGATAACGTAGAAGAGCGGGGAAGTTCTTTATGCCAAACTGATTGGACACCACCAGCACTTTGCCGTCTCTGGTGATGATTTCCTCATCCTTATGAAAGCGCGTTTCGTCTTTCACCTCGTGGGCCAGCTGGTACAGGGTCCGGTTACCTACAACAGCTTGGCCGGCGAATACCTTGTCAGCGTCAAAAAAGCTCTCAACTTCTTTCATATCCATTTTTCCGGCCACTCGACTTTTGAATACTGCCAATAAGAACCTGCCTTTGGGATAGTCCTCACCATCCAGTTCCCAGCGGCTGGTATCACGAGTTGTTTTCTGCTCAGGCGAATCAGCAGCAACTATCTTAGAAGGTGCTACAGACAGTGAATCAACTACGGCGTTAGCACTCTCAAGCTGCTTTTGCAACAGCTCTAGAGTGGCAGTTGCGGAAGCCAGCATTAGTTTCAATTGCTCTACAGTAGCGGTGGCATGTTGTGTCTTCATAGCAAATATCTTTTTTACTAAGATATGAAAGAAGTTGATGATATTTGTAACACAAGTCATCCACAACTCATTATAGACCGTGGCAGGTGTACCTACGGCTGCCGAGATGAACTGGCCATGAAGCACATCAGGAGCTGAATAGACGCCATTAGCTCCTTAGACCGTTTTTGGTACATCAGTGTGTTTTCCGATAATGCACATACCGATTCGGAACGCCGCAAGACGCCTTTTTTTCGAGAGTACGTCTAGAAGCACTCCACTTTAGCTTGATTCTGACTTTCCAGCACTTTCACCTACATCACTTTGATTCTTTATGACACCGACTTACCAGATTCCCGGATTTCCACTCACATTCAAACGGGTGCTTCGCTTAACACATGTAGATGGTGTTTTTGATGGCCAACCGATTGTCTGGTACGCAGATTACGACGAGGATTTAGGCCGAGAGCGTGGTATTGCCATTGTCGTACAGGGCGGCAAAAAAGTGCTGTACTGTGACGCCTTTAATAATAAGGCGTTTGCACAGATCTGGTTGTATGCAAGCAAGGGATACTTATACAAACAGCGTAAAAAAGCGGCTGAAGCGTTGAAAAATGATGCCCCGCTCGAAATCTATATGGCGAGCTTCACTGATCCGGGAAGTGCAAAAAGCATAGCAGCGGATATCATTAACACTTTAGGGCCCAAGCTTTCTTGGAACAGTTTATATAAACAAAAGCAATTACTCAGCATAGGCACGCAATAGGCGCTGGCGCTTCTAGCGGCCCTGAGCCATGGTATCGGCGTCGGGCGGCAGTACCAGTACCGCCGTCCGGACTTACGAGTTGCTGGACGCGCAGCCGCTACGGGCCCTGACCTATTACCGGCTCCGGCAGACATACCGGAATAGCCTGAACGGCCTGCTTCATACACATGAGGCAGGTCGTTGGGCTTATAGACTATGGTTGATGAGCCGTCTACGCCGCCAGCGCAGGGGATTGCTCGGCGGCGCACCGGAGCAGCTTGCCGTACTTCTTTCGGCCCTGCTGCAACTGTTCGGCGGTCAGCTCGTGGACCCATACGGCGGGCTCCTGGCCTTTCGGGGCCCGCTTCTGCACGGCAATCAGGACGACGCGCTGGGCGCCGAGCACGTCGGCGTAAAATGCGCCCTGGCGGTCGTAGCCGTACTTCTCGACCGTCTGCAGGAACTGGCCCAGGTCTTTGCAGCTGGTGGTTTTGAAGTCTACCACTGTTCGCCGGAGCCGCTTGGGGCTGTCGATGAGCAAATCGGGACGGACTTTGACGAGCAGGCCGGTGGGCTCGTGGGTGGCGGTGTACGTCTGCTCGGCCTGGCCGCGGCTGGAGTAGATGACGTGGCGGGGGTAGCGGCGTCGGCGGATAGCGGTGGCCAGCTGGGCGGCCTGCTGGCGCTGCTGCTCGTCGCGGGCGTCATCGGGGTTGATGGGGCTGAAGGTGTCGGGCTCCAGCGTGGCGCTGTGGAAGTAGGCGCCGAAGTTGAGGGCGGCGCTGCGGTACTGATTGACTACTCGCGGGCAGCCCAGCAGCTCGTCGGCCAAGTTGCTCAGGTCGGTATTACTGACGGCGGCCAGGGCGCGGTGGCCGGCCTGGGTGGTCCCTGGGTGGTGTTGCAGGTTCTGGAACATGGGGAAATAGAAAAGTGGCCCCCTCCCCTGCTAGTGGGTCGGGGGCCGGGTGAATTATTGAGTATCGGTAGCTTCTTGGGTGGCGGGTGCGGCGGCCAGTTGCGCCTGGAGCTGCTCGGGCTGGTAGCGGGCCGGGAGGCGGTAACCCTGCACGATGCGCGTTTCGGCGGTGCCGGTCAGGGTTTCCTCGCGGTACAAATCAAAGTCCTCGGCGAACTCGCGACGGGCCTGCACCTCGGCGGGCTCGGCGGGTACGTAGCTGAACTCAGCGATGTAGTAGGTGGCGGGCTTGCCGTCCTTCTCCGTCTGCTTCTTGGCGGGCGTAATGGTCAGCAGCACCTCGCTCAGGGCCAAATCATCATAGAACAGCTCGGCATTGAGCTTCTGCAGGTTCTCGACGCTGTAGCCGTGGAAGAGCACGGCGCAGACGTGGCCGGCGGGGTCGGTGAAATAGATTTCGGCCCACGTCTTGCGGCCCATGTTGAGAATGTTGTCGGTGAAAATGCGCAGCGCCATCGGGATAAAGCTGATGGTTTTGCCGAGCACCGTCTGGCCGTTGACGTTGAACACGCCGGCTTTGAGGTCGGCCCGGATTTGCTTGGGGTGGCCGGGCAGGTAGCGGAAGCGGGGCGTCTCGGTGAGGTCGCCGGTTTCCTCGTCTACCGACTGCACCATATAGGCGCGGCTGGGCTGGTGGGGGTTGGCCGTTTCCGTGGTTGGGGTAGCGGCGGGTGCGGCCTTCACGGCGGCGGTTTTGGTGGCAGTGGCCATAGCGGTGGGGGTTGGGGTTGGTGGTGGGGCCCCTTGTCGGCGGGGTCCCTGAGCCGTTTTAGTGGGCGTCTTCGGCATTGCGGAACATCAGCTCCCAGCCGGCGGCGCGCAGCTCGTGCAGCACTTCGACGGCGAAGAAGCGGGGGCCGCGGTCGTTGAACCCTCTATCCTGGAGGTACTCGGCCGCCGTGGCGAACCCGGCAAACCCGGCCGCGTTGCCGATGGCCGTTTCCAGGGCTTCGGCGTGTTCTTTCACGTTTGACATGGTGGTGGGAAATGCGGGGCCGGCGTGGTGGGGCCGGCCCCTGGTGGATTACTTGAATTGCTTGTCGTGGCAGAGCAGAGCACGGCCGACGATGGAATCCTGGCCGCGGGCGGCGGGCTGGTGCTGGTACCAGAGGTAGGTGGCCAGTAGGTTGAGGTAGGCCGGGTTGCGGAACTTGCCCTCCTCGTCGATGATGAGGATGAGTTCCGCCGAGAGGCGCACGACCTCGACGGTCTGGCAGTCGAGCAGCTGGTAGAGTTCAGCCAGCCGGAAGTTGCGGCCGTTGGCGGGGCAGACGGGTTGCGGGTCGGCGCTGTGCGGGTCGAGCAGCTGGGGCTGGTAGGCGGTGGCGGGCATGATGCGGGGCGTTATGGCCCGCGCCGCCGTGGAGGGCGCGGGCCGGTGGTTACTGGACTGCTGCGGGGGTGATGATGAGCCGGCCGGCCTGCACCTCGACCTGGGCGACGGTACCGGGCTGGAAGCCGGCGGCCTGGAGCCAATGGCCGGAAAGCAGGAGTTTGGCGGTGGCCACAAAGCCCCAGCGACGGGCCCGGTTGCGGTACTCGATTTTGATGTGGCGTTGCATGGCGGGGCGCTAACGGGCGGAGGATGCGGCGGCCCGGTCGAGGGCGGCGCGGGGGCTGGCGTGGTACACGCGGGCAGCGGTGGTGAGCAGGGCGCGGGCGGCCTGCCGCAGCAGCTTGGCGCAGTGCTTATGGCCGGTGCATTGCTGGCGGTGGTGCAGGTGCCGGTCGCGGGCATCGGCGTGGGCGGCCTGGGCGCGGGCCAGCAACCAAAGGGCCGGCAGCGCAGCCGCCCAGCTGGGGGCGGCTGCTACTGGGGTGGGCTGGCTACACATAGAAGCGGCGGGCTACACAGCGGCGGCGGGCGCGGCTGGCGAAGGTGGGCCGGATGGAAGGCAGCCCACAAAGGGCGGCAGCCGTGCGGGCAATGGCCCGGTGGGCCTTGTGGCGCGAAACCGGAATGCCGGCGGCGGCCGCGGCGGCCACGGCGGTAGCCACGGCCTCGAAAGGGCACTGGGCGTTACCGTAATACATGGCCCCGCCGAGGTGGTAGCTGATGCTGAAACCGTGCGCCGAGTTGCCGCAAGTGGCGACGTAGTGGGTGGCGCTGACGCTGATGTTGGCGGCGGGCCCGGACCAGGCGGCGGCGGCAAGCTGCGAGAATTGTAAGGCAGTGAACATGGCTGTAAGTGTTAGCCGTGGGGTGCGCTACCGGGGGCCCGCCGGGGTGCGCGTGGCGTCCGGGCCTCTCCCGAACTACTACCTAAATATACGCTATTTATTTGAATATAATACACTAATAGGTAACAATATTTACCTTGTTTTTACATTTAAATACGCTAATAATTTGTATATTGTGATATGAGTAGGATGCAAAAAATGATAGCCGTGGTAGGCAGCCGCGACCTGGCGCACTGCCCGGCGCTACTGGCCCGCCTGGATGCGCTACACGGAGCCGACGAGGTGGCGGCAGTGGTGAGCGGTGGGGCGCGGGGCGTGGATGAGCTGGCCGCTGGCTGGGCCAGACGCAACCGGGTGCCAATGACCGAGTACCGGCCCGACTACCGCGCCCACGGGCCCGCCGCGCCGCTGGTGCGCAACGGGCAGCTGGTAGCGGCGGCTGACCTGGTGCTGGTGTGCTGGGACGGCGTGAGCCGGGGCACGCTGGACGCGGCCCGCCGGGCGGCCCGCCTGGGCAAGCCGATGGAGTGGCTGGCCGCACCCGCGCCCGGTGCGGGGCCGGTAGCCGGCGGGCTGGGGCTGTGAGGCTGGCTGCCGGAGCCGCTACAAGCCCGGCACTGTGCCCCTAACCGGCGGCACCGCCCCGCGCGCCACCCCCTGCCAGTAGCCTGACGCGGCCCCGCTGATGTTGTGGCGGGCTGCCGACCGGGCGGCCGACCACCCAACCCTTAAATGATTGGGGGTCTGGGGGGCCGCCCCCGGAAAAACTACGCGCGAAGCGCACCTTGAACCTAGATGCTGGGCGAAGCCTGAGCATGAAAGCGCCGCCAGGAATCGGCAAGTGGCTGTGGGGGCTTTGGGGTCGGTAGCTGCGGGCGGTGTGGAGCTGGCAGCGGCAAACACCTGAGTCGCCCCTGTTGCCGGGCTACTGGGTGCGCCGCTGTTGCCGCTTCTGAGCCGCTTCAAGCTGCAATCTTATGTGACTGTTATGTGATTTTGCCCCTGTATTTCTGCCTGCGTTGGCTGGAATCGGGGGTTTCTTGTGTGACTGGAATCCGGCTGGTGAGGGGCGGGAGCCGGCTGACCAGCGGGAGGCGGGCGGTGGGGATGTATCGGGGGGCTGGTGGCTGAGCGAAGGGAAGCGGCCGGCACCTGGAGCTGGAAAGACTGAGGCAGGTGCGTTGGGGAGAGGGCGGCCGAGTGGAGCGACGCAGGAGCGCAAGGAGGCGGGCCGGGGCGGTGGGTTTCGGTAGCGGAGGTTGGGGGCCTTTTTTTGGGCCCCGGACCGGAGCGTGGAACGGCACCGGAGCGGCCGAATCGACGGGAACCGGGAGGATGTGCTAGGGATGGGAAGGGAGCGACCAACGGGAGCTGTGCTCAGCACCGCAGCGCAGCGAAGCCCTGGACAGCCCGGGCCGAAGGCAGCGCCCACATAAGAATAAGTCAATAGTATACATTTCGCTTTAGCCATTCATTATTACATAGTAGTATAAATTATGCATCTTTACTTTACCTATTATACTAATAAACAACTCATGCGCATGGCAGCCTCCTCCCGCCCCGCTCAACCGCCGCTGCTATCGGGGAAGCAGACGACTCTTCAGGCCCAGCGACTGGGCGAGGCATTGCCCTGTTTGCGGGCGGCTTATGAGCAGGCTTTGGGGCGGTGGCTGGGCGACCCGGTGCTGCGGCTGGTGGGGGTGCCGTTTATAACGGAGTGCTACCGGAGTGCGGAGCGGCAGAATGAGCTGTACGCGCAGGGGCGCACCAAGCCAGGGCTGGTGGTGACCTATAAGCGCGGGGGGCAGTCGAAGCACAACCTGGGGCCTCCTACCCCGGCGCTGGACGTGGCGTTTCGGCTGGCCGATGGGTCGGTGTCGTGGTCGGGGCTGCTGCTGAGCAAGTTTGCCCGGCTGATGAAGTACGCCGATGCCCGGGTGGTGTGGGGCGGCGACTGGCCTTCATTCAAAGACCGGCCGCACTTTGAGGTATTGGGCTACGAGGCGAAAGGAGGTGATGAGCGTGGATAGTCTGGTGGACAACTGGGGCGTGGTGACGTCGGTGGTGGCCGGGGCGGTGGCCGTGCTGCTGTACTTCGTGAAGAACTGGCGGGCGGTGGAGGAGCTCAAGGTGGCCTGCCAGAAGCAGGAGCAGCAGGCGGCCGCGCTGGCCGTGAAGGTGGACGACTACCACATATCGGCCGTGGCGCGGGAGGGCAAGCTGCGCGAGGAAATGAAGCTGCATTCCGAACAGGTACGCATTGAGGCGTTGCAGCAGCGGGCCGAGCTGCGCAAGGAGATGACCGACCTGGTGCTCAAGCTGACCGAGCGGCTGGCGCATATCGACAAGACCATGGCTTTGGTGGAGGAGCGCACCAAGGTGCTGACCGAGGCCAGCAAGGAGCAGGATTCGCGCAACAAGTGGGCCGACCGGATTCTGGCTCGGCTGGACGGGGGGGACGGGGGAACGAGGTAAACGAGAATCGGGGGACAGGTTGGTCTTTGGGGCCGCCTCTCCCCTGCTGACAACTGACAACTACTCACTAACAACTACTACCATGAATCAGAAACTGACAGTGCTTGACCGGGTGACGCTGCCCACGCCCCGGTTTTTTCGGAAGGTGCGCACGATTGGGGCCGCGCTGGCGGCGGTGGGCGGCATCATTGCCACGGCGCCGGTGGCCTTGCCGGCGGCGCTGGTGACGCTGGGCAGCTACCTGGTGCTGGCGGGCAGCGTGGCGGTGGCGGTGGCGTCGGCGGCGGTAGACCCGAACGGGGCCCTGCAGCCGGGGGCGGATGAGCCGGGTCTGGTAACTGACCGGCAGCCGGTGGTGGGGCGCGGGGACGCGGCTTCGCTTTAATGTTTCATTCTTTAATTCTCTTTCAGATGGCAACCAACCCTCCTACCGGCGACAACGCCCGCAAAGGGGCCGTGCGCAAACGGTCGCAAACGTTCAACCCGGTTACGAAGCAGTACGTGAAGCGTGATGCGGAGACGGGGCGCTTTATGGATGTCAAAGAAGACGGCAATCCGTTCAAGGGGGTGCGGCGCGAGCGGAAACGCAAGCCGCCGGAGCCGGGCGCGTAGCTGGATGGAACAAGAATGGCCACCTTTAGCAAGGTGGCCGTTTCTGTTTTTAGAGGTGTGTGGTATAGCGTGCGATTAGCAGCGGGCCTTTAGGGGTTGAGGGCCCCAAGCACCCGCTTTATCAACTCGTTGGGGCTGCCGTTGTGCCAGCGCCATACGATAACCAAGTCGTGTTCGGGGTCGACCCATACGGTATTGGAGCCCGCGCCCAGAGCGGCATAGCTAGTGGCCGGGGCGTCGGGCCAGGCTTTCTTTTCGGTGTTGAGCCACCACAGGTAGCCGTAGTCGGGCCCAACGGGGCCACGCGCGGTGGCCTGCCGTACCCAGTCGGACGACACAATCTGGCGGCCATTCCAGCGGCCCTGGCGCAGCATCAGGTAGCCAAAACGGGCCTCGTCGCGGGCGCTGATGCGCAGTCCGCCGCCCCAGCGCGTGCCCCCACTCACCGAGGGCAGGGCCTGGCCGTTGACGGTGGCCACGGCGTTGGGATACGGCACCCACTGCCAGGAATTAGAGGCGCCGATAGGGTCCATCACTTCCTGTTTGAATACGACCGGCAGCGGCTTTTGCCACAGGCGCAGCAGTGAGAGGGCAAACCGGTTGATGCGTACGTCGTTGTATTCGTAGTACGTGCCCGGCGCCTGCAAGGTGCGGGGCTTACGCTCGCCCTTGCCAAAGGCGGCAGCACCGATAAAATCAGCGTTTTTACCCCAGAGCTCTCCCTCCCACTCGCTGGTCTGGCGGGCATGGTGCTCCCAGGTGATGAGGCCGTTGTGGGCCGAGTCGTACCCGCCGTCATTCACGTACCGGGCTACGGGGTCGTGCACGTCCTTGATGAGGCCGCGGTCAAGCGTGATACCCAGCAGGGTGGACAGCGCGCTTTTGGCCACGCTGTACGTGGGGTCGGCCCGCTCGGTATCACCCCACTCGGCCACGATATAGCCGTGCCGGATTACCAGGCCGTTGGTGGTGGCCCGGCTGGCGGGCATGGGCCCGAGCAGCTTGCCGAAAATCTCCTCCTGGGTGGAGAAATCGGGCGTCATCTGGGTGGTTTCCTGGGTTTGGGCGAAGGCAATGGCCTCGGCCAGGCGGGCCCCATCGAAGCCGGCTGCCGCCGGGCTCTGCCGCAGCCAGGCAGGGCCGGCCGCCGGAAAATACGTGCTGGTCGCCATGGCGGCGGTGCGGCCGGCGCCGGGCGCGGCCGGGCGGGTGCAGGCCGCCATTGCTGGCAGGGCCAGACAGATAAGTAGTTTTCTAAACATAGGAAGCAGCAGCGAAGGAGAAGAGCCAGCCACCCGGGCCGGAAGTAAGGGCGGGGCCAGGGGACTACCCGCGGCCAAACTGTGCGGGCATTGCCTCATGCCCCGTCCCGAAGATAGCCGCAAAAACTAAGGCAACGGCCACCCTGACAAGGGCGGCCGTTGCTAGTTCAGTTGCAGGGCCTGGTTGGCGCGGCCGGTGAGCGTGAGCGTTAACTGGCGGCCGGGCTCGGACGGGTTGGGGGCCACGGTGAGCGTGGCGGCCTGCGGGTTAGCGCTCTTTGGTGAAGAGAGCGTAACGACGCGGCGCAGGGAGGCCGTGCCGGTGAGGTCGAGCTGGCGTAGGAACCGCCTTGCCATTGTCCCAGGTATCACTGCTCACGCGGCCCGTTGTTCATAGAACGCCTTGCGTAGCCGGATGAGCAGCTGCTCGGCCGCTTCTTTGTTGGGGGCCTCAGGTAGCGTCGAGGTGGCGAAACTGGCTTCTACCTGCGTTACCAGTTGCTCGGCATTGGTCACCAGCTCATCGTACTCGAATTCACCGCGGCGGATTTGCAGCAGGAACTCCCGGTTGGGGCGGCGCACGTGGAGCTGGCCGGTTTCGGCAATCTCGCCCGCCATTTGCAGCAGCCGGAATACGTGCAGCATGTTTTTGGCGTCGTAGTTTTTGCCGTGCTGCACGGTGTTCTGGTACCGCTCGGCGTTGCGCTTGGCCACCCAGTCGTGGTACTCCCGGAAAACGCGGCAGTAGGTGCTGTAGCCGTTGCGGTTGAAGGACAGATAGGCGACGGGCACCTCCCCTTTGGGTACGGCCGATAGCAGCACGTCCTGGGAGGCCTCCGGGTCGCGCACCAGCCCGCGGTAGCCGTGCTGGTGGTCGGGTGTGGCGTCTGTGAACAAGGCGTACAGGTCGGTTAGGTGGGGCACTTTGGCCAGGCCGCACTGCGCGGCCTCATGCCCTTGGCGGGCCAGCCAGGTCGCGACGGGCTGGGCTCCGGCGCCCACGGTCACGTAGCAGAAGTCGAGCACCGATTTACGGGCCGGCGGCTCGGGGTGGTTGATTTTCTTGTTCAGGCCCTTGGCCTTGCGGATTTGCGCGACGGCATATTCGGCAAAGCTCTGGCGGCAGAGCTTGGAGAGGAAGTCGCGCGCCTGAAACCGGGCAAACAGCGGGTGCTGGTACACAATGCAGTCGGCCGGCGTGCCCAGCAGCTCCAGCACCGTGGGGTTGTTTTTGAGCAGTAGTTCCACGAAACGGCGCAACTCATAGAAGACCTCATCGTTGGTTTCGTTGGCCACCTGCGGCACGTAGTCCAGGCCAAAGAACCGGTCTTCCGGCAGGACAAACACGCCTTTTAGGTCGATATCCGAATGAGGCAGGTTGGTGCCGTAGGCCCGGCTGCCGCTCACGGCTTCGAAGAGAATCAGGTGCTGCTCGCGCAGGTCGGCAATGGTCATGAGCGAAGGTAGCGCGGATTGGCGTCTCCCCCTTCCCTACCCCAGCAACTTCCACGGTTGCCCCGCCGGGTGGCAACCGGTGCTCAAGTCAGCAAAACCAGCCGCCCCTTATCCCAGGAAAGCGGCGGGTAGCATCTGCTGAAACAAGGCATCCAGCTCGCTGGCCGCGCTGCCTGCCCGAATCACCGGCAACGACTCCTTTGCTACCTGGCCCGCCGCCAGCTCGGCCCGCAAAAATGCCGTCACGGCTTCCGGCCGCGCCACCGTGGTTTTCTCATTTGCCCCGGCCTTGCGCTGCAGCAGCTCGTCCACCTCGGCCTCCAGGGCCGGGGGCAACAGCGCCCGCAGCGGCGCAAACTCCATGGGCGGCATGGTCTGCCGCTCCCGAATCCAGTGCGCCGCTAGGGCCGAGCGCAGGGCGTAGAACAGCCGCTTCAGCCGCACGTCCTCCCCCGTCAGGTCCTGCTCCACGCCCCGCCGCAGCTGGCCCAGGTAGTGGTGCAGGCCGGCCTTGAGGTTGAAGGTGGCCGGGAGCAGCGGGGCCAGTTGGGCCCGGAAATCCAGGGCCTCGTGGTAGACTACCGGCGACTGCAGCCACTCGAACAGGGCGGCATTGGAGCCGCGCAGCAGCCGCAGGGCCTTACGCAGCTCCCAGCCGGCCAGGTCCAGCTCGTCGTCTACCGGGAAGTTGAGCGTGTCGGGCCCCTCGTCCAGCGTGAGGTACCAGGCGGCCGGGTGGCAGTAGATGAAGCGCACGTCGTAGTCCGAATCGGGCGAGGGAAAGCCCCAGGCCCGGCTGCCCGACTCGCAGGCGTAGAGGATGCGGACGTTGTGTGTGGCTTCGAGCTTGGTGAGGGCGGTTTGGATGCGGGCCAGCATGGAGTTTCTTAAACAGGAAACCTTATCTTGGCTGAAAGTGTCCCTCATGAAAGAGAAATTCCAGGTTCAGCTCTCCGGCGAAGTACGGGAGTTTATCGGAGGTTTAGATGCGAAGGCCCGCGAGAAGGTGCTCTACAACATCCGGAAGGCCCAACTGGTCAACGACCAGGAGTTGTTCAAAAAGCTGACCGATAGCATATGGGAATTCAGAACCTTATTCAACAAAACCCACTACCGGATTTTTGCCTTTTGGGACAAAACCGGACCGATGGACACGCTGGTGCTGACCACGCACGGCCTCATCAAGAAAACCGGCAAAACGCCCCAGGCAGACCTGGACAAAGCCGAAAGAATCCGCAGAATCTATTTCGAACAGAAAACCAACTAGCCATGAAACCCGACGAGCCGCTGCAGTTTTATTCCCTGGACGAAGTCGTGAACGAGCACATTGGCCCTCTTGGCACCCCCAGGCGTGAAGCGTTCGAGGAGGAGCTCCGCCTCGACCTGCTGGGCAAAGCCATCAAGGAAGCCCGCCTGCAACGCCACCTGACCCAGCAGCAGCTCGGGGAACTGGTGGGCGTGCAGAAAGCCCAGATTTCCAAGCTGGAAAACAACCTGACCGACGCGCGTTTCGACACGGTGATGAAGGTGTTCAAGGCGCTGAATGCGAAGGTTAATTTCAGCGTGGAGCTGCTGAATCAGGGCGCAGCTATACGCTAAAGGATTACCTGTATTTGTAGAGACCCACAAGTAACAGCGCCATGTGCTTCAGCAGTAGCTGAAGCACATGGCGCTGTTTCGCTTGACAGGGAGTAAAACGCATTAACACTGGCTTAAATCCTGACGCTGTAGCCTACAGCCGCGGGTCGACGGCCTCGCTCTCCAGGGCCAGCACGCCAAACACGCACTGGTGCACCCGGCGCAGCGGCTCGCCGGCCACGAAGCGCTCCAGGCCTTCTACTCCCAGGGCGAACTCGCGCAGGGCCAGGTTGCGCTTGGCTTTCACATTGCGCTGCTTGAGCCGTTCGAGGTTGCCGGGCAGCAGGTAGTCGGGGCCATAGATGATGCGCAGGTACTCGCGGCCCCGGCACTTGAGCGCCGGCTGCAGCAGGCCCTTACGGTTGTTGGCTATGAAGTCGTAGGGCTTTACTACCATGCCTTCGCCGCCGGACGCGGTCAGCTCGGTCCACCACTGGATAGCGGCTTCCACTTCGGCCGGGTCGTTTAGTGGCACTACCCGGTAGGGCGTGGCGCGCAATAAACCCGGGTCGGCGAGGCTGAGCGTGCGCAGCGTTTCCATGTGCCAGGCATGGTCGCGGTCGAAGTAGGTCTGGCCCTCAGTGGCCAGCAGATGGAACGGGGCCAGGCGCAGGTCGTCGAGCCCATTAACGGGCCAGCAGTAGCGGCGGTAGGCCTCGGCGTAATCGGTGGCCGCTGTGCGGCGGGCCATGGTGCGGGCCAGCAGCGCCTCCACCCCGTCCAGCTCGCGGGTCGCGGCTTCCGTCAGCACGGCCTCTACCTGGGGCAGGGCCGCGTTGGCGGCGGCCGCTACGGCCGCGTACTGGTTTTTGATTAGCTCCTGGGCCTTGGCCGACCAGGGCAGCAGCTCCGCATCGAGGCACACCCAATCGGTGTTGAACTTGTCCCAGAAGCCGGCCGTGGTCAGCGCATCGCGCAGCCGGGCTAGGAAGGCCGTTTCCAGTTCGGGGTCGGTGAAGAAGTTGCGGCCGGTGCGGGTATAACACTTGCCGATGCCTTCGCCCACCAGTCCCAGCCGGCGCCGAATGGCTTCCTCATCCTGGCCAATGACCACGACTACGCGGCTGCCCATGTGCTTTTCCTCGCACACCACGCGCTCCACGCCCAACTGCTGGTAGTAGGCCAGCGCCTCGGCGGGGTGCTCCAGCAGGTCGGGCAGATCGGACGTTTCGGTGGGCGACATGGTGGGCGGCAGGTAGAGCAGCCACTTGGGGTGCAGGGCGAAGCGCGACATCACTTCCAGGGCGGCCACTGCGTTTTCCTCCCGGATGGTAACGCCGCGCAGCAGCCGGGTTTCGATGAACTGCTTGCCCGTGACGTCGCGGATATCGAGCAGGTCATCGTGCTGCTGCTGGGCACTCAGGTCGCCTTCGCCGGCAAGCGCCTCGGGCTGCAGCGCGGCCGCGCGGTAGTTGAGGGGGCGCGCCGGCTCGCAGTACACCTGGGCGGCGGGCACGGTTACCAACTCCCGCTCGGGGTAACGCAGGGCCGTCAGGCGGCCGCCGAACACGCAGCCCGTGTCGATATCAATGGTGTTGTTGAGCCATTCGGCGTCGGGCACCGGCGTGTGGCCGTAGACCACCAGGGCCCGGCCCCGGTACTCACGGGCCCACTCGTAGCGCACGGGCAGGCCGAACTCGTCAATCTCGCCGGTGCTTTCGCCAAACAGGGCAAACGCCCGCACGGCCCCCGAGCCGCGGCCCTGCATGTCTTCGGTCAGGCCGGCGTGGGCGACGACCAGCTTGCCGCCGTCGAGCACGTAGTGGCTGACCAGCCCGTCGAGGAACTGGCGCACCTGCCCCTTGAAGGCGGTGGGCTCGCTTTCGAGCTGGGCCAGCGTTTCGGCCAGGCCGTGGTTGACTGTTACTTTCTTGCCGTTGAGGTGGCGCAGCAGCTTGATGTCGTGGTTGCCGGGCACGCACAGCGCCGAGCCATCGCGCACCATGCTCATCACCAGCCGCAGCACCTGTGGCGAGGCGGGGCCGCGGTCCACCAAATCGCCCAGGAACACAGCCCGCCGCCCCGCCGGGGCGGTTACCCGCACGCCCAGGTCGCGGGTGTCTGCCATGGGCTCAGTTTCGACCTGGTAGTCGAGCTGTCCGAGCAGCGTCAGCAGCTCGTCGTAGCAGCCGTGCACGTCGCCGATGATATCGAAGGGGCCGGTTTCCTCCTTGCGGTTGTTGTAGAGCCGGTCGCGCACGATGCTTTGGACGGCCTCGACTTCTTCCACCCCACGCAGGTGATGGATGTGCCGGAAGCCTTCCTGCTTGAGGTTGCGCAGGCTTTTGCGCAGGTCCTGGCGGTGCCGGGCCACGACGTGCGGCCCCAGGTGCCGGCGCTCGGGGCGGTCGGCATTGCGCCCGTGGGCCACGGCGTCGGGCACGTCGAGCACGATGGCGACGGGCAGCACGTGGTACTGGCGGGCCAGCGCGATGAGCGGCTTGCGGCCCTCGGCCTGCACGTTGGTGGCGTCGACGACGGTGAGCAGCCCGCGCTTGAGGCGCTTGGCCACCAGGTAATGGAGCAGCTCAAAGGCATCCTGGCTGGCCGACTGGTCGTTCTCATCATCGGCCACCAGCCCCCGGCAGGCATCCGACGAGACGATTTCGGTGGGCTTGAACAGGCGCCGCGCAAACGTGGACTTGCCGGCACCGGTGCTGCCGATGAGGATGATGAGGGAGAGTTCGGGGAGCTTGATGGTATCTTGGGGCATTGGAAAGGGCACAGTATAGTATAGCTGAACACAAGATTAGGTACAACCACCCACTATTTAACGCTTTACTATGAAGGTCGGTAAGCAATTCAACACCCTTACGCAGGAGGAATACCTGCACTTGATTGGGAACTACAAGAAGTTCACCGATTTCAATACGCTCGGCCTGTTTCGCTCCATCGTGGAAAACACGAAGCTGAGCCTTGAGCAGAAGCTGGAGCTGCGGCAAGTCGCGGTTGCCGCCTTTGCGAAATCGTTTGATTTTCTGCAACTGAAAGATCCTCAGACTTTTTTTGAGGTAAGTACGTTGGGCGAAACATTGACCAAAGCCGATGAAATGCAGGCTTGGGAGAATATCAAGCGAAATCAGCAGCGGATTTTGGATAGCAAGCAGTTGAACCACCGAAATTTCGGCACATACTCAAAGCACATTTGCGACTACGCTACTTGTCACCTAAACGGGCTGATGATTAAAACGGGTTCTCATTTGGCTTATGGCGGGCCGATGCGTTTCCATTCGGATAATCACCATAGCTGGTCTGGTTATGTGAGAGCGGAGCGGCACAAACAGGACAGAAAAGCAAAGCGGCGACTAATCACACAGCAGCTTGACAGTGAATAGTTAGAACAGCTCCTAACTGCTAATTCCAAACACCGCCATCTGCGACGGGGCTCCTACGCCTTCCACTTCCTCGCCCATGCTTTCCAGCCGCAGTTGGTAGCCGTGGCGCTGGGCCACACCGGCGGCCCAGGCGGCAAACTCGGCGCGGGTCCATTCGAAACGGTGGTCGGTGTGGCGGAACTCGCCGGCGTTGAGCTTCTCGAAGAGCTGGTTGTAGTCGGCGTTGGGGCTCGTGACGAATACGTGCGCCGGCCGGGCCTGCCCGAACACGACGGCCTCCAGTGCCACCAAGCGGTTTTCGTCGAGGTGCTCAATCACTTCCACCAGCGCCGCCGCATCGAAGCCGATGAGGCGCTCGTCGCGGTAGAGCAACGAGCCCTGGATTAGGTCGAGGCGGGCGCGCTGGCGCGGGGGCATCTCGTCGAGGTGCAGGCGCTGGGCGGCCCGGCTCAGGGCCTGGTGGGATACGTCCATGCCCAGGATGAACTCGATTTTGGGCTGGCGCAGTAAGAGGCGCAGGAGCTTACCCTCGCCGCAGCCCAGGTCGAGCACGCGCTTGGGACCGAGCTGGTAGATTTCGTCGGCCACTTGCTGCAGCCGCTGGTCGTGCAGGGAGAGTTTGAGCTCCTGACTATCGGCAGCCACTGTATCGGCCGTTACGGGTGCGGTTATGGTGCTGGCATCGACCGGCCCCGCTTCCAGGGTGGGCTCTGCTCCTTCTTCATCTTTAAGCAGCTGCTTGAGCGTGGGGTTCACATAGGCGGCCAGGTAGCGCAGGTAGCGGCGGGTGATGAAGTCGCGCTCGGGATGCTGGGGCAGCCAGTCGGCGCCCTTGCGCAGCAGCTTTTCGGCCTCGTTTTCGCCGACGTAGTAGTGCTTGTCGTTGTCGAGCACCGGCAGCAGCACGTAGAGGTGAGTCAGCACGTCCTGCAGGCGCAGGCCCTCGTGACGCAGGTGCAGGGTGTAGTAGCGGCTGTCGCCCCACTCGGGCATGGTGGGGTCGAGCGGGGTGGTTTCAATTTGTACCTCATAGCCCAGGGGCTCGAATAGACGACGGGGCCAGTCGGGGCCGGGGGCCGATACCACGGCCACCTTTACCTCCAGGGGCAGGGCCTGCTCGGGTAGGTTCGGGCGGTCTTTGCAGGTGCCGTTCATGGCCGTACTGAAGGCTTTACTCAGCGCGCCGCTCAGAAAGGACGAAGCCACGTAGGGCCGGTCGTTGACGTACTGCTCGAGCGCGAATCCTTCGCCGGAGGAGCCGGCCCGGCCGCGCACCAGGCCCACGGGGTCGAGGTCGAGCAGCAGCGCCGCCGTGCAGCGCTCGGCGGTGGCTTCGGGGTAGAAAATGTGGGCCTGCCCACCGGCTATTTCCAGGCTTTGCAACCGGGCCGGGTTCTTATGCAGCAAATAGCCCAGGTCGGTAGCGGGCGAATAAGTAGTGGTGATGGTTAACAGCATCGGGTAAAATAAACGGCGACGGGAAAGTCAAATGTAGGCTTGCTGGCTGGTTATACAACCTGGCGCATCTACCGGAACTGAACTAGAAACGGCCAGTGCCTGACCGGGGCGTAGGCAGCGGGGCGGTGTCTTCGGCTGCGGTGGAGCCGGAAGGGGAATTGCGGCAGGGGGAGGATAAGCTGGGGCCACCCGGCCAGCATCGGGAGGTGAAGCGCGAGCCACCGGGGCCGGGAGCGTAATTGCAGCGAGTAGATTCTGTAACTAGAAACGGCCACCCAGGGGGTGGCCGTTTTGGTTTTAGGGCCGCGCTGCCCAGCTAAGGGAGGCTTTGGCTTCTTCCTGCCCGTGGGCCCGCTGGCTACAGCATCTCCAACGGCCGACGCTCGGCCGGGCGGGGAAAGCAGGCATCGAGCGCGGCAAGGTCGCTGGTCGACAAGTGCAGGTCGGCGGCGGCCCGGTTATCCTGTACGTGGGCAACGTGGCCGGCTTTGGGGATGGCCATCACCTGGTCGTGGCGCATAACCCAGGCCAGGGCCACCTGCGCTGGCGTCGCGCCCAGGTCATTGGCAAGCTGCTGGAGCTGCCGGTTGGCCAGCAGCCGTCCCTGTTCGACGGGGCTGTACGCCATCACGGGCATGGCCTGCCCGGTGAGCCACGGCAGCAACTCGTGCTCGGGGCCGCGCCGGGTCAGGTTGTAGAGCACCTGATCGGTCGCGCAGGCCTCACCCCCAGCGGCCACCAGCTCCTGCATATCGGTGGTGTCGAGGTTGCTGACACCCCAGCGGCGGATCTTGCCGGCCACCACCAGCTTCTCCATGGCCTCCACCGTTTCGGCCAGCGGCACGCGCCCGCGCCAGTGCAACAGATACAGGTCGAGCCGGTCGGTACCCAGCCGCTTCAGGCTGGCCTCGCAGGCCTGAGGCAGGCGGTCGCGCGAGGCATTCTGGGGGTAGGCTTTGCTTACCAGAAACACCTGTTCGCGCAGGCCGCGGAGCGCTTCGCCCACCAGCCGCTCGGACTCTCCCTCGGCGTACATTTCAGCCGTGTCGATCAGCGTGAGGCCCAGGTCAATGCCCGCGCGCAGGGCGGCCAGCTCGGCGGCGCGCTGCGCAGGCTTTTCGGCCATGTTCCAGGTGCCCTGGCCAAGCGCCGGCACCTGGGTGCCGTCAGGAAAACGAATTGATTTCATGCCCCTTCCCAACGCAGGCAGGGCCGCGCTGGTTACGGAAGCGCACCGGAGTGGCAGTCGGCAGGTTCAACAACCGAACTGCCAGCACTGCCAGCACTGGACTTACTGCGTGGGGCCCTCATCCACCCGGGTTTCCAGTACCTGCTGCACCGCCACGGGTACGGCGGAAAGCAGATCGAGGCCGGTGGCGGCTTCGATGGCATCGACGCTGACGCGGTACTGGCCCCAGTCGGTGTTGATGGTGTTGTCGTTGGGCGTATCGATGGCAATGATACGCGTGCTACTGCTGACGCGGGTGGCGTCGTTGTCGCCGGTGGGTAACACGACCACGACTTTCCAGAGGCGGGCGGGGACGGTGACGCGGCCCTGGTCGAGCGTAGTCTGGAAGCTGTTAGAGCCGGTGCCGCCCTGGCCGTAAGCGCCGCAAATGATGTAGATCTCGTTGCCGGAGCTGAGGAAGGTGCGGGTATAGTTTTCGAGGTTGGCCCAGGTCTGCTGGTTGTTGCGTGGGGCCTGGGGCACCATGTTGGTCATCAGGAAGGTGGCCGAGTTGTCGGGCACGGTGTTGGTGCGGTCGGCGCTGGGGCACTGGTGGCCGCGGTCGAAACCGGAGCCGGAGTAGCTGCTCCCTCCTACCTGGTACCAGCCGGCGGGCAGGGTGTTATCGGCCCGGAAGTCATCCTGGCGGGCAGCGGAGCCGCGCCAGCTGGCGTCGAGGTGCCAGCTGACCCAGGTGGGGATGCCCCGGTCGCGGTGGTAGCTGAGCGCGTACTGGGGCTTGCTGAGCAGGTAGTTGGTAGGCTGGCTGACGTCGGCAGTGGCGCCGCTGGGGTTGCCGAGGGTTAAGTGCTCGGTAAGCGGCTGAGTGGGGACTGGGTCGTTGGTGGTGGAGCAGGCGGTAGCCAGCAGCAGGGCCACTGCAGCGGGCAGGTTAAATTTGTTCATTACGGAAAGGCAGGCTGGTAAGCTCGGTGGAGGCAATCCAAGGTATGGCAATATCAGACCCAAGAAACGTCACTTGCGGATGAGTGGCGTTACTTTGGTCTGTCAGATGGGGCTAGTGCGGGGCTGGTCAGTAGGCTTTTAAGGCGGGTGGTGGGGGAGCCACGCTGGCGGTGGGGCGCACGGGCGGTTGATTACTTAAGCGAGTGCGCTGGGAAAAGCCGCGCAAAACCACTTAATGCGGAAGCAATAAGACCACAACACCCTGGCCGGAGCGAATGCACGCTCGTCGTAAGCAGGGCTTACTCCACGACGACGCGTAGGGTTTGTGGGGGGGCGTTGTCAGTCTCTATGGTGAGCAGGTAGCTGCCTGCGGCCACATTGCCCAGGTTGAGGCGGGTCAGGCGGCTGGCCGACTGCGTCAGCACCGGTTGGCCGAGGGTGGTCGTGAGTTTGAGCGTGGCGCGAACTGGCAGCCCCTCGACGGCCAGCCACTGGCCGGCGGGGTTGGGGTAGACCTGATAGGCAGTCTGGTAGGCCTTGCGCCGGCCCAGCGTAACGGCTAACGTTCGACGCAGCACCAGGGACCCATTGTACGAACCGTTGCCCAGTTGGCCCAGGTTATAATAATTGGTCGGGTCAGGCCCTGGTGCGCGCTCCGCTCCTCCGGCGTACACACTGCCGTCGGCCCCAATAGCCAGCGTATGCACATGACCGCCGGATACCTGCGCCCAGACACCGTTAGTGGCCTCACGTGTGGGGGCGAGGGGTACGGTCTGCGTGTTATTTACCAGCTGGCCGTACACATTTTCACCCCAGGTCCACAACGAACCGTCGGTCAGGATGGCGGTAGCGTGCGCCACGCCGGCATGCACCTGCCGCCAGCCAGTGCCGGGGGCGGCATTGGCCGGCAACGGCAGCGGCACTGGCTGCAGCGTCGACGTATGCTGGCCCAGCACGCCGTCCACGTTCCAGCCCCAACCGTAAAGCGTACCAGTGGAAAGCAGCCCCAGCGAAAATATCCGGCCCGCCGTTGCCTGGACCCAGTATGCTCCCGCGGGAGCGTCAGCCGGCACGGGCACCGCAACGGGGCTGTAGCGGCGCGTCTGCGTTCCATCGCCGACTTCTCCTTCCTGGTTTACCCCCCAGCCCCATAGGGTCCCGTCGGAGCGGAGCGCTAGTATGTGGTAGTGCCCGATACTCACCTGGGTCCAGCGGGTACCAGGGCCATCGCCGGGAGCTACCACTTGTTGGGGCGTATCGTACCAAGTACCACTTATGCTGGCCGGGTTCCTGCCCCACTGCCAGAGCGTGCCATCGGTCTGAATACCCAGCGAGGACAGGCTCCCGGCCGCGCATTGCAGCCAGCGGGTGCCGGCTGGTGCCACCACCGGTACCGGGCGCGACGAGGAATTCCGGCCGACGTCTGACCCTAACTGGCCGTAGCCGTTGTTGCCCCAGGCCCACATACTGCCATTAGAGGCAATGGCCAACGTGTGCGAGCCACCGGATGCTACCTGAGTCCAGGTGCTGCCTGGGGGCAATCCGTTGGGTAGCGCGACTTGCCGGGGAGTAGCAATACGGGGCGATGTTGGGTCGCCGATGCCTAGCTCCCCATCCCAGTTGGAGCCCCAGGCCCATAAGGTGCCATCGGCCCGAAGGGCCATCGACCTAAACCCGCCAGCACTTACCTGAATATAGGGCACGGTCTGCTGCGCAAAGGCACTGCTCGTTAGCACGCTGATGGGCATGACCAAGGCAAGGCGGCCCAGTAGGCGGATCATCAGCGGAATAAACGGACGCATAGCGGCAGGAGTGGATTAAGCCGCCAAAAATAAGAATTATCCAATCTGTATGGTATTATTTTTTCAGTCTGTGAAACGCGCTCAAGTGGTTGGCCAGCTTAAATGTAGTCTCCTTGAAGCCAAGAGGTGGGAAAGAGCCTTTTTCGTCATCCCGTTTAGCTAACAATGAGCAATTCTTCCAGCCGGGTGGTGAATGCCAGGCTGCGGTGCTGGGCTTTGCCCTGCCAGGGGGCGGGTTGGCCGGCAGTCACGGCCGCGGCCAGGCTGCCGCGGCCAAACTCGCGGTTAAGGGCGTGCATGAGCTTTGGGCGCTAGCGGCCTAGTAGACGGGTAAAGCAACTCTTATCCGGTGTTTTCGTGCCCAGTGCTACTGTGTCTAGCAGTGGGCGGCCAGATTGCCGCCGAAAAAGCAGGCCGCCAGCGGGGCTATTTTGAAGGTGTTACCGGATTACCTGGAGCCACCCCTTGTAGCTCAAAGGGGAACCGGCCTGGCGGAAAACGTAATAATAGGTACCCGCAACAGCATTTTGGCCCCAGTCGTGTTGATAATCGGCGCTCTCAAATACCAGTACCCCCCAACGGGAATAGACGCGCAGCTGCCATATCCCGGTCGGCAAGCCTTTCGCAACAAATTGTTCATTGAGCGCGTCGCCATTGGGGGTAATGACATTGGGAATGAACAGGCAACTGCGGTAAGCAATCTGGCGGCTAACAGTACGCTCCCCGCAGGCAGAGCGAAGTTGGAGCGAATAGGTGCCGGGGGACTGCACGGAAAGTGTGGCTCCGGTAGAGCCGTCCGACCACTGGCGGACCGTTCCGGGCAGCGTTGGCGCGTAGAGCACCAGCGACTCGCCCTCGCAGAGGGTGGTGTCCTGGCCCAGCGAAAAGACGGGCACGGCCTCTGCCGCACGAACCAGCCATTGCGCCTCGCTGGTGCAACCGTTGCCGTAGCTGGCGCTCACGCGGTAGAGCCCCGGCTGGTTGACGGTGATACTGGCCGTGGTGGCCCCGTTGTTCCAGCGGTAAGCCGTAGCGGCCGGCAGATTGGCCGTCAGGCGAACCCCGGTTCCGGTGCAGAGTACCGAATCGCCCACAATGACGGTGGTTGGCACTGCGACGACCTCGCTGACCGTTAGCTGGCAGCCGTTGGCGTAGGTAGCCGTGAGCGTATAGGTGCCGGGGCCCGGCACCAGCAGCATGGCAGTGGTGGCCCCGGTATTCCAGCGCAGGCGCGTAGCACCCGGCGCTATGGCCGTTAGCGTGGGCGGACTGGCCGGGCACCAGGGCCCGCCGCCGGTAATTTGCAGCCCTGGTGAGCGAACCAAACGGCTGGCCGTGGCACTGCAGCCACTGCTAAACCGGGCCGTGACGGTGTAGAGGCCGGGCTGGGAAACGGAAAGCGTCGGGGTGGTGGCCCCCGTATTCCACCGGTAGTCCAGCGCCCCGGGGGCCGTGGCAGTCAGTTGCAGGGGCTGGCCGGGACACAGCAGCGTATCGCCGAGAAGCTGCACGGCAGGACTCAGCGATGTGACGTGGAAGGTGGCTGTACTCGTCTGGCCCCCGGGAAAGGTGACCTGCACGCTGTAGGTCCCGGGTTGAGAAACGATAATGGTGGCCGTCGTCGCGCCGGTATTCCAGCGGTAGGCCGTGGGCGCAACCGAGGTAACGGCCTGCAGCTGGACTTGTCCCGCGTTACAGAGGAGCGAATCGCCCGTGATACGCACTGTCTGGGGCAGGCCCACGCGGGCCACGAAGCCGGTTGTGCTCCCGGGGTTGCCGGCGATGGTGAAGGGCCCAAACCGGGCCGGACTGACCGGGCTGGCGAAGGTGCCGGCGAAGGAGACATTGCCGAACGCATCCACCCCGACGCCTGGGCAGGTTTCGTCTGATGGACTGCCCCCGGCAAGAGCCCATTGCCAGGTGCCAGTGGCACTGATGGCCGCCACAAAGGCATCCCGCCCACCCACCGGGGTTACCGTTACCGGCCCAAAAGCGGCGGGGCCGGGCCCGAAAACACCCGCCACGTACGCCGTGCCGGCCCGGTCAACGACCAGCCCCTGGCCGGAATCCCCGCCGGTGCCGCCGGCCCGCGTGGCCCATGCAAAGGCACCAGCGGCCGTGAGACGGGCCACGAAAAGGTCGCCATTGCGGCTGGCATTGGTCAGCGTTACGGAACCCAGGGTCAGCACCGGGCTGAGAAAGTAGCCCGTGATATACGGGTTTCCGGCTCCATCGACGGCAATAGCCAGCCCCCGGTCTTCATCCGTCCCGTCGGCTCGCACGGCCCATTGCCAGTTGCCGGCCGGGCTGAGGCGGGCCACGAATATAGCGTTGAAGTCGCCGCTCCGCAGCGTCGTGCTGCCGAAAGTGGCCAGGATGCCATAGCTCCCGGTTACGTAAGCCCCGCCACTGCCGTCGCAGGCAATGGCCGTGGCCTGGCCCCCGCTGGCCTGACCCCCACCCGGGCCGCTGCTCCCCGTGGCCCAGGTCCAGGCGCCGGTAGCGGCGGAGAGCTGCGCGGCCACCACGAAGCCAGAGGGCGGGGAGGCGTTGAGCAGCGTCGTTGGGCCAAACACGGGACGGTCGCTGTTGGAGTAGCCGGCCAGAAACACATGCGTACCGTCGCAGGCCACGCCCTGGCCTACCTCATCATCCGTGCCGCCGGCCCGGACCGCCCACACCCAGCTGCCTTGGGCCGTGAGTTTGGCCACGAACATATCCTTGTCGCCGTTGCCCGTGCTGATACTGGCGGCGCCGAAGGTGGCGGGCTGGCTGCGAAAGCTGCCGACCACGTACACGTTTCCCACCGGGTCTAGGCTAATGTTCACGCCCTGCTCTTCACTGCCCCCCCCGCCCGAAATGGCCCACAGGTAGTTGCCGGAGCCGTCCAGCTTAGCCACAAAGACATCGGTGGCCCCGGCACTGGTAAGCGTGAAAGCCCCAAAGCGGGCCACTCCGGAGAAA
Organism: Hymenobacter lapidiphilus; assembly: GCF_013377885.1. Taxonomy (GTDB): domain Bacteria; phylum Bacteroidota; class Bacteroidia; order Cytophagales; family Hymenobacteraceae; genus Hymenobacter; species Hymenobacter lapidiphilus. The sequence continues at coordinate 142,265 of NZ_JABKAU010000001.1, forward strand.
CTCCCCACCAGGTACGTATTGCCCGCCGGGTCGACTGCTACCTTCCCGCCGACTACCCCTCCGGCCGTCTGACCGCTGGTAGAGCGCAGGAACGGCTGGGCCCATAGGTAGGCTGGGGTCTGGGCCTGCGTGCGGTTGGGCAAGCATAAGACGAGCCAGACAATAAGCAGGCAGGATAAACGCACTGGAACGCGAAACATAGAGATACGACTTAGCAGCTACGAAAACGGGGCTTTCGCATTCGCCCGGTGAAGGTAGGTAGTTGGTCGCAGTCAGGAAAGTAAACAGCACGCTAGCTACTTCCTGGTTAGTTCACCACCGGTCTGCAATTGATTTTCGAAGAAAATTACTAGTAGAACCAGCCCTAAAAAAACGGTTGCCCTCTCCCCCCAAAAACGATCGACCAGACCTAGCCCACCACCATTAAGTCCTCCAGTCGGGTAGTGTAAGCTTGGCTTTTGTGCTGGGCTTTGCCCTGCCAGGGGGCGGGTTGGCCGGCCGCCGCCACGGTAGCGGCCGGGCGCACGGTGCCGCGGCCGAACTGGCGGTTGAGGGCGTCGAGGGTGTGCATGAGCTGCTGGGTGCGGCCGGTATCGGGGGCGGGTAGGATGGCGGCCGGAGCCGCCGCGAACAAGCTCAGCTGCTGACCGCGGCCGGGGGGCTCGAGGCCGTCGAGCACCACGCCGGCCTTCGCGTAGAAGCGGCCGGGCTCGTAGAGGCGTTCCAGCATTCGGCGGGCGTAAGTCAGCAGTTGGAGGGTGTTGCTGGTGGGGCCGCCGGGCAGCGTGAGGGTCGCCGAGCGGGTGTAGGGCGGCGGCACATGGGTATCGTAGCGGTCCTGGCTGATGTAGACGGTGAGCAGGTGGGCCTGGTCGCCCTGGGCGCGCAGCTTTTCGGCGGCGCGGCTGAGGTAGGTGGACAGGGCGCCCCAGAGGTGGTCGAGGCTGGACAGGCGTTGGCCGAAGGAACGGGAGCAGCTGATGCTTTTGCGGGCGAGGGTGCCGTCTTCGGAGGGCAGCAGGCCCTGGCAGGGCTGGCCCAGCAGCTCCTGCACCAGCCGCCAGCCGACCACCCCACCGAGGTATTTGCGGGCCCAGGCCTCGGATACCTGGCTTAGCTCCCAGGCCGTGCGGATGCCGTGGGTGGCGAGCTTGCCGGCATACTGGTAGCCGATGCCCCAGACGTCGGCCACGGGCAGGGCGCGCAGGGCCCGCTCGCGGCGGCTGGCGGTGTCGAGGCGGAGGATGCCGCCGAGCTCGGGGTGTTTCTTGGCCAGGCGGTTGGCCACCTTGGCCAGCGTTTTGGTGGGCGCGACGCCCACGCAGGTGGGGATGCCAGTGCAGGCCAGCACGTCGCGGCGGATGGAGTGGACGCGGGCGTCGAGGGTACCGCACCAGGTGGTAAGGCCGTGCAGGTCGAGGAAGGCCTCGTCGATGCTGTAGACTTCCACGGCGGGGGCGTGGGCCGCCAGCCGGGCCATGACGCGGCGGGACATGTCGCCGTAGAGGGCGTAGTTGGAACTGAGAGCATGGCCCTGGTGGTGGCGCAGCAGCTCGCGCACCTGGAAGAAGGGCGCGCCCATGGCAATGCCGAGCTGCTTGGCCTCGGCGGAGCGGCTGACCACGTTACCGTCGTTGTTGCTGAGCACCACCACGGGGCGGTCGTCGAGGCGGGGCTGAAAAACCCGCTCGCAGGAGACGTAGAAGTTATTGCAGTCGACGAGGCCGTACATTCTTTGGGGAGCTATCAGCTGACAGCTGTTAGCTATTAGCTTTCGTTCTGGGTGGTGGCTTACTGAATAAGCTATCAGCTAATAGCTGTCAGCTAACAGCTAAAAAAGCTAGTCGCGGCTACGGAGCAGGGCGGTGAGGCGGCCGGGGATGAGCTCGTGGACGACGTGGGTGACGACGCCCCAGATGCGCAGGTTTTCCTGGTCGGTGATTTGGTAGTCGGGGTAGTCGGGGTTTTCGGCCTGCAGCCACCAGGTGGTGCCGCGCCGCACGAGGCGCTTAACGGTGCAGTCGCCCTCGACGACAGCCACCACGATGCTGTTGTGGTCGGCTTCGAGGTGCTTGTCGACTGCCAGCAGGTCGCCGGGATGGATTTCCGCGTTCTTCATGCTTTCGCCGGACACCCGGATGAGGTAGGTGGCTTCGGGGTGGCGGAAGAGCAGGCGGTTGAGGTCGAATAGTTCTTCGAGCTCGTCGGAGGCTGGTGAAGGAAAGCCGCAGGGGACCAGCGAGGCGTAGAGCGGCAGCCACAGGGTAGTGGTGGGCGTGCCCACGTCGATAAGTTCAACAGTTGTCATGGCGCAAAACCGGCTAAGCCAGCTTTGCAATACTACTAATTTATTTAGTATAATTAGGTATTCATTTGAGAATTGATTTCGCGGTGTATTGCTGTATATGCATCATTAAGCACCCTGTCGATTTATTTAAGTGGCCCCTCCCCTATTCTGCTGGGCGAAAACCCAGCTAAAATAAATAGCAAAAACACTATGCCTTACTATCTACCGGACGCTGAATCGTTGCAGGAAATATTTGGGGAGTACATGGCCCGGGGGCTGCAGTTTGACGTGCTGCGCGTGAAGTCTTACCAGTGCTACGGATTGCGGGTGCAGTTTGGACCGGGCCGGCTGGTGGCGCCGCTGTTCTGGCTGCAGCCGCAACACATGCGGACGCCGAAGATGGCGCAGCAGTGGCTGGAGCAGGTACGGGATACGCAGCTGGCAGCGGTGTATCCGCTGGGAGAAATCACCCCACCGGGCCAGGGGCCAGCAACCCCGCGCCGGTCGCCACCAAGCGCTGGCCGACGCACGCCCCTTTGCTGATTCTGTCTGACCGCCTGACTTATGCCCTGGTGCCTACCAGCCCGATATTTTAGTTGCATGCCAGTATTGGCCTGCTCTACGAGAATGGCGGCGCCACGTGCTACGTGGTTTCTAAACGTGTTGCGCTACTGCCAGCTGCTGCGCCTGCGCCACGGCTGGCCTATTAGCCAGCACGAGCTGGAACAGGGAATACAACGCGAGTTAGCCCGAGCGGGCGAGAGGCAATAGGCCAACCGGGCATGATGGTTTTAGCAGCCGTTGAGTTTAGTGGCCAATGCTCGGGGCAGCGCAGGTGAGCTTAGCTAAGCTGCCGGGCTATGGCCGATACTCCGGTCAGTCAGTTGCCAATTGGGCCAGGGGCAGTCTTCGGCGCGGTGGTGGTGTCAAGTACGGCGGTGCAGCCGGCGCACCAGGCCAAGGAAGTACAGGCGCGAAAGGAGTGGATGTGCGGGTCGTCGGCCGAGTCATTGTGGAGTTCGACGGGTATGCGTATAGACGAGCAGCCACTGCCAGTGAGGCGTATTTTTACCAGAACTCAAACGCCCCTCTGGCTAGACTGCTAGAAAGGCATTTTTTATAGCGTCCTTTCTTAATGAGGCGGGCGTCGGCGACGGCGACGGCGACGGCGACGGCGACGGCGATGGGGAGGATGACGACTCATTTCCAGAAGCGGGCGGGCACATGGCCGCGGCCGTTGTCGAGCGTGGTCTTGTAGCGGCTTGCACCGGGGCCGCTGCAGAGGCCCATTGCTCCAATACTCTAAAATCTTGCTCGTTGCCAAGCTAGCAAGCGGCCGTTAACATTTTTTCCCTTTATAAACACGAGTCATTGCCCTGCACGGTCTTATTCGTGAGCCACGCATCGAGAAATTGTGAGAACACCTGCTGATTATTCATAAAAACCACTACGCCGTGGCCCAACCCAAACCACGAAATACCTTCAGTGAAATCGTACAAGAAGGATTCTGTCGAACTGCCCGTACTGCGCAACTGCGGCACCACTCCATAAGGCGTTACTTGGCCGTAGCCGCAGTATTCACTTTTTTTGGTTCCTAGCCGGGTAGAACCGAAGAATTTAGTCGGAAATGGTCCCTTTCCTGTTACCTTATCATACCGGTTGTGGGCCACCACAAACCGCTGCGGGGACGATGGCGGTGGGGTCATATTATGGCGACCAACTGCGGTTGTGCGGTTGCCGAAATCTTTAAAATGCGACCCTGGCATAGCGGGTGCTACGAACGCTACCCGCAACTTGGACAAGGTGGGAGTAGCATAGCGAGGTAATTTTAGTATATCTAAATATTTCTCGCCTTGATGCACCTCGTATGTACTGCTATCAGCCAGCGCTGAGGTACAGTTCCATAAGGCAGCGCACAGCACGGGAGCCCCCGTGCTGTGTCCTAGCGCATACACGGGCATGTTGGGGTCGAGGCGGGCCAGAATCTGCCGCAGCCCTAGCCCTACCGGATACAGCGAGCCCTGCGCCCACGTCCACATGGGCAAGACAGAGGTACCTGCCCGTCCGTCCCAATACACGTGTAGAAAGTGTACCTTTTTGCCGGTAAAGTAATTGGCTTGAATTTGACGCTTGAGCGGCGCAAACCAATTAATCTCGCCTACATCGTTGTTGTAGCCATGAACGAGCACAACCAGGGCGTCGGTTTGGGAGGCCCGAAGTTGGCGCCTGAAGTTCCGAACAAACTGCGTTTGTACAGAGTCCTGTAGCTGAAGCCACGATGCTTTTACCGCCGTTTGTTTTGCCGGCGGCTCCAACTTGACACCGTAGTATTGACCTAACAGAGAGGCTTGCTCTTGTTGGCTAGTCAACCACGCCGGTTTGGTTGAAACCTGGAAATAATGCTGTAGCGCGGCCCCATGATAGTTCAAGCGGTCATCGTATACAACCACTTTGCTGGTAACCGACGGGTACATGTCGCCTTGACGGTCAAAATAAACGAACGTACTATCATTCTGCACCGAGGCACTGTAGCGGCTGGCTTCGGACCCGTACAGCACGTATTTCATGCTACAGCTGGAAGTAGTGAATGCACCAATGATGGCCAGCATCCAAAAAACACTCAGAGAAGTTTTCATGGCAAGAAGGCGGATTAGATGGTTAGAATATTCCTTGAAATTTCTCAAAATCTAAAACTCATAATTCTTTGCAAATCTGAAATATCATATGGCTTTCAGAGAAAGATTGAAAAGCCGCTTATAAAAATGATAAAGCAGAATATTACACGCCTAGCACTTGCTTAGGGCTCATTGTCGAGGGTAGTATTTTTTTACAAATTCGATTCCGTTAGCAGAAAACACTAGGCGTAGATTTTGAGACATTGGGCGGCCAGCTAAGTTGAACTTCAAACCGTACACGTCCTCAAATGCCTGGTAATAGTCGTTGATGAAGCTTTCCAGATTGGGCAGGCGGCCAGAGGTTGCGAATGAATCCATAGGGTCGGCAATGCCGTCGTAGTCGGAGCCAATGGTGAGGTGTTGCCAAACGTCAACGTCAGGCTTGCTGAGGTTGGTAAAATACCACAGGTTGCGCATGAATGGGGCCGCGTCAAAGAACTGCTTTTCCAGAACTGCGCGCTGGATATTGGTAAGGCCTGGTTGGTTGCTGGTGAGCCAGTTCCTTAAGCGTACCCGGGAATTAGCACGAGTAGTTCGGTATTGCTTCATGCTACCCCCAAGACCTCTTTGTTCGACTGTGAGGCCCATGAGTCCACCACTGCGGGTGATGTATTCAATTTCTTCGTCGGCCAAGTTATTGCTGGTTGGGTGAAACCAGCCACTGCCTCCCTTTTGGGGTAAATCTTGGACTTTCAAGATAGTATCATGGTCGGAAAAATATTTTGAAAAAGGCCATTGGTTGAACATACGAAATGACTCTCCTGTCAACTTGGGATAAAACGTGGCTGGATTATTAAACTCGGGATACATATCGGAATAAGGTCGCAGTCCTGTAGCTATGGCTAGCCGCAAAGATTCGCCACTTGCGGCACAGTGGGAAACAAGGGGGGGAACGTCTTGATACAGACTATCTCGGAGGTGGTAGAATTGCAGCCGAGTCTTAATTCCTGAGTGGCGCAAGTCTACTAAAATTCGCCTGCCGTTCTTTTGGCTAAGGAGCGCATCGAGTGCTACTAGGCCCAACTTATGGTTGTCTGCGCGGGTACTATCTACTTCGCCGTTATCATATTCTTTTCTGGTGCCTTCGCCAAAAATAGATTTCGAAATGCCAGCTATACCTGAATTAGGTTGGGTAAAAATTGCCTCACGAAAACTCTGTGCTTTGGATAGAACAGTTAATGCATTCCGCTTGAATCCGTCGGCGTCGGTTCCTTTGGATTGACCGGCTAATTTGTTCCAGATGAGGTGGCTGAATGTGACAAAGAAAACTGGGTACTGCCAAGATTTGATAACCGCTACCCGGTCGCGGATATCTTGGACATCCTGGGAAGTGGTACTATCTTCCAGCAAACGATTATACTTTAATGCATCAGGACCGAGCAATACGTGGCCTCCCTCGATACTAATGACAACGGCGGTAGTGTTTGGAGCTATTAGAAGGCTATCTATGGTCCGGGGCTCGGCTAGGACGACGCGTTGGGAACTGCCGGGAGATGCCGACGGCGCTTGGTGCTTCAAAAACTCGTACTCTGCTTGTATCTCAAGAAACGGTTCTAGCTCTAAATCATATACGACATTTTGCAGCCGCTTTTTATCTAAACCAGTGACCATCTTGATGGCAAATCGTTTAAGCCCTTTATTATTTATAACTCCTAAGGTTCTACTCCCCTCATTGGTTGTAAGGCCTTTTTCGAAAGAGTAGAGCGAGGTACAGACCACTTTATAACTGGCTAGTTCGGGCCAAACGGATTGTCGATAACGAGCAAAATCGGAAAATTTACCATAGGCCTGATAGCTCAGTTCCTGTGGAGTATTTAGCTGCCAAGCCGCGTAACTCAGCTTTCCTGATGGGTCCCATTGCGCAGGAGAATTTATTGCATAGTGGGGTGTAGGGAGCAAGATTAAGTTGGGGTTAACTATCTGGACTGGAGACTCGATAAGCTGATAATAAGGCTTCTGGGTTATGTGATTATGATAGTCGGCATAATCGTTATTCAGTGGGGCTTTACCTTGGTAAGGGGCTGGTAGCTGGCTGGCTTGGTATTTAGGCTCGAGAGTCCTACAGGAGACGAGGGCGAACAAGACCGCATAAAGTAGAAATCCGGTCAAAGCACTGGCAGATTTATGACGGGCGGATACCCCGGGCTGAAAGCAGTAGTAGTTGTAACTCATGGCAGTAATAATTGCAGAAGATTAGCAGCGGATGGACACGAAAGTGTCTGTAGTATTCTTCGAAATCAGTGACAAGCGTTCGTGCGAACGGCCGAAAATGAGAATGGTGATGGGCTATTGCGCGTCAGTCAACTCGGCGCGCACTTTGACTTCATCCTTCTCTTTGGGCCGGTCGGCGGTGAGCATATAAATAAGCTTGAAGCCTACACTGAGAACAGTGCGCGAAACGAAGTAATTATCGTCGCTTGGATTAAGGCTCGTCAGGAAGGTATTGGTCTTATAATCGGGCACTGGATTACTCAGGAACTGCAGGTAGTAGTCCCGGAGAAATCTCTGGCTTGTTCCTTCTAGGAAAACGCCTAACTGAAAGTGTTCATCGAAACGAATTCCCACGCCTATTCCCAAATCAAGCTTGCGATTGAACCCTTCGCCGGCGGCTGTGAAATCGGCAAGGTTTACAGCTAGTAATGCCGATAGCCAATAGGGGTCTGGCTCAGGCTCGCCAATCGGATTTCCTTCCGAATCAAATTTTCGGAAATAGTACGCTGTTTTGTTGTAGGCCACGATGCCGGAGACAACACCCGCATAAGGGGTAAGCCGCTCGCGGGTCAGGGCATAGTTTGTAGCGGCATTTGAGGACGCCCCCAGCGAGTAGCTGTAGGTTTGGTTCATGTTATAGCTCCCTCCAAAACCTATCCCAAATTTTATATTTCGGCTTCCTATCAATTTGGGAACTCCTATCGAGCTGTTCGCAGCTCCCTTGGGGCTATCCGCAATAGTGGTGGCGGCACCGGCGGCGGCATCAACTAATTTGTTGGCCGCCTGCTCAGTAGCTACTGTTTGTTCGGATGCGGTGACTGCCAATGCCATTTTGGTCTTACGTTCGCCGGCATCGGTAGCCACTCTCACTTCTTCGAGATGCTGAACAACTTGTTGGGCCTGGGCAATAACTGTGTCGTTTTTAAGCACTGCTTGCGCCGCTCTCAACTGCGTTTGACCGGCGGCATCCTTGCTGCTTTCGGCAATTTTTCTGGTGGCTTCTAAGCGCACTTTTTCGATGGGGTCCTCTGATGTTTCGGTATTATTTACTGCACCTCTCACTTTATCGTACGCCTCGACAGAAGCATGAAAGGCGGCCACTGCCGCAACATTAGCTTCTTTGGCGGCTGCAAGGGCCGCTTTTGCCTGGTCGGTGGCTTCAGTCAGGTCGCTCTTGTCTTTGCTATTTAATGTCCCTTTGGTTGTCAACGACTTAGACAAGGCCTTGATGGTCTTGCTGGTAGATTTGACGGCCTCTAATGCCTTGGCGCTTTTGCCAGCGGCTTGCGTTGTGGTCTCTGCTGCTGCGGTCAGGGCATCATGGGTGGTGGATTGCGCTAATCCGAACAGGGGTAGCGCTAAAGCCAATAGGCTGGTTAGTAAGATTAATTTCATGAGAGCAGCACACTTGGTATTGAATAAAGATAAATATATAACTAAATAAGTAAATTCAATGCTTTTAATATTAGGTAGTGAAATAGGCTTTTTGCAGTCCTACTTTGACTGTCTATGAATGTGCTTTGGTGTAGCCTATTGGCAAATTCTTGTACCTGATTCGTAGCTTACTACATTTACAATCCTTCCCACCGCCATTTATCTGGATGAGCTTGGGCGAGCTATTGGTACTATCTACTGGACTGTTTGATTTTGAGTACACTACTGTTTGACCGGGTGCCGCGCCCGAAAGTGTTTGAAGACAACTTGTGGGCCGCTGCCGACCGGTTGCGGGCCAAGAGTAATTTGAAAGCCAGCGAGTACGCGGCCCCATTGCTGGGGCTGTTCTTTCTGCGCTACGCTACCAACCGGTTTGAGAAGCTGCGGACCGACGCGGACGCGCAGAACGTGGCCAAGCAGACGGGCCGCAACGTGGAAGAGCCGGAGCAGACCTACGTGCGGGTAATTGGCTTCGTGGTGCCCGCGGCGGCCCACTACGACAACACGCTGCTACAGCTGGGGCCCAACGACAGCGCGCCGGAGATGGTGATTGCGGCCATGGAGGCCTTCGAGGAGGCCAACCCCGACGCGGGCATCGTGCTGCCCAAGGCCGACTACCGGAAGATACCGGATGATGTGCTGCGCGGGATTCTGCGGGAAATTGCCGGGCTCAAGATTACCGAGGGCGACGTGTTCGGCAAGATTTACGAGTATTTCCTGGGCAAATTCGCGCTGAGCGAGGGGCAGAAGGGCGGCGAGTTCTACACGCCTACTTCGGTGGTGCGGCTGATTGTGGAGATACTGGAGCCGCACACGGGGCGCATTCTGGACCCGGCCTGCGGGACGGGCGGCATGTTTGTGCAGTCGGCCAAGTTTGTGCGCAGCCACGAGGAGGCGGGGCACCTGTCGATTTACGGGCAGGAGCAGAAGGCCGAGACCAGCATGCTGGCGCGGCTGAACCTGTTTGTGAACGGGTTGAAGAGCGACATTCGGAATGTAAATTCGTCGTTGGCGGCCGGGGCATACGCGGACGACTACGCCGACACGGCGGGCAAGTTTGACTTCGTGATGGCCAACCCGCCCTTTAATGTGGACGGGGTGAGTGCGGCCGACATTGACGGGCACTCGCTGTTTACGACCTACGGACCGGCGCTGGCGGCGAAGGGCAAGGGCAAAACCGCCGAAACCTACGGCAACGCCAACTACCTGTGGGTGTCGCTGTTTGCCATGGCCCTGAATGAAACGGGCCGGGCGGGCTTCGTGATGGCCAACTCGGCCTCGGATGCGCGCGGGGCGGAAGCCGAGGCGCGGGCCAAGCTGGTGCAGGACGGCATGGTGGACGTGATGGTGACCATTGCCTCCAACTTCTTTTATACCGTGACGCTGCCCGTGACGCTGTGGTTTCTGGACCGGGCCAAGACCAACGAGGCCCACCCCCGCCACGACCAGACGCTGTTTATTGATGCCCGGCGCGTTTACAACCAGGTAACGCGAAAGCTGCGCGAGTTTACTGATGCCCAGCAGCAGAACCTGGCCGCCATTGTGTGGCTGTACCGGGGCGAAACGGACAAATTTACGGCGCTGCGGCAGCAGTACGCGGCGGCGCTGGCCACCTGGCGCGACACGACGGTAACCGACCCGGACTTTGAGCCGGCGCGCACCTATTATGGCCTGGCCCAGCACCGGGCCACCTACGCTACCGCCCTGGCGGAGCTGGCCCAGCAAACCGCCGACTGGCTGGAAAACGCCCAACTGCTGCTGAGCCCGGAGGCCCAGGCGGCGCTGGCGGCCAATGCCACGTGGGAGAAGAACATAGTTGCCCTGGCGGAGCTGACGGCCGACACGCTGCCGACCGATAAGGCCGGGCTGATGGCCCTGAGCCAGCAGGCCGAGGCGCTGGTGACCTTTGCCGATAAGGAGCTGCGGCCCGCCAAAGACAAGAGCTGGACCGCGGCCAACCTGCGCGGGGGCCTGCGGCAGCTAAGCGAAGAGCGGGACTTGCTGCTGTTCGTGCTGGAACGGGTGAACTACTTTACCGCGCAGCTGGCGTGGCTGGATGACCACTTCCCCGACGGTGAGTACCGCGACGTGGAGGGCCTGTGTTACCTGGCCAGCCGGGCCGACATTGCGGAGCAGCAGTACTCGCTGAACCCCGGCCGCTACGTGGGCGTGGCCCTGGAAGACGATGGCCGCACGCCGGAAGAATTCAAGGAGTTTGTGCAGACCCAGGCCGAGCAGCTGGCCAGCCTACACGCGGAAGCCGACGCCCTGCAAGGCCAGATTGCGCAGGATGTGCGGGTGTTATTTATGGACGTAGTATGGGAGGAAGCAGTATGACTTTTCAGACGCGCAGAATTGGAGAAATATGTCAAGTCAAAGGTGGAAAAAGACTCCCTTTAGGACATGAATTAATTGATGAAATTACAGAACACCCCTATATCAGGGCTCGTGATATTAAAGACGGAAAAATCATTCAAGACGACTTGCAATTCTTAACAAATGAAACACACTTTCTAATCAAACGATACATTGTATCTAAGGACGATATATGTATAACTATTGTAGGAGCTAATGTTGGTGATGTAGGCATAGTACCTAGCTCACTTATTGGCGCAAATCTTACAGAAAACGCAGTTAAACTGACTAGTTTTTCGTCTGAATGTGACCCTATCTATTTGGCTCTGTTATTAAGCCAAAGCTCGTATAAATATATAATGCAGCTAATGGCAGGCGGAGCCGCCCAACCCAAGTTAGGAATCTACAAAGTTGAAGAATTAAAAGTCCAACTCCCCTCTCTCCCTCTGCAACGCCAGATAGCCGCCGTGCTAGGCCGCTACGATGCGCTGCTGGAGAACTACCAGACGCAGGTAGCGACGCTGGAAGGGCTGGCGCAGGAGCTATACCAAGAGTGGTTTGTGCGCGGGCGCTGCCCCGGCGCGGCGGCCGGGCCGAATGGAGAGTTGCCAGCGGGATGGGAAGCTATAGAACTCAGTACTATCTCGGCAGTAATTCAACGTGGTATTACTCCTTCTTATGATGATGAAGGGGAAATACTATGTTTGAATCAGCGCTGTATCAGAGAAAAGAAAATCGACTACGCAACTGGCAGATTACAGGTAAAAAATCCTGGTAAAAAAGTTATTCAATTCGGGGACGTACTTATCAACTCAACAGGAGAAGGAACACTGGGCCGGACAGCCCAAGTATATAACTTGCTTGAGGAGCCAACAACCGTAGATACGCACGTGACAATTGCGCGGCCCTTACCTGAAATTCCAGTTGAGTATTACGGCTATGTAGTTACTGAGCAAGAGGAGTACTTCGTCTCAATGGCGCTAGGTGCGACTGGTCAAACTGAATTGTCAAGAGAAGCAATTGGGCAAGCTAAAGTTGTACTTCCAACGGCTGAGGCTATGCAACGCTTCTCACAACTGGTCAATTCAATGAAAAAGAAGGCCATCGTTCTGCTAGACCAGATGGTAACTCTCCGCGCCACCCGCGATGCGCTACTGCCACGGCTGCTGAGCGGGCAGCTACTCCCTGCTCCTATTCCTCCTACTGCTTAATCCCACTGCTACGCTATTATGGCCTTTATTACCGAAGATGATATAGAACGCGCCTGCGTGCAGGTGCTGATGAAGGAATTAGGATACGACGAACACCTCAACCTCCACCACAAAACCGAAACGGACGCCAATAAGCTATTCGGGCGGGCCGATACGCGGGGCGTGGTGCGGCTGGACCAGCTGGCCGCCAGCCTGCGCAAGCTGAACCCCCACGCCCCCGAGGCCATTCTGCACGATGCGCTGAAGCTGCTGACGGAGCCGCGGCCGGGCATGAACCGCTTCGAGGCCAACCGGGCCGTTACGCAGCTGCTCCAGAAAGGCCAGGACCTGCCGGGGGCCAAGAACGCCAAGGGCGAGGCCGTGCTAACGCGGGTGCGGTACGTGGATTTCGAGCACCCCGCCAACAACCACTTCGCGGTGGTGCAGCAGCTCACCATCCGGGGCAAGGCTACGCGCCGGCCCGATTTGCTGGTGTTCGTGAACGGGCTACCGCTGGTGTTCGTGGAGCTGAAAAATGCCGTGGAAGACACCCGGCAGGCCTACGACAAGAACCTGACCGACTACCGCCGCGACATCGGGCAGCTGTTCGACTACAACCTGGTGGCGGTGCTGAGCAACGCCTACGTGACCAAAGTAGGCAGCCACACGGCCGACTGGGAGCAGTTTTTCAACTGGGAGAAGATAGCCGACGAGAACGAGGCGGTAGTGCCCCAGGACGAAACCGACATTGAGCGGGTGATGCGGGCGCTGTTTCGGAAGGAAACGCTGCTGGACCTGCTGGAAAACTTCGTGCTCTTCTACGCCAACCGGGCCAAGATTGTAGCCAAGAACCACCAGTACCTGGGCGTGAACAACGCGGTGGCGGCCCTGGCAAAGCGGCAGGAGCTGGCCGGGAAGCTGGGGGTGTTCTGGCACACCCAGGGCTCGGGCAAGAGCTTTTCGATGGCCCTGTTCATTCAGAAAGTCCGCAAACGATTGCGCGGCGGCGACAACCTGAAGTTCGTGCTGGTAACCGACCGCGACGACTTGGAAGACCAGCTCTGGAAGACGTTTGTGCGCTCGGGTCTGCTGGACGAAAAGCAGCCGGCGCGGGCCACAAGCGCCGCCCACCTGGGCCAGCTGGTGAAGGCGGGCGCGCCCATCATCTTCACCCTGATTCAGAAATTCAAGAACCCCACCGGCAAGGGCGGCGGGCTGTTTCCGGAGCTGACGGCCCAGGGCGAGGACTACGTGATACTGGTGGATGAGGCCCACCGGAGCCAGTACAAGGACTTGGGCGACAACATGCGCCGGGCATTCCGGGGCGCGTCGTACCTGGCCTTTACGGGCACGCCCCTGCTCGATGCGGTGGAGACGACCAAGGAGTGGTTCGGGGGCTACGTGAGCCAGTACAACTTCCAGGAGAGCGTGCTCGACGGCTCGACGGTGCCGCTATACTACCACAACCGGGTGCCGCAGATGCAGCTGCAGAATGATGCGCTGAACGAGGAGTTTGCCGAAATCATGGCCGATGAAAACCTGAGCGACGAGCAGAAGGAACGGCTGACCCGCAAGTACGCCAATGTGGTGACGGTGATAACCGACAACGACCGGCTGGACACGGTAGCGCAGGATATAGTGGGCCACTTCCCGCACCGGGGCTACCTGGGCAAGGGCATGGTGGTGAGCTTGGACAAGCCCACGGCCGTGAAGATGTACGACAAGGTGGTGACCAGCTGGAAACAGCGGCTGAAAGAGCTGCAAGGCCAGATAAACTCGGCCGCACCGAACAGCCCGGAGTGGGTGGCGCTGAAGCGTACCCAGCAATGGATGAAGGCCACGGAAATGGCCGTGGTAGTGAGTGAGGAAGCCGAGGAAGAGCAGAAGTTCGACAAGCTGGGCCTCAACATCCGGCCCCACCGGGCGCTGATGAACAAGACCTGGGGCGACGACCACGCCACGATTGAAGACCGGTTCCGGGAGCCCACTAGTCCGTTGCGGCTGGTATTCGTGTGCGCCAAATGGCTGACGGGCTTCGACGCGCCCACCGTGTCGACGCTCTACCTGGACAAGCCCCTGCAGAACCACACCCTGATGCAGACCATTGCGCGGGCCAACCGCGTAGCCGTGGCGCTGGATGAGGCCGGCGCCGTGGCCACCGAGGCCACGCTGATGCCCATTGCCAAGACCAACGGGCTGATTGTGGACTACTACGGGCTGATGGCCGGGGGCCGGCTGGAAAAGGCCCTGGCCAAGTACGCCAAGGACAAGAACACCGAGGAGGGCGAGAAAAAAGACTACCCCGCCGAGGACTTCGAGGCCCTGTTGGGCCACCTGGATGCCTCCATTGGCGAGGCCGTGAAGTTTCTGGACAAGCAGGGCCTGTCGCTGGCCGAGGTGCTGGACAGCAAGGCCACGTTCGACAAGCTGAGCCAGCTGGACGACATGGCCGACGCGCTGTCGAAAACCGACGAGCTGAAGAAGGAATTTGGGGTGTACCAGACGGCGGTTACCTCGTTTTACCAGGCCTGCAAGCCCGATATTCTGACCGAGGAGCTGCTGAAAGGCGGCGGGCCCTACCTGGGGCGCTACCGGCGCACGAAGGACGCGCTGGAATACGTGCGCCGCATCATGGGCCGGCAGACGGACGACAGCGGCAACTTCGACGGGGCCCGCGCCAAGGCCGACTCGCTGATTGACGAGGCCATCGTGGCCCAGGGCGGCGGCAAGGGCTACTCGATTAATACGAGCGGGCAGGAAATCAACCTGAGCAGCATTGACCTGGAGAAGCTGCAAACGCGCTTCCAGGAGCGCCCGCATAAGAACCTGGCTATTACGGACATGGTGGCCTTCCTGCAGGACCGCACCCAGCAGCTGCTAAACCGCAACGTGGGCCGGGTGGACCTGGCGCAGAAGCTGCACGAAATCATCCAGCAGTACAACACGGCCAGCTCGGACGTGGAGGCCTTCTTCGCGGCGTTGAAAGACTACCTGAGCAAGCTGCAGGAGGAGGATAAGCGGTCGGCCGCCGAAGGGCTGAGCGAGGAGGAGCTGGAGATATTCGACCTGCTATTCGTGGGCGAGCTCAAGCAGGCCGAGAAGGACCGGGTGAAGCTGGCGGCCCAGCACCTGCTGGCCAAGCTGGAGGACAACGCCACCAAGAAGCACGTGCTCACGCCCGACTGGCACAAGAACCCGCAGCTGCAAATGAAGGTGCGGGATATGATTGGCGGGGTGCTGGATGCGGAGCTACCCGAGGAGGGCTACACGAAGCCGGTGTTTCTGGAGAAGCGGGATGCGGTGTACGAGCATCTGCTGAACCAGGCGACGCTGGGGGCGCGGTATTGGGCGTAGCAAATATATATCCTACTAAACACGATTTAAATCGCTCAAATACACTTTTCCAAAATCGATTTCAGAAACAATGGCAAAGAAACCATTTACCGAATATCTAACACGTGAACTTTTTGAGCCACTCTCGCAAGGTGACGTTTTTTACTGGAAAACTACAGATACTGACCCTTGGAAACAGCTTGGGATTGTAATAACTGCTGACTGTGACCTTGCTCATGGGAAATTCGGCGGCAGTCTTTCATACTGTCCTATTCTAAAGTTCAAGGATTTTCTTCAGCTCTTTTGGCTTTCCAAAGACTTAGCCAATTTAGTCCAAAAACAAGCAGAGAAGTCTGCGCTAAGTATAACCAAGTCCAGAAGGATAAACCGTCCAGAATACACAGAACCCATACAAAATCAGAGTTTGATTAAATGGCTAGAGCGTAGGGGAATTGAAGGAATTCTTGACGATATACAAGAACCAATTGGTAAAAGCAGAGCAATACTTCAAAACGATTTAGAACTACTTAATGAACTTATTGAGGCAACAAATAGCCGAGATATTGTACTGCAAATCACTACGATTGCGAAAGCCAGGGCACCTAAGCCTCCAATGACGCCTGAAGAAACTAATAAGAGCATGAATGCTGCTTGGAAATTGTATCTGGGCAAGTTAAAACAATTGCCAGGTGACTTATTCTTTTTAAATGAATTGTCACCTACACATAAAGAAGGGTATATCGTCTACCTTCGCAGAATTGCTGAAATGAACCCGAATGACATTGCGACCAATGTAATTGAGCAGCGAGTCAGTAAAGCGGTGCGAGTTAGCCAGCTCAGGGGTGCATTTAAGTATAGAATCACCCAAAAGCTTGCTGCTGTATTCTCTGATATTGGGTTACCCACAGACTATGAAGAAATGTGCCTAAGCACAATGAATTCCATTGCTGCTCAATTGAATATTACCAGTAATTAAATTCGCCATGTCTCCCAAATCTCTCGTATTCTCGCTTGCTTCTTTGGATTTATGTTGCCGTCAGCCTTTGACTGATGAATGGTTTAATGACTTTCCTGTACCAGACGACGGTTCTTGGGGAGTCCTAAAGCGCGAACTGAACGAAAATATTTACATTCTGGAACAATCCGCAATAATGACGTCAACGAAGATTATTGTTGACTTAGAAAGTTCCGGTTTTTTTGAAAGATTGAATCCTGCTGGCAGGCTTCAGGCCTTGAGAAGAATGTATCACATAGCTGATTCAATCAAGCACCCGAAAGCTTGGTTTCCTGAAACGTGGAGTCAATATGTCGCAACAAACCTTGTCTCCGTCTTTGCTTACCCAATGGGCATTGGCAGAGAAAGACTAGTTGTCAACATGATGCGTGCGGAAAACAAAGTCTTTTTCTGCGAGGTGACTTCGAAGGACCATCCGATTGAGCTTGAATCTTACGAACCTAAAATCGCGAATTACGAAACGGCAGTTGCTTCGCTAAAGCAAGCTGTTGAAGAAATATCTGCATCGCTCAAAAAGATTAATAAGCCTGTTCGGGACGGCGTTTTTGATTTATCAGATGTTGCTTATGGAGCGGTATCTCAAGGCCTCACCTACACTCCTTGGCTTTCGCGCCTATCTGAGGAGCAAAGTAGCTTTGTTCATGCTATTCCTAATCGTTCCCAAAAGCTAAGGGGACCAGCTGGTACAGGAAAAACGCTGGCCATGACTATGAAAGCAATTCATGAGTGCTATCGGGCACAGGAATCAGAATCGGAGGCACGCATACTTTATATAACGCACAGCTGGGGTGTCGCTGACCAAGTTCAAAGCATATTTGACCAAATTGATGAGCGTGGCATCACAAGACAAATTGATGTACTTCCGTTACTCACTTTAGCTCAATTCCGGTTGGACCATAAGAATGTACGGGTGCTTGGCGATGACAGCCATGAAGGCAAAGAAGCTCAGTTAAAGGCACTGGCAAACTTATTAGAGAAAGCCCGCAAAGGTGATTGGAATGCTTATGAAGCTACTTGCTCCGAAGCATTTGCAAACCGTGTTAGAACTGAGCCAGGTACCGTAGAAGCAAATCGACTTTTGTGGGATTTAATGCTTGAATTTGCGTGCGTGATAAGTGCAAATGGCATTCTCCCTGGCTTCAATGCGGACCAAAGGTATAAGCAAATTGAGAGGCGGCCCTGGATGATGCCTCTTGAAAATGATGCTGACAAAGATTTTGTTTTCGAGATTTACACTTCCTTCATCAATGAGTTAATTAGTCACGAAGAAATGACTACTGACCAAGTCATCAGTGACTTTTTAAATCACCTAGCTACATTCCGCTGGTATTCAGAGCGTGTTAAAGCGGGTTACGATATAATATTTGTTGATGAATTTCATTTATTCAATGAGCAAGAGAGAATGGTTTTCCATAATCTTACGAAGAACCCCAATAAAGCCCCTGTAATCTTCATGGCGATGGACCCTCGTCAATCTCCAGCTGAAACATATGCAGAATTTGCGGCACCAGGACTTATACTGAATGGCAATGGCGAATCGGATAAAGCATTAGGAACTGTAGACAACATTGACTTGAATGTTGTCTACAGGTATACTCCACAAATTCTAGCTTTCTTAAAGCTTCTTGACCGCTATTTTCCAACCCTTGACTTAGGGGCAGACTGGAACATAAGCATTTCTACTGCAGTCACAGATAAAGCAGATGGCTCAAAGCCTGAAATCTCGTTTTTGCCAAGCGAAACACAAGAGATAGAAAAAGCTATTTCAGATGCAATCTCATTGGCCAGTGATGGGCGGCGCGTTGCGCTACTGTGTCTGGATTCTAGTTCCTATTCTGCTTATAAAGCTTACCTTCTCGACCAAAATATTACGAGATTTGAGAACATTGAATCACGCGATGATGTCGACCCTTTACGATATAAAAAACGTGTCATTGTATTGTCGCAACCCCATTATGTTGCTGGTCTTCAGTTTGATGCAGTAGTAATAGGCGGATTCCGCGCTAAGTTCAGGCAGTACGACGCTAACCAAGCTTATGGATTGAGAAGGTTCCTATCCGACTTCTATTTAGGTGCAAGTCGTGCTCAAGACATTTTGCACATATTTAGCAGTGGCAACCAAGCCGATTTTCCGCATGTTTTGCAAGCAGCAAGGGATGAGGAAATAGTTGTGGTTAAATAATGGCGCATCACTGCTGCTCAAGCTAATCCTGCGCTAATTGCTATGCCAGTTGAACGTATTCTGATTTGGGGTAAAACCTACCCGGAGTTGAGCAAAAAGTACGGAGAGGTGGTTTGCACAGCCGGGTGCAGGGAGGATGGGACACCCATCCGCCTGTACCCGGTACCGCTACGCTATCTGCCAGCATTCGGAAAATACAGCCTCTATAACTGGATAGAAGTCAATGTAGAGCGCAATACCACCGACGTACGCCCGGAAAGCTACAAAGTAGTGGGCATGCCCCGGGTGGTGGGCGAGATGGACAGCAAGCAAAACTGGGCAGCTCGCCGCGAGCTGCTGTTTAAAGACCCGACCTGGCATTACCCCTGCGCAGTTGATTTGCGGGCGGCCCAGCAGGCGGCGAAGACTTCGCTCGGGGTGATAAAGGTGGGGCGGGTAGAACGAATCTGGGTGGTAGAGCGGCCCGCTGATGAGTTGCGCAAGCATCGGGCGCTGATGCAGGCACTGAAAAGCCGGTTGAAACTATTTGACGAGCCCCAGATGCGCGATTTGGACCCGCAGGAGTTTAAAGTACACCTCCAGTGGCGGTGCGCGCACCCCGATTGTCCAGGGGGCCACACTGCCGGCATTATGGATTGGGGGCTGGCGCAACTGGGCCGTAAAAAGGGGCGAGAGGCTGCTCTGAGTCGGATGCGTGAACTCTCTGACCTCACAAAGCATGACTTGCATTTGCTGATGGGCAACTTCGCCAAGCACCAAGGCAACTTTGGAATAGTTGGAATGTGGTACCCTCAGACGGCGGAATACTTGGCAAGTAAAGCCTCGCCTAAGCGCAAACCAGGGCCTGCACAGCAGTTAGGTCTTGACTTGTAAAGCGGGGTGCTCCTTCGGGGTCCAGGTGGATGATGGACACATCGTGACCGGTTATGGTTTGCCAGCGGTATAACAGATATGCCCGGTGACAGTCAGCGGGGTGGCGTTCGTAACAGAGCAGGCACACATTGGTCTGTTGAGCAAGGTGGGGCTGTATCCACTGGTCGAATTGCGTTACGATATCGGGGTACTGCTCTAAGTGGTCGGCGTATAATTCCAGGCAATGCTGGTGAGAATCAGCTTGTTTACGGATAGTCTTAGGGTTACCCGCGTAACGAGCATGCTCGTAACCAATTCCCTCGGCAGCTAGTCCTTCGCGGAGTGGCTTGGCTGAAAACCCAGGCCGGTAACTCCAAGGCGTTTCACGTACATCTAACACAACTTTTACATTGGCCTGCTTAAGATGCTCAATAAAGCTGGGTAGTGTCCGCAATTGGTAGCCACAGGAGAAAATAGAGGCTGTAGAAGCGCTTTTCATAAGATGCAAAGAACGGAAGTAAAAGTGTAGGAGGCTTGGGGATACCATTACTGGCTGTGTCAGATTACAACAATGTGGCTGCGGCGATAACCGGGTAGTCCAAAGCGGGTCCAGTTACAAGTCGACGTGGGAGCTGTCGGAGCCCTTGATGAGGAAGGAGCAAAACAGGCCTATCACGATGCCCATTTCGGAGCAAAGCATGGCGTCGTAGGAGAAGTCACCGGCGATTAGGCCGGAAGCGAATTTGCCGTTGGTGCGGGCGTCGCGTATGCAGTTGACCAGGTACTGCAGGGCATTGTCGCGCAGCTCGCCGGCGCTGGGGGTGCGGCCGGGCGTAGCGTAGTGTTTCGAATCCAGCTCGTGCATGATGCGGGCGATGCTGGCCCACTTGGTATCGAGCATGATGCCGGCTAGGTGGGAGTGTTCGTTAGCGGTGAGGGGTGCGGACATGGCGGGCATGACGGGTCAGGCGGCGGGGTTGGGGCGGTATAGCTGGGCCAAGCGGCGGTCTTCGGCACGGTGACGGGCGTCGATGACCTTCTGGGCGGCGGGGCTAGGTTGCCAGTCGGGGCGGGTATTGCGCTGGGTGAGCAGTTGCAGCTGGTGGCGCTGCTGCTCGGCTTCAGCGGGCGGGAGCAGGCCGTGCTTTTGGCGTTGGTTAATGAGCGTGAGGCGCTGGCGCAGGTGCTCGGCGTTGGGGTGGTCGGTCGGAATGCGGCGGCCGATGGCGGCTACCAGCTGGGGGGCGGCTTGCTGGAGCTGGGTGAGGGTGGCGGTGGCCTCGCCGGCGGCCTGGGCTTTGCAGTCGAGGTGCTGGGTTTCGAGGTAGGTGGCTTTGCGCTGGAAGTAGTCGGCCAGCAGGGCGTAGATGCGCGAGACGTCGAGCGAGGTGAAGAACTTGCTGCCGCGGGTGCGGGCTTCTTTCAGGGCCAGGATGATGTCTTTGACGCTCTCGTGGGTGTAGGTGTGGGTGAGCGTGTCGGCCAGCTCCAGGATGTCGGCCGCGTCGGGCTTGTCGGGTACGCGGAGCGAGTCGAGGAAGGCGCGCAGGATGACGACCAGCAGCTTGATGAGGACCACCTCGCCGAGCTGGCGGCGCAGCTGGAACAGCTTGGGCGCGGAGGCGGCCTGGGCCATGGTCAGGCCCACGGATAGCTCGGCCAGCAGGGCGCGGGCTTCGGGATTGGGCGTGGCGGCCAGCTCACGCATCGTACTTGGAGCGGTAGCCAGTGCGAGCAAAGAGTGCTCCGGGGCTAGCGTCGTTGGCGTGAGGGCCGAGGGCGAGCTTGAGGCGGTTATCGTGCGCATCGTTGAGCATGAATTGGGTGGCGGTGGCTTTCCAGTCGCGGCGGCGGGGTGGCTCGCCGTTTTTGCGCCAGTTGGCGACCTGCGCATGGTAGAAGCGCAGGTCAGCCAGTTGGTAATCGGTGCCGGCGAAGGCGGCGGCGAAGTCCTCGTAGCGGGCCAGCGCGGACTCGGCGAACGGGACTTCGGGGAGGTGAGGCCGGCCGCGTTTGGTGGGCGGGTTAGCGTCGGCATCCTGGGCCCGGGAGGCCTCACGGATGGTAGCCCCTCCTACCCCTTTTTTCTTTGGCGCAACTTCCTTTTTTGGGGCCGGGGCCGCGCCATTTGGTGGGTTGGGCTCGTCGAGCAATTCCGCACTTGAAAGCCCTTCGCCTTCGAGCACTTCTATTTTTTTTTGGGAGCCGCTACCACCCCCGTTTACTACTACACTGTTTAAACCTTTTGTTTTACCATATAAGGTGTCTTCGGGCACAAGTGCCCCCGATGAAGCCTGCATCGAGGGCACTTGTGCCCGAAGTGCTTGAGGCAGAACTGCCCCCGATACGCCTTTTTCATGCAGGGCACTTGTGCCCCCGATAGGCGGGTTCATGGGGGGCAGTTCTGCCTCCGATGGCTGGACTGCATCGGGGGCACAAGTGCCCGTGGTGCTGGGGTTTACCGGGGCCACTTTCGGGCCTGGTACAGCGGGTTCATCGGGGGCAGTAGTGCCCCCGATGGCGGGCGGCTGGGACAGGTCGGTGAGGTAGCAGCGGCTGCGGCCGTAGCGCGACTGGCTGGGCTGGTAAGCGAGCAACTGCCAGGTATCGAGGTCGTAGAGGGCGGCGCGGTAAGTGCGCTCGTTGCCGATGCGGGCGGCGCGCATGGTGGCAGGGTGGTCAAGGTCGAGGCCGGCAGGGAAGCGGGCGGCGTTCCACTCGAAGAACAGGGCCCAATACAGGCTGACATGATGAGGCCGGGCCTGGGCCTGTTGGCTCAGGTGCTGATGGGCGGCGCGGGTGTGAGCCACATAGTTCATGCCCTCACCACCAAGGGAATAAAAGGCTCGTCGATGGCCGTGAAGCCGGCGGCGGGCTCGAACAGGTCGAGCTGGCGGTAATCAGTGCATTTGCCGCGCAGGGCGGCCTCGATTTCGGCCACGGCGGCCTGGACGGCGGTTTCGAGCAGGCCAGCATAGGTGTAGGGTTCGAGCTCCTGGTCGAGGGCCACGTAGGGGCTGGTCAGATTAAGGACCTTACCGCCGGCGAGCTGGCGCTGGCCGATGAGCGTGACCCCGCTCCCACCGCCGCCGAGAACCAAGCCGGTGACGGTGAAGGGCGTGAGGTGGTCGGGTAGCAGGCCGGTATTGTCGTCGGGCCAGAAGTCGGGCGTTTCGCGCAGCTGCTCGCAGAGCAGGCACAGGTGGGGCACGAGCTGGGCCAGGCAGGTGAGCAGGTCGGGGTGTACCAGCTCCTGGGCCGTGAGCGTGAAGGTGCGGAGCGGGGCCTCGTCGGAGCGCTGCTCGGTGAAGTCACAGGTGAGCTGCTGGTTTTTGAGGCGGGCCTTCTGCACGCGCAGGATGGAGCGCGAGGCGAGGGCGGCAGTAGGGTCGGTGGGGCCGACCAGGGGATAGAGTTGGGTAGTCATAGCGAGAAGGGCAATCAGGCGGCCTGGGCGGCGCGGTGGTAGCGGCGGGGATACTTGTCGAGCACGGAGCGGCGGAAGCCCCAGTCTTTTTCGTTGAGGCGCACGCCCTGCAGGCGGCCGGCGCGGCGAGCCCGCAGCAGGGCGTCGACGGACAAGCCGATATAGACCGAGGCCTGGGCGGTGGATAGCACCTCATCGGGCGGCGGTGGCGGGGCCTGACGGGCGGCTTCGGCCTGCTCCAGCTTGTCGAGGCGGGCCAAGTGCTGCCGCCACTCCGTTTCGGGAATGATGATGACGGCCTGCATGACTATTCGCTTAGGGCCTGGCGGCGGGCATCGAGGTCGGCCCGCTGTTTTTTCTCGGCCGCCACGGCATCCAGCAGCGCGGCCTCGATGACGGCGTTGTTGGAGCCGTTGCGCTGAATCGTGCTGTAGATGGTACTGCGGGCAAAGGCGTGGCCCTGGTCGGCGAGAATCTGCTGGGCCTTGCCGACGATATCGGTCTTGTTGCCCAGCGACCTGATCAGGCCCTGGAGAGTGGGTGTTTCAGAAAAAGATTTCGGCATGTTTTCCATTATCTTATGCATTTAGTACATTTGAGTGTATTACTACTGTAATTAGCACACAAAACGGTAATTCCTCCGCAAAATGTGTAGCAAAAACGGCGCACAACAATGGAAAGCACTGAGAATCAGAAGAAAAAAGTTCCGGCCGGTGTCGACGGTGATACGGGTGGACGCATCAAGCAACTTTTTGAGCATCACGGCATAACGACCTATGAGGCCAACCAGCGTATGGGCTACACGCGCACGAGCAAGCTCTACAAGGTGCTTTCGGGCGACGTGCGGCCTTCGTATGAGACGCTGGTTGATATTCTCTCTGAATTTCCGGACGTGTCGCCCGACTGGTTGCTGATGGGCAAGGGCGAAATGCAGCGGCCCCAGGTGGCCAAGCCGGCGGCCGGGCCAACGGGCGACAACACGCAGGTGCTGACGCTGACCATGGGGCTGGACGGAGTACCGAATGTCGAGCTGGTGCCTATCCTGGCCCAGGCCGGCTACTCACTCCAGCACAACGAGGCGGTGTATCTGGAGGACTTGCCCAAGTACCGGATTCCGGGCTTTGAACAGGGCACGTTCCGGGCCTTCGAGGTGGCGGGCGACTCCATGGAGCCCACCATTCGCCACGCCGACGTGGTGCTAGTGTCGTGGGTGGAAAACCCGCGACTGCTGGAGCTGGGCGAAGTGTACGTGGTGGTGACGGATGAGAGCGTGATGCTCAAGCGCATCAAGCAACGCATCACCAGCGGAACGAAAGAAGTGCTACTGTTTTCGGACAATCCGCACCGCAGGCCCTATGACATGGACATGGCCGATATCCGGCAGCTGTGGCGGGTGCGCGGCTACGTGTCGCGCTACATCCCGAGCGCGCCGGACCTGACGACTGAGCGGCTGTGGGAGGTTATTGAGGTGTTGGGCTTAGACCGGAACGAGGTTCGGCGGCATCTGGACGAAGATGCTACCTCTGACGCTACCCTATAAAATAAACAGCCGGCTAAATAACTGTAGCCGACTGTGATACAGATACTTGCCTGGCGTTCCGCGCCGTGCAATGAGCCCCGACAGGAGGCTCATTTTAGCACACCCGGAACGCCCGGAAACTTGCTTCTCGCACTGCGAAGGCACGTTTCCGGGTTTTTTGCGTTTGGTCTAATCCCCTTTGTGAGCCGATGTAATCCTTGGTTTCAGCCACTATAGATTAGACTTGTTCCTCAATAAGAAATCAGTGGTTTTCCAGGCGGTATTTGAAGCCAGAAACCACGGCTCCTCAGAGAACCAGCAGATACCGGTTTCGCTAGGTAAAAAAGCCGGTTCGATTGACAACAGCAGCAGAAGTTTTCCGCCGTTTCTTATTCGGGAACAAGTCTATTCACTTTTCAATGGATTGTGCAGCCAACGCCTCTGATCAAGCCCTAACTCGAATGGTCGGCTACGACTACCCACTTACCTGCAATGCGACGCATCACCAGCAGGAAATGCCCCTGCAAGTCGCCGGCTACGGGGCGGGCCAAGTGCCAGCGGCCGATGACTTGGGCTACATCGGGGCTGAGTGGGTGGATTTGCAGGCGGCTAAAGTCTAGCTGGCCCATGGCGGCTTGGTTGGGGTAGCTGCGGCGGTAGTTATCAAGCGTGGGCTGCCAGCCGTAGGTGAGACCACTTTTACCGATAAACACCAGCGAATCATTTTGCCAGTAGCCCTGCATAAAGCCGGCCACATCGCCGCGGTTCCAGGCGTCCGTTTGAGTGCTCAGTACCGCCAGAATATCGTGGCGGGCAGCGGCCTCAGTGGCTGGTGTCAGCACCGCAGACAAGCGCGGCGAGCAGGCAGGCAGTACGGCCATGGAGGCCAGCAGCAGTGGTAGTAGCAGACGTTTCATATAAAAAAGGGAACATTGGGGTAGAACACTGTCATACACCCATTCAACTTACTTACCCATCAACTCCCGCACGTACTCGGTGCCACGCAGGGCGCGCATGCGGCGTAGCACCCGGCGCTGCTTGGAGCGGGCCACGGGGCCTGGGTTACTCGCCCGGAAACGGAGCGGGTTGGGTAGCACACCGGCAAGCAAGGCGGCCTCGGCGGCACTTAGCCTGGCGGCCGGCTTGCCAAAATAAGCCTGCGAGGCAGCTTCGGCTCCGAAAATACAGTCACCCATTTCGGCCACGTTCAGGTACATTTCCATAATGCGGCGCTTGTCCCAGAGCAGCTCGATAAGCAGGGTAAAGTAGGCCTCGGCGGCCTTGCGCACGTAGCTGCGGCCCTGCCACAGAAATACATTTTTGGCCACCTGCTGCGTAATGGTGCTGCCGCCGCGCAGCTGCTTGGTGCCGCTCAGGTTCGATTTGGCAGCCTTCAGCAGCGCGTCGCCATCGAAGCCGTAGTGCAACAGAAACCGCTGGTCTTCGGCCGCCACCAGGGCCAGCGGCAACTCCGGCGATACTTCGGCCAGGCTTTTGAAGTCGTATTGGATGTAGCGGTTGTCTTCGCGGATGCCTTGGTAGCCCAGGCCCACCGGGGCGTGGGCCCGGCGGTCAAGCATCAGCCAGGTGGCGGGCGGGCGCACCCAACGGTAGAGCAGCACCCAGGCCACCGAGGTCAGAAAGGCCACGGCCAGCACCTGAAGGGCAATCCGGCCCGTCCGGCGGGCAATCTGTTTAAAATCTCTCACACACGCAACAGCTTGAAAAAGGCTTGCACTCCAACTCCAGAGCACGGACAAAAATAGCGGCTCTTTGCGCCAACCTCACACCCCAGCCGCTTCAAGCTGTCAAAAAAGCGCCGGCCGGGCCGGGAGTATTTGGGTGCCAACGTTGTTATTACGCCCAGGGGCCCGTAGCTTCCTGCCTCTGCACTGCCTCCTCTCCCCGCTTACTTTATGCGCCAACTCGCTCTTTTTCCGCTCAATCTGGTCGTATTTCCGGGCGAAAAGCTCAACCTGCACATCTTCGAGCCTCGCTACCGCCAGCTGGTGCGTGATTGCCTGCTGGAGGGCATCACGTTTGGCATTACGCCTTACCTGAACGGGGGCGTAAGCCGCCGCGGCACTGAGGTACGCCTTCTGGATGTGGAAAAAAACTACCCTTCAGGCGAGCTCGACATCCGGACCAAGGCTATTGGGGTGTTTGAAATGGACGATTTTCAGCGTGAGCTGCCCGGTAAGCTCTATGCCGGCGCTACCGTGCGCGACCTAGCCGATGACAGGGAAGCCGACCCCGCCCTGCACACCCAAACCCGCGTGCTGATTGAGCAGCTTTACAGTATTCTCGGCCTGCGCCGCCTGTTTCTCGATTTGCCCGACGGCTTCCGTATTTACGATGTAGCTCATCAGCTGGGCATGAGCACCGAGCAGGAGTACGAGCTGCTGGAGGCCGATACCGAAGCCGAACGGCAGATACTGGCGCTACGCCACCTCGAACGAATTCTGCCCATACTCCAGGAAACCGAGCGCCTCAAGGAGCGGGTACGCCTTAACGGCCACTTCAAAAACCTCACGCCACCTACTTTTTAAGGCTTGCTACGTAGTTGATAACAGCAGCCACCGAAAGCGGCACCGGCTCCCGTGTGCGGCTCCGCTTTTCAGGCATAACCTGATGACTATCGACTACTTCTTTTACGCCTTACTTGTACTAGCCGGGCTGCTAACCTTGTGGCTGGCTCGGCGCTACATGCAGGAGCGAAACTACCGCCGCCGCCCCTATGTGGCCCCCACCGCCCACAACTGGGCAAGCCAGCCCCAGCCCAGCCGCCCGCCCTACCACCGGGTGGCTTTGCTCGGCGACGTTGGGGCCTTGACCACCGATGGCTCCGACCCCGTACTGCAGTTGCTCGAACAATGGCAGCAGGAAGCCGGCCCGGACGGAACGGTGGTGCTACTCGGCGACAATATTTATCCGGTGGGGCTGCCGGCTCCTTACGCCTCCGGCCGGGCTGCTGCCGAGGCCCGCTTCAATGCCTTGTTGGCAGCGTTGGGCCGGTTCGAGGGCCGGGTAGTTATGCTTAGCGGCAACCACGACTGGAACAAGGGCCGCTCTGATGGCTGGGAGTACCTGCGCCGCCAGGAGGCCTATGTACGCGAGCATCTACCTACGGCCCACTACCTGCCCGTTGATGGTGCCCCCGGCCCGATAAGCCTGCAGCTGGCCGAGGGCCTGCTTCTTATTGTGCTCAATACCCAGTGGTGGGTGCAGAACGGTCCCCGGCCGGCGGCCGATGCCTGGCGGCCTTTCCGCCAGCTACGGGCGCTGCTGCAGGCCAATCGGCACCAGCAGGTGCTGGTGGCCGGGCACCATCCGCTCTACTCAAATGCGCTGCATGGGGGCAAGTTTACCGCCAAGCAGCACGTGTTTCCACTCACTACGGTTAATAAGCGGGCGTATGTTCCGCTGCCGTTTATTGGCTCGCTGCTGCCGCTGTACCGCAAAACAGTGGGCGCGGCCGAAGACATGGCCCACCCCCGCTACCGCCGAATGCGCCGCCGGCTGCTGCGGGTACTCCACGAATTCCCCGGCGTTATCTATGCCGCTGGCCACGACCATAACCTGCAGTATTTTGAGCGTTGCGGGGGCCACTACCTGGTGAGCGGGGCCGGCAGCAAAACGGCCTTTGTGCAGGCTGGGGGCCAGGCTACGTTTGTACACGAGCACCAGGGGTTTTTCGGGCTTGACTTTTATGGCCCCCACGAAACCTGGCTTCGTACCTATGAGCCGCCCACTGGCACGCCCGAGGTGTTCCGGCTACAGCTCAGCCCCGGTTCGAGCACTGCCCCCGAACCAGCGGCCGGTGCTACAGACGCGGCTGAAGTACCGCGGCCGTAGCGGGCGGCACCAGCACCAGCAAGCTGCGCGGCTGCAGGCTGATTTCGACCGGACACGGGAGCATGTACGGCTCGCCATCCAGCTGCACCAGCACTTCGCTGGCACCGGGCACCGTAATGCGGGCACGGTGGCAGCTTAGGCGGCGGGTGTAGTCCGAACTATCGAAGTCGCTGGTGTACAGGCGGTAAAGCAGGCCAGGGGCTGCTCTTCCCGGGAAGGGCGCAATCAGGCATATTTCGAACTGGCCATCGTCCAGCTCCCGGTTGGGGTTGATAACCACGTTGCTGCCAAAGGTATTGGCGTTGGCAATGGTGAGCATAAAAGCTTCACCCTGCCAGTTTTCGTGCTCGGTTTCGATGTGGTAGGTACCGGGCTTGTAGCCGGTATACTCCTGGGTGGCAATGCGCACGTAAGCGCCGGGGCCACGCACGTCACCATCGGCAAAGCGCTTTACCACGCAGGCATTAAAGCCCATATCGGCTAAGTGTATTGTAAACCGCCCTCCTACCCGCAGCGTGTCCAGCTGCCGGATGTCGTGCTGCCAAGTGAGGGCCAGCGCTTCATTTAGGGCGAGCGGAATAGCCAGGTCTTTAGCCATTCCGTTACCCGAACCCAAGGGCAGAATACCCAGCGGCACGGTGCTGCCCGCCAGCGCCTCGGCTACCATACTCACCGTGCCGTCACCACCGGCGGCAAACACGGCATGGGGCGGCGGGGTGGTATCCAGCAGGTCGCGCAGGCGGTCCAGGTCCTGCTCGCCGGTCGTATCGAAAAACTCGGCCTGGCGGCCCCGCTCGGCGCAATATGCAGCAATGGTATCGCGAAGCTGGGTCTTGTTGATGTCGCCCGATATGGGGTTGAGCACGAACAGCAGCCGCTGCAACGGATCCGAATAGGCAGTTTCCATAGCGTACAGGTAGCAGAGGCCGCTGGCAGATACCAAGCGGCTGTTGGCTTATATGCACATAGCCGGCTAGGCTGCCGGCTATGTGCATATCAAGTAGAAAAGAGCAGTGGGCGCGCCGTATTAGGGCTTGAGGCCGGCCGGCAGTCCTTGCGGGAAATCGGCCTCAATATCGCGCTGAATTTCCTGGATGCGGTTGCCGGGGTTGGGGTGGGTGCTCAGGAACTCGGGCGGGTTGCTGCTGCCGTTTCCGCGGTCCAGCACTTCCATTACCTGCAGCATGGCGCGTGGGTCGTAGCCGGCGGCAGGCGTGAAGTCTACGGCCAGCCGGTCGGCTTCCAGCTCATCTTCGCGGCCGTAGCGCATCGTCAGCAGCTTGCCCACCATGGCAGCAGCGGCGGCGCTGGCAGCCGTGCCGGGCCGCTCGGGGTCGTAGAGGCCAATGGCGGCGGCGCCGGTCAGACCGTTTGTCAGCTTCGATTTGGCTACCTGCTCGGCCGAGTGCCGGGCCACTACATGCCCTATTTCGTGGGCCAGCACCCCGGCCACCTGGCCTTCAGTGGTCAGGTTTTTCAGCAGGCCAGCCGTAATGAAGATCTGGCCGCCGGGCAGGGCAAATGCGTTGATGGTCTTCTCATCGGCAAGCAGATGAAACTTGAACTGATAAGGCGTCTGGCGGGCCTTGGTACTCTGCACAATTTTCTGCCCGATGCGCTCCACTGCGGCGCGGGCCTCCTGGTCGGGGTGCAGGCCGCCGTACTGGGCGGCCATTTCGGGAGCAGCCTGCAGGCCGAGGGCAATTTCCTGCTCGGCCGACATATTAACGTGCTGCACCTCGCCGGTCACCTCGTTTTTCTGGGTGTTGCAGTAATAGGGAATGAAAGCAAATGCGGCCATCAGCAGGGCCAGCAGGTAGCGGATGTTACCACGCATAGCAGGAAGGAAAAAGGAATGGAAGAAAGGGAGGTTGTTGGCGTTTCGTAACGCGGCCGCGCGGCTAGGGTTGCGCCCCTGGCCTAAACCTTATACTACCCGGGCCACGTATCAGGCTCCGTACCGACCTCTCTCCCGTTCGGGTTTCCCCTCCTTCACCCTTCTTCTCCCCGATTATGAATCAGAAACGCACTTTTGGCACCATTCTTACCATCCTGGGCATCGTTGGCATTATCTGGGCGGCACTGGCTTTCCTGCAGATCGGGGGCATGGGCCTGAGCAAAATGAATTCACTGGTACCGTTTGTTGTGGGCCTTATTTTCTTCTTTGCCGGCATCAACCTGGTACGCACAACCAGCGACCGGGCCTAAGCAGCCGCACGTCGTTCAACATAAAGCCCGCCGCCGGTACATACCAGCGGCGGGCTTTGTGTTGAGGAAGAAACTTCATCAACTGCTTCGGTCGGGGTTAGCCCGGCTGCGAAGTCAGGCGCTGCTGCCCACGGGCAAAAGCCATCAGGGCGGCATCCAGCTCCAGCAGCGCCGAGCGGTAACCAACCTGCGCCGGCCCGTGAATGTAGAGCACCGTGCCATTCTTTATGGTCCGGATAATAGCGGCCGATTCGGGAGCCGGTAGCGCCGGGCAGCCTTGGCTGCGGCCCAGCCGGCCGTGTCGGCTCACAAAAGCCTTGCTCACGTAGTCGGCCCCATGCACTACAATGGCCCTGGTGCGGGCATTGGTGTTGTAACCCGCATCTACGCCTCGCAGCCGCAACGACAGGCCGTGCTTGCCTTGGTAGGTGGGGCCAGTAACGTAGAAACCCAGGCTGCTTTTCTCGGAGCCTTCTACGTTGGAGAAATTGCGGGCGAATTCTTCTCCTGTGTTCTTGCCGTGTGCCACCAGCGTGTGGTGCAGCAGCCGGCCTTCGGTTACATCCACCACCCACAGCCGCTCGCGGTTGCTCGACTGGCTGAAATCGGCAATGGTGAGGGTGCGGGTACCGGCCTCAACATGGCCCTGCTGCTGCAGGTTATAGAAGCCCAGCAGCGCCTGCCGGTACACGGGCAGCGGCAGTGCGGCCCCCGTAAGCCCGGCCCGGACGTAGGTGTGGGCTACATACTGCTCAAACGCCGCCAGGTAGCTTGTGCGCTCAGCCGGCGTTAGCAGTGCCAGTACCGGCAGCCCGGAGCCGGCGGGTACCGTAGCCACAACTTCGGCAGGCGCAACGCCTAGCCCGATTAGGACCCGCCCGGCGGGGGTAAAACTGCTAAATAAGGTCAGGATAAATCCGGCGGTCAGCGTCGGCAACTTCGTCATGGGCCTACAGTAAGCGTTACGGGAAGCAGAGATTTTGGCGGTACCTTGCAAGGGGCTTCAGTTGGGGCCAGACCAAAATTAGCATTTTTTCCGCAGACCCACCACCAACCGCCTGGCTTTCCTGCTCATGAACATCTCTGCTTCACGCTTATCCTGGCTGCTTTTCCCAGCAGCCATGTTCGCTCTTTCGGGCTGTGGCCACGCGCTGCCAAGCCTGCCCGGTTTCGATACGGCTGTTTGGCGGGCCGACCCTTATGGCTGCCGTGGGCAGCGGGCTACGCTTGTACCAATCCTTGAAAAGCACCGCTCCGACCTGTTTGAGGCACGTATCAATGATATAACAGAGCTTCTGGGCCATCCGGATGAGGAGGAGCTGGGCGAGCAGAGCGACAAAATATATATCTATTATGTAGCCCCGGGCGCGCAATGTGCCTCCGGCAACCCGCGGGCCACTACTAACCGCGTAATGTTGCGTAGCGGCGCTACCGGCACTGTTACGGAGGTTATACTGCCAGTGCACCTCCAATAGCCAAACTAGACTATTCTTCTACGGCGCCCCCACCCTGCCGTTGCCCCGAACAATGCCGGGCCAGGAGTTCGCCTCGCTACGTACACCAAAACGAACTCGCAACATCGCTGTTAACCACACTAGCAAACTGCCCATTTTACGCCCAACGCCATTCCGGCCGCTCCTGAGCTAAATCGGGAGCGGCCGGAATGGCGTTGGGCGTAAAATGGGTAGGCTACTGCCGGGCTTATGTTTAGCCGAGCCCGCCTTCGGTATCTGGTTGCGGTGCCGGGGTCGGCTGCGGTCCACGCATAAGGCTAAGCTGCGTAGGCGTCAGGATGCGGCTGCACTCGGCATCGTAGTGCGACTGCAGCTCCGAGAGGGCCTGTTGCATCCGCATGGGGTTTTCGTGATGCTGCCACTCAATTTCGTCGGCCTGCGCTACTTTAATGCTATTAACTTTATATAGGCGGACTATCTGGCCTTCGTTCAGATGCAGTTGTTCTGTCATCTGCCGGGTCAGCGCCTCAGCCTGCACAGCCGTCCGGTCGATTCCATCGGGCCGTTCGGCATGGTGCTCTTGCTTTTGGGCCTGTGCTACCAAGCTCAGGCTACCGAGGAAGAGGAGAGTGAAGAAGAGCGCTTTCATGGTTGGTGCTTGCTATACTGCGGGGAGGCTGATGAACCCAGTTGACAGCAGAACCAATCGATTCTGCGGAAAATTCCATCAACCCCATATCCATCATACAATAATATAAAAAAAAAGCCACATTAGCGACTTGTAATATCATTTTAAGCAAACTATATATTAGAATAATGTATTTGTTATATCTTCCTGTAATAACCCATTATGCTGTTTCTGCCAGCGTCTGACCTGCATCAAACAGAATACAAGGCCCTGTAAGTCAATTCATTAAAATAAAAAAAGGCAATACAAGCCATTGCGCACAGCTTGCATTACCCGCTTTGTATGAACACCGGCCTACTCCAGGCCCGTCATAGGTTGGTGTTCGGGGCTTTTGAAATACTGCATAGCAATAAGCGAGATAATCATGCCCGACATGGCTCCCTGCAGGATGATGGCTAGGAATGCAATGGTTACCGACAGGTCGTAACCGAACAGATCCTGGGCCTGCAGGCCATCCATGATGCCGGGGTTGATAACACCGGCGTACACGATGAAGAAGAAAGCAAAGGCGACAGAAGCAATAAGTGCCGTGATAATACCAGTACCGAAACCCGCCAGATAAGCCATCCGGCCGTCGCGGCTACGTTTGAAGCGCGCAATGGAAAAGCACACACCTACGGCCAGTATCAGGCCGTTCAGGAAGCTGAATTCGATGCGTTCGGTCAGGTTGAAGAAGGAGGCGCCAACGAAGTACACCATCATGCCGACCGATGTATAGAGGCCGTAACGGACGCCATTGGTTTCGGGAGTAATCGTGGAATCAGCCATAGATGAAGCTTAAAAAAGGGTGGATGTATCAACAGGACCAGCAGACTTTGATAAGGCTGCGTCGGAACCAGTCGGACCGGGCGGCGTGTTGGCCTCCTGCAGCCCGTAAGGCCCTGTTTCACTTTATACAAGCTTGTAGGGCGGCTGGTTGTCATTTGTCACACTTTTTTGTCCTATCTGCTACGTCGTGCTACTTGCTAGTTCAACGGCGAGGGCAATTTCCGTACTTTTGCGGCCGGCTACGCGGCACCCAGTGCCACAGACCGCTTGTTGCTTTCTTTTTTGCCTACTTCTCTCTATGATTAGCACCTCCAACGTAAGCCTGCGCTACGGCAAGCGCGTTTTGTTTGAAGACGTTACCATCAAATTCATGCCGGGCAACGTGTACGGCCTCATCGGGGCCAACGGCGCCGGCAAGTCCACGTTTCTGAAAATCCTGTCGGGCGAAATCGAGGCCAACACTGGCTCGGTGGACATGCCCAAGGGTTCGCGCCTGTCGGTGCTCCGGCAGGACCAGTTTGCGGCCGACGCCTTCCCGGTGCTCCAGACCGTGATTATGGGCCATACCCGCCTCTGGAAGGTGATGGAGGAGAAGGATACGCTGTATGCTAAAGCCGACTTCTCGGACGCCGACGGCGAGCGGGCCGCCGAGCTGGAAGGCGAATTTGCCGACCTCGAAGGCTGGAACGCCGAGTACGAGGCGGCCGAGCTGCTCTCGGGCCTGGGCATTGCCGAAAACAAGCACCAAACCCTGATGGGCGACCTGGGCACCTCCGATAAAGTGCGGGTGCTGCTGGCCCAGGCCCTGTTTGGCAACCCCGACGTACTGCTGCTCGACGAACCTACCAACGGCCTCGACGCCGAAACGGTCTTGTGGCTCGAAAACTTCCTCGACTCGTTCCAGAACACGGTGATTGTGGTTAGCCACGACCGCCACTTCCTCGACGCGGTGTGTAACTACATGGCCGACGTTGACTTCTCGAAGATCACCATGTACCCCGGCAACTACTCGTTCTGGTACGAGAGCAGCCAGCTAGTACTGCGCCAGCGCCAGGACGTGAACAAGAAAACCGAGGACAAGCGCAAGGAGCTGGAAGAGTTTGTGCGCCGCTTCTCGGCCAACGCCTCGAAAAGCAAGCAGGCCACCTCGCGCCAGAAACTGCTCCAGAAGCTCACGCTGGAAGAAATCAAGCCCAGCTCGCGCAAGTACCCCTACATTGCGTTCAAGCCCGAGCGCGAGGCCGGCAACCAACTGCTGACCGTGGAAAACCTAAGCGCCAAGGTGGATGGGCAGACCATCTTCCGCAACGTGTCGTTTATGCTCGACAAGGGCGACAAAGTGGCCCTGGTGAGCCGCGACGACCGGGCCGCTTCCCTCCTCTTCGACATCCTGTTCGAGCAGGTGAAACCGGCCACCGGCAGCTTCGCGTGGGGCACCACCATTACCCCCAGCTACTTCCCTAAGGAGAACACCGAGTTTTTTGACACCGACCTGAACCTGGTGGACTGGCTGCGCCAGTACAGCACCGAGAAGGACGAATCGTTTATTCGCGGTTTTCTGGGCCGGATGCTGTTTTCGGGCGAGGAGTCGCTCAAGAAAAGCAACGTGCTGAGCGGCGGCGAGAAAGTGCGCTGCATGCTGAGCAAGATGATGATGGAAGGCGGCAACGTGCTCACGCTCGACGACCCGACCAACCACCTCGACCTGGAAAGTATTACCGCCCTCAACAACTCGCTGCAGGAATTCAATGGCACGCTGCTGTTTGCCTCGCACGACTTGAAGGTGATTGAGACCGTGGCCAACCGCATTATCGAACTCACGCCCGGCGGCGTTATCGACCGGCGCATGACGTACGAGGAGTACTTGGCCGACGACAACATCCGCGAGCAGCGCCGGCGCATGTACCAGCTGGTTTCGTAGCTTTAGCAGCTTTCAGTTTACATACGGGAAAGAGGAAATGGTGCGTTATTGAATAGCAGTGACGCACCATTTCGCATTCTTGCCCGTTGCCGGTTACCTACTCTCCTATCTATTTCAAAACATGAAACGATTTCTGTTTTCGCTGGTGCTGGGCGGAACCGGCCTCGCGCTGGTTCCGGCCGCTGCCCGCGCCCAGACGACAACGCCGACCGACACGGTTCGTACCGTGAAGCCGCAGCTAAACACGGCTCCTCCCGGCTCGGCACCCGCCCGACCCCGGCGCGAGCCCGCCACGGCCCCCAACGAGCCGCAGCCAGCGCCCACCACGCCGCCCGTGTACCAGCCCGCCCCCAACGTACCGGCCTCCAATGCCCCCTACGACCCCAACCGGCCTTCGGGCATGGATTTACCCCAGCGGGCGGGTGTGGCACCGCCCCCACCGCCGCTGCGCAAGTACTTTCTGTATACCAACTTCGGGTTGGGCTACAGCAGCTACGCCGGCGACGGCCAGTTTAATGCGAGTATTGCCCCGGCCATTGGCTACCGGGTAACGGAGAAGTTCGCCATCGGACCGGGCATCAGCTACTCATACATCAACGTGAGCTATTCGCCCTTCAACCAGCAGTTCGGCTACCCCGAAAAAATCCGGTACAACAACCTTGGGCTGAAGGCATTTGCGCAGTACATGGTGTACAAGCAGTTTTTTGTACACGCCGAATACGAGGTGACCCGCTTGCGGGGTGAGGCTACGTTTGCGCAGGGCAATATGATAACCAGCAATACCACAGCCACCACGCCGCTGGGCGGTGCCGGCTACCGCAGCCAGTTTGGCGAGCGGTTTGCCGCCGATATTGTGGTGCTCTATAATTTCAACGATGGCATCGACAACCAGGGCAACCGGAAGTCGCCTTACGGGCAGCCGGAAATACGCTTCAACTTCCTTTTCGATCTGAAGTAGGCCCTCGGTTTGTCCAGGCCACAACCACAAAGAAGCCCCGCTCAATTGCTTGAGCGGGGCTTCTTTAGTTTTTTCGGAAAGCGTATGTTTCCAGCTGGCTGAGTGCCGGGCGGTACTTATACCGCGCTACCGCCTCGAATGACGCGCAGCAGCACTACGATAATGGCAATTACGAGCAGGACGTGAATGATGCTGCCGGAGAAGAAGCCGCCGAAGAAGCTGATAGCCCAGATGATGACCAGAATGACGGCGATAATGTACAACAGATTACCCATGATTGAAAAGGAAGAGAGTGGGGAAAAAGGGGAGAGAGAAAACAGCGTTTCCGGTTCGCAGTTAAAGATTAGCGGGGCCGGAATACACTCTGCGGGTTTGTACGCGCACCTTCACCCAAAAGGTTTTATTAGGCTTCATCTATTTTTCATACTTCGGCAAAAAAACGGCCTTCTGAGGTTCCTACACCACATTTAGGCTACACAAAAAAAGCGCGTTACCCAGCCCATCCGTGTTTGCCCGATTGGGCGGGGCCGGGTTTCGGTGTAGCTTTGCCAAGGCCTGCCCCCACCCCGGATTTGGCGCGCTTTCGTTTCTTCCCACCCTGTTTTCACTTACTTCTATGAACGTTGCCGTTATTGGCTCGGGCACGATGGGCAATGGTATTGCCCACGTATTTGCCCAGCACGGATTCGCCGTTGCCCTCATTGACATCAACCAGCCGGCCCTCGATAAAGGCATGGCGACCATCGGCAAAAACCTCGACCGGCAGGTGAGCAAAGGCAGCCTGGCCGAGGCCGACAAAACGGCCACCCTGGGCCGCATCACCACCTACACCAGCCTTTCGGAGGGAGTTCTGCAGGCTGATCTGGTGGTAGAAGCCGCCACTGAAAACGTGGAGCTCAAGCTCAATATCTTCCGCGAAATCGACCAGTACGCGCCCGAGCAGGCCATTCTAGCCACCAACACTTCCTCCATCTCCATTACCCGCATTGCCGCTGTTACCAAGCGCCCCACCCAGGTTATTGGCATGCACTTCATGAACCCGGTGCCGGTAATGAAGCTCGTGGAGGTGATTCGTGGCTATGCCACCTCCGACGAGGTAACGGCTAAAGTGATGGAGATGTCGCGGCAGCTGGGCAAAACGCCCACCGAAGTCAACGACTACCCCGGCTTCGTGGCCAACCGCATTCTGATGCCCATGATCAACGAGGCTATCATCTCGCTGCACGAAGGTGTGGCCGGCGTGGAGGAAATTGATACGGTGATGAAGCTGGGCATGGCCCACCCTATGGGTCCGCTACAGCTGGCCGACTTTATCGGCCTCGATGTATGCCTGGCCATTATGCGGGTGCTGCACGACGGCCTGGGCAACCCCAAATACGCCCCCTGCCCGCTGCTGGTAAACATGGTAACGGCCGGCCGCCTGGGCGTAAAGTCGGGCGAAGGCTTCTACTCCTGGACTCACGGCACCAAAGACCTGGTGCTGGCCGAGCGGTTCCGCAAGTAGAGTACAGCGTATGCGTTGCAGCTGAAAGGGATAACGCCAACTGGTTCTGGGTGGACAATGCCACCTGCTGGCTTTATGCCGGGGTTTGTGAACAGCTACCGGCCCTAAAGCGTTATAAGAATAACGCGGGACGAATCTGCGTTATCCCTTTCATCTGCAACATCTGTGATTTTATGGAACAAGCTACATTTGGCGGCGGCTGCTTCTGGTGCACCGAAGCCGTATTTCAGAATCTGAATGGCGTCGAAAAAGTAGTATCGGGCTACACTGGCGGGCGCATCGCCAACCCGACCTACAAGGAGGTTTGCAGCGGCCTGACGGGCCACAACGAGGTCATCCAGGTCAGCTACGACCCTACTGTTATCAGCTACGAGGACTTGCTGGAGGTGTTTTGGAAAACCCACGACCCTACCACCCTCAACCGCCAGGGCAACGACGCGGGCACCCAGTACCGCTCGGGCATCTACACCAACTCCGATGAACAGCAGCGCCTGGCCGAAGCCTACAAGCAGAAGCTTGCCGATGCCAACGCCTTCGATGGCCCTATTACCACCGAAATCCTGCCCCTGCCGACGTTCTATCCTGCCGAGGCTTACCACCAGAACTACTACAACCAGAACCGCAGCCAGCCCTACTGCCAGTTTGTAGTCAAGAGCAAAGTGGATAAGGTAAAATCGGTGTTCGGCGACAAGCTGAAAAGCGAAGTAGCATAGTTTAAAAGCGAACAGCAACAGAAAAGCGGTCATCCTGAGCTCAGGATGACCGCTTTTCTGTTGCTGTTCGCTTTTGTGCTTATCCCTGCTGCACGCCCATTTCAATTTGGAAAGGGCCCTGGTCGCGGCCGAGTGCATAGAACGTAGCCACCTGGTTCATCAGGGTGCGGGTATAGAGGTCGAGGTCGCGGGTTTCGATAATCTGGTCGTTGCGCACGATGATGAAGCTCACCAGCTCGCCGGGGTAGGCCCCGTCTTCGCCTACTTCGGGCAGGGCCTCGAAAGGTGAGTGCGAGCGAACCGGAATGAACTCCTGCTTGGGCAGCGTCATCAGGGTTTTGTCGCCGAAAGGCACGAAGCCTTTAACGGCCGAGTAGTAGTAGTGCGGGTTCCAGACCCAGCTGCCGTTGAAGATATAGTACTCGTCGGTGCCCAGGCGCAGGAACTCGCGCAACGAAACATTGACGGCTACACGCCAGTTGCTGCGCTCCTGCAGGCTCTGCTTGATAACGGCCAGCCGCGTGGGGTCGGGCACATCGGTAAGCGTTTGCGTGAGGCGGGCATGCACGACCAGCTCGCAGCCGGCGTACAGGTTGAGCAGCTGCTGACGCCAGGCATTTTGAGCACCCAGCTGATACGCATCGGCACGGGTAAACTCGAAAAAGTTGTGCGTGTAAGGCCCGGCCAGGGCTACACCATCGCGGCCGTTGGGCTCGGCCCACTCCACCAGAAAGCAGGGCCGGGTGCGGCCATCTACCCAAGGAAGCTCGCGGTTGAAAACAACGCGGGTCTGAACAGTTTCAGGTTCGAGGCTCAGCTCCTGGGCCACATAGTCGCGCACTTCCTCGCGGGCCTGCGCAGCCGATACTACATTCTTAATCACGGATGTTGCTGATGTTGCCGATAGCGCAGATTCGTTCTGGGCTTCAGATGAAAAGATGATTTGATGATGCAGCTTCCTGACATGCCCTCCAGCTACTGAATTGTTGCATTGGCATAGAGGCAGGCAGGAACTAGTTCATCAAAACTACCCAAATATAGGAGGCCAGCCAATAAGACAGTCATCAGCCTACCCAACTGACTTTTTCCAACCAATCCACGTCATCCAAAACCCGGAAAGAACCCTCTGTATCGGCAACATCAGCAACATCTGTGATTAGATGGCCACGTTGTGCTCGCGCAGGGCGTCGTTGAGGCTGGTTTTGAGGTCGGTGCTGGGTTTGCGCTGGCCGATGATGAGCGCGCAGGGCACCTGGTACTCGCCGGCCGCGAACTGCTTGGCCACCGTGCCCGGAATCACCACCGAGCGGGCCGGCACATGGCCCCGGTACTCCTTGGGCTCGGCGCCCGTTACATCAATAATGCGGGTGCTGCCCGTGATGGTAACGCCGGCCCCGATGACGGCCTCGCGGCCCACAAAGCAGCCTTCTACCAAAATGCTGCGCGAACCCACGAAAGCACCGTCCTCGATAATAACCGGGGCGGCCTGCACAGGCTCCAGCACCCCACCGATGCCCACGCCACCGCTCAGGTGTACGCCGGCCCCTATCTGGGCGCAGGAGCCCACAGTGGCCCAGGTGTCTACCATCGTGCCCTCACCTACCCAGGCGCCGATGTTCACATAGCTGGGCATCAGGATAACGCCCGAGGCGAGGTAGGCGCCGTAGCGGGCCACGGCGGGCGGCACCACGCGCACGCCCTGCCCCTGGTAGTCGGTTTTGAGACGCATTTTGTCGCGAAATTCGAAGGGGCCGACTTCGATGGTTTCCATCTGGCGGACGGGGAAATAAAGAATCACGGCCTTTTTCACCCAGTCGTTCACCAGCCAGCCGCCCTCGGCGTTGGGCTGGGCTACGCGCAGGCGGCCCTTGTCGAGCTCTTCGATAACGTGCTCAATGGCTTGCAGCGTGGCAGGCTGCTGCAGCAGGCTCCGGTCGTTCCAGGCAGCTTCAATCAGTGGTTGCAGGTCGGTCATTGGGGTGTTGGTTGCTGGGGTTGATTTGAGGCTTAAAGGTAATGGATACCGGCTGAGGGCACGATTACACCGCTCGTAATTACACTCCACCGAAATTGAAACCCACCTTTGAAGAGCTAAAAAACCGCATCTTCGCCCCCGCTATGCCGCCTACCATCACCATTCTACTGGCCTCCGCACTAAAGCCCCTCGATGATACGCGGATGCTGGGCAAGTTCGGGCGCACGCTGGCCCGGCGGCCCGGCACCCAGGTGCACGTAGCGGGCCGCGCTGCCCCCCGGCCACCCGATTTGCCGCCCAACCTGCAGGTACACGAGTTGCTGCATGGCTCCCGCCTGAGCCTGGCGCGGCTACGGGCGCAGTGGCGCTACTGGCAACTGCTGCAGAAGTTGCAACCGTCGGTGGTATTTGTGCATGCCCCCGAGCTGCTGCCTGCCACCGTGCTCTGGCAGTGGCTGGGCCGGGGCCGCCGCTTTGTATATGATGTGCGCGAAAACTACGCCCTCAACATCCGGACGCAGGCCGTGTACCCGCCCTGGGCGCGTGATGTGCTGGCCGGCCTGGTGCGCCGCCTCGAAACGCTGGCCGCCGCCCGCGCCACTGCCATACTGCTGGCCGAACGCAGCTACGCCGCCGAACTGCCCTTCGCGTCCGGGGCTTTGGTTTCCGATGCAGTGCCCACTACCGCCGGAGCCTCCACTCCTTTCCGCTCCAAAAACCACAAGCCAAAAACCACAAGCCAAAAACCTGTCATCCTTATTGAAAACAAGTACCAGCCTTATGATGCAGTGCCGGCCACCTGCCCGCGGCGGCTGCCCAACATTTCGGAGCCGCTGCTACTGGTGTATTCGGGCACCATTTCGGAGCTGAACGGGGTGTGGGAGGCATTACGGTTTGCGGCTCACCTGCGCACGGTGTGGCCTCTGGCCCACCTGACCATTATTGGGGCATGCCAGCAGCCGGCGCTGCTGGCGCGGCTGCAAGCGGCCGTGGCCGCAACCAATGGGGCCGTTACGCTGGTGGGCGGGGCGGCGCTGGTACCCCACGCGGCCGTGGTGGCCGATCTGCGCCGCAGCCACCTGGGGCTGTTGCCCTACCGGCCGCACCCCAGCACGGCCCGCTGCATACCCACCAAGCTGTTCGAGTACCTGGCCCTAGCCCTGCCGCTGGTGCTGCCACCCAACCCGCTCTGGCAGCCGCTGGCCGAAACTGCCGGTGCCGGTCTGGCCTTCGACTTTCAGCAGGCCACCTACCCGCCGGCCGCCGAACTGGCAGCAGGGTTGCAGGCGGGCGTATATTACCCGCAGGGTCCACCGCCGCTGGCCTTTTGGGAGCCGGAAGCCAAAAAAATAGTGGCACTGCTGGATTCTATCGGGTAACTACCGACCTTAGCAGCCCGTTTACGGAACCGGCACCGTTTTTCTTTACCTTCGGCGTCTGCTATATTTTGCACTGCTCCGCAAATCCCTCCCCCGATGAACAACTCTCTCCGCAACTCTGAAATTGCCGGCGTCGGCCATTACGTGCCCGAGCGCGTGGTTACCAATGCCGACCTCATCACCCTGATGGATACCACCGACGAGTGGATACAGGAACGCACCGGCATCAAGGAGCGGCGCTGGTTCACCGAAGGCGTCGATACGACCTCCAATATGGGAGCTAAGGCGGCCCGCCGCGCCCTCGAAATGGCCGGCCTTGAGCCCGACGACGTGCAAATGATTGTGTTTGCCACGCTTTCGCCCGACTATTTCTTTCCCGGCTCGGGCGTACTACTGCAGCGCGAGCTGGGCATCAAGGCGCCCGTTCCGGCCTTTGATGTGCGCAACCAGTGCTCGGGCTTCGTGTACGCGCTGAGCATGGCCGACCAGTTCATCAAAACCGGCATGTACGACAACGTGCTGGTGGTAGGCTCCGAAATTCACTCTTCGGGCCTCGATATCAGCACCCGCGGCCGGGCCGTGTCGGTTATTTTTGGTGATGGCGCCGGAGCCGTGGTCATGCGCCCCTGCACCCGCGAGGGCCATGGCGTGCTGAGCACCCACCTGCATTCGCAGGGCGAACATGCCGAGGAGCTGATTGTGAAGGAGCCCAGCTCGAACCGCCAGGACCGGACCGCGTTTATCCAGAACCTGGAGAATGAAGTTGAGCTCTACCCCATCATGAACGGCCAGAACGTGTTCAAGCATGCCGTGGTACGCTTCCCGCAGGTGATCAAGGAGGCGCTGGATGCCAACGGCTACCAGCCCCAGGACCTCGATATGCTCATTCCGCACCAGGCCAACTTGCGCATCACCCAGTACGTGCAGCAGAAAATGGGTCTCCCGGACGACAAGATATTCAGCAACATCCAGCGTTACGGCAACACCACTGCCGCCTCCGTGCCCATTGCCCTGAGCGAAGCCGTGCAGGAAGGCCGCATCAAGCGCGGCGACCTGGTGTGCCTGGCCGCCTTCGGGTCGGGCTTCACCTGGGCCTCGGCGCTCATTAAGTGGTAGATTCCAGAGTGAAGTAAAATCTAAAAAGCCAAAGGGTAGAAGCCCGCTACTTCGGTTGAAGCAGCGCAACTGGCTTCGCACTTTGGCTTTTTATCTTTGACTTTTGACCTTCAACACGCATGCCGAGCTTCACTGAGGAAAACTATCTGAAAGCCGTTTACAAACTCTCGGAGTTTCAGCCGGGTACGGAAGTGAGCACCAACAGCGTAGCCGAGGAGCTACTTACCCGGCCCGCTTCGGTAACTGATATGCTGCGGCGCCTCGGCGAGAAGGGCCTCGTCAACTACACCCGCTACCGGGGCGTCACGCTCACCGAGGCCGGGCGGCGGGTGGCGCTGGCCACCATCCGCAAGCACCGCTTATGGGAAGTGTTTCTGGTTCAGCACTTCGGATTTCACTGGGATGAAGTGCACGATGTGGCCGAGCAGATGGAGCACATCGACTCCGAGCTGCTGGTGCGCCGCCTCGACGAGTTCCTGGGCTTCCCGCAGCTCGACCCCCACGGCGACCCCATCCCGACGGCCGACGGCGTGTTGCACCGCCCCGAGCACCGCCTGCTGGCCGATCTGCGCCCCGGCGAGCAGGGCCGCGTGGTATCCGTCCGGAACACCTCCGCCCCCTTCCTGCAGTACCTCGACAAGGTGGGTGTGGGCCTAGGCACCCATATTGAAGTACTGGATAAAGCCTTGTTTGATAATTCCCTGGAAATCAAAATAAACCAGGAAGTAGTCAAGCTAATTTCGGCCGAGGTAAGCCGCAACCTGATGCTGACGGATTGACGTTGACAGTCGAAGAACTGTCCTTCTGACGAAGAAGGAATCTAGGGTAAGGACATAGGACGATTCTGTTCAATAACCTGCCCCGGATTCCTCATTCGTCGGAAGGACAGTTCTTCAACTTTATGGCCGAGGCTCCCTGCCGTACCTTTGCGGCCCTATCACACCCAACCGCCGTGGCCGCCAACCTGCCCCTCTCCCTTTCCGATACTATCGTTGCCCTGTCCACGCCGCCCGGCGCCGGGGCCATTGCCCTGGTGCGCCTTTCGGGGCCCCGTGCCATTGCCATCACCGATGAGGTGTTTGCCGGCAAGCGCCTAGCCGAGCAGCCCGGCCACACGCTGCACTACGGAACGCTGCGCGACGACGCGCAGATTCTGGATGAAGTCGTTGTGTCGCTTTACCGCGGCCCCAACTCCTACACCCGCGAAGACGTGGTGGAAATCAGCACCCACGGCTCCGACTACATCGTGCGGCAGGTGCTGGCGCTGCTGCTGCGCCACGGTGCCCGCCTGGCCGAAGCCGGCGAGTTCACCAAGCGCGCCTTTCTGCATGGCGCCCTCGACCTGGC
The DNA here is from genome assembly GCF_013377885.1 of Hymenobacter lapidiphilus. Classification (GTDB taxonomy): domain Bacteria; phylum Bacteroidota; class Bacteroidia; order Cytophagales; family Hymenobacteraceae; genus Hymenobacter; species Hymenobacter lapidiphilus. The sequence goes on from NZ_JABKAU010000001.1 coordinate 186,631, forward strand.
CCAGGCCGAAGCCGTAGCCGACCTGATTGCCGCCGACTCGGCCCTGAGCCACCAGGTGGCGCTGCGCCAGATGCGGGGTGGCTTCTCGCGCGAGCTACGGGAGCTGCGCGGCCAGTTGGTGCATTTCGCAGCGTTACTGGAACTGGAGCTGGATTTTGGGGAAGAAGACGTAGAGTTTGCCGACCGGACCGGGCTCGTAGTGCTACTGCAGGAAGTGCAGGCGCTGGTGCGCCGGCTGCTGCGCTCCTTCGAACTGGGCAACGTCATCAAAAACGGCGTGACCACCGTTATTGCAGGCCGGCCCAACGCTGGCAAAAGTACCCTGCTCAACGCCCTGCTCAACGAAGACCGGGCCATCGTATCGGAGGTAGCCGGCACCACCCGCGACCTGATAGAAGACGAGGTGAGCATCGAGGGTATTCGCTTCCGGTTCGTGGATACGGCTGGCCTGCGCGACACCACCGATGTGGTGGAAGCCCTGGGCGTGGAGCGCACTCGCCAGCGGGTGCAGCAGGCCGCGCTGGTTGTGTATCTGTTTGATCTTTCGACTACTTCAATTACTGAACTTCAAGCGGAAATTGAAGCGCTAAACCTACCTGCTGGTGTGGGCGTGCTGGCCGTGGGCAACAAGCTCGACCTGGCTTCCGAAGCCCAGGCCGCTCCCTTCCGGGCCCGGCCCGATACGCTGCTGCTGGCGGCTGGCCAGGGTGTTGGCATCGAGGAGTTGCGCGCCGCGCTGCTGGCCCGCGTCCGCCTCGACGGCCTCGACCAGACCGGGGCCAGCACCATCGTCACCAACCTGCGCCACGCCCGCAGCCTGGAGCAGGCCGACCGCCACCTCGACGCCGTACTGGTGGGCCTGAGTACCGGCGGCGGCACCGAGCTGCTGGCCGCCGACCTGCGCCATGCCCTGGGGGCGCTGGGCCAGATAACCGGCGAAATCAGCTCCGACGACCTGCTCACCAGCATCTTCACCCAGTTCTGCATCGGCAAGTAGGAGCTGCGGGCCTAGCGGTGCTCCTGATACGTGTTGGCCGGCGCGGCCTGCAGCAGCTCTTGGCGGGCATCGGGCGGCAGCGGCGCACTACGGGCCAGTTGCAACGCCTCGGCTAGTTGCGCCTCGTTCCGGATGCCGAGTATGGCGGCCGTTACACCTGGCGTATCGAGCACGAAGCGCCCGGCCACCTCGGCGGGCGGGCGCTGCAGGCGCTTTGCCACAGCGGCCACGGCAGCAGCTACCGCCTGAACGGTCCCGGCCGGATGGCCCAGGTACTCGCGGGCAGGCTTGCCGGCCAGCAGGCCTTGGGCCAGCGCCCCACGGGCCAGCACACCTACCCCATGGGCATCCAGTTGAGGCAGCACGGCTTCCAGGGGGCGCTGATCGAGCAGGCTTAGCTGCAGCATTATGCTACTGAGGCCGGTTTCGGGCACGTAGCGCCGGATGACGTTGGGCCGGATGGAGGAAATACCGTAGTGCCGGATTTTACCCTGCTCCCGCAGCCTCTCGAAGGCTTCGACTACCTCATCAAGCGGGTCGTCAATAGTGCCACCATGCAATTGGTACAGGTCGAGGTAGTCGGTTTGAAGGCGACGCAGGCTGGCCTCGGCAGCCTGGCGGATGTAGGCACCCGAGGGGTTCCAGTCCCAGCCCTGGCCATCGGGCCGCCGCTGGTTGCCTACTTTGGTGGCCAGTACCACCTGGGTGCGGCAGTGGCGGAAGGCAGCCCCCAAAAGCTCCTCATTACGGCCGTGCTCATACAGGTCGGCCGTATCGAAAAGGGTGATGCCGCCGGCCCGCGCCGCATCAAGTAAGCGGCGGTCGGCAGCCACATCAGCCCCCAACGACATACCGCCGAAACCCAGGCGGCTCACTTGCAAATCGGTAGTATCCAGGTAAGCGTAATGCATAGCGTGCGGAAGTAGATAGATGGCGCAGTTTGGGCGTCATGCTGCGAAAAAAAGGCCAGACAAGTCGTAAAAAAACGGGCTTTATATCGCACTTAAGCGCCTCACGGCGTTTCTTTGCGTCAGGTGAAATGGCAAACAACCGCCCTACCCGGTTTGTACTATAGCCAGTAACCACCGGTCGGGTTGCCCGCTTGCCGGTTATTATCTTTAAATTCGCCCTGTACCCCCACTTTTCAACCTACGCTTTATGGCAGAATCTGCTGAACTGACGCTCAACGGGCAGTCGTACACACTCCCCGTAATTGAAGGCACTGAGCACGAGAAGGCCTTCGACATCAGCAAGCTCCGCGACCAAACGGGCTACGTAACCATCGACCCCGGCTACAAGAACACGGGAGCCTGCAAAAGCGCCATCACCTTCCTCGACGGCGAAGAAGGCATCCTGCGCTACCGCGGCTATCCAATTGAGCAGCTGGCCGAGAACTCCACTTTCATCGAAGTTGCTTACCTGCTGATTTACGGTAAGCTGCCTACCCGGGCCGAGCTCGATACATTCAGCGAGAAAATCACGCAGCACACGCTGGTGCACGAAGACGTGCGTAAGATTTTCGACGGCTTCCCTTCGGCGGCCCACCCGATGGCCATCCTGAGCTCCCTTATCTGCTCGCTTACCGCTTTCTACCCCGAAAGCGTTTCGCCCGACCTGAGCAAGGAGGAAACCGACCTGAATGTTATCCGGTTGATGGCCAAGATTTCGACCATCGCGGCCTGGACCTACAAGAACAACATGGGTCACCCGCTCAACTACCCGCGCAACGACCTCGACTATTGCTCCAACTTCCTCTACATGATGTTCAGCTTCCCCACGGAGAAGTATGAAATCAACCCCGTGGTAGTAAAGGCCCTCAACAAGCTGCTCATCCTGCACGCCGACCACGAGCAGAACTGCTCCACCTCGACGGTACGCCTCGTAGGTTCGGCCAATGCCTCGCTATACGGCTCGGTTTCGGCTGGCATCAACGCCCTGTGGGGTCCGCTGCACGGCGGTGCCAACCAGGAAGTGGTGGAGATGCTCGAAAGCATTGAGCGCGACGGTGGCGACACCCAGAAGTGGATTGACAAAGCCAAGGACAAGGACGATTCGTTCCGCCTGATGGGCTTCGGCCACCGGGTGTACAAGAACTTCGACCCCCGCGCCACCATCATTAAGAAGGCCGCCGACGACGTGCTCAAGGCCCTGGGCCTCGAAGCCAGCCCCCTACTCAAGATTGCCAAGGAGTTGGAGCAGGCTGCCCTCACCGATGAGTACTTCGTACAGCGCAAGCTTTACCCGAACGTAGACTTCTACTCGGGTATTATCTACAAGGCCATTGGCATCCCTACCGAGATGTTCACGGTGATGTTCGCTCTGGGCCGCCTGCCCGGCTGGATTGCCCAGTGGAAAGAGATGCGCACCAACAAGGAGCCCATCGGCCGCCCCCGCCAGATTTACGTGGGCGAAACCGAGCGCGACTACGTGGCCATCGACCAGCGTAACGCCTAAGCTACAGTGTTGCAGGCCGGCCCAGCCGGTTTGCAATGCCTGTACTATCGCAATAAAAAAGCCCGCATATGCGGGCTTTTTTATTTTCAATCAATTCGAGTGTTACCTAAAGCAACACCTGATAATAAGCTGTCAATCAACGAATATTGACGGCTGTGAATTCGGATTTAAGACCATCGTAGACGGCGAGTTGCTTGGGTTGCAGCAAGGCTGCTACATCCCATTCGTAGCGCTGTAGCAAGTCGGATAGCGCTTGGTCGAGGTTTGCAGGCTCGGCCTTAAGCTGGTTACGTAGCGCGGCCATCTCGGAGAGCAGCCCCACGTTGAGGCGGCGGAGCTTGATGTACTGGCCTTCGCTGAGCTGAGTGCGCTCAGCAATGCGCCAGGTCATGGCCGTAGCCCGCTCGCCCATCGTTGTCCCCCCGCCATCGGCCTGGGCCGCAGTAGGAGTTCCAGAGGACATGAGTAGTACCAGACCGAGTAGAGTAAGCACGTTTTTCATAGTTGTAGGAGGTTTGGTGGAAAAATCAGCACCCATCCAACTTCACTGTCCAAAATTGTCTTATCAAGATACTAAACAAATATGACATAAGCAATATTTGTTTTATTTCGGATGCTGTTGTCAGCTTAGCCCACGGCCCAACTCCAGGGAGTCGAGCCGTGGCAGCTCAAACTTACTATTTCGACAGCGTACCCATAGCTGTCATGCTGGCGCGGTGCTGGTCGAACAAAGACCGTTGGGCGGGCCGCAGCATATCAAGCAGGGCCATTTCGTAGTAGAGCTGGGCATCGGCCAGGCGCTGGTCGAGCATTGGCTGCTCAGCGGCGAAACGGGACTTCAACTCCTCCTGCTCGCTCAACATACGGATGTTGAGTTGCTTGAGCCGCAGGTACTGGCCTTCATCGAGCCGGATACGGTCGGAAATGGCGCGGGTGAGGGCCGTAGCACGGGCCGTAATGCTGGTGGGGTTGTCGGCGCGCGAAGCGGCCAGGATAACACCTGGAGCGGCAATAAGCAGGCAAACGAAAAGTGCAACTTTCTTCATGGTAAAAAGGGAGAAAGGGTTGGAAGATGAATGATTAGGGCTGTTAGTAGCGGCCTGTATCCTATTAAGGGGTGATACCACTACTCCCGCAAGCGCCGTTTGCTTTGTGGGAATAATCAAATGTACACCGAATTATTAAACTATAAAATGTTTTTTTATCACTATTCTGATCAATAGCTTTTATGAATATTGGTTAAATATCTCATTATCAGATTAATGATCGTACTATAAAAAAGAAAAACTCCAATCAAAAAAAGTGCAATTACTCGCGTAATTATCCTTTTTTTGATTGGAGTCGGGGGCAAAAACGGCTGGCGGTGGCCAGTTGCGCGGGCCTGCTACAGAATCCGTAGCTCGATGCGGCGGTTCTGCTGGCGGTTTTCTTCGGAGTCGTTGGGAGCCAGCGGCCGGGCCTCGCCGTAGCCTTTGTAGCGCAGGCGGGCCGCCTCAACGCCCTGGCTCAGCAAGTAGCGGTAGACTGATTTGGCCCGGTTCTGCGACAGCACCAGGTTGTCATCATCGGAGCCCACATCATCGGTGTGGCCCGATACTTCTACCTGAATGGTAGGGTACTGCTTCATGAAGCTCACCAGCCGCTTGAGCTCGGTGCGCGACTTGGGCTTAAGCTCGTACTGGCTCACATCAAAGAACAGATTGTTGAGCACTATGCTGCGCCCCGCACCCACCGGATCGAGGTAGAGGTCGAGGGTGAGCGGGTTGAAGCTGCGGCGGCTGCTGTAATCGAAGCTCAGGCTACGGAGCAGGTATTTGTCGGCGGCGGCGTACATGGCGTACTGGCGGCCCTCGTTGAGCACCACGGTATAATCGCCGGTTTCGGCATCGGAGTTCACGTACTGCACCAACTCGTTGGTATTGAGGTCGTAGAGCTGCACGTCGGCGGCAATGGGCTTTTTGGTCACGGCATCGAACACCCGGCCCTGGGCGTACGTGCTGGTTTCGCGGGCACGAATGCTGGCAGGCGTCTCAAACGAGTACAGCTCTACCGGCTGGTCGCGCTGGCGCTTCACGCCCGGCTCGGCCGTACGCCAACGCGAACAGAAGCCCCGGCGGTTGTCGGAGCTGATAAATAGCGACGCTTCGTTCTCAAACGTATTGAGCGGGTAGCCCAGGTTGCGGGGCGCGTCCCATTTACCATCGGACGACAGTTCGCAGCGGTAAATGTCGAGCCCGCCCATGCCTACCAGTCCGTCGGTTACATAGTAGAGCGTAGTGCCGCTGGCATGGATGAACGGGGCCATGTCTTTGCCGGGCGTGTTCACGGGTGTGCCCAGGTTGCGGGCAGGCGTCCAGTTACCCTGCTCGTCGAGCGTTGTTATATAGACATCCTCCTGGCCCTGCCCGCCGCGCCGGGTGCTGGTGAAATACAGTGTGCGGCCATCGGCCGAAAGCGTGGGCTGCGAGTCCCATTCGGGCGAGTTTACGTTGCGGCCCAGGTTTTCGGGCTTGCTCCAGGCATTGCCGGTGCGCCGCGAGATGTACAGGTCGCAGTTGCCCACCGAGTTGGCCCGGTCGCAGGAAGCAAACACCAGGGTTTTGCCGTCGCCGGAAATAGCCCCGGCCCCCTCGTTGAACGAGGTATTGATGGCCGGCGAGATAGAGGCCGGCTCGCCCATGGTACCATCGGGGTTCTGGCGGCTCACATACAGGTTTTCGTCGCTGGCAGCCGTGGGGCGGCCGGTAAAAAGCAGAAAGCGGCTGTCGGCCGTGAGTACCGGGAAGTACTGAAACCGGTAGGTATTGAGCGGCTCGGGCAGCCGGGTTGGCTCGGGTCCGGTGGGTGCGGCTATGGCCTCGGCAGCAAACGCGCAGTTGAGCAGCTGGCGCTTGGCCTGCGGAATGTTGCGCTGGCCTTTAGGAGCCGTTTTAATAAACTTCGGGTACGCATCGGCCGCCGTGGTGTAGTCGCCGAAGCTCATGGCCAGCTCGCCCAGCATAAAGTAGTCGTTGCTCCGGGCCGCATCGACGGGCAGCTTGGGCAGGCCCGTCCGGTAGGCCTCGAAAGCCGCCTGGTTTTCGCCCATAGCCTTGAGCAAGGAGCCCCGCAGCAGGTACGGCTCCCCCAGCGACGGGAATTTCTGCGTGAGCTGGTCGAGCGTTTCGAGGGCCTTGGTGAAGTCGCGGCCCTTGGCCTGCGCCTGCGCTTTATCCCACAGCCCACGGGCCTTGGTATTGGAAGAGCTAAGCTGCGCCTGAGCAGCTGCCGGCCGCGGCGAAAGGCTACCAGCGGTTAGTAGCAGCACCAACGGCACGAAAAGCGAACGACGCATACAGAACGGGCTAAAAGGTGAAGACGCTAGGGAATATCGAGGTACTTATGGGTCTGCAAGGACACCTGCCAGCGCGGGTTAGCCTTCACGTACTCCACAATAAGCGGGGTCATGCGGTCGGCCTTACTCCACTCGGGCTGCAGGTAAAGGCGGCACTCGGGCCCTACCTGTGCGGCATGCTCTTCGGCCCAGGCAAAGTCGCTTTTATTGAACACCACAATTTTCAGCTCGTGTGCCGCGGCCAGCACCGCAGGCAGCGGCGCCTTGAACTTCTTAGGCGATACGCAAATCCAGTTCCAGTTTCCGCTGAGTGGGTAGGCGCCGCTGGTTTCAATCCAGGTTTGGCAGCCGGCCTGCTGCAACGCGGCCGTAAGCGGGCCCAACTCGTGCATAAGCGGCTCGCCCCCGGTTACCACCACATTGCGGCCCGGATGCGCCGTTACAGCCATTACCAGGTCGGTAAGGGCGTGGCGCGGGTGGGCATCCAGGGGCCACGACTCCTTCACATCGCACCATACGCAGCCCACGTCGCAGCCACCGAGGCGGATGAAGTAGGCAGCGCGGCCGGTGTTGTAGCCTTCGCCCTGAATGGTATAAAATTGCTCCATCACGGGCAGCGAAGTGCCGGCCGGCGTAGCTGGAGTAAGCGGAAGTTGGTGTAGCAAAATGGGTAACCTTCTGAAAAAAAACAAGTCGGGCCGCCGGGAAATCCAACTACCGCAGTAATTGGTGCTTTTCCCGGCAGACCGACTTTAAAAGTACTACAACGTGCCTGATTCTGAAAGCCCGGGCAAGACTAATTGGACTTTAGAGTTTTACATGCCCGGTCCTCGACTAATACACCTCCCCTTTTGCGGCTCGCAGCGTGTTCAGCAGTAGCATGGCGATGGTCATGGGGCCAACGCCACCGGGTACAGGCGTGATATAAGAGGCCAACGGGGCGACCTGCTCGAAGTTCACATCGCCCTTCAGCGCCCAGCCAGCCTTCCGACTGGCGTCCTCTACCCTGGTTGTGCCCACGTCAATCACTACTGCGCCGGGCTTTACCATGTCGGCCGTTACAAAGCCGGGGCGGCCCAGGGCAGCTACCAGAATATCAGCCGTGCGGGCTATTTCGGGCAGGTTCTGGGTACGCGAGTGGCATAAAGTAACGGTGCAGTTGCCGGGCTCCAGGTTCTTGGCCAGCAAGATGCTAACCGGTGTGCCCACGATGTTGGAGCGGCCGATAACCACGCAGTGTTTACCGTCGGTGGGCAACTCGTAGCGGCGCAGCAGCTCCACAATACCCGAGGGCGTGGCCGGTAGCAATGCCGGCAACCCGGCCACCATCCGCCCGATATTCATCGGGTGGAAGCCATCCACGTCCTTCTCAGGACGCACGGCCTCAATCACCTTGTTGGTGTCGATGTGGGAAGGTAGCGGCAGCTGCACAATGAAGCCGTCGATTTGCGGGTCCTCGTTCAGCTCGGCCACCTTGGCCAGCAGCTCGGCCTCCGTGATGCTGTCTTCGTAGCGGAGCAGCGTGCTCTCGAAACCGACCCGCTCGCAGGCCAGCACCTTGTTGCGCACGTAGGTTTCCGAGCCGCCGTCGTGGCCCACCAGAATGGCGGCCAGGTGAGGGGTTTTGTGGCCGGCCGCCTTACGGGCAGCAACTTCGGCCGCAATTTCAACTTTGATGTCCTCGGCGGTTTGCTTGCCGTCGATGAGGCGGTAGGTTGTGGCGTCGGGGGCGGTCGTCATGCAGCAGGCAGGGGTTGGTTAGGCAGAAGGCTTATCAACAGCAGTGGCAGCCGGCGAAGATTCGGCGGCAACCGACGCTTCATAAGCCGTAATGGCTTCGGCACCGGCGGCGAGCAGGGCTTTTTCCATCACCGGCCAGTCGTCGCGCCAGCGAAATTTACGCTCCTGGCCCCGGCGGATTTTCTCCAGCTGGTCGTAGCTGCGACAATTCTTTACGAGGTGATGATCAGACATGGTATGAGGGAAAGCAACACACGCCCGGTTAAGAAGTGCATCAGGTGAAAATGATTGTGTACGCAAAAAAACGCGCCTGTGGCAGGCGCGTTTCACTTATCAGTCAAGCTTCAGAACGGCCAGGAAGGCCTCTTGTGGTATCTCAACGGAGCCAACCTGACGCATGCGCTTCTTGCCTTCCTTCTGCTTTTCGAGCAGCTTACGCTTGCGGCTGATGTCGCCACCGTAGCACTTGGCAATTACGTTTTTGCGCAGGGCTTTCACCGTTTCGCGGGATATGATTTTCTGGCCAATACTGGCCTGGATGGCAATTTCGAATTGCTGGCGGGGCAGCAGCTCGCGCAGTTTTTCGCACAGGCGGCGGCCCCACTCGTAGCTCTTACTGCGGTGTACAATAGCCGACAGCGCATCGACCTTCTCGCCGTTGAGCATGATGTCGAGCTTCACCATGTCCGACTCGCGGAAGCCGATCAGCTCGTAGTCGAGCGAGGCGTAGCCGCGGCTGATGGTTTTGAGCTTGTCGAAGAAGTCGAACACGATTTCCGACAGCGGCAGCTCAAACGTCATTTCCACCCGCTCGGAAGTCAGGTAGCTCTGGCCTTTGATAACGCCGCGCTTTTCCATGCACAGCGTGATGATGGGACCCACGTAATCGGCGGCCGTGATGATCTGGGCCTTGATGAAGGGCTCCTCGATGTACTTGATCATGTTCGGCTCGGGCATTTCGCTCGGCGCGTTGATGGTCAGCAGCTGGTCTTTGGTGCCGGTTGCGTGGAACTGCACGCTGGGCACGGTGGTAATCACTGTCATGTTGAACTCGCGCTCCAAGCGCTCCTGCACGATTTCCATGTGCAGCATGCCCAGGAAACCGCACCGGAAGCCGAAGCCCAGGGCCACCGACGTTTCGGGCTCCCAGACCAGCGAAGCGTCGTTGAGCTGGAGCTTTTCCATGCACGAGCGCAGCTCTTCGTACTCGGTGGTATCGACGGGGTAAATACCGGCGAAAACCATCGGCTTCACATCGGCAAAGCCTTTAATGGCTTCCTTAGTGGGGTTGGCGACGTGGGTAATCGTGTCGCCCACTTTCACTTCGCGGGCTTCTTTGATGCCCGAGATGAGGTAGCCCACGTTGCCGGCGCCCATTTCCTGGCGGGGTTCCTGGTTGAGGCCCAAAATGCCAATTTCATCGGCCCCGTACTCCTTGCCGGTGGCCATAAAGCGGAGCTTGTCGCCCTTGCGCATGGTGCCGTTCTTGATGCGGAACAGTACCTCAATACCGCGGTAGGAGTTGAAAACAGAGTCGAAAATAAGGGCTTGGAGCGGGGCTTCGGGGTCGCCTTTGGGAGCCGGCACCCGCTCGATGATGGCGTTGAGGATGCCTTCGATGCCGAGGCCGGTTTTGCCGGAAGCGTGCAGGATGTCTTCGTACTCGCAGCCGATGAGGTCCACGATTTCGTCGCTCACCTCCTCGGGCATCGCGTGGGGCAGGTCGATTTTGTTGAGGACGGGGATAATTTCCAGGTCGGCCCCGATGGCGAGGTAGAGGTTGGAAATTGTCTGGGCCTCGATGCCCTGAGAGGCATCCACGATGAGCAGTGCGCCTTCGCAGGCGGCAATGCTGCGGCTTACTTCGTAGCTGAAATCGACGTGGCCGGGGGTGTCAATCAGGTTGAGCGTGTAGATTTCCCCTTTGTAGGGATACTGCATCTGAATGGCGTGGCTCTTGATAGTGATGCCTCGCTCCCGCTCCAGATCCATATTGTCGAGCAGCTGAGCCTGCATGTCGCGCTTGGCCACGGTGCTCGTGAATTCGAGCAGGCGGTCGGCGAGCGTGCTTTTGCCGTGGTCGATGTGGGCAATGATGCAGAAATTGCGGATGTTCTTCACAGAGGGCAGTTTTTTCTAGGTTCAAAGGTACGCAACACCGCCCGGATATGCTACCCGGCCGCAGCTGCAACAGGCTCTACGCACAGTTCGGCCGGTACGTAGAGCCTGTTTTCCCCGTTTAATTTCAGTTCTTCAGCACCTGCGCACACCTATCCTGCTTTGCAGCAGGCGTGCATAGGCCTCGGCCATTACGCTTCAGTTGCTCCCCTCAATTTGGTTTGATGATGGCCGTCGCTGAACACGACGAACGGCCCGGCCGCCGCTAACTCCGGGTAAACCAATCCGTCCTTCTGTGCTTATACCTGCGTACAACCTCACTCACCAAAACCGTTCTCATGAGCTCTATTAACCTCCAACAAGCCCAGCAGATTATTGAAGCCGCCCGCCAGAAGTCGCAGGAAATGGGCGTAAAAATGAACATTGCCGTGGTCGATGCCGGAGCCAACCTCGTGGCGTTTGCACGCATGGATGGGGCATGGCTCGGCTCGCTCGACATCTCCATCAAGAAAGCCAAAACGGCCCGCTTCTTCGATATGCCCACCGGCGACATTGGTGGCCTGTCGCAGCCCGGCGGCTCGCTCTTCGGCATTGAGCACTCCAACAGCGGCCTCATTACGTTCCCCGGCGGCATTCCGCTCAAGCAGGGCGATGAAATCGTGGGCGCCATTGGCGTGTCGGGCGACTCAGTAGAGAACGACCACATCGTGGCCGAAGCCGGCATGAAGGCGCTGAAGTAGCCGGTTGCGGCCGGCCCGCCTTGGTGCCGCCGCAAACCTTACGACTCCAATCGTCCTTGTATTGAAACACCAAACGGCGGTCTTCCTTTATGGTGAAGGCTGCCGTTTGGCGTTTCGCACTTTATCTACCACTCCCAAAACCCACTAGTATGGCTAACAACAGAGGCGTAGTTTATCTGGAACCCGGCAAAGTAGCCGTTCAGGATATCGACTTTCCGGAGCTGAAAAATCCGAAAGGCAAGAAAATCACGCACGGCGTGATTCTTAAAGTAGTATCGACCAATATCTGCGGCTCGGACCAGCACATGGTGCGCGGCCGGACCACGGCGCCGGCCGGCCTGATATTGGGCCACGAGATAACCGGCGAAGTGATTGAAGCGGGCGCCGATGTGGAGTTCCTCAAGAAAGGCGACCTGGTATCGGTGCCGTTTAATGTGGCCTGCGGCCGCTGCCGCACCTGCAAAGAGATGAAAACCGGCATCTGTTTGAGCGTGAACGAGGGCCGCGCCGGTGGCGCCTACGGCTACGTGGACATGGGCGGTTGGATTGGCGGGCAGGCCGAATATGTGATGGTGCCCTACGCTGATTTCAACCTGCTCCGGTTCCCGAACAAGGACCAGGCGATGGAGAAAATACGCGACCTAACCATGCTGAGCGACATTTTCCCGACGGGTTTCCACGGGGCGGTGAAGGCCGGCGTGGGCCCGGGCACCACCGTGTACATTGCCGGCGCCGGCCCGGTGGGGCTGGCCGCGGCGGCTTCGGCCCAGCTGCTGGGCGCGGCCGTGGTAATTGTGGGCGACATGAACAAGGCCCGCCTCGCGCACGCCCGCTCGTTCGGCTGCGAAACCGTGGACCTGACGCTCGACGCGACCCTGACCGAGCAGATTACCCAGATTCTAGGCGTGCCGGAAATCGACTGCGCCGTTGACTGCGTGGGTTTCGAGGCCAGCGGCCACGGCACCGACTCGAAGAAGGAAGTGCCGGCGGCCGTGCTCAACTCGCTTATGGAAATAACCCGCGCCGGGGGCTCCATCGGCATCCCCGGCCTCTACGTAACCGAAGACCCAGGTGCTGAGGATAAGGCGGCTCAGAAAGGCAGCCTCTCCATCCGGTTCGGGCTGGGCTGGGCTAAAAGCCACTCGTTCCATACGGGCCAGACGCCCGTAATGAGCTACAACCGCCAGCTCATGCAGGCCATTCTGTACGACAAGGTGCAGATTGCCAAGGCCGTAAATGTGGAGGTCATCAGCCTCGACGATGCGCCCCGCGGCTACGAGGAGTTCGACAGCGGCGTGGCCAAGAAGTTCGTTATCAACCCCCACAACCTGATTCCGGACGTGAAGCCCAAGGCTAAAACGAAGGAGCCGGTGGAGGCGTAAGCGCTGTTTGGTTTACATGGAAATGCTCCGGCGGATTCGTCGGGGCATTTTTTTGTGTCTTTAGAGTTCACAGAGAGGAGCCGCTAGCCTGTAGCGCGAAGCTCCAGCTTCGCGTATCGTTGCTGACTATAGAACCACCTGTAAGCGTGCTGCGAAACGCGAAGCCGGAGCTTCGCGCTACATCTCAAGTGCGTAAGCGCTGGCTACTACACTGCTTCGGCAGCGTCTTCTGCAGCCATAGCTGTTATTACCGTTCGTTGAATGCTCGCATATATCCTGCCCGCAGAACAAGCATTAGGTAGAAGAACAGCAGCGCAGCGGGAATCGTCAGATGGTCGCCATCGATAACAGTGAATATAGTATAAAGGGCAGTAAACATGAGTGGTAAGAACAGCACCGCATCGATCAGCACGGTCGGCCAAGAGTTGTATTCGGGCTTCTCAAACAGTAGTGCGGGCAGGCGCGCCGGCCACAAAGCGAGCAGAAATACCGCATTGCTGGCGAGCCAGCCTCCAAACAAGGCTATCTGCCCATACATCAGTGGAATGGCAGTAGTATCGGCCATGGGCCGGAAGTCGCCGCGCAGGCTCCGGTAATGGTAGTACCAGTAAAGGGCGGCAAACAACAAAGCCCAGCCGGCGTTCAGCCAGATAACAAACGCACTTTCACCAACGGTTTTTATCCGCCGGAAACGTGTCCAGGTTTGTACCCGGTTGGCGCGTAGAAACAACAGAATCGTGAGGCTGCTGATAGCTACGCCAGAGCCGAAATCGAGCCAGGAGTTGCGGCTGGTGCGCCAAGCTTCTTCGGTTGCGTAGTAGGCTTTTCGGGCTTCTGCTGCATTACCTGAACTGTACTCCGGCTGCAGGGCGTACAAGTCATTGGCACTCTTGCCGGGTATGAAGGCCGGCATAAAAAACCCCATCAGCCAAGCAAGTAATCCGAGCAGTAGTAAGCTTGCGCATATCGTCTGCAAATTCCGGGTCATTCGTTTCGGCATGGCGTAAAACTACCGTGTTTGAGTAAATGCCGACCTGCTACTTTTGCGCATTACCTCCGGTTTCGGGCGCTTGCAACGCGCCCTCGCCGCCTGTTTCGTACCTTAGCCCTACCAAAACCCACCCAACTGCCCCCCGATATGCAAGCTCCCGTAGCGCCTTATAAACCTAAAAATCACGTCCGCATTGTAACGGCCGCCGCGCTGTTCGATGGGCACGATGCCGCCATCAACATCATGCGCCGCATCATCCAGAGCAGCGGCGCCGAAGTTATCCACCTGGGCCACAACCGCTCGGTGCAGGAAATCGTGGATTGCGCCATTCAAGAGGATGCCCAGGCCATTGCCATTACCTCCTACCAGGGCGGCCACAACGAGTATTTTAAGTACATGCACGATTTGCTGAAGGAGCGGGGCGCGGGCCACATCAAGCTCTTCGGCGGCGGCGGCGGCGTGATTCTGCCCTCCGAAATCGAGGACCTGATGGCCCACGGCGTCACCCGCATTTACTCGCCCGACGACGGCCGCGCCATGGGCCTGCAAGGGATGATCAACGACCTGCTCGAACAGGCCGACTTCCCGACCGGCCAGAACCTCAACGGCGAGGCCGACCACCTCAAAGACAAGAACGCCCGCGACATTGGCCGCCTGATTTCGGCCGCCGAAAACTTCCCCGAGGAGTTTAAAAAAGCTTTTAGCCATCAGCTGTTAGCTGATAGCTCTCCAACCGCTGATAAGGACGGAAAGCTAACAGCTAACAGCTCTCAGCTAACAGCTCCAATATTAGGCATCACCGGCACGGGCGGCGCGGGCAAGTCGAGCCTGGTGGATGAGCTGGTGCGGCGGTTTCTGATGGACTTCCCCGAGAAGACCATTGCCATCATTTCGGTGGACCCGAGCAAGCGTAAAACCGGCGGGGCGCTGCTGGGCGACCGAATCCGGATGAACGCCATCAACAGCCCCCGGGTGTACATGCGCAGCCTGGCGACGCGCCAGAGCAACCTAGCCCTGAGCAAATACGTGCAGGATGCCGTGGATGTGGTGCGGGCCGCCGACTTCGACCTGATTATCCTCGAAACGTCCGGTATTGGTCAGTCCGACACCGAAATCATCGAGCACTCCGACGCCAGCCTCTACGTGATGACGCCCGAGTACGGCGCGGCCACCCAGCTGGAGAAAATCGACATGCTCGATTTCGCCGACGTCATTGCCCTCAATAAGTTCGACAAGCGGGGCGCCCTGGACGCGTTGCGCGACGTGCGCAAGCAGTACCAGCGCAACCACGGCCTCTGGGACAAGCAGACCGATACCATGCCGGTCTTCGGCACCATCGCTTCGCAGTTCAACGACCCGGGCATGAACCGGCTGTACCGCGCCGTGCTGGCCACCATGGAGGAGCGCACCGGCCACGCCTTCGCCTCGAAGCTCGAAACTTCGGTCGAGGACTCCGAGAAGATTTACATCATTCCGCCGCATCGCACGCGGTACCTTTCCGAAATAGCCGAAACCAACCGCCAGTATGACCAGTGGGTTCAAAAACAGTCTGCCACAGCGCAGCAGCTCTATGGAATCCGACAAGCCGTCGGAGCCGTTGAAAGCCTCGCCGGAAACAGTGCCGGAGCAATTGGTAGTGGCGGCGGCGCAAGCCCTGCCGGAGTCGAGCCCGGAACACTCGTGGCCGGCCTGGAGAGCACCTTCGAGGAGGTCAAGCTTCGGCTGGACGGGCAGAACTGGAAGCTCCTGGAGAACTGGTCGCAAACGGTAGCCGCCTATAAGGCTCCCGAGTTCGTGTTCAAGGTACGCGACAAGGAGCTACGCCTCCAGACGCACACCCAGAGCCTTTCGGGCACCCAGATTCCCAAAGTGAGCCTGCCGCGCTACACGGCCTGGGGCGACCTGCTGCGCTGGCAGCTCCAGGAAAACGTGCCCGGCGAGTTCCCGTACACGGCCGGCGTGTTCCCCTTCAAGCGTGAGGGCGAAGACCCCACCCGCATGTTTGCCGGCGAAGGCGGCCCCGAGCGCACCAACCGCCGCTTCCACTACGTGAGCATGGGCCTGCCCGCCAAGCGCCTCAGCACGGCCTTCGACTCGGTGACGCTCTACGGCGAAGATCCCGACCATCGGCCCGACATCTACGGCAAAATCGGCAACGCCGGCGTGAGCATTGCCTGCCTCGACGATGCCAAGAAGCTCTACTCGGGCTTCAACCTGGCTAACCCCAGCACGTCGGTGTCCATGACTATCAACGGGCCGGCCGCTACCATTGCCGCCTTCTTCATGAACGCCGCCGTTGACCAGCAGTGCGAACTCTATATTAAGGAGCACGGCCTGGAAGACGAGGTCAGCCAGAAAATCGACGCTATATACACGCAGTACGGCCAGCCCCGCCCCCACTACCAGGGCCCCCTGCCCGAGGGCAACGACGGCCTCGGCCTGCTGCTGCTCGGCGTAACCGGCGACCAGGTGCTGCCCGCCGACGTGTACGCGTCCATCAAAACCCGCACCCTCACGCAGGTGCGCGGCACGGTGCAGGCCGATATTCTCAAGGAAGACCAGGCCCAGAACACCTGCATCTTCTCCACCGAATTTGCGTTGCGCCTCATGGGCGATGTGCAGCAGTACTTCATCGACGAGAAGGTCCGCAACTTCTACTCGGTGTCGATTTCGGGCTACCACATTGCCGAGGCCGGCGCTAACCCCATCACCCAGCTGGCCCTCACGCTGAGCAACGGCTTCACGTTCGTGGAGTACTACGTGAGCCGGGGCATGGACGTGAACGACTTCGCGCCCAACCTCTCGTTCTTCTTCTCCAACGGCATCGACCCCGAGTACGCCGTGATTGGCCGGGTGGCCCGCCGCATCTGGGCCAAGGCCATGAAGCTGAAGTACGGCGCCAACGCCCGCTCGCAGATGCTGAAGTACCACATCCAGACCAGCGGCCGGAGCCTGCACGCCCAGGAAATCGACTTCAACGACATCCGCACCACCCTGCAGGCCCTGTACGCCATCTACGACAACTGCAACAGCCTGCACACCAACGCCTACGATGAGGCCATTACCACGCCCACCGAGGAATCGGTGCGCCGGGCCATGGCCATCCAGCTCATCATCAACCGCGAGCTGGGCCTGGCCAAGAACGAAAACCCCCTCCAGGGCTCGTTCATCATCGAGGAGCTGACCGACCTGGTGGAGGAAGCCGTACTGCTCGAATTCGACCGCATTACGGAGCGCGGCGGCGTGCTCGGGGCCATGGAAACCATGTACCAGCGCGGCAAGATTCAGGAGGAGAGCATGCACTACGAGATGCTCAAGCACACGGGCGAGTACCCCATTATCGGCGTCAACACTTTCCTCTCGTCGAAGGGCTCGCCCACGGTGATACCCGCCGAGGTAATTCGGGCCACCGAGGAGGAGAAGCAGTACCAGATTACGATGCTGGAGGCCCTGCAGGCCCGCAACGCCGCCGAGGCTCCCGCGCGCCTCAAGCACCTGCAGCAAGTAGCCGTGGCCAACGGCAACCTCTTCGAGGAGCTAATGGACACCGTTAAGTTCTGCTCGCTGGGTCAGATTACGAATGCGTTGTTCGAAGTTGGCGGGCAGTATAGAAGAAATATGTAAGGCAAGGCATATTTCTTCTATTTAAAAAGGGTGCTATCTTGCAAGAGGTAGCACCCTTTTTCTATTTAACAGATTGTAATATGAAATACTATTTAGGAGGATATTACCTTATGCAAATTCAACCGATTGAGTTTGGGTCAGAAAAAAACCAACGCGTTTTGACTTGTAGCACCTGCATCAACAATAGCCTTTTTGATTCATGGTCATTCTCATGGGCCACTACATTCAAGAGAGATTTAAAAAAAGTAAAACAGGACTACTTGATAGATGAAGAAGCAATAAACTCAATACGCCTTTGGGTGGATAGCAATTTTGATGGCGAGCCAAAAAACGTTGGATGGCCCAATGTTTTTTCCACTATCCAAGCTGCAAAAACGTATCACAAAGTTTATTTCTCTCATTTGAGAGATATTAAATTGTTTGCTCTTTACTTTAATGAATCAGAGGCGACGGCGTTAATTGAAGAGTTTAAGCCTACTTTTGAAAATCAAGGTTTGATTGGCTTAGTTGATACATTACAAAATCGCATCGTTGAAGACCAATCAATAAATCAGCAAATAGTTGGTTATGATTTAATTGGTGTGGAGATTGGTGGCGACTTTCACACTTTCCATTGCCACACTAATGAAGTGGACTTGATTACCATGTTTAAGCTTGAAATGAATGAATATGGTCTTTTTGAAGAAAATGAAAATTTATCTAACGCATTAAATTATATGAATGATGAGGACAATGGTTTTGAGCCTGTACCTTGGTTCTTAGTTAAGGTAAAAGCACTTTGTGAGTTGGCTTGAGCTACCTCGCGTAAGCCTCAGTATCCCCAGCCGTCCCAGCGGCCAGCCGGTTCCGCGCCACGCCGGTCAACCCAATCGGCGCACCCATTTCCGCCGCTACCGCCCCACCCGCCGCTGCCGTTACGGGCCGCTTCGGCTGGGGCCGGGGGCGTACGGCGGGGCGTCGGGGGCGGATGGCTGGAACGGGTAGGTCGGGCGATGCGGCTGGTTGAACCAACGCCTGTAATGTCAAGTTGTCTGATTGGACTACTTCGCTTATCTTTGGTTCATGCCGAAAAAGCGCAGCCTGTTCTTCTTTAAAAACTACTTTCGCGACTTTTATCAGGCGCAAACGGAGAAGGTCAAGAAGAAGATTCTGTGGACCTTGCGCGTCGTAGAAGACCTGGAGCAGCTACCGGAAACGTACTTCAAGCACCTCACTGGCTCCGACGGCCTCTATGAAATCCGGGTGCAGGTCGGCAGCGACATCTTCCGCATCTTCTGCTTTTTCGATAAGGGCAACGTCGTGGTCATCGGCCACGGGTTCACCAAGAAGACACAGAAAACGCCCAAATCCGAACTGGAACGGGCGCACACTATCAAAGCCGAATACTATGAAAGCCGCTAAAAACCTCACCAGCCTCAGCGAGTTCGTCGACCAGGAGCACGGCCCCGTTGGCAGCAAGCCCCGCGAGGAGTTTGAAGCGGGCTACGAAGTGTTCAAGCTCGGGGCCATGCTCCAGCAGGCCCGGCAAGCCAAAGGCCTCACCCAAGCCCAACTGGCCGAGCTAGCCGGCACCGACAAATCGTACATCTCGAAGCTGGAAAAGGACCTGAAAGACGTGCGTCTATCCACCTTGCAGCGCATTATCGCCGAGGGCCTGGGTGGCCACCTGGAGTTCTCCATTAAGTTTTAGCTCGGCTCCATCTCATAAAACCGCGCCGCCTGGACCACTCCGGGCGGCGCACCTGTTTCCGGCGCTACCGCCCCACCCGCCGTTGCCGTTACAAGCTGCTTCGGTTGGGGCCGGGGGCGCACGGCGGGGCGGCGGGGGCAGTTGAACAGGAAACTACTCCGCAGCTAGCAGCGCCAATACTTCCTGCTTCAGTTGCGGCAGATGACGCACTACGATACTCCACGTCATCTCATCCGAGACCGTGTCGTAGCCGTGGATAATCCGGTTGCGGGTGGCTATGGTCTGGCGGGCGTTGGAGAGCTGAAAATCCGGGGCCAGCTTCATGATACGGCCCACTGCTTCGCCCATTATTTCGAGGTTGCGCTCAGTGGCGCGGCGGGTACGCACGTCGCGCTGGTAGTGCGTGAAGTCCAGCGGCCGCCCGGCGAAGAAGCTTTCCGTTTCCTCGATGGCTTGCAGTACATCATACAGGCAGGCGCGAATCTCAGGCTGCATACAGAAGTTGCCGGGTAGCTTCGAGTTGCTGGCGGAAGTACGGATTGCGCACGGCCTGGGCTTCCAGCAAGTCCACCGGCCGGCCGAATAGCTCCTCCAGCGCAAACTTGAAGCGGAAGTAATTGTCGGCGTACTGCTCCAGCGGCATGGGCTCAAACTCCGCCACTAAGTCCACGTCGCTGTCGGGCCCAAAGGCCGGAGTCAGGGCCGAGCCAAACCCAAACAGTTGCCGCACCCGATGCTGCTGGCATAGCTCTTCGATGGCGTTCAGGTTTAGATTAAATACTTGCATGGTGCGTGTAAGATAGGACCTTGAGGCAAATGTCACCTTTTGGCAGCGTTTTGTTATTCACGAAAGCTCGACTACCTACTCCGATTTTGATTTTCCGCCATCGCGCCGCCTGAACCACTCCGGGCGGCGCACCTGTTTCCGCTGCTACTCCCCGGCCCGCCGTTGCCGTTACGGGCCGCTTCAGTTGGGGCCGGAGGCGGGCGGCGGATGGCGGGGGCGTGTAGTGCAACCAGCCAAACTGCCCCATACACTCGTTCATGGCGTCAATTACCCCGTTCGTCGGCACGCTGTTTATCCGCGCCGGGCAAATGGCTAGCTTTGACTCATGCGTATAGTTTTCTACAAGTGGCGAATGGGGCTGCTGTTTCTGCTGCTGCTAACTGGACAGACGGCCTGCTCCTCCCCTTCGGCCGAGGTAGCGGCGCAGGAGGTGCAGGAACCCACCGAAACCTTTACCCAGCGCCGCGTGGTAGTGGGCGCCGACTCGCTCGTGCGCGGCCGCCTGCTCGACCGCAACGACTCGGTGCTGGTAGCAACCGGCACCTTACACCTGCTGAAACTGCCGCGCAAGGCCCCCCTCGATACCCTGGCGTTGGCCAAGCTGCTGGGCTGGGGGCCCCCCACCGTTAGGCAGCGCATCGCCAACGCCCTCCCCTACGACAACGCCCCCGCCGGCTACCCCGTGAACCTGCGGCTGACGGCGGCCGAAGCCGCACGGGTACGCAAGGCTCGCAAGGAGTGGCCGACCCTAGTGCTCAGCACCCAGGTGGGCCGCCGCTACACCGCCAACGCCGGCGCGGCCGTGCTGGGCTACCCGGCCAACGAGGCCCAGGCGTTTTTCAAACAGGCCCAACGCACCAAGCGCGGCCGCTTCTACAAACTGCGCAACGGTGGCGTCGAGGGCTACTACAACGGCCTGCTGACGGGCCGCGTGGGTTACCTGCACCCGCTCATCGACTCGGCAGGCAACAACCGCGGCAGCTGGGCCACCGATACCACCTTCCGCCAGGGCCAGGACCTGCACCTGACCATCGATACCAAGCTGCAGGCCTACGCCGAGCAGCTCATGGGCAACCGCAAGGGCTACCTGGTGGCCCTCGACCCGAAAACCGGCGAAATCCTGGCCTACGTGTCGGGCCCCGTGTACGACCCGGCCACCCTCACGGCCCCCGACCAAGCCAAGGTGCGCTCGGAGATGCTCTTTGATGAGAACAAGCCGCTGCTTAACCGCCCGGCCATGCTGGCCAACCCGCCCGGTTCGGTGTTCAAGCTGGTGAATGCGGCCGTGGCGCTGCAGCTGGGCGCCATCACGCCTACCACCGGCTTCAAGTGCGACCAGACGCTGATCAAGTGCGTGCACGACCACCCGCGGCCCGGCAGCCTCACGGTGGGTCTCAAGTACAGTTGCAACCCCTATTTCTACCAGACCATGCGCAACCTCATCCAGCGCGTGCCCGATAGTCTGGTGGCCGATACCGTGGCCGCCCGCCACGCCAACCTGGCCGAGTGGCGGCGCTACGTGCGCTCGTTTGGGCTGGATTCGGTGCTGGGCGTGGATATCCCCCGCGAGGCCCCCGGCTTCCTGCCTACCCCTGCCTATTACGACAAGGTCCGGAAGACCCGCAACTGGACTTATCGCTCCATCTATTCGCTAAGCGTGGGCCAGGGCGAAATCAATATGACCGGCCTGCAAATGGCCAACATGACGGCCATTATCGCCAACCGCGGCTGGTACTACCCGCCTCACCTGGTGCGCGGCATCGGCGACAATGGGCCACTGCCCCGCTTCACCCAAAAGCGCTATACCCTTATCGACAGTGCCAATTTTGCGGCCCTGCTGCCCGGCATGCTAGGCGTAATGCAGCGCGGCGGCACGGCCGAAACCTCCAGCCTCGCCGACGTGGGTATTACAGTGGCTGGCAAAACCGGCACCGTAGAAAACGGCGGCGACGATGACGACGACCACGCCGCCTTCGTTGGTTTCGCCCCCGCCGACAACCCCAAAATAGTAGTAGCGGTGTACCTCGAAAACGCCGGTTTCGGGGCAACTGCCGCCGCGCCCTGCGCCGTTATGGTGATGGAAAAGCATTTGCGCGGCTCCATTGCTCCCAAGCGCAAGCGCTGGGAAGCCCGCGTGAAGCACCGCGCCCGCAACGGGTACTAATCGTCCGCCAGAACGCTGCTACTGTATATTCGGCACGGCGTTCCGGCGTTTCAGCGGCGCTTTCCTGGCTGCTGGTTTTTAGTTGAGCGATGAACTACACGCTGCTTTTGCTGACTTTCCTGCTGCCGCCAGCGGCATCTGTAGCACCGTTTCGGCCCTTATGGCTGGCCCCGGCGGCCTCCTGGGAGCCAGGCCGACTTCCGGCGCCCGACTCGCTACGCTGGCCCTACCGCCCCCTGCGGGTGAACGAGACGATGGTACTCGATGCCGTGCTGTTTCAGCTGCGCACTGCCGAGCTGCTGCCCGAATCAAACCCGACGCTACAGCTACTGGCAGCGGAATTACTAAGCCGGCCCACTCTGAGGATTCAGCTTGCCGGCCACACCGACCGCATTGGCCGCTCCAAAGAGAACATGAAGCTCTCGGAGCAGCGGGCCGAGGCAATAAGGGCCTACCTGATTCGGGCCGGCGTGGCAGCCGCACGCCTCATCATGGTGAGCTACGGCGACGCCCGCCCGCTCTACCCCGCCCCCAATGAGCGCAACCGGCGCGTAGAAGTGCGAGTGGTAGAATGAGGGCCGCTACCAGCTAAAAGCCACTGCTCTGGATGCAAAAAAAGCCCGCTTCCGGCTATCGGAAGCGGGCTTTCAGCAGGTATAATGGCGGCTTTTTACTTGCCCTTGGTAGCCGGGCCGGGCGCGACGGCGGGTACGGGTACGGGTACGGGTACGGGTACGGGTACGGGTACGGGAGTGGTACGGCGGGCCTCCTCGTACTGATAAAAACCCAGTTCGTGCTGGTAGGGGGCGAAGTTCCAATTGTAGCGCGCCGCGGCCGCCCGGCGGGCTACTGCGCGGATGGCATCGAGCTGAGCAGCGGGCAAAAACGACTGCAGAGAGTCGGCCAGCAGCGCCTGGTGGGTTTGCTCCAGAGCCTCTTCCAGGGCCAGGATTTCGGTTACGCCTTTGCCCTTTATGTCTGTCGCCGTAGTACGCTGGCGCGCAATGCGCTGTCCATGGTAAGCAAACTCGCTGTTTGAAGCGGGTGGAACGGGCGCAACATTCGGTATAACAGCAGCGGCGGCCGCTGCCGCTGCTGCTGCCGCTTCAGTTGTAGCCGTTACGTGAGGCATGGGAGACGCTTTTTCTTTGCTGTTGCGCACGACCATAACTCCCAACTGGGTAGCTAATCGAACACCGTTGATCAGCAGGCTGGCCTGAGCCTGGGCCACATGTACTGTGATGAATAAGAGTAGTGTAAACAGGTATTTCATCCGTAAAATCTTATACTGAAAAGATGGCGTGAAAGTAGCCAACCAGAATGAAAACCCAGCTATACAATGTGCTAAATGATTTTATGGGCTGCTTGCTGCTCCCCGGTCAAGCTGTTCGATATACATATAGTGCAGCATTGCCTGCACGCCGATTACCCCAGGCCGCTCATGCTTATGGCCCAAGCGTCATCAATTTATTATGCTTGCATAACAATTTAGTAATTCAGGTGTAGTATCTTTGTGGTCAATCAGCTGATTGACACTTATCTAACCTTAGTACCATGAAAAAGAGCACCGTCACCTTTTCGTCGCTGCTGCTGCTGGGCAGCTTCGGCTCCTTCCGTTTCCTGGCTGCGCAATTGCGCGACCTGAGCCTCCATTTCGACCTGCGCGACGAAGAAGAGCTACACTTCTGCTAAGCTTCTCCCGTCTATTCTGTTACCGCAAGCCTCGCCCCTCCGGCGGGGCTTGCGTGTTTTTGGGCCTCAGAAACCGGGCTTCATAGTCAGCACCTTAGCGGCCGGACCGGAAAAAACAACATCCATTCGCGGCGGTTTTCGGTACTTCACAGTAGCGCCGGCCCGTGCGGGGCCGCGCATCTTGTTTTTCACCAGTTGATTTCAACCCTGACTGCCAGCCAGAACTGGCCGCGGCAGCAGTTCGAAATCAGCCTAAATCAGTGCTTTATGGAATTGAATGGCTTGAAAGAGCAAATCAGCTACATCATCGGCCGCGACATGGCCAACAACTTCGCCCAGCAAGGCCTCGACCTGGACATCGATATTTTCGCCCAGTCGATGAAGGAGGCCCTTACCAACGAGCCCAGCCGCCTCACGCCCGAGCAGATGCAGAGCGCTATGCAGCAGCTGCAGGAGCAGCTCGGCGGCGGCATGGAAGAAGACAACGACGACGACAACCAAAACTCCAACGATATGGGTAACAGCAAAGCCGAAGGCGAAGCCTTCCTGCAGGAAAACGCCAACAAAGCCGGGGTAACCACCCTACCCAGCGGCCTGCAATACGAGGTGATTACGGAGGGCAGCGGCCCTAAGCCCGGTCCCGGCTCGTCGGTTACCACCCACTACCACGGCACGCTGCTCAACGGCACCGTATTCGACAGCTCGTACCAGCGCGGCCAGCCCGCTACGTTTGGCGTAAACCAGGTAATTGCCGGCTGGACAGAAGCCCTGCAACTGATGCCCGAAGGCTCGAAGTGGCGCCTTTACATCCCCTCCGACCTTGCCTACGGCAAGCGCGGTGCCGGCCGCGACATCGGCCCCGATACTACGCTCATCTTCGATGTGGAGCTGGTAAAGGTGAACAAGTAGCGTGTAAACGAAGCGAAAGATGAGCCGGCAAGCGGAATGTCATCACCTTTGCCGCCTCATCTGGTTGCTTCGTTACCTAAACCTACCCAAACCATGCAAGCCCCGCTGCCTCCCCTGCGCCACGTTCCGCCCTACTGGGTACGAACCAGCACGGGTGGCGGCGGGGCTTTTGCCGATGGTACCCATCGGCCGGAGCCGGCCACTACGCCGCTACCCACTCCGCCCCCGGCAGAGCCAGTGGCAGAATCCCTGCCAGAGCCCTTGCCGGAGCAGCCCGCCGAATCGTTCGAGCCGCTGCTGCCCCCGCCACCAACACCCGAGTTGTTTGCCACGCTGCGAAGCGAGGACGGCCGGTTGGAACTGACCAATGACGGGCTGGAGCTGAATACCGAACAGTTTAGCTGGCGCGAGCTGGAGGGTGTGGATGTGCAGCCGGTCCGCTGGCTGCTGGGCGTGTTGCTGGGCGCTTTCCTCTTCTTAGGCTTTCTATCGGCCTACCTGCAGTTTTGGCTGAAAACGGTTCCGGCAGCGCTGGGTATCGGGCTGGGCCTGGCGCTACTGGCTTGGGGCCTGCGCGGCACCAACCGCTGGCGGGTACATCGGCCGGGCCGGCAAACTCGCTATTTCTCGCTTGGTGGTCCGGCCAACGGCTGGCTGGCGCTGGCCCGCGAGGCCAACCGGCGCATCGGGCAGCGCCACCACGAAACGGCTACTGCCGCCGGGTACTGGCTGCAGCAAACTGCCTTCATTGCCCCCGCTGCCGCCTCCACCGAAGAGGCCGGTCCTGACACGCACGCCCCGGTCTGAGCCGCCGGCCGCCGCACTTATTGGCCCGGTTTGCCTACGCACCGCAGCCAGTGCACCGCCGATTACGGGCCGCCTGTTACCTTCGGCCCCGCTTACCGCATTTCTGCCTCTTTCCAGCCGTTTCCTTATGGACGCCAAACACCAGCACTCCGCCATTTCGACGGCCGGTTTGCTCATTGCCCTGGGTATCATCTACGGCGACATCGGCACTTCGCCACTCTACGTGATGAAGGCTATCGTATCGGGCCAGATTGACCCGCTGCTCGTGTACGGCGGCATCTCCTGCGTCATCTGGACGCTCACGCTCCAGACCACCGTTAAGTACGTGCTGCTCACCCTCAATGCTGATAACAACGGCGAGGGCGGCATTTTTTCGCTTTATGCCTTGGTACGGCGGCGCGGGGCCTGGCTCTCGGCCGTAGCCATTATCGGGGGCGCAGCCCTGTTGGCCGACGGCGTAATTACGCCGCCTATTTCGGTTTCATCAGCCATTGAAGGGCTGGAGGCCGTGTATCCGGATATCCCAACAGTACCCATCGTCATTGGCATTATTGCGGCGCTGTTTCTGCTCCAGAGCTTCGGCACCCAGATTGTGGGCAAAGCATTTGGTCCCATCATGTTCGTGTGGTTCGCCATGCTGGGCATCCTGGGCGTGAGCGGGGTGATGCACCACCCCGAAATCCTGAAGGCTTTCAACCCCTACTACGCCTACAACCTACTAGTAAACTACCCCGGTGGCTTCTGGCTGCTGGGCGCCGTGTTTCTGTGCACAACCGGGGCCGAGGCGCTGTATTCCGACCTGGGCCACTGCGGCAAGGGCAATATTCGCATCAGCTGGATTTTCGTGAAATCGTGCCTGGTGCTCAACTACCTGGGCCAGGGCGGCTGGCTGATGTCGCAGCAGGGCCAGCAGCTCAACGGCCGCAACCCGTTTTATGAGCTGATGCCCGAGTGGTTTCTGCTCATCGGCATCGGCATTGCCACGCTGGCCGCCGTTATTGCCTCGCAGGCCCTCATTACGGGCTCATTCACGCTCGTAGCCGAAGCCATTCGCCTCAACATGTGGCCCAAGGTAAAGCTCAACTACCCCACCGACGTAAAGGGCCAGCTGTTTGTACCCAGCATGAACCGGCTGCTGCTGCTGGGTTGCATCGGGGTGGTGCTGTACTTCCGCCGCTCCGAGCACATGGAGGCCGCCTACGGGCTGGCCATCACGCTTACCATGCTCATGACCACGATTTTGCTGAGTGTCTGGCTGCGCTCGAAGAAGGTGCCACTGGCCGTTATCGGATTGTTTGTGGTAGTATATGGCGCTATTGAGGGTTCTTTTCTGGTGGCCAACCTCATCAAGTTTCCGCACGGCGGCTGGGTGTCGCTGCTGATTGGCGGGCTGCTGATGAGCGTGATGTACGTGTGGCTGCGGGCGTACTACATCAAGCGCCGCCTCACCGAGTTCGTGAAGATTGACCCCTACATTGAGGCCCTCAAAGAACTAAGCGCCGACGAGTCCGTGTCGAAGTACGCCACCCACCTCGTGTTCCTGACCTCGGCCGAGCGGGCGTCGGAAATAGAGGCCAAAATCATCTACTCCATCTTCCAGAAGCGCCCCAAACGGGCCGACATCTACTGGTTCGTACACGTCGATACCACCGACCAGCCCTACACCATGGAGTACAAGGTGACCGAGCTGGCCCCCGACGATGCTTTCCGCATTACATTCCGGCTGGGTTTCCGCGTCGAGCAGAAAATCAACCTCTATTTCCGCAAGGTGATTGAGGAGCTGGTGCGCAACAAGGAGGTCGATATCACTTCGCGCTACGAGTCGCTGAGCAAGCAGCACGTAACCGGTGACTTTCGCTTCGTAGTGATGGAGAAGTACCTCTCGGTCGAAAATGACTTCCCGACGGTGGAGAAGCTCGTGATGCAATCTTATTTCTACATCAAGCAGTTTATCGCCTCCGAAGCAAAGTACTTCGGCCTCGATACCAGCTCAGTGAAAGTGGAAAAGGTACCGCTGGTGATTGCGCCTGTGCGTGAGATGTCGCTGCAACGGATTTTTTAGAACAGGATTTACGCAAAGAGACTGTAGCGCGAAGCTTCCCTCCCGCTGGTTTGCGCACTGACAGCAAATCGATCCTGAGTACAACCAACCCAATTCCATCAATGCGGCAGGACATGGCTTTTACCAGCAGTATATTTTTGCTTTCCAATCATTCCATTCGGTGATAGTAGGAAAGTAAAAACACACTGCTGGCAGGCATATTACCTACCTTTAGTTCATGGAATTACTCATTATTCTGCTGTTGGTCTTGCTCAACGGCGTTTTTTCCATGTCGGAAATTGCGCTGATTTCCTCGCGCAAGGCCAAGCTGGAAGCCCAGGCCAAGCAGGGTAGCCGCCCGGCCCAGGCTGCCCTGGCGCTGGCCCAGCAGCCCACCCGGTTTCTCTCCACCGTCCAGATCGGCATCACGCTTATCAGCATCCTCACGGGCGTGTTCAGCGGAGCGGGGCTTACCACCCAGCTTGAGGGCGTAATTGCCCAAGTGCCCGTGCTGGCTCCTTTTGCCCACAATATTGCCGTAGTCCTGATGGTTGTCTTCATCACTTACCTCTCGGTGGTGATTGGGGAGTTGCTGCCCAAGCGCATCGGCCTGACCAACCCCGAGAGCATCATCAAGTTTATGGCCGCGCCCATGGCGTTGCTTTCCCGGCTTACTTCACCCTTTATCTGGCTATTAACCGTTTCCAGCGACTTTCTTATCCGGGTTCTGGGCATCAATACCCAGGAAAGCCCGGTAACGGAGGAGGAAATCAAGGCCATGATCCGGGAAGGAGCTACGGGGGGAACGATTCAGGAAATTGAGCACGACATTGTCAAGAACGTCTTCAGCCTGGGCGACCGGCGCCTGGGCTCGCTCATGACCAGCCGCCAGGACATAGAGTGGCTGGACCTGGAAGCTGACCTGGACACGACCCGTCAGACGGTGCTTGCCCGCAAGCGCTCGGCCTACCCGCTCTGCCAGGGCAGCCTAGACGAAGTGCGGGGCATGGTGTACCTGAAAGATCTGGTAAACGAAATACCGCTGGATACGCAGCTACGGCGCTTGGGCGAGCTACAACGCGAGCCATTGTTTATGCCCGCTTCCAGCAAAGCCTACCATGCCCTGGAAATGTTCCGGCTGCGGCGCGTGCACCAAGCCATTGTGGTGGATGAGTTTGGCGGGGTGGTCGGGATGGTGACAATCGACGATATACTCGACGCGCTGGTGGGCGACATTTCGCCCGATACGGAAGGCGAACCCGCTATTGTGGAACGCAGCGACGGCTCGTTTCTTATCGATGCACAACTGCCTTTCGCCGAGTTTGCCGAGCGTTTCCACATTTCGCTAGCGGCGCGGCGCGGCCTGACGGGCTTTCATAGTATCGGCGGCTTTGCACTGCACATTCTAAACTCATTACCTCGCGCCGGCGAGCATTTCAACTGGGAGGGCCACTACTTCGAAATCGTGGACGTAGACCGCAGCCACATCGACAAAATCCTGTTCAAGCCCAAGCTCGATTAGCTCGCCCCACTGCTTGCACCCTACGGGCCGGCCAGTTGGCTTAGCAGAACGAGTATGCCCAGGGCCAGGTAAATACCGAAGCGCTGGAGCTGCTGTTTGGGTTGATGACGCGCACACAGACCCGCCCAACACCGGCGCAGGGCTTTCCGGTTCGGGATGGGGCATTTCTGCCAGCGTGCGGTTGCCGCGCGAAGCTTCTGCGTCGCGCATCGTTGGACGAAACCGTTGGGCAGTAGGCAGCAATGCGCGACGCAGAAGCTTCGCGCTACAAGCCCCCGGTTCTGGCGTATCAGAACTTCATGCGCTGAATCCGCACGGCGTTGAGGATGGCCAGCAGGGCCACGCCTACATCGGCAAATACAGCCTCCCACATGGTGGCCAGGCCGCCGGCGCCCAGTGCCAGCACCACGCCCTTTACGATGAAGGCCAGCCAGATATTCTGCCAGACTACGGTGTGGGTGGCGCGGGCAATGCGGCGGGCGGTGGCAATCTTGCTCGGGTGGTCGGTCTGGATAACCACGTCGGCGGTTTCGATGGTAGCATCGGAGCCCAGGCCGCCCATAGCAATGCCTACATCGGCCAGCGCCACTACCGGGGCATCGTTCACGCCGTCGCCCACAAAGGCCAGCTTGCGGCCTTCATCCAGGTACTGCTGCACGTAGCGGGCTTTGTCTTCGGGTAGCAGGCCGCCGTGGGCCTCCGTGATGCCCAGCTCGGCGGCCACGCGCTGCACAATGCTGTCTTTGTCGCCCGAGAGCATCACGAGTTTGGTGATGCCGTCGGCGCGCAGCTCCTGCACGGCCCGGGCGGCATCGGCTTTGGGGGCGTCGGCCACGGTGAGGTAGCCGGCGTACTGCCCGTCGAGGGCCAGCACCACGATGCTGTCGACCACGGCATCCACTTCGGGCGGGTACGTCACGTCGAATTTGCGCAGCAGCTTGGTGTTGCCGGCCAGCAAGGTGCGGCCGGCCACTTGGCCGCGCAGGCCGTGGCCGGCAATTTCCTCCACACTTTCCACGGCGGCAATAGCGGTGGCGGAGGGCTGGGCGTGCTGCACCACAGCCTTGGCAATAGGGTGGGTTGATTTGGTTTCGAGCGCGCCGACCAGCCGCAGCAACTCGGCCGCCTCGGTGCCGGGAGCGGCCACTACTTCGCGCACCGCAAACACGCCCTCGGTGAGCGTGCCGGTTTTGTCCATCACCACGGTATCAATCGCGCGCAACACATCCAGGAAGTTGGAACCCTTGAACAGGATGCCGTTTTTGGAGGCCGCCCCGATGCCGCCGAAGTAGCCCAGCGGAATGCTGATAACCAGCGCGCAGGGGCAGGAAATGACCAGAAACACCAGCGCCCGGTACAGCCAGTCGCGGAACACATAGTCATCAACCACCGCTAGCGGCACCAGCACCAGCACCACGGCCAGCAACACCACAATGGGCGTGTAGATTTTGGCGAAGCGGGTGATAAACTGCTGGGTTCTGGCCTTGCGCCCCACCGCGTCCTGCACCATAGCCAGGATGCGGCTGAGCTTGGTATCGGCGAAAGCAGCCGTGACGCTTACCTGCACCAGCGTATCGAGGTTGATCATGCCGGCCAGCACCATCTCGCCCGCCTGCTTGGTTTGGGGGGCCGATTCGCCGGTGAGGGCGGCCGTATTGAACGAGGCCGGGCCGGCTACCAGCGTGCCATCGAGGGCCACTTTCTCGCCGGGCCGCACTTCCATCAGGTCCTCCAGCTGCACCTCTTTCGGGTCGATGACCAGGCGCTGGCCGTCGCGTAGCACGGTTACTTCGGTGGCCTGGATTTCGAGCAGCGCCCGGATGCTGCGCTTGGCCCGGTTCACGGCGGCATCCTGAAACAGTTCGCCCACGGTGTAAAACAGCATTACGGCCACGCCCTCAGGGTATTCGCCAATGGCAAAGGCGCCAAGCGTGGCCAGGCTCATCAGCAGAAACTCGTTGAATACGTTACCCGTGGGCAGGCTCACGGCAGCGGCCCGCAGCACCTTCCAGCCTACCAGCAAAAACGCCACCCCGTACCACAGCGGCCGCACCAGGCCCACGAAAAACGGCACATCAAAGTAGTCGAGCGCAATGCCGCCCAGCAGCATCGCCAAGCTCACGGCCGGCCACAGGTAGGGCCACTCGCCGGCCGGGCCGTGGTCGTGTCCGTGCCCATTGTCAAGGCCGTCGTGCGAGTGGCCGGCGTGCTCGTCTGCCGATTCGTTGTGGTGGTCGACCGTATCGGTGGGCGGGTGGTCCTGGCCGCGGGGGGCGGTGGCGGCTTCGGGCGTGAGCTGCTGGCGGTTGAGGGCCCCGACGTTGGCCAGGTCTACCTGCTTGGCGGTATTGAGCTCTTCGTCGGTGTTATCGGAGTACGGATCGGGCATCAGGAACGGGGCTGGGGTGGGCCCGGCAAACCACCGGGCTGCAGGTATCAAAACGGACTGGTGCCCCTGGGGTTACCCTGCCAAGTCAGGGCAACCCCAGGGGCACCAATGTCTGTAGCCTGGCTGGGCTGGGCGTCGCGACCCTACGCAGGGCGGGCCTCGAAGCCGGCCTCCACAATCAGGGCCATTACCTGTTCGGCAGACAGGTCGCCGCTGACGGTGAGAACTTTATTGGGGTTTTCGGTATCTACCTGCCAGCTGCTGATGGCCTTTTCGCCGTTGAGCGTGGGCGTGATGGCGCGCACGCAGTTGGCGCAGTTGATCGTGGTATTGAAACGGAGCGTTTTCATGGTTGGAGCAGTTGAAAGTGAAGTTGGCCGAACAAACCGGCCGGCGGTATCTACCACAAGGATACGGCCTTAAACGGCAGGCGGTGGTACAGGATTTCCCAAAAAACCAGCAAAACCCGGGGCCGGCAAACGCCCGCCCCCCACAGCCCGGTTGCGCCGGCCGCCGAATGTTGTAGGCCCGGAGAGGGAATCGTGTACATCTTTCGGGCCGGTTTTGGGGTTTAATAGGTACGTAAGCCCCCGGGCTTCCCTCCTTCCGTCTGCCTTAGCCCAACTGCCTTGAAAACGACTCCCGCCACTTCAGCTGCCCCGCCCAATGCTCCAACCGGGGCGGCCCCGCGCACCGAAACCCTCCACATTGAGGGCATGACCTGCGCCTCCTGCTCCAACTTCGTGGAGAGGGCCCTGATCCGCACGCCCGGCGTGCTGCGGGCCACCGTGAACTTGGCCGCCGAGAAGGCCACCGTCGAGTACGCCCCCAACCAGGTAGACCACGCCGGGCTGAAGGCGGCCGTAGAGCAGGCCGGCTACCAGGTGTTCGAGCCCCAGGCCCCGGCCGCTCCCAACGTACTGACCGCCGATGAGGAACTAGCTGATCGAAAAGCCCGGACGTATCTTGACCTAAAGCGTCGCTTTCAGGTGGCGGTAGTGCTGGCCGTTATCATTATGCCGCTGAGTATGCTGATGCTGTGGCCCGCGTTGATGGCGCGGATTTCGATGCCGGTGCTCAATTACGGGCTGCTGCTGCTCACGCTTCCGGTGCTGCTGTACAGCGGCCGCGAGTTCTACGTGTCGGCCTGGAACGGCCTGCGCCACCGTACCGCCAGCATGGACACGCTGATTGCCGTGGGCACCGGCGCGGCTTTCCTGTACAGCCTGGCCGCCACGATAGCGCCCGGTTTTTTCCAGCGCCAGGGCCTCGTGCCCGATGTGTACTACGACACCACGGCCACCATCATTGCCCTTATTCTGCTGGGCAAGGTGCTCGAAAGCCGCGCTAAGGCCAAAACCTCGGCCGCCATCAAAGCCCTCATCGGCCTGCAGGCCAAAACGGCCCGCGTGATGCGCGACGGACAGGAAGTGGATGTGCCGCTGGAGCAGGTGCGCCCCGGCGATGAGGTGCTGGTGCGCCCCGGCGAGAAAGTGGCCACCGACGGCATCATCCTGGAAGGCCGCTCGGCCCTCGACGAATCCATGCTTACCGGCGAGAGCCTGCCGGTTGATAAATCGGTGGGCGACGCGGTGTTCGGGGCTACCATCAACAAAACCGGCTCCTTCCGCTTCCGCGTGAGCCAAGTGGGCACCAACACCGTACTGGCCCAGATTGTGAAGCTAGTGGAAGATGCCCAGGGCAGCCGCGCGCCCATTCAGCGGCTGGCCGATAAAATCAGCGCCGTGTTTGTGCCAATAGTGATTATGCTGGCCATTGCCACGTTTGTGGTGTGGTTTGCGGTGGCCCCCGCCGGGCAGCGCCTGCCCCTGGCGCTGGTCAACTTTGTGGCCGTGCTCATCATTGCCTGCCCCTGCGCGCTCGGGCTGGCCACGCCCACGGCCATTATGGTGGGCACCGGCCTGGGAGCCAGCCACGGGGTACTCATCCGCAACGCCGAGGCCCTCGAAAAGGCTTACCAAGTGGATACCGTGCTGCTCGATAAAACCGGCACCATTACGAAGGGCGAGCCGGCCGTTACCGAGTTCATCACCGCCACGGGCACCGAACCATCCGCCCTGCTGCCGCTACTGGCGGCGGTGGAGCGCCGCAGCGAGCATCCGCTGGCCGCCGCCGTGGTGCGCTATACCGAGCAGCAACAGGTCCAGACGGCACCGGGCGAAGCTGCCGAAGCAACTGACTTTGTAGCCTTTGAGGGCCGCGGGGCCGGGGCCACGGTGGCCGGGCGGGCCGTACTCATCGGCAACCGTCGCCTACTCGAAGAAAACAACATCATGCTTGGCCCCGAGCTGGAGCAGGCTGCCGCCGGGCTGCTGGCCCA
The DNA here is from genome assembly GCF_013377885.1 of Hymenobacter lapidiphilus. Taxonomy (GTDB): domain Bacteria; phylum Bacteroidota; class Bacteroidia; order Cytophagales; family Hymenobacteraceae; genus Hymenobacter; species Hymenobacter lapidiphilus. The sequence continues at coordinate 220,353 of NZ_JABKAU010000001.1, forward strand.
GGCCCGCACCGTGCTCTATGCCTCCGTAGATGGGCAGGCCCTGGCCCTGGCAGGCGTGGCCGACACCGTGCGCGACACTTCGGCCGCTGCCATTCGCCAGCTCCAGAGCAAGGGGCTTACCGTGGTAATGATGACCGGCGACAACCACCAGACGGCCGAAAAAGTGGCCCACCAAGTGGGCATCACCCGCTTTTACGCCGAAGTGCTGCCTGCCGACAAGGCCGGCAAAGTGCAGGAACTTCAGGCCGAGGGCCGCGTGGTAGCCATGGTGGGCGACGGCATCAACGACGCGCCCGCCCTGGCCCGCGCCGACCTGGGCCTGGCCATGGGCGGCGGCACCGATGTGGCCATGGAAGCGGCCGGCATCACGCTCATGCGCTCCGATTTGCAGGGCGTGGTCACGGCCATTGCCCTTTCGCGCCAAACGGTGCGTACCATCCGCCAGAACCTGTTTTTTGCTTTCGTATACAACACACTGGGCATCCCCATTGCGGCGGGCCTCCTCTACCCCTTCACCGGCTGGCTGCTCTCGCCCATGCTGGCCGCCGCCGCCATGGCTTTAAGCTCGGTGTCGGTGCTCACCAACTCGCTGCGTCTGCGCGGTTTCAAGGTAAAAGGCTGAATCTGCCTATCAACCTGAACATGCTACGCCTTGGCCAACAAGCTCAGCATAACAGGCAGCCGGTTTCCCCTCTTCCCTCCCACTTTTGACTTACCCCTATGGATACTTCTCAAATCATCGTTACACTGCTCGGCACGGGCCTGATTGGCTTTGTGGGCTGGTTTTTCTTTGCGGCCCCGCACCGGGTGGCGACGGCCGTAGCCGGCAATGGCGGGCTGCAGCAGGCGACTATTCAGGTGAAGGGCGGCTACTCGCCCGACGTGGTGGAGGTGGCCCTGGGCCAGCCGGTACAGCTCCACTTCTACCGCGACGAAACTGCCGGCTGCTCGGAGGAACTGCTGCTGCCCGACTTCGGCATCCGCCGCGAGCTGCCGGCTTTCCAGACCACCACCGTGGAGCTGCGGCCCGACAAAGCCGGCACCTATCCCTTCACGTGCGGTATGGGAATGTTACGCGGCAGCCTAATAGTGCGGTAGCGCGCCTGAAACGGGCATTTACCACTTGTCAGGCGACCGGTTTATACTGTATCCAACCCTATATGACCTGTAAAACCCTGCTTTCCCGGGTGCCTCTACTAGCGCTTAGCCTGCTTTTCGTCGTCAGCCTGAGCCACACCGGGATGCTAGCAGATACGGCGGCCCGGCAGACCGCCGCTGCCGCCACGGTACCGGTTGGCGGCACAACGACGGGCGTTTTGCGGCTGGTAACGGCTAACGGTCGGCCAGTTGATTTGAACAAGTTCCGGGGCAAGGCCGTGTTCGTGAACCTATGGGCCACCTGGTGCGCACCCTGCCGGGTTGAGATGCCCGGTATTGAGGCGCTGGCCGCGCGCACGGACACCAGCAAAGTAGCCTTCGTGCTGATTTCGCTGGATAAAAACCCGGAAAAAGCCCTCAAATTCATGCAGCGCCAGGGCTTCCGGCTGCCGGTGTACTTCCCGGCCGCGCCCCTGCCCCCGCCCTTCAACTCGCAGACGATTCCCAATACCGTTATTCTGAGCCCCGACGGGCACGTGGCGGCCCGCTACGAAGGCCTGGTTGATTATGACACCCCCGAGTTCAGGCAGGCCCTGGAGAAGCTAGCGGCGCGGCCGTAAGCCCCGGCGCAGTAGTTTACACCGCTTGCTTGGGCATAGTTGGGCCGGAGAGCGGCTGGCTTCATCCGGTTGCTAGTGAAGTGCTTACTATTCTTCCTTTTTTGGGATTTAGCGGCGGGACGCTCTCTAATTAGGATAATACTGACAGGAAACTTACCTTTCCTCATGTTCCGTTCTCTGCTGTGGGCTTTTCTGCTAACAAGTCTGCTGTTGGGGCCGGTAGCCGGACAGGCCCAGAGCCCGCAGACGCTGCCGTTGCAGCAGGCCCTGGCCCGTGCAACCACCGATACGGCCCGGGTGCTGCTGCTGGCCAATCTGGCCGCTACCTACCGCTACTCGCGCTTCGACTCGGTGAGCTTTTATGCCCACCAGGGCCTGCGCCTGGCCCGCCAGCTGGGCTATACCAAGGGCGAGGGCCGCTGCCTGTCGCGGCTGGCCATTCTGCCCGGCGAGCGGGGTAACCTGCCGGAAGCATTGCGCCTGAACCTGGCTGCCCTGCGCCTCAACGAGGAAAGCCACGACCTGGAAGGCACTGCCCGCACGCTTAACCAGACCGGGCTGCTCTATTTCGCCCTCGACGACTACCGGCCGTCGTTGCGGTACTCGCTGCGGGCACTGGACAGCTACCGGCAGGCTGGCACCACCGATATGTCGCAGCTCATCAGCGTAATTGCCAACCTGGGGGCCAGCTACGAAGGCCTGCACCGCTACGATTCGGCCGCCTTTTACCTCAACAAGGCCTGGCAGCTGACGGTCCGCCACCGCCCCCGGGCCTGGAGCTGCTGGGGTAACCCCGCCCCCTACGTACTGCGCGAGCTGGGCCTGCTGCAACTGGCCCAGGGCCACCCGCAGGCCGCGCTGGCGTATTACCAGCGCAGCGCCCAGGCAGCCGCGCCCGAAAACGACCTGCGCAGCGTCAGTCGGGCCTTTCAGTACCTGGCCGAGCTACATAACCAGCAAGGCCGGCCCGATTCCAGCATTTGGTACGCCCGGCGGGCGCTGGCGCTGGCCGCCAGCCTGCCCTATGTGGTAGGCGTGGTGCGCAACAGCGCCCTGCTGATGGATGCCTACGAAGCCCGCCAGCAGCCCGACAGCGCCCTGTACTACACGCACGTGCTGCTTGCCGCCCAGGATAGCCTCTTCAACCCGCGGCGCATCAAGCAGCTCGATGCCATTGCCTTCAACGAGCACACCCGACTGCTGGAGCTGGAGGCCGAACGCGGCAAGCTGCTGACCCGCATACGCACTGGCGCGCTGCTGGCCGGGGCCGGGCTGCTGCTATTGGCGCTGCTGCTGCTCTGGCACCGCCACCGCCGACAGCAGGATGCCACCCGCCGCCTCGAAGTGCTGCACCGGCAGCTTGGCCAGCAGGCCAGCGAGCTAACCACCCAGCGCGACGATTTGGTGAGGACGCTGAAGGAGCTTAAAGTAACCCAGGGCCAGCTGGTGCTACGCGAAAAAATGGCGTCGTTGGGCGAGCTGATGGCTGGTATTGCCCACGAAATACAGCGCCCCGTCAGCCTGCTCCGGCGCTACGCCGCCGCCAGTACCGAGCTCTGCGACGAGCTGCGCCAGTACCTCACCCAGCTGTGGCTGCCCCCCAGCCAGCAGGCAATGGCCGATAAGCTGCTCGACGCGCTGCACCAGAACCAAACCCACATTGTGCAGTATGGGCAGCGGGCCGAGTCGGTGGTGCGCGGTATGCTAGAGTACTCGCAGGGCGGCGGCGGGGCCCGCCAGCTCACCGACCTCAACGCCCTGGCCGAAGAATACCTGCGGCTGGTGTACCACGATATGCGGGCCAAAAACCGCCACTTCAGCGCCGCCCTGCTGCTTCACCCCGACCCCACGCTGGAGCGTATGATGGTGGTGCGCCAGGACCTGGGCCGGGCGCTGGTGGGCGTGTACAGTGCCGCCCTGCAGGCCGTGGCCCAGCGCCAGCGCCAGCCCGATGAAGACTACGTGCCTCAGATAGAGCTGACCACCCGTCGCACTGCGGCCAGCATCGAAATACGGGTGCGCGACAACGGCGAGGGGCTGCCCCCCGAAACGCTGGTTACGTTGTTCCAGCGCTTTCCGGCCGGGGCCGAAACCGGCCTGAGCCTGGCCCTGAGCCACGACCTGATTACCCGCGGCCACGGCGGTGCGCTCAGCGTTAGCAGCCAGCCCGGCCGCGGCACCGAGTACTGCATTATTTTACCACTGCCCCAAAACGCCCAGAACGGGTAGGGCGCGGGGCTTGCCCCCGCCTGCCGTTGAACGGCGCAGTTTGAATCGTCCAACGGCGGGCGGGGGCAAGCCCCGCACCCTACCCGTTCTGGGGAAACCCGGTTGCGCTTACCCGACGGCTCCGGCCTACCCAATCCTAGATGCGGAATCCTCGGCCCCCTGCTTAGCTTTGGGCACGGCCGGCCCTACCATTCCTGTCTGGTCCGTGCCCTACCCATGCCCGATTCTGCCGCCTCTTCCTACGCCGAAGACACCGAAAACCAGGAGCCCGCTGCCCCCATTGCTGTGGAGGCCCCGCCCGTTGAAAGCCAGGTGAGCCCCCGCCAGCTACGCCTGGCCCAGAGCCAGGAAAATACCACCGATAAGTTCCCGATTGTGGGCCTGGGCGGCTCGGCGGGCTCTTTGCAGGCTTTCGAAGCCATTTTCCGGGCCCTGCCGCCCACTCCCGGCATGGCCTTCGTGGTGGTGATGCACCTGGCCCCCGACCAGCCCAGCGAGCTGCCGGCCGTGCTGCAGCGCTTCACGCCCATGCCCGTGCACGAGGCTGCCGACGGCCTGAAAGTGCGGCCCAACCACGTGTATGTGATTCCGCCCGACGCCGACATGAGCATGCTGCACGGCACGCTGCTGCTGTTTCAGCCCACCCAGGCCCGGGGCCGCCGCCTGCCCATCGACTTCTTCTACCAGAGCCTGGCCAAGGATGCGCGCGAGCGGGCCATCTGCATTATCTGCTCGGGCATGGGTTCTGATGGCACCGTGGGCCTGAAAATGGTGATGGAGAACTTCGGCATGGTGATGGTGCAGAGCCCCGAAACAGCCGAGTACGACTCCATGCCCCGCTCGGCCATTGCCACCGAATTCGTCGATTACGTGCTGCCCGCCGGGCAGCTGCCGGCCAAGCTGCTCGAATACATGCACAAACCGCTGTTTGCCCGGCCCCGCCGCGAGCAGGCCGAATCGGACGCGCAGCCGGCGCACGCGCTGCAGAAAATCTTTATCCTGATCCGGGCCCAGACCGGCCACGATTTCAGCTTCTACAAGCGCAACACGGTGTTCCGGCGCATCGAGCGGCGCATGAACGCCCACCAGATTCAGGAGTTTCCGCAGTATGTGCGCTACCTACAGGAGAACCCGGCCGAGGTGGAAGCCCTGTTTCGGGAACTGCTGATTGGCGTTACGAAGTTTTTTCGCGACCCCGAGGCCTACCTGGCCCTGCAGCGGCAGCTGCCGCCACTGCTGCGCGGCAAGCCCACCGACAGCACCGTGCGGGTGTGGGCGCCCGGCTGCTCGACCGGCGAGGAGGCCTACTCGCTGGCCATGCTGCTGCTCGAAAGCCTCGACGCCATCGAACCGGCCCGCTACCTCAAAATCCAGATTTTCGCCACCGACATCAACCCGGCAGCCATCGATTTTTCGCGCGCCGGCCTTTATCCGGCCAACATTACGGCCGATGTAAGCCCGGAGCGGCTGCGGCGCTTTTTTGTGCGCCAGGCCGATGGCAGCTACCAAATAACCAAGGAGGTGCGCGACGTGGTGATTTTTGCCGTGCACAACCTCACCAAGGATGCGCCCTTCACCAAGCTCGATCTGCTGTGCTGCCGCAACCTGCTGATTTACCTGTCGGCCGAGCTGCAGAAAAACCTGCTGCCCGTTTTTCATTACGCCCTCAACCCCAGCGCGCTGCTGTTTCTGGGACCCAGCGAAAACCTGACCGGCTACCAGGAGCTGTTTATTCTGCTTGATATGAAGTGGAAGATTTCGCGGCGCAACGACGCCTCGCCTTCCATCACCCGACTCGTCAACTTCCCCTTCGCCATCTCGCAGCACTCGGCCACGGCGGGGGCCAGCGCTACTGCTATGAGCACTTCCTCGCCCCGAAAAAGTGGGCCCTTCGCGGCCTTGGTCCAGCAAACGCTACTGCAACAGTATGCGCCCCCGGCTGTAATCATCAATGCCCGGGGCGAAATTCTGTATGTGAACGGCCGCACCAGCCGCTTCCTCGAACCGGCCCCCGGACTGGGCGGGCTCAACCTGTTTGAGATGGCCCGCGAGGAACTCAACTATGAGCTGAGCGCCGCCGTGCATAAAGCCAGCACCACCAGCCAGACTGTGGTGGTGGAGCGGGTGCGGGTAAAAACCGAATCGGGCCTGCAGCTGCTCCGCCTTACGGTGCACTACCTCGCCGCCCTCGGTCCCGTCGGCTGGGACCTCACCGCCCTACACGAGCAGCTGCGTGCCCTGTTCAACGGCTCGGGCCAGGCCTTTAACAACCTGCTCCTACCCGGCCCGAAAGGCGGCCGGCCGGTACGCGCCTTCGCCCGCCTGCTGCTGAGCGCCGGCCAACCCACTGGCCACGTATTGCTGGGGCTGCAGGAAGTTGCCGGGTAGCGAGCTGCTGATAATGGTATCTTTATCTTGAAGCTGTTTAACCTAAGCTGAGGAGGGCGTTGTAGGGGCGGGGCTTGCCCCCGCCCGCCGTTGAACGATTCCCCTTAGAGCGGTGCGCACGGCGGGCGGGGGCAAGCCCCGCCCCTACAACGCCCTCCCCAACAAGCTGCACCGCCCATGTCTGCCGACTTTCCGCCTTCCCCCCTGGATTCCAACCCCGACTACGATGCGCTGCAGCCGGCTTCGGCGGCGGCGGGTGAGGCCTTGCGCCAGCTACGGGAACGGGCCGAGCGGCGCCGGCTGACCACGCAGAGCCCGCCAACTGAAACGCCGGCCGAGATGCAGCGGCTGGTGCAGGAGCTGCAGGTGCATCAGATTGAGCTGGAAATGCAGTACGAGGAGCTGCTCATTGCCCAGACCGAGGCCGAAACCAGCCGCGCCCAGTACCTCGACCTTTACGAGTTTGCCCCCGTGGGCTACTGCACGCTCGATGCAGCTGGCACGCTGCGCCAGCTAAACCTGCGCACTGCCCAGCTGCTGGGGCTGGTACGCCAGCAGCTGCAGGGCCGCCGGCTGGCCTTGTTCGTTGAGCCCCGGCAGCGCGCGCAGTTCATTGATTTCCTGGACCAAGTGTTGACCGCCGATTCTGCCGCCACGGCCCGCCACAATATCCTGCTGACCTTCCAATGCCCCAATGGTCAGCCCCTGGAGCTGCGCCTCGAAGCCACCCTGGCCCACAGCCCCGACGACCAGCCGCTGGTGCGCCTGGCCCTGCTCGACGTGACGGAGCAGCAGCACACCACCCGGGCGCTGGCCGAGAGTGAGCAGCGTCTGCGCCAGGCCCTCGACGCAACAGCCATGGGCGTGGTGAGCTGGGATTTTGCCACCAATACATGGCAGTCCGATGCCCGCGCCCAGGCCATCTGGGGGTTGCCCTACGTGGCGGCCGCCCGCCCCATCGATACCATAATCGCCCTGCTACATCCCGCCGACCGCATGCGGTTCCGGCAACTGGCCGAAACCGCGGCTGGCACCGGGCCCGCCGGCCTCGAAGTAGAGCTGCGCGTAGGAGACGCCCAGCAGCCCGACTATTACGTGCGCCTGACGGGCCACGTGCAGCCCCCCACCCCGGCCAATCCGAGCGGCCGCCTGCTGGGCTTGGTGCGCGACCGGACACCGCGCCGCCGCGCCGAGCAGGAGCTTAGCTACAAAACCCAGGTGCTCGAGCACCTGCTCAGCCACTTTCCGGTGCAGCTGGGCCGCCTCGGGCCCGACGGCCGCTACCGCGAGCTGGTAGGCGCGGGCCTACGCCGCCTGCAGCTGGCTGATAACGAGCTGGTGGGCCGGTCTGTCTTCGAGACCTTCCCTTCTATTGCCGGCTATACCCGGCAATTGCTGGCCGGCGAATCGGTTGACTTTGTGGGCTCGGCTGAGGTAAACGGCGAAACCGTATCGTTTCAGAGCTACGGCTTTTTCGACGTTGAGCGCAACGAGGCCATTGTTTTTGCCCTCGACGTAACCCAGCGCGAACAGCTGCTGGCCGAAACCACCCGCCTGCAGCTACGCCAGCAGCAGCTGGTACTTTCGGCCATTCTCACCACCCAGGAAGAGGAGCGCCGCCGCATTGCCGAGGCCCTGCACAACGGCGTGGGCCAGCTGCTCTACGCCACCCGCCTGCACCTCACCCAACTGCCCGACTCGGAGCCCCTGCGCGCCGGCCAGCAGCTGCTGCAGGAAGCCATCCGGGCCACCCGTACCATCTCGTTCGAACTCACGCCGCGCATTCTGGAAGACTTCGGGCTGCCCGCCGCCCTGCGCGAGCTGGCCGACCGCGTGCCCGTGAGCCAGCTGCACCTTAGCCTCTCGCTGGAGGGCCTCGACGACCTGGCCCAGCCCCTACCCCCGCCGGTACAGATGGCCGTTTACCGTATTGCGCAGGAGCTGCTAAGCAACGTGATGAAGCACGCGCAGGCCCGCGAGGTAACGCTACTGGTAGCCCGTCAGTCCGGGCAGCTGCGTATCTGCATCAGCGACGACGGCGTAGGCTTCGTGCCCGCACCGGTACCCACCAGCGGCGGCATCGGGCTGGCCGGCATCCGCAACCGCGTCGAGCTGCTGGGCGGAACGCTGGGTATTACCTCGGCCCCGCATCAGGGCACCACCATCAATATTGAGCTGCCACTCACCCAAAGCGAGGTGGTGAAATAAGGAGAACTGGGCGCTTGATGGTTCAACGCTTTGACAACGCAGATAGCGTACGCGAACAGCCCACTCACTCGCCTCTTGCCAGCAGCACCACGCCGCCCACAATGGCCAGCAGCCCCAGCGCCTGGGGCCACGCCAGGGTTTCGCGGGCTACCAGTACGCCCAGCAGGGCCGTGAGCAGCACCGAGCCGCCCACGATAATGGGCGTACCGACCGAGGCAGGCACACCCCGCTCGAACACCACAAAAGTCAGAATTTCGGCCAGCCCTACACCCAGGCCCGCCAGCGCAGCTAGCCCCAGGCCCTTATTCGTAACACCCAGCGGAGCACCTTTGAGGTGCAGGCTCAGCAGCCAGACTCCGCCCAGCGCGGCGGCTACCAGCTGCAGCACCACGGCGCCGGCAGCGGCAGCAATGTGGCCCGCCGCCAGCTTGATAAAGAAGTTGTAGCCGGCCAAGCACAGCGCCGCCAGCAGCGCCAGCCCCAGCCAGCCCCCCGCGCCCGCCACGCTAGGCGCCGGGCTTGTCGAGGCGCTTGAGCAGCTGCCGCTGCAACCCTTCCCAGTTCTCAAATTCGTCGCTGTCTTCCCAAAACTCCCGCAGCTCCGACTCGGGCCCGAGAATAGTGCGCACGGCTTCCTGGGCGGGCTTGCGCAGGGGCTCCACGTGGCTCAGGTTGAGGCCCGGAATAACGCCCAGCAGGTCGTTGGGAAAGATGCGGGCGGGCTTGCCCAGAATAGCCGCCACAATTTCGGCAGCCGCCAGCGCCTCGCTGGCTATGTCGGCGTCGAGGTACTCGCCATCGGCCTCCTGCACGGCGGCCAAGGCCTGTTCGAGCACGCCGGCCGAGGGTTCGGCCTTGAAATCTTCGGCAAAGTCGGCGGCCGTATCGTTGTCGAAGTTGTAGTAGCCCCAGGCTGCCATGTGCGGTGTTGTTTTTGAGAAACGGGTAGAGAAATAGAAATCAGTGCAAAGAAGCCAATAACGACGACATTGTTTGCACTCGGGCTATTAGTCGCGGCCCGATTCCCCTGCAGGGACCTGCGGTGAGCCTTCGGGGGACTCTAGTAAATCGGCGCTCATTGTTGGGCTCCGCAGCGGGTGGCTTGCCGGATCGTAGCGCTGCCGCAGATGATACTTGTACGCTCCGACGTGCCCGGCCGCCGGCAACGCCAGTACCAGTGGCAGCCAACGCAACGGCCGTAGCGCGCCCGGCCCCCTGTTGCGCCCCAGGCTTACCAGCCAGCAGACAACGCCAACCGCCAAAGCCAAGCCGGCGGCCCACACCAATGCCTCGTAAGTCAGGTAACTGATATAGTCGGGACCGGAAGGCGCTATGCTCTGGGGAAAAGCCGAAAGTGCCGGGTAAATTGTCCATCCGGGGCCGTGGTATAGCCAGTAGCCCGCGTCGGCCTGCCGGTAGGCCACCCCGATAACGGCCAACGACACCGCGCCGGCGCCCAGCGCTGCGTACCACCAGCCCGTTTCGCGCCGCGCCTCCACCCTACTTCAGCTTTTCCTTAAGCAAATCAATCTCAATGGCCGGCGAAATCTTCTCGTAGAGAATGTTGTAGGCCGCCGTGGTGATGGGCATGGACACCTGGAGCTTGCGGTTGATTTCGTAGATGCTCTTGACGGCGTAGTAGCCCTCGGCAATCATGTTCATCTCCAGCTGGGCCGATTTCACCGAGTAGCCCCGGCCCACCATGTGGCCGAAAGTGCGGTTGCGCGAGAACTGCGAGTAGGCCGTTACCAGCAAGTCGCCCAGGTAGGCCGAGCCCGACAGGTCGCGGGGCTGGGGGTTGAGGGCGTGGGCGAAGCGGCGCATTTCCTGCACCGCATTGCTCACCAGCACGGCCAGGAAATTGTCGCCGTAGCCCAGGCCGTGGGCAATGCCGCCGGTGAGGGCAATGATGTTCTTCATCACGGCGCAGTATTCGATGCCGTCGAGGTCGGTGGCGGGGTTGGCCTTCACATAGCGGTTGCGCAGCAGGCGGCAGAAATCCTCGGCCAGCTCGGCATCGGGCGAGCCAATGGTGAGGTAGCTCTGCTTTTCGAGGGCCACTTCTTCGGCGTGGCAGGGGCCGGCCACTACGCCCAGGCGGGTGTGGGGCAGCCGGAACCGCTCGGCCACGTAGTCGGTCACGAGCACGTTTTTGCCCGGAATCATGCCTTTGATGGCCGAAATAATGCGCTTGCCTTTCAGCGCGTCGCGGTCGAGCTTGTCGAGGGCGCTCTGCACAAACGCGGCGGGCACAGCCAGCACCAGCCAGTCGGCGGCCTCTACGGCCTCCTTCAGGTCGGTGGTGGGCAGTACGCGGTCCAGGTCGAGGGCCACCGACGAGAGGTAGCGCGGATTGTGGCGCGTACGCAGCAGGTGCTGCACATCGTCTTTACTGCGCATCCACCAATGCACGCGGCTGCCGTTTTCCGACAGGATTTTGGTGAGTGCGGTGGCCCAGGAGCCGCCGCCAAGCATGGCTATTTTTTCCAATGCGAGAATCGGTGAATGAGTGAATGAGTGACTCGGCAGCTAGGCGAGTGGATAATGCGGTGAACAAAGAACGTCATTCGGAGCGAAGCGAAGAACCGTGCGTATCGATGTTGTCAGGCTAACCTAACGACTTCACGCGAGATTCTTCGCTTCGCTCCGAATGACGTTCTTCGCAGCTCGTTCACTTGGCCAACTAAACCGACCTTACAACTCCTCCGAGGGCGCGTCCTGCTTCAGGGCTTCCTTGTCAAGGGTTTTAGCGTCCTTGATAACGACAATATCTCCGTCTTTCAGGGTTTTAGACACGGCCCGGAACGGCCCGCTCACGACCTGGTCGCCGGCCTGAATGCCGCTCAGGACTTCAATGTTCTGAAAGTCGCTGATGCCGGTTTTTACGGGCGTCATTACGGCCTTGCCATTGCGGATCAGGAACACCACTTCCTGGGGTGCAGCCTGGAGGCCGGTAGGCACTGCGGCCGTTTTTCCGCCGGCTTTGGCTGCGCCATCCTTGGCCGCCGCCGCTCCGGCCGTTTGGGTGCTATCGACGCGGGTGGTTACGGCGGCCAGCGGCACGCTCAGCACGTTGCTTTTACGGTTGGTGATGATGTCGACCGAAGCCGTCATGCCGGGGCGGAAGGGCACTACCCGGCGGCCGGGCTTGGCCTGCAGCAGGTTCTGATAAGAGGATGGCAGCAACCGGATTTTCACCTCAAACTCGGTTACGGCCTCGGCCGTCAGCGCGTCTTTGGCCGTGTTGGCAATGCTGGTTACCACGCCCCTGAACCGCTGGTCTTGGCTGGCGTAGCTGTCCACTTCCACATCGGCCGAGTCGCCGAGCGTCACGTTGATGATGTCGTTTTCGTTCACGCTCACCCGCACCTCCATTTCGCGCAGGTTGGCGATGCGCATGATTTCGGTACCCGCCATTTGGCTGGTGCCCACTACCCGCTCGCCCTTCTTCACATTGAGCTTGCTCACGGTGCCGCTTACGGGCGAATAAATGGTGGTTTTATCGAGGTTGCGGCGGGCGTCTTCCAGGCCGGCCTGCGCCGAGCGCACGCTGCTCTGGGCTCCGCGGATGCCCTGGCGGGCCGAGTTGATTTCCTCCTGCGAAGCGTCGTAGGCGGCTTTGCTGGCCTCATAGTCTGCCTGCGAAATCACCTTCTGCTTGTACAGCGAGGCGTTGCGGCGGTAAGTCAGCTCGGTCTGGCGGGCGCTGGCAATCAGCTGCTGCAGGCGGGCGCGGGTCTGGGCTACGTTGGCCTGCTGGGTGCCCACTACGGCACTCTGCTGGCTCACTACGGCCTGGTAGTTATCGGGCCGGATGCGCAGCAGCAGCTGGCCTTTCTTCACCGAGTCGCCCTCTTCCACATACAGCTCGGTTATCTCGCCCGATACGTCGGGCGAGATATTGACTTCGGTTTCGGGCTGCACCTTGCCCGAGGCACTCACCTTCTCCACAATGGTCGTGGGCGCGGCCGAGGCCGCCAGCACCTCGGTACCCGCCGGCTGGCCAATCCAGCCCTGCTTTTTGGCTACGAAGAAACCGACAAGCGCCACCACCAGCAAGGCCAGCAGGATATACAGGGTACGGTTATTTTTCATTATTGAGGTGTTAGGAAGTAGGTGCGTGGAATGTGGGTTGAGCGCCGGGCAGGCCGGGCGCAGCGGCAGGAGAGTTTGGGGGAACAGTCAGCAGCGCATCATGGCAGCGGCTAACCCCACAACCTGCCGCTTATAGTGAAATTGGCCGGCCCTGATAGAAATCGAGGACTTTGCGGCGGAATACAAAGCTGTACTTGGCCTGAATCATGCTCGACTCGGCGGCCGTGAGGTTGTTTTTGGCAATGTTGAACTCGGTGCCGTTGAGCAGGCCGTTGTTAAAGCGGATTTCGGCGTTGCGGTAGGCCAGCGTGAGGGCTTCTACCTGCCGGCTGGAAGCCAGGAACTGGCGCTGGGCAGCCAGCGCATCGGCGAAAGCCTGCTCAATGGTCTGGCGCAGCACCAGCCGGGCCTGCTCGGCGCGCACCTCGGCCAGCTGCTGGTTTATTTTGGCCCGCTGCACGCTGGTGCGGGTCTGCAGGCCGTTAAGAATCGGAATCTGCAGGTTAAACTGCAGCGACTTACCCAGGTTGTTATCGAGCTGGGTGAAGTACGATACGTTTTCGGAGCTGCGCCGAAACACTGGCTGGAAGGGGGTTACGGCAACGAACGGGGCCACCGTAGTCGACGGCCGGCCGGTGTTGGGGTCGAGCTGAAAGATGGGGAAAAACGCCTGGGCCGAATCGACGCTGGTGGTGGGCAGCGTGTAGAGCGAGGAGTAGCCGGTAAAGATGCTGGCGCCAAAGGTCAGGCGCGGGTAGTAAGCCCCACGGGCCAGATCGAGGCTGCGCATGCTGCTTTGCACGCGCAGGTCGGCGGCCTTTATTTCGGGCTGGCGGGCCTGGGCAGTACCAAACACCTCGGCCGGAGCCACATCGGCTAATGCGCCCTCGGTGGGGTCGGCCAGCTCGGGCGTCTCAATGGTGAGCGCCTGGCTGGCGGCTTCATCCAGATTAAGCAGCTGGGCCAGCTGAATTTTGGCAATGGCCAGTTGGTTCTGGGCCGTGATGACGTTGAGCTGGTCGGTGGAAAGCTGAGCGCGGCTGTCGAGCACGTTGCTTTCGGCCACCGCGCCGGCCTTCAGCAGCTTCTGGCTCTGCTCGACCTGCAGCTGGGTACTGGCCGCACGCACCTCGTTGGTGCGCACCAGTTCCTGAGCCAGCAGCATCTGCAGGTAAGCCGAAGCTACGTTGAGCGACAAGTCGTTGCGGGCCTGCTCCACGTCGCTGAGGGCGGCCTGGTAATCGAGCGTATTGCGGCGGACGGCGTTGCGCAGCTGGAAGCCCGAGAAGAGCGTTATCTGCGATACGGCCGAGAAATTGTTGTTGCGCGTGGTCTGGCTCTGGAAAACGTTGGTCAGCGGGTTGATGGTCGTACCGTAGTTCCAGGCCTGGCTGCCGTTGAGGTTGGCCGAGGGCAGCATAGCGGCGCGGCTCTGTAGCAGGGCCACGTCGATGTTCTGGGCCTGCAGCTGGCTCTGGCGCACATTCAGGTTATGGGTCAGGGCATACTCCACGGCGGCCGGCAGGCTCCAGGCCCCGGTGGGCGCGGCGGCTTGCAGCGCCCCGGCGGGCGGCTGCACCGGCGTAGTCTGGGCCTGGGCCGCCAGCGGGGCCACAGCGACGGCACTCAGCAGCAACCAGTAGTAACGCTTCATAAGTACAAACAAAATAGAAGGAAGGAGGCGAATGGCGCGGCCCGAAGCCGTTGGGTCAAAGATATTGATTGCCCGCTATACTGGCCAAACAATCAACCAACACCCCATTTTTGGCGGCAAGCTACAAGCTGCAAGCCGCAAGCTGACGTTCAATATCAGCTTGCAGCTTGCAGCTCAAATGCTAATCGAGGGCCTGAATATCAATTACGCGGTGTACCCAGCGCAGCTGGCGCAGGTAGTCGAGGGTGCTGGGGCGCAGGTCGGAGTCCATTTCGATGAACTGGCGGGCCGCTTCGTGCCTGCCCCGCCGCGAAACCGACATGGTGGCAATGTTGCAGTCGTCGCGCGAGATGACCGAGGCAATGAAGGCAATGGAGCCTACCTCGTCGTCGGCATCAATGATGAGCGTGTGCAACGAGCCCGAAAAGTCGGCCGGGAAGCCGTCGACCTCCACGATGCGGATAACGCCGCCGCCCCGGCTCTGGCCCACTACCTCCACGGCGCCGCCGGTGCGCTCGTCGCGCAGCTGCAGCCTTATAGTATTGGGGTGCATGGTAGAGGCGTTGCCCACGCCCTGAAACGTGTAGCTGAGGCCGGCCGCCTCGGCATGGTCGAAGGCCTCGCGGATGCGCACGTCGTCGGTGTTCATGCCCAGCAGCCCGGCCACAATGGCGCGGTCGGAGCCGTGGCCCTCGTAGGTGCGGGCAAACGAGTTGTAGAACGTGATGACGGCATGCGTGGGGCTGCTGCCCAGAATGCGGATGGCGGCCCGCGCAATGCGCACCACGCCGGCCGTATGCGAAGAGCTGGGCCCGATCATCACCGGCCCAATCATATCAAAAATGCTCGATTTCTCTGCCATGGGGTAAAGGTAGGTTTTTGGGGGAAGGGAGAGGAGAAAGGGATAAAAGAAGGCGTGGCAGCCAAACAAACTGTCATGCTGAGCCGCAGTCGAAGCCGCAGTCGAAGCATCTCTACCGCAACAAGTAACTCCATACTCCTGAGTCTAGCATTGCGGTAGAGATGCTTCGACTGCGGTTTCGCCTTCACTCAGCATGATACGTTCTGGCCCCTTGCCTGCTGCCTACTTCCTCCTGCCTGCCCCGAATTCCTACCTTTGCGCCTGCCTATGGAAACTCCCGCCCCCACTCCCACCGACTTCTCGCCCGCCGTGCTGGAGCAGCTGCAGCGCCTTAAGCAGCGCTTCGATGCTGATGACCAGGACCTGGCCGCTTACCTCGAAGGCTACTACCACACCCGCTACCTCGGCTACTGGGACTACATCCAGCTCGAAACGCTGCTGAGCCTGCAGCGCCCGCGCACCGAAATACCTGATGAGCGGATTTTCATCATGTACCACCAGATTACGGAGCTGTATTTCAAGCTCTGCCTCTGCGAGTACGAGCAGCTCGGCGACCTGGCCGCGCCTACCGTGAAGGAAGTGGTGCTGCGCGTGGGCCGCGTCAACCGCTACTTCGAGAACCTGATCGACTCGTTCGATGTAATGGTGGACGGCATGGAAAAGCAGCAGTTTCTGGAGTTCCGGCTGGCCCTTATGCCGGCCTCAGGCTTCCAGAGCGCACAGTACCGCATGATTGAGCTGGCCAGTACGGCCCTGAGCAACCTCGTGCCCGAGGAGCAGCGCCGCCTGCTGGGCGAGGCCGCCGCCCACGACGAACTGCTGGGCTGCATCTACTGGAAATCGGGCGCTACGGTGGTAGAAACCGGCGCCAAGGCGCTTACCCTTACCGAGTTTGAGAAGAAGTACACCGGCCAGCTCAACGACTTTGCCCGCCAGTATACCCAGCGCAACCTCTGGGCCGTGGTGCAGCGCCTGCCCACCGGCCCCGAGGGCCAGCAGCACCCGCGCCTGCTGCACCAGCTGCGCCAACTCGATGTGAACGTAAACGTGAACTGGCCGCTGATGCACTACAAATCGGCCGTGCGCTACCTGGAGCGCAACCCCGATGCTATTGCGGCTACCGGCGGCACCAACTGGCAGAAGTACCTGCCTCCCAAGTTCCAGCGCCGCATCTTCTACCCCCAACTCTGGACCGAAACCGAACTGGCCGACTGGGGCAAGGGCTGGGTGGAAAGCGTACTGGGCGGCAAGTAGTGATTGATGCTAAAACTAACGCCGTTTAGTACGTTAAAACAACGTCATGCTGAGCGAAGCCGAAGCATCTCTACCGTTTCGTCGAACGACTGCTATGAAGCGGTAGAGATGCTTCGACAAGCTCAGCATGACGTTGTTTTAACGCACTAAGCGGCGTTAGTTTCAGCTTCTCTAACTGCTACTCTACCTTAAAGGTGGCGCGGGTGTTTTCCCAGCCCAAGGTCACTTCGCCTGATTTATCGGCCGTAATAGTGAATTGTTCGAGGCGCTGGCTGAGCATGGAAACCGGGGCCGGCACGCGCAGCGTGTCGCGGCTGGCGTTGTACTCGTAGGCCCCCCACTGGTTGGGCTGGCTGTTGAAGACGATGGTCCACTCCTTTTCCTGCGGAATGGTGAACAGGGCGTACTTGCCGGCCGGCAGCGGGCGGCCCTGCACCCGCACGGGCTTATCGACGGTGAAGGTAGTGGCCTCGTTGGCGCCCGTGCGCCATACCTGGCCGTAGGGCACCAGCCCGCCCATTACCTTGCGCTCATGGGCCGAGGGGCGGCTATAGCGGATACTGAACGTGGCTCCGCTGGCTACGGTGGCCGATACGGTGGCGGCGGGGCTGGGCCGGGCCGTTTTCTCGGCCGTGGCCGGCGAGTCCGGTTCCGAGCAGGAAGTAAGACTAAGAGCGAGTCCCAGCAGCGGGAGCAGCAAAGGAGCCAGAAAAATTCGCCCGGAAGGCGTATAGATGGCGGGCATAGGAGAGCGGTGGGGTGAAGCAGGAAATTGCCGGCATCAGCGGCCGGCGGTATTCTTTGCAGCAATAAGTATACCCTAAGTTTAACGATAGGTTGCTCGGGCGCAACTTTCGGCCGGTATCAGCCAGCAGATTTCCGCCTACCTTCGCCTATTCTCTGTCTGTTTTTCAGGTCAGATGAGTGGCTGGTGGCCGCGCTTTCGGGCGGGGCCTTAAAAGGGAACCGGGTGCAACTCCCGGACAGACGCGCTACTGTTAGGGCCGGCCGCTTCGGCGCTGCCGCCGCCTCCCCCACGTTGCCCATTGCCTGCTTCGGCCGGTGAGAAGGGCGGGGAGGCAGGCCCGAGTCAGGAGACCTGCCCGCCGCTTAGGATGATGAGGCAACCCCGCGACCTGGGTGCCTTGTTGAATACTGCGGCGGGCCAGCGGCCCATTTAAAACCGGCTGCCGGGCAGCCGCCGGCTCCGGCGTGGCCGGGCGCGCAGTAGCCAGCAGGGAAACCGGGTAGCATGAGTGCGCCAAAAAACAGACCGGGTAGGACTTTTTCCGTCACCCTTTCTCCCCCTTTCCTGCTTATGCTCACGCTAGCCGAAAAAATCAGCCGCGCCGAAACCCGCATCTTCAAAGCTGTTTTCCCCAACACCACCAACCACTACGACACCCTGTTCGGGGGCACCACGCTGCACATGATGGACGAGGTGGCCTTCATCACGGCCACCCGCTTTTCGCGCCTGAAAATGGTGACGGTTTCCTCCGATAAAGTCGATTTCACCCACCCCATTCCCGGCGGCACGCTGGTCGAGCTCATTGGCCGCGTCGAGCACGTGGGCCGCACCAGCCTCAAGGTGCGGGTGGAATTATTTGTGGAGCAGATGTACTCCGAAGACCGCCACCGGGCCGTGTCGGGGCTATTTACCTTCGTGGCCATTGATGAGGACAAGCGTCCGGTGGTCATTCTGCCGCCTGAATTGCAGCCGGAGCCGGTAGCGTAGGCCGGCCGCGGGCGCGTATCTTTGCGGGCGTAAAAGGATAACTCCCTTTCCCCCGCCTTATGCCCACTACCCTTCCTTCCGCCGCTCAAGAAATTGAGCTGCTACTCCCCCCCGAACAGGCTTACGACGAACTGGCCCGCTACGAAGCCCTGTTGGCCGCCGCCGGCCTGAAGCCCGGCCAAGCCGATTTCGTGCACCTGCGCAAACGCTCGGTCGATGCCCGGGGCCGCCAGCCACTGGTGCGCCTGCGGGCCGACATTTACCGCCAGCCGCCGCCCGCCGAGCTGTTCGGGCCCTGGTTCAGCTACCCCAATGTGAGCCAGGCCCAGCGCACGGTGCTGATCGTGGGCGCCGGACCGGCCGGGCTGTTCGCGGCGCTGCGGGCCATTGAGCTGGGCATCCGGCCGATTGTGGTGGAGCGCGGCAAAGACGTGCGCACCCGCCGCCGCGACCTGGCCGCCATCAACAAGGAGCATGTGGTAAACCCCGATTCCAACTACTGCTTTGGCGAGGGCGGGGCCGGCACGTATTCGGATGGCAAGCTGTACACCCGCGCCACCAAGCGCGGCGACGTGCAGCGCATCCTACGGCTGCTGGTGCAGCACGGCGCCACCTCCGATATTCTGGTCGATGCCCACCCCCACATCGGCACCAACAAGCTGCCAGCCGTGGTGGCCGCCCTGCGCGACTCGGTGCGGGAAGCCGGCGGGCAGGTGCTATTTGAAACGCGGGTGGACGATTTGCTCATCACCGAAAACCGCCTGCGCGGTGTGGTAACGGCCACCGGCGAGGAGCTGACGGCCGACGCCGTAATTCTGGCCACCGGCCACTCGGCCCGCGACATTTATGAGCTGCTCCACCGCCGGGGCGTGCTCATCGAGGCCAAGCCGTTTGCGCTGGGCGTGCGTGTCGAGCACCCCCAGCAGCTCATCGACCAGGCCCAGTACCGCCGCCCCGACCGTGGCCCGCTGCCGGCCGCCTCGTATGCACTGGTGCATCAAACCCAGGTCGATAA
The DNA here is from genome assembly GCF_013377885.1 of Hymenobacter lapidiphilus. Taxonomy (GTDB): domain Bacteria; phylum Bacteroidota; class Bacteroidia; order Cytophagales; family Hymenobacteraceae; genus Hymenobacter; species Hymenobacter lapidiphilus. Next base: position 239,511 of record NZ_JABKAU010000001.1, read on the forward strand.
CGAGCAGCGGGGCGTGTTCTCGTTCTGTATGTGCCCGGGCGGCTTTATTGTGCCGGCCGCCACGGCCCCCGGCGAGGTAGTGGTCAACGGCATGAGCCCCAGCCGCCGCGACTCGCGCTTCGCCAACTCCGGCATCGTGGCTGCCGTGGAGCTGCGCGACATGGACCTGCGCCAGCACGGCCCGCTGGCCGGCCTGCACCTGCAGCAGCAAATCGAGCAGCGCGCCTGCCAGCTGGCCGGCAACTCCCAAAAGGCCCCGGCCCAACTGCTGGGCGACTTCCTGAAGAAGAAAACCTCGGCCCAGCTGCTGGAAACCAGCTACCAGCCCGGCCTCGTGTCGGTGGCCATGGACGAGGTGCTGGGCGCGACGCTGGCCGAGCGGCTGCGCCAGGGCTTTGCCAACTTCGGCCGCAAAATACCCGGCTACGCCACCAACGTGGCCCAGATTGTGGGCGTGGAAAGCCGCACCTCTTCGCCGGTGCGCATCCCCCGCGACCGGGACACCCTGGAGCACCCGGTGCTGCGCGGCCTGTTTCCGTGCGGCGAAGGCGCGGGCTACGCCGGCGGCATCGTGTCGGCCGCCATGGACGGCGAGCGGTGCGCCGAGGCCGTGCGGGCCGTTGTGGGGACGTAGTAGCCCCGCGGCTTGCGGGTTATTCTCTTGCAAGCCGCTTTATTCTGAAGCTGTTTAGAAAGTCAAAAGGACGTCATGCTTCATCTGACGTCCGCGCAGCCGAAGCATCTCTACCGTTTCGTTACAGTCATTCAGCGAAGCGGTAGAGATGCTTCGGCTGCGCGGACGCCAGATGACGCATGACGTTCTAATTGATTCCGGGTACTTCCTAAACAGCTTCTCTATCTACATCCCTTCTGCGTAAGTTCGCTATACCATACATACGCCCTCTTGCTGATGCTTCGTCTACTCCGTACCGACTCTGACAACCCCGATTTCCTGCGGCTGGTCCGGCTGCTGGATGCGGACCTGGCCGAACGTGACGGCGCCGAACACCTCATCTACGCCCAACTTAACCAGGCTGCCATGGCCCACCTGCGCCACGCCGTGGTGGCCTACCAGCGCGATAGGCCGATAGCGTGTGGCGCCTTTAAGGGATTTGCCCCTGATTTGGCAGAAATCAAACGCGTGTTCGTAGAACCGGCGTTTCGTGGTTTGGGTGCGGCGCGGGCAGTGCTGACGGAACTGGAGCAGTGGGCCAACGAGCTGGGCTATGCGGGCTACGTGCTCGAAACCGGCCAAAAGCAGCCCGAGGCCATCCGGCTCTATGAAAGCAGCGGCTACCGGCGCATTCCCAATTTCGGCCCATACGTGGGTATGTACAACAGCGTATGCATGCGCAAGAACGCGGACGGGTCGGCATAGTTTGACGTCACTATTGTAACCAGTTTAAAAACGGCCCTTCCGCTGAACTGAGGTGGTCTAGTTATGCTGGATAGTTTAGGGCGTTAAGTTGAAGGAGTTGTCGGTGAGTTTGATACGGGGTTTGGTAATCGATGCTGGAGTGCAGCCGTTCGTGATTGTAATAGTCAAAATAATCGGCGACGCTGCCCTGGGCATCGGCCAGGTTGTCAAAAACGGGCCGCTCGCGGACTTCGAATATTTCGGTTTTGAGGCGTGACCAGAGGCTTTCGGCCTGCGCATTATCGTAGCAGTCGCCGCGGCGGCTCTGTGAGCGCAGCGCCTGGTGGTCGTGCAGCAGCTGTCGGTACGCATTGGCGCAGTACTGTCCACCCCGGTCGGAGTGCACGAGCAGGCCCGGCGTGAGCGGCTGGGACCAAAAAGCCCGCCGCAAGGCGCTGGTCACCAGTTGCTCGGGCATGGTAGCCCCGACCTGCCAGCCAACTACTTGCTTGCTGGCCATATCTTGAAAGGCGCACAGATAGGCCCACTCGCCGTTTGCCAGCGGCAGGCAGGTGATGTCGCTGACCCAAACCCGGTTGCCCTGGGTTTAGGCTGGTTCAGAAGCCGGTTCGGGGCGCAGCGCAGGCCGTGCGTCGAGTCGGTCGTGCGCGGGGTAAAGGCCTTGGGTTGCAGCGCGTGCAGGCCCCGGCGGCGCATGGGGGCTGTCTTTCATGACTTTCGAAAGATAAGACCCTATTCTGTCCACATTTACCCGACCACCTCAGAGCATGTCGTAAGTGGCTCGGCCAGATGGTGCCCGCCCAATTTACGCAACACCGGAAAAGGCTGAAACAGCCCTGGCGGCAACCCACTTACGGAAGTAACTGCGTAGGTGGAATGTCTTTACTGTTTCTGTTCATGCGCTTTCAGTTTACAATTGTCTTATTTCTAGGGTTGTTACCTCTCCTTGTTCACGCTCAATCGGACAGCACCCGGGTGAGCAGTGACCACCTGATTGCCTACACCTTTGCCAACGATGCCTTTCTGCGCACGGATTACTACTTCACGCAGGGCATGACACTGCTACTGGTGAGCCCCGCGCTGCAGCATTCGCTGGTTAACCGTATTCTCGGACCGATACCGGCGGGCAGTATCCTGCACCACGGCATCCAATTACACTACGATGGCTTCACGCCCCTGCGCATTCAGGACCCCTTTATTCGGGTCGGCGACCGACCCTACGCTTCCTACATTTACGCTGACCTGCTGCGCGTGGCCAGCCACCCCACCCGGCGCCTGCGCGTAACCACGGCCTTGAATGTGGGCATTCTGGGGCCGGCGGCCGGGGCCAAAGGCTTTCAAACCAAGATTCATGCGCTGCTGGGTGCCCCCACGCCGCGCGGGTGGGACTATCAGGTGCAGACCGACGTGGTGCTGGGCTACGAAGCCCGGCTGGAAAAGCAGTTGCTGGCCGTTGGCCGCGGCCTGGAGGTGAACGGTGCGGCTAGTGCCTCGCTGGGTACCCTGCAGACCTATGCCGGTGTGGGCGCAATGCTGCGGCTGGGGCTGCTGCAGCCCGCTTTGGCGACGCTGGGCGTGGCTAACCGGACCAACCGGGGTGGGCAGCGCCAGGTGCAGGCCTACGGGGAGGCGCAGGTAGAAGGCCGGGTGGTGGGCTACAACGCCACGCTGCAGGGCGGGTTGTTCAACCGTAACAACCCGTACGTGCTTTCCGCCGCGGCCGTCCGGCGGACTGTGGCCCGCAGCACGGCTACGCTGGGGCTGGGCTACGCCGGCTTTCGCCTGGAAGGTTCGCTTACGGGCATTTCGCCGGAATTCAGCGGGGCCCGCTGGCATCGGTGGACGATGCTGGGGATACGGTTCGCTTTCTAAATGGGCTAACCCAGTCGCGGTATAGGCTCTTCATTCGGACCAAGGGTGCTTCACTATGTACAGCAGCGGCCGAGGCAGCATTTAGCGAATCGGTGATTCAAATAGACCGCGTAGCCTCTATAACACTTTACAAACGGTCTTCTGTAAAACGTTAAAAATTGTCATTCGCGCCCTTTTGACTACCGTTCAAAAGGCATCATGAGGCATCAAACATCCTCTAAATCACCATTCCGCCCTCATACCCCTCATGAATCTCACCAACAATACCGTTCTGATTACCGGCGGCAGCGGCGGCATTGGCCTGGCCCTCGCCAAGCGGCTGCACGCGGCGGGCAACACGCTGCTTATCTGCGGCCGCGACGAGGCCAAGTTGCGCGCCGCCGCTGAGCGACTACCGGGCCTGCGCACGCTGGTCTGCGACGTGGCGCGGGCCGAGGAACGGGTCCGGCTATTTGAGTGGGCCACCGCCGAGTGCCCCGCCCTGAACGTGCTGGTCAACAATGCTGGCATTCAGCGGCTCGTGGACCTGCACACCGCGCCCACCGACTGGGCCGTGCGCGCCGCCGAAATTGCCATCAACTTTGAAGCGCCCGTGCATTTGTGCCAGCTGTTTGCCGGGCACTTGGCGGGGCAGACTGCGCCCGCGATTCTCAACGTGTCGTCGGGACTGGGTTTCGTGCCGCTGGCTTCGGTGCCGATTTACAGCGCCACCAAGGCTGCCATGCACTCGTTCACGCAGTCGTTGCGCTGGCAGTTGGCCGATTCGGGCATCACGGTGGTGGAAATCATTCCGCCGGCCGTGCACACCAATTTGGGCGAAACCGACCACTCGTTCGGCATGCCCCTGGACACGTACGCCGACGACGTGCTGCGCCAGCTGGCCACCGACGCCTCGGAAATAGCCACCGGCTTCGCGGCCCAGGCCTACCGGGCTTCGCGCGAGCAACTGGATATGGCGTTTGCGGGTCTGAATAAGCGGTAAATTCCCAGGGACTGTATTTCTGAATCCTGCTTTGCAGCCCCAGCGTGAGCTTTGCGATTGGGCGGCAGCGGGTTCGGAATACGTAGGCGGGCAGCGTTTGTGGGGCGGGCGAAAGACAGCGGCTGATGCCACTTTGCGGCTGGCCCTGCGAGTTGCTTTCGGTTTTACCCAGGCTTGTTGCAACCCTTCCTAGCGCAGGTAAACTCCTCCTGACAGTTTTAGGGGTAACCTACCTGTTTTTATGCTTCCATCATTTTTCTGGCTTCTGTTTGCTGCGGGGCAAACTCCGCTGGCCACTTCCCTCATCTTACCACCACAGAGCCAGCCCGTCGTGACTGTCCTTAGTGGCCACCTCGACCATGCACCAGCGGGCGATACCGTGCGGCTATGGTATGGCAACCGGCAAATCAAAACGCTACTGAGTGCTACCGGTGACTTTAAGCTGGTAGTGCCCGGGCTCCGGGCCACCACGGATGCGTCATTCTCCTACGCCCGCCAGCGCACCCGCCTATACCTCAGCCCCGGCGACCAGTTGCGCCTCACCCTCGACTTTGCCCGCTTCGACGAAACGCTAAAATACACGGGGCGCGGAGCAGCCGCGAACAATTACCTCGCCCAGATGCTGTGGCGATTTGCGGGTGCCCATCCCGATCCGGGGCCCGAGCAGCAACGCACCCCTACCACCACGCCTGCGCAGATGCGGAGCCTGACGGACGCATTTCGCCAACGGCAGCAGGCATTTCTGGCTAGCTATGCCGCGGCACACCCACTAACGCCCACGTTTCAGCGTCAAGCGGCCTTGGACATTGATCTGGAATGGGCGCGCCTCTTGCTCGATTATCCTGGCTACCACCGCTACGCCGCTAAGCAGGCAGCGGTGTTGCCCACTACCTACTACAATTTTCTGCAGCAACTGCCTCGCCAACAATTGAACGAGCAGGCGACGCGGGAACCGGTGCTTCGGTTTCTGAGCGCCTATGGGGGCCGCTTGCTGCCCGATGGCCCCCTACCGGCAGACCCCGCTGAGGCCCGCCGGCTGTACGCTGTAGCCACCGCCGAGCTGGGGGCCCACCAGGCCCGAGACTGGGCCATGTACCAACTGTTGTCGTTCCAGTTAAACGACAACGTCGCCGCGGTCGTGGCTGCCTATCCCATCTTTCGGGCCCAGAACCAAGATTCTACCTTGGCCCGTAATCTGCGGCAGATGCTACAGGCCCAACTGCGTCTGCAGCAGGGCCAGCTGGCCCCGGCTTTTACCTTGTCCAATCATCAGGGCCGCCCCGTCTCGTTGCGCGACTTCATAGGCAAAGTGGTGTATCTCGATTTTTGGGGAACGTGGTGCGCTCCTTGCCGGCAGGAAATGCCCGCCCTTACCGCCCTGGTCCGGCGTTTCGCGGGCCGTGACGTCGTGTTTATATCCGTGGCGGTGAATGACCCGGAAGACAAATGGCAGCGCGTACTGGCAGCCGAACAGCTCACCGGCCTTGGCCAGGTGCAACTACGGAGCCCCGATTCTACCGTGCCCAGCGCTTACCAGGTCACGGCATACCCCACATATCTACTCATTGGTCGCGATGGCCGGCTCCGACGGGTGCCTGCCCCGCGCCCGGCAGCCGGGGCTGAAACCGTGGCTGCTCTTGAACAGGCGCTACAAGAATAGCCCAACGGTTGCCGCTGGCTTCGCGACCCAGGCCTACCGGGCTTCGCGCGAGCAACTGGACACGTTGTTTACCGGCTTGGACAACCGGTAAACGTTCCGGCGCAGTGCTACTTTGCGGCCGGTCCTGCGTATAGGCCAGTTATTTGGCAGGAGCCGGCTGCTAAGTCAGCCGGCCAACTTCCGCCATTCCCCATCCTCCACGATTTTCCCATGAAAAAGACCCTCGTTTTAGGTGCCACCGACAACCCCGCCCGCTACGCCTACCGGGCCATCCACCAGCTCAAGCAGCACGGCCACGAAGTGGTGCCGGTGGGCATCCGCAAGGGCCAGGTGGCCGGCCTCGATATCCGCAACGACCGGCCCGCCGCCGAGGGCGTGGACACGGTGACGCTCTACGTGGGCCCCCAGAACCAGCCCGGCTGGTACGATTACATTCTTGACCTCCATCCGAAGCGCATTATTTTCAACCCGGGCACCGAAAACCCCGAGCTGGAAAAGCTGGCCCAGCAGCGCGGCATCGAAACCGAAGAAGCTTGCACGCTGGTGATGTTGAGCGTAGGCCAGTACTGAGTTCGGCGGTAACTAAACAGGGCCGGCAGAATGTCTTCAGAATTGCCGGCTACCTTTCGGCTGTTCCAACCTTGCATTTCCGTGAAGCTGCTGATTGTAGAAGACGAGCCGGCCCTACGCTCCTCGCTGGTAGAATACCTGCGCCAGGACGGCTACGTGGTGGAAGTGGCGGTGAGCTACGGGGAGGCCCACGAAAAAATCAAGCTTTACCAGTACGACTGCGTGCTGCTGGACCTAACCCTACCCGACGGCAACGGGCTGGACGTGCTGCGCACGCTCAAGGCCGACCACTCCCCGGCCGGCGTGCTGATAATTTCGGCCCGGGGCGCGCTTGATGACAAGGTGCTGGGCCTGGAGTTGGGGGCCGATGACTACCTGGCCAAGCCGTTTCACCTTTCCGAGTTGAGCGCCCGGCTGAAGGCCATTATCCGGCGGCGGCAGTTTCAGGGGCAGCGCCAGCTGCTGTTTCAGGAACTAACGGTGCTTCCCGACCAGGCCCAAGTGCTGGTGCATGGCGAGGCGGTGGCCCTCACCCGCAAGGAATACGATTTGCTGCTCTACCTGCTCACGCACCCGGGCCGGGTGCTCACCAAAGAGTCCATTGCCGAGCACGTGTGGGGCGATGCCGCCGACGCAGCCGACTCCTTCGACTTTCTTTATACCCACCTTAAAAACCTGCGTCGCAAGCTGCAGGAGAAAGGCGCCGCCGACTACATCCGCTCGGTGTACGGGGTGGGCTACAAATTCAGTGCAGAATGAAGCTGCTGACTGCTACCAACCGCTATTACGGGCTGCTGGCCGGCCTGCTCTTCAGCATTGGGAGCGGGCTGCTGTACTTTGGGGTGCTGTGGGCGTTGCAGGGCGAGGTGGAGGAGCGGCTGTTTCAGCAGCGCGACTACCTGCGGCGGGAAGTGCAGCGCACGGGCCGGCTGCCGGGCACGCCCTTTGAGGGCCGGATGCAGCTGAGCACCACGCCCCAGCCCGAAGTACTGCGCGACGTGCTGCTGCTGGAACCGCTGGAAAACGAGCTGGAGCCCTACCGCCAGCTCACGTTTCGGCTGCCGCTGAACGGGCAGACGCAGTGGGTGTCGCTGAGCAAGTCGCTGCTGGAAACCGAGGACGTGCGCCGCCTGGTTATGTGGCTGCTGCTGGGGGTACTGGGGGCGTTGCTGGGAAGCATGGTACTGCTCAACCGCTGGCTGTCGCGCCGCCTCTGGGCGCCGTTTGAGCACACGTTGCACCAGTTGCGGGGCTACGATGTGCAGCAGCACCAGGTACTACAGCTGCCCGACACGCGCATCGAGGAATTCACCCAGCTCAACCACACGCTCACGCACCTGAGCGAACGGGTAGCGGCCGATTACGCCATACTCAAGGAGTTCACCGAAAACGCGGCCCACGAAACCCGCACCCCGCTGGCCATTATGCAGGCCAAGCTGGAGCAGCTGCTGCAGCTGCCCGACCTACCCGCAGCCGCTGGTCCGCTGGTGGCCGACCTCTACGCCGCCGTACAGCGCCTGGCCCGCCTGCACCAGGCCCTGACGCTGCTCAGCAAAATCGAGAACCAGCAGTTTGCCGTTGCCCAACCGGTGCCATTGGCTGGGCTGCTGCGCGAGAAGCTGAGCCAGCTGGAGGCATTTGTGGAGGAGAAGCAGCTGCAGCTCGACGTGCAGCTCAGCGCTGCCCCCGTGCTCTTACTGCATCCGGCCCTGGCCGATTCGCTGCTCAGCAATCTGCTGCACAACGCCATCCGGCACAACCAGCCAGGCGGCCTGTTGCGGGTGCAGCTAAGCGCCACCGAGCTGGTTATCAGCAATACCGGGGCGGCGCTGGCAGCCGGGCAGCATCCGGAGGCGTTCTTCGAGCGGTTCCGCAAGCACAATGCCGCCTCCGATTCGCCCGGCCTGGGCCTGTCCATTGTGCAGAGCATCGCAGCCTTCTACGGCTTCGAGGTCCGCTATGAATACGCTCCCGACCAAGCCCTGCACACGTTACGAGTGGTGTT
>NZ_JABKAU010000010.1 GCF_013377885.1 Hymenobacter lapidiphilus
TCAATGCCGACGGGCGCAAGCGCAGCGCAACCACTTGGCTTGTTGCTATTTGGCCTGGGTATCCTTGCGACAGTTTGCCCAACAGACGGCCCAGACGATTTACCAGGCTCACCGACAGCAGTGGGCTCCATATCTGCGTCAACTATTGGCTAAGCCGCTCATTCCAGCCCTACTGCCTACGAGTGCGTAAGTCCTAAACTATTTTAGATTATCGTACGGGGAGGGGTGAACGTACCTTTGAAGGCGTTTATTAGCCCACCCTACTTATGCCCCGAGCCCTGCTTACTACCCCCGAAACGGCAGTTCCTGCATTAGGCTCAGGTGGCCCCGGAAGCCATACTGGCTTGTTGGCTAAAGTGGTGTTCGGGTTGCTGCTGGCCTTTTGTCTCACGCCCTGGGCTTCGCCGCCGCTGGCGTTGGCGCTGGGTTTAGTGCTGGCTCAAACGCTGGGCAACCCCTTTCCGGCCTTCACCAAAAAGCACACGTCCAACCTGCTGCAGTTCTCGGTTATCGGGCTGGGCTTCGGCCTCAATGCCCACGCCGCAGTGCAGGCCGGCCGCGAGGGAGTCCTGTTTACCGTTGTTTCTATTCTCGGAACGTTGGTATTGGGCTACGTGGCGGGCCGGTGGCTGAAGCTGGACCGCGTAGTCACGCACCTGATTTCGTGCGGAACCGCCATTTGCGGAGGCTCGGCCATTGCGGCGGTAGGGCCAGTAGTGGGGGCGAAGGATGAGGAGATGTCGGTGGCGTTGGGCACGGTGTTCGTGCTTAATGCGGTGGCGCTGTTCGCCTTTCCGCCCATCGGTCACGCGCTGGCCATGTCGCAGCAGCAGTTCGGTCTGTGGTGTGCCATTGCCATCCACGATACCTCGTCGGTGGTGGGCGCGACGGCGGCTTATGGCTCCGAGGCGCTGGGCGTGGCCACTACCGTGAAGCTGGCGCGGGCCCTCTGGATTATCCCGGTGGCGCTGGGCACAGCTTACTTTTTCAAGCAGAAAGATGTGAAGGTGAAGCTGCCCTGGTTTATTCTGGGCTTCATCGGGGCCATGCTGCTGAACACCTACGTGCCTGCCACCCACGTTGTAGGGTCCTGGCTGGTGAAACTGGCACGTCTGGGCCTGGTGGTAACGCTGTTTTTTATCGGTGCGGGTCTGTCGTTGAAAACCATCAAGGCCGTGGGGCCGCGGCCGTTCGGGCTCGGGGTGCTGCTGTGGGTAGTCATTTCGGCGGCATCGTTATACGTTATTGTGAAGCTGTAGGCACAAGTGTTGCCATTGCGAAGAACGAGGTAGGGGCGGGGCTTGTCCCCGCCCGCCGTTGAACGACGCGGATACAAACTGTGCAACGGCGGGCGGGGACAAGCCCCGCCCATACCTCGTTTCAGCAAACCATTTCGCAAATGGAGTCAATTGTCGAACTGAAAGCCGTTGCTGCCCATGCTGGCAGCAACGGCTTTCATCGTTTTGGGTAGGAGGCGGCCCGGACTGCGTATCTTCGCCCCGTTCTGCTTCGTTGCCCGTTACTTATGCGCCAGCTCGCCATCATCCCCAATCCGCACGCCAAAATCACGCTCTTCAGCTGGAATGGCAAGTACCTCATCAAGCTCGAAAAGGGCTCGTTTGAGCAGACGTATAAGGTGAGCGAGCTGGACCTGACCGGCGAAGAGGACATCCACCGCCTGCTCGACAATGAGTTCGTGCAGGCCGCCGTGGCCCGCTTTGCCGCTATGCAAACCGACCTGCAGGCCGCCTTCGACCGCCACGATATTTAAGGAAGGTCAAAGAAATAGGCGTCATGCTGAGCGCAGGCGAAGCATAACACCCGTTTTGAGCCCACTCGCAGCCCACTCGCAGCCCACTCGCAACCTACCCGCATTCCCTGTACCTGAAATGAAACATCTCCTGCTACTCCCGGCACTGCTGCTGACCGCTACCTTAGCCCAGGCCCAGCTGTATGAGGCCCGCACAAGTAGCGTCAACTTCGAGAAGCGCACGCGCGACGCCGTGAAAGTGGAGGTGGAGGCCTCGGCCGACTGGACCCGCGACTTTTGGCAGCGTTGGCTCAAGGATACCTACAACATCAAGCTGAAGGGCGACGGCGTGTTTGGCGTGGGCAAGCGCGACAACCTCACGGCCAAGCAGGTGCCCATGTCGAGCGTCAGCGGCCAACTCATCGACCTGTACTCGACCATACTGGCCCCGGCCGATACGGTTACCGAGCTATCGGTGTGGGCTGCCACGGGTCCCGACACGTTTCTGGCCGCTTCGAGCAGCGAGTTCGTGGCGCTGCGCTCCATTGTGCAAAGCTTCGGCACGGCCGCCCGCCAGCGTGCCTACCGCGAGCGGGTGGAAACGGCCGAGAAGGAACTGGCCGCCACGACCAAGGACAAAGAGAAGCTGGAAAAGAACCGCGCCAACATGGCCAGCAACACCAAGTCCAACCTCGAAAAAATCGAGCAGCTCAAGCAGCAAAACCTCGACAACCAGCGTAAATCGGCCGAGGACTCGGTGAAGCTGCTCGATAACGCCCGGCTGCTGGAGCTACGTCAGGCCCAGCTGGAACGCAGCCGGACCCGATTGCTCAACCTAGACCGTCCGTAACGCCGTTTTCGCCGCGCTTCCCTATGGAGAAAGACCTCTCGCCCCTCGATACGCTTCGTCAGCTCAAAGAATGGCTCGACGCCGGCACCATCACGCCCGACGAGTTTCAGACGTTGAAGCAGAAACTGGTATTTGCGCCGGCCACTCCGGCCGTGGCACCCGAAGCCGCCGCGCCGGAGTTCCGCAGCCCCGAACTGCCGGAGCCAGGGCCCACCGGGCCGGAAGTTTCCGGTGCCATTGTGCCCGGCATGATGCCCGAGCTGCCGCCCACCGAGCCGGAGCTTTCTGCTGCCATTGTGCCCGACGTGCCGCCCGCTCCGCCGGTCAGGCCCGAGCCGACCACCGTGGCTCCGGTAGAAATGATGCCCATGCTCCCGCCGGTTACCCACTCCCCGGCAACTGGGCCCTACGGCGTCGCCGAGCAGGAGTACGTGGAGGAGGACGCCTACACCGCCCCGCGCAAAAGCCCCCTGATGACGATTGTGGTAGTAGCCTCCATTCTGGCCCTGCTGGCCCTTGTGGCGTATCTGCTCACCGACGGCCGCGACTCGGAGCGCCTCACCAGCACCTCCCGCACCACGGCCGATTCGGTGGCGGTGGCTCCGGAAGTAGGGCCCCAGACCGAGCAGATTGAGTTGCCGCCCATTGCTGCCCCCGAAACTATTCGCGTGGCCCCTGTGGTTGCGCCTATTGTGGCCCCCGCGCCCGCCGACACGGCGGTTGGCGAAGTGTCGGCTCCGCCCGCTGTAACCCCAGCGCCGGCCGCTGCCGATGCCTCGGTTGGGCTGTCGGCCAGTGCTGCCAAGGCCCGCGTAGAAACGATTATGCAGCGCTATTACACCGATTTGCAGGCCCCACCGTTCACGGCCACGGCCTATTTCGCCCCCCAGATTGAGCGGTTTTATCTGATGCAGAATACCACTCCAGCCGCCATCAGTGCCGAGCTGGCCAGAACTCACTTCCCCGAATTTCTGGAAGCCCAGACCAGTATCCGGCCCGGCACGCTCCAGGTGGGTACCCCGGTGGCCGATGGCTCGCGGGTGGTCACGTTTGTAGAGAATAGCACGGCCTTGCGTCAGTCGTTGCAGAAGCGCCAGCAAACTGCCGCCCAGATGCGGGTGCGCTTCGACAAGGACTTTAAAATTGTGTACCTGCGGCAGGAAAAGCTACTGGAAAACAACTTCGAAGAGTAAGCCTTCCGGCTGGCCGGCGCAACGCTGCCTGGCTGGCTCCCTCCCAATCCGTCTATGCTTATCCGTCCCGTTTTGTTATCGGCCGTGGCCCTGCTGTGCCTCAGCTCCTGCCTGAAAGTTATCAAGCCGAGCAAAGATTTCGGCCAGTACGATAACCCCGTCGCGCCTGATTACGCCCAGCAGGCTAGCTGGGCCGCCCTGCCCACCCGCCGCGACTCGGCCGACGCGGTGCCGCGCAACACAAACTTCAAAGACCAGCAGGCAACTGCCGCGGCCGACGTGTTTTACGTGCACCCCACCACCTACTACTGGCGCAAGCAGTGGAACGCCAGCCTCAGCAACGACCGGGTCAACCAGTTCACCGACGACGACGTGATTCGCAACCAGGCTTCGGCTTTCAATGCGGCGGCCCGGGTATACGCGCCCCGCTACCGCCAAGCCACGCTGTACAGTTTCTTCGTCGACGACCAGAGCACCAACGGCAAACAGGCGCTGGACTTAGCGTATTCCGACGTGAAGGCGTCTTTCCAGCACTACCTGGCCAACTACAATCAGGGCCGCCCCATCATCATTGCCGGCCACAGCCAGGGCACCGTGCACGCCACCCGGTTGCTACACGAGTTTTTTGATAACGACGCCAAGTTGCGCCAGCGGCTGGTAGCAGCCTACCTCATCGGCTTCAAAGTAAAACCCGACGAGTTCCAGGTTCTCAAGCCTTGCACCGACTCGACCCAGACCGGCTGTTACGTGGCCTGGAACACCGTGGCCTGGGGCAACGCCTACCCACCCTTCGAAAACGGCGTGGCCGTGAACCCGCTCACCTGGACGCTCGACACGCTGGCCGCGCCTGCCCGCCTCAACCGCGGTGGCGTCGGGCAGGATTTCAACCGGCTCGACGTGGGCGTGGTCGATGCCAAGGTACACCACGGCCTGCTGTGGGTGCATCCGCCCAAACCCTCGGGCTACCCGCGCTTCCTAATACCCGGCCAACCCCAGCTCTGGCACTCCTTCCACATCGCCGATTATGGCCTGTTCTACGCCAACATCCGCCAGAACGCGGTTACGCGGGTGAGGGCCTGGCAGGCGAAGGCGAAGTGAACACTCACTGCTGCTCTCGCAGTTCTTTGATAATTTCCTCCGTAAAAGGTGCCCATCGGTCGGCCGGAAATTCCTGCCGAAACTCGGCATATCCTTCCCAGAAACAATGAAGCTGTTTAGAAAGTCAAAAGAACGTCATGCTGAGCGCAGCCGAAGCATCTCTACCGTTTCGTTACAGTCATTCAGCGAAGCGGTAGAGATGCTTCGGCTGCGCTCAGCATGACGTTCTAATTGATTCCGGGTACTTCCTAAACAGCTTCAATCTTCTTGGAAGCCTTTGAAGTCGCCGGCGGAATACATGGCAAGGTTGTGAAGCCATTGGGTAATGGCATACGCAAAACGGAGCCGCCTTCGGTTACTTCGCCCGTACCGAAAATAGAATAGAAAGCCTTCCACGTAGCTATGTGCCTTTATATCCGACATAGCCCAGTATAGTAGCTCCCGGTATAATACTTTGCGCTCGTCTGTCATATCGGCCGAATATAGGAAACACAAAAAGAGCCCCGCCGGCAGATTGCCAGCGGGGCCTTTTTAAATCCTGAACGGGAAGCTAACGGCTAAAAGCTATCAGCTAACAGCTCCGAGAATTAGCCTACAATGGCTACGCGCTTGAAGTCGGAAACTGTCAGGCCTTTGCTGGTCTTGTCGAGCAGCTGAGCGATGGTCATTGAGTTGTCCTTCACGAATTCCTGGTTGAGCAGGGTGTTCTCCTTGTAGAACTTGTTGAGCTTGCCCTGGGCAATCTTCTCCAGCATAGCCTCGGGCTTGCCATCGGCACGCGCCTGCTCTTTGCCAATCTCAATTTCACGCTCGATGGTCGCGGCATCCACGCCGTCCTTATCAAGGGCAACGGGCTTCATGGCTACAATCTGCATGGCTACGTCGCGGCCCACGGTAGCAACGTCGGCACCGCCTACGTTCTTCATGGCTACAAGCACACCCTTCTTGTTGTCGGAGTGGATGTAGGAAGCAACTTTCTCGGCCGTGATGTTCTCGTAAGCTGTTACGTCGAGCTTCTCGCCGATTTTGCCCATCAGGTCAATGATGTGCTCCTGCAGCGAGCGGCCGTCGTCCTGCTTAGCAGCCAGCAGTTCCTCTTTCGAGGCGGCATTGCTCTTCACGGCCGTGTCCAGAATGCGCTGGGCCAGCTCCTTGAAATCAGGAACCTTCGAAACCGGCTCGGTTTCGCAAGCCAGCGACACCAGCTTGCCGTTGGTGCCATCCTCGCTTACAGCGGCCAGTACCACGCCTTCCGACGTTTCGTTCTCGGCGCGCTTGTCGGCAATTTTCTGGCCCTGCTTGCGGAGCAGGTCACGGGCGGCTTCGAAGTCGCCTTCAGCCTCTACGAGGGCTTTCTTGCAATCCATCATGCCGGCACCGGTCATGGTGCGGAGCTTATTTACGTCAGCGGCGGTAATTGTGGCCATTTGGTAGGAGTTAGGAGCTGAAAGCCAGAAGTCAGAATCTCAAAAGATAGAGCTGGTAGCTAAAAGCTAAATGTTGGAATTGAATGAAAGAGCAGATGCGAATAGATGCAAAAAAGTCAGGAGCTAAGAGCTAGAATTTGCCAGGCGGTTTCCCTCTGATTCTAGCTCCTGGCTCCTGACTTCTAGCTTCTACAAAAGCGACTATTCGTCGGCGTCCTGCTTTTCCTTGATGCCTTCTTCTTCGGCTTGCTTCTTATCGGCGTCCTCTTTGTCGACTTTGCGCTCCGACAGACCATCTTCGATAGCCTTACCCATGATGCCCACGATGAGCTGGATAGACTTCGAAGCGTCGTCGTTGGCTGGAATCGGGAACTGCACCGACTCGGGGTTCGAGTTCGTATCGCAGATAGCGAATACCGGGATACCCAACTTCTGGGCTTCCTTCACAGCAATGTGCTCGCGCTTCACGTCGATTACGAACAGGGCCGAGGGCAGGCGGCTCAGGTCGGCAATGCCACCGAGTACCCGGTCAAGCTTCTCCCGCTCGCGCGACAGCATCAGCCGCTCGCGCTTAGCGAGGGCCGCGTACGCCGTGTTTTCCTTTACCATCTTGTCGATGGTGCTCATCTTCTTCAGCGACTTGCGTACGGTGGCGAAGTTGGTGAGCAGGCCGCCTAACCAACGGTCGGTAACGTAGGGCATGTGTAGGCGCTTGGCCTCCTCAGTCACAATTTCCTGCGCCTGCTTCTTGGTCGCCACGAACATGATCTTGCGGCCGCTCTTCGCGATGTTGCGAATTGCGCTGGTCGCGTGCTCAAGCGAAGCAAGCGTCTTGTTGAGGTCGATGATGTGGATGCCGTTCTTCTCCATGAAGATGTACGGAGCCATTTTGGGGTCCCACTTGCGGGTGAGGTGACCAAAATGCGAACCGGCGTCCAGCAATTCTTTATAGGTGGTAGTCTGGGCCATGATAGGGTTCCTCTGGAATATTAGCGTTTCGAGAACTGGAACGAACGACGAGCTTTACGCTTGCCGAATTTCTTGCGTTCCACCATGCGCGGGTCGCGGGTCAGGAAGCCTTCCTTCTTCAGGGCAGGGCGAACCTCCGCGTTGTCGCCCACGAGGGCTTTCGAGATGGCCAGACGGATGGCTTCGGCCTGGGCCGAAATGCCACCACCACGAACGTTCACCTTGATGTCATACTGGCCGACTTGCTCGACAGTAGCCAAAGGCTGGTTCACGATGTTTTCCAGGAGTTCATTGCCAAAATAGGCTTTCATTTCCCGGCCGTTGATAGTGATATTCCCTTGCCCGGCCTGCATGTAAATGCGGGCCACCGAGGTTTTTCTTCTACCAGAGGTATTGAGGATTTCCATTAAGTGGAGAATTAAAGAAAAAAGGAGCCGGGTTGCGGCTTACAGATGCGAGAAAGAAAGCGCCTTAGGCTGTTGCGCCTCGTGCGGATGCTCGGTGCCAGCGTACACGAACAGGTTACGGAACTGCTCGGCACCCAGCTTGTTGCCCTGCAACATGCCGCGTACTGCGTGCTCAATAATCCGGGTCGAGTCCTTGGCCTTTTTGTCGCGCAGGTTGATGCGCTTCTGTCCGCCGGGGTAGCCCGAGTGGGTGATGTAGATTTTGTCGGTCAACTTCTTGCCGGTTACCCGCAGGTTGTCGGCATTGATGACGATGACGTTGTCGCCACAATCCGAGTTGGGCGTGAAGGAGGGCTTGTGCTTGCCACGCAGCATGTTGGCAACTTGGCTGCACAACCGGCCCAGAGTGGCGTCGGCGGCATCAACCACAACCCAGCCCTTGTTGGCGTTGGCTTTGTTGACGGCAACCGTCTTGAAGCTCAGATGGTCCATTGGGGAGGAGGATAAACGTTTGAAAATGAAGAAGAAGCCGCGAGCCCTGGGGGCAAAACGGACACAAAGTTACCGCCTTTCGGCAAATATTCAAGCCGGGAGCTTAATAATTGTCTGGAAAGCAGTGGGAAAGGCGTGCTGTTTTGGTGGTAAACAAGGAAAAAAAGTGCGTCATGGTGAGCAAAGTATAACGCACTTTTTGCCCTCGTTTACCACTTACGCGTACTGCCGCATGTTCTCCACCAGCACCCGGAAATCCTTGGGGTAGGGGGCCTCGATGGTCACCGACTCGCCATCGAGCTTGGCGAAGGTGAGCTGGGCGGCGTGCAGGGCAAAGCGCTTGATAAAAGGCTGTTCCTCTTCGCCCTGCTTCACGTTAAACTTCTTCTTGAGCGTCGACAGGTAGAAGTCTTCGCCGCCATACACTGTGTCGCCCACAATAGGCGCCTGCAGGTAAGCGAGGTGCAGCCGGATCTGGTGCATGCGGCCGGTGATGGGCTGGCATTCGAGCAGCGTGTGGCGGGCAAATGCCTCCATGGTACGCACCACCGTAACGGCCGGCTTGCCCTTGTAGGCCAGCCGGGCTTTCCCCTTAGTGGTAGTTTCGATGCTTCGGTCGACGCGTAGGCCCTCGTAGTGGTGCACGCCCCAAGCCACGGCGTGGTACACCTTGCGCACCTGCCGGTCTTCGAACTGCATGGCCAGGTGGCGGTAGGCGGCCGGGTTTTTGGCCAGCGCCAGCGCCCCGCTGGTTTCCTTGTCGAGGCGGTGGCAGGCCTGCACGTCGTCGTGGTGCTCGCGGGCCAGGCGCAGGATGTTGGGCGCCCCGCCAAACCGCTCGTCGAGCGTGGCCAGGAATGGGGGCTTGTTGATGACGATGAAATCCTCGTCTTCAAACAGAATCAGGTCTTCGAAATTGGGCAGCTTCATATAGAGCTGCAAAGGTAAGGGGTAGAGAAGTGAGAAGCGGGGAGACGGGTATGAAGAAGCAAGAAAAAGGGAGGTCATCCTGAGTGCAGCGCAGCGGAGTCGAAGCATCTCTACCGCTTCGTTGCAGCCGACAGGAATACTGTTGCGGTAGAAATTCTTCGGCTTCGCTCAGAATGACGTTCCTTTTTCTTGCTTCTTCATACCCGTCCCTCGCTGCTCACTTCTGCCTCGGCCGGGGCAGCTTGAATTCGAGCGTGGTACCCTGGCCTGGCTCGCTTCGTACCCGGATGATGGATTTGTGGGCCTCCACCAAGTGCTTGCTGATGGCCAGCCCCAGCCCCGTGCCGCCCGCCGCCCGCGACTCGCGGGTGCGGCTTTTATCGATGCGGTAGAAACGCTCGAAAATGCGCTGCTGATGCTGCTTGGCAATACCTTCGCCGTCATCATGCACCTGAATCAGTACTTTTTTTGGACCGGTTTCCAGGCTTACCATCACCTGCCCCTGCTCGCGGCCGTATTTGATGGCATTGTCAATCAGGTTGATGAGCACCTGCCGGATGCGGCCGCGGTCGGCCAGCACAAGTACGGAGCGCGTTACATCGGGCATCTGCGCTTCGGACCCGTCGGCTTCGGCGGACGCTACCCGTAGCTCCAGGCTTACTTGGCGGCGAGCGGCCTGCAACTCCAGCTGCTCAAAAATGTCGCGTACCAGCTGGGGTAAGTCGAAGGACTGGCGGCGCATCCGCAACACGCCTTTTTCGAGTTGGGAAATGGTTACCAAGTCCTGCACGAGCTGGTCGAGGGCATCGAGGCTGGTGGCGGCTTTGCGCAGAAACTTGCGGCGCGTGGCCGCGTCCATGCTCCCATTCGGACTCTCCTCCTCCTCGTCGAGCACGGTATGCACGAAGCCCTGCGCGGCGAAAATGGGCGTTTTTAACTCATGCGACACATCGGCCAGAAATTCGCGCCGCAGCTCCTGCAGGCGCTTCAGCTCGTCGATTTCCTGCTGCTTGCGCTGGGCCATGTCCAGGATTTCCTCGCGCATGCGCTTGAGTGGCTCGGGCCGGAACAACAGCTTGTTCGACAGGCGCCGGAAGTCTTTGCGCTTGATGTAGTCCAGCTCCTGGTAGATGTTGTTGACCTCGCGAAAAATGAGGGCTTCAAACAGCAGGTACAGCAGCAGAAAGCACGCCGCCACCGTAATGGCAGCCGCCAGCACGGCCTGCTCGCGCGGCATAGTGGGCACCGCCAGCACCAGCGCCGTCAGCACCACCGCTACCAGCCCCGACAGTAGCAGCGCAATGCTGCGGGAAGATAAAACCAGGCGCATGCTTTCAGAAATTAGGTTTCAGGTGTCAGAGCCTGCTGGCAACGGAGTTGTTTAGGAGGTCGAGTAGGATGTCATGCTTCATCTGGCGTCTGCGTAGTCGAAGCATCTCTACTGTTTATGTTGAGCGGCCCTGACAAAGCGGTAGAGATGCTTCGACTGCGCGGACGCCAGATGAAGCATGACGTCCTACTTGACCCCTGGCACTTTCTAAACAGCTTCCCTATGATGTGCCTAATCTCTGACTCAGTCAATATTGAACTTGTAGCCCACGCCTTTGATGGTCTGGATGTGGTGGTCGCCTACCTTTTCGCGCACTTTGCGCACGTGTACGTCCACGGTGCGGGCCAGCACGAACACGTCGCTGCCCCAAATGTTCTGCAGTAGCTCTTCGCGGCCGAATACCTTGTGGGGCGAGGCGGCCAGGAAGGCCAGCAGTTCGAACTCCTTTTTGGGCAGCGTGATCTTGCGGCCGTCCTGGTACACGGCAAAACCCGTGCGGTCGATGGTGAGGCCGTTTATTTCAATAGTGTCGGACACGTGCTGGGGCTCTTTGTCGCGGCGCACGTAGGCGGCTAGGCGGCTGAGCAGGGCGCGGGGCTTGATGGGTTTGGCAATGAAGTCGTCGGCCCCGGCATCAAAGGCGGCTACTTCCGAAAACTCCTCGGCCCGGGCCGTCAGGAAGATGATGTAGGTGTCCTTGAACCGGGGCTGCTCGCGCAGCTGGCGGCAGGCAGCAATGCCGTCGAGGCGGGGCATCATCACATCGAGCAGCACAATGTCGGGGCTGAATTCGGCTGCTACCTCAAGGGCCTGATGGCCGTCGGCGGCGCTGGCCACGGTATAGCCTTCCTTGCGCAGGTTGTATTCAAGCAGCTCTACAATGTCGGGGTCATCATCGACTACCAGAATTTTGTAGGCGTTGGGGTTGGTGGCTGGTTGCACAGGCAGAGGCGGTTTAGGGTAGAACAGCAGGCGGGCAGATAAAAGTACGGCTGGCCGGCGTGACCGGCGTGTTATCGTTTCGTTACCCGGGCCACGGCGCCAGCCCAGCAGCGCCGGCCGGGGCAGCTTGGTCGGCACCGGGTTCGGAATGGGCCACACGAAATCGGCCAGCCCAGGCGGGCGGGCTGAAGCAGCGGCGGCGGTGCTTACCAGTACCGGTCGGAAGCGAGCAGGGGCAAATAGCAGCATCGGAAGCAAAGCAGGAAAAGAGGTGAAAGGAGCAGCCTGATGAACCTGGAAGGGCAAAAAAAAGGCGGCCCCTGTTGGGAGCCGCCTGGTAATACGTGCTAATTCTGAGCCACCATATTGAGCCGGTTTCGCAGGCCCTTGTACTTGTAGAGGTCCACCTTCACGGCTCCGACCAGCATATCGGCCTGAATGAGCACCGGTACCTTGTTCTGATCGTCGGAGAGGTATACGGAAACGGCGTTTTCGCCTTTGAATAACTTGTTTTTGGGCATTTTGGGAACCAGCCGGATAGCGCGGATAGTGCCAGCTCTGGTGCTTACCGTTTCGCGGCCCTTGTAAATTACATCCATGGGCAGCATTTCCTCATCGAAGAAACCCTGCACCCGGATAACCTCGCCGGGCCGGCGCAGATCGTAGTTGAGCGTGCGCAGGTAGTAAAATCCGCTGACGATATCCTGCACATTGTCGGGTACTTTGAAGGTGCCACGCTTGACGTCGTTCTTGTCTTTCTTGTAGCTCTCGACATTTGCAACGTCGCGCAGACGGTCGAAGTCGACGGTTTCGCGCTTGCGGTAGTTGTTCTCCTCAATATTGCGGAAGAAGCGCCGGGGCTGAATGCTACTCGTGTCGATGTAGGAGCGCCAGGTGTCGCGGATGCGCAGAAAGTAGTCGAACGAGCCGATAGTGCGGCCCGTAACGGTGGCCCGGTAACAGGGCCTGTCGTTGATGCGGTGCAGGTTGTTGTCGAGCTCAATGGTAGCATCGGCGGCGTTGATTAGGCCGTAATGCACTTTATACTGCAGGGTTTCGCCCGTCTGGAAACTGGTATTGTCAGCCGAGCGGGCCGGCTGCTTGGTTGGTCCGAAAGCCACCAGACCAGTAATCAGCAAACAGAATACAAGTGAAAGTAGAAGCCGACGGCGAATAAGCATGAGCAGGTCCAGAACAATGAATCGGCTGATTCATTTCAAAAGCGGTGCCAGTAAAGATACTGGGTTTTAGGCAGCAGAAAATCTGCCACTATGAACCTAGGCAATTACGCAGCCCATCGACTGTGGTCCAGCCATCGGCCTGCAACCGTAATACACGCAGGTGGCCCGTCTGGCAGCGTACCGGGGTGCAGGCTGTAGCCAAGCGGGTTTCGAACCGCTGACCAGCAAAAAAAAGCTCCCCCGGTTACCGGGGGAGCTTTCTTATAAACTACAGACACGCGCTTACGCTTCGTCTTCCACAGGCTCCATAGTCTCTTCGGAGTCCACGGTGCGGTCCTCGTCGAGGGCGGCCAGCGCCTCCTCGGGGCTGCCTTTTACCTTGGCTCTAATCTGGGCTTCGATTTTGTCGGCCAACTCAGGGTTGTCCTGCAAAATGGTTTTTACACCCTCGCGACCCTGGCCGAGGCGGTTGCCGTCGTAGCTGAACCACGAGCCCGACTTGGCAATAATACCCATATCAACGCCCAGATCGAGGATTTCACCCACTTTGGAAATACCTTCGCCGTAGATGATGTCGAATTCAATCACCTTGAACGGTGGGGCCACCTTGTTCTTGGCCACCTTTACCTTGGTGCGGTTGCCAGTGATGTTGTCCTTGTCCTCCTTGATCTGGCCGATCCGACGGATGTCGAGGCGTACCGAGGCATAGAACTTGAGCGCGTTACCACCAGTCGTGGTTTCGGGCGAGCCGAACATCACGCCGATTTTCTCGCGCAGCTGGTTAATGAAAATGCAGCAGCAGCCGGTTTTGTTGATGGTGCCGGTGAGCTTGCGCAGGGCCTGGCTCATCAGACGGGCGTGCAGACCCACCTTCGAGTCGCCCATGTCGCCTTCCAGCTCGCCTTTCGGCACCAAGGCCGCTACCGAGTCAATGACGATGATATCAATGGCACCGCTGGAAATCAGCTGATCGGCAATTTCGAGGGCCTGCTCGCCGTTGTCGGGCTGCGCGATGAGCAGGTTAGCCGTGTCGATGCCAAGCTTGCGGGCGTATACAGGGTCGAAGGCGTGCTCCGCGTCGATGAAGGCCGCAATGCCGCCCTTCTTCTGGGCTTCGGCAATGCAGTGCATGGTGAGCGTGGTTTTACCCGACGACTCGGGGCCGTAAATTTCGACCACGCGGCCCTTGGGCAAACCACCCACGCCGAGGGCAATATCGAGGCCGAGCGAGCCGGTGCTGATAACTTCAATATCCTGCTGTATCCGGCTGTTGTCAAGCTTCATGACGGTGCCCTTGCCGTAGTTCTTGTCAAGCTTTTCAAGGGTCAGGGCCAGCGCCTTCAGCTTCTGCTGCTGCGGGGTCAGGTCTTTGCTATCGGCTTTGTCAGCTTTGTCAGCTTTCTCAGCCTTATCGGCTTTGTTGGAGTTTAAGGCCATCAGAAAAGGGGGTAAGTAGATTTGCTTAGGTTTGGTGAATGTAAGTCTTTTTGCCAGCCTCTGCAAGCCTACTCAGGCTGCCGGAGGGGCTGGCATCTGGTAACGCCGGCCGACTATATTTTGTGCCCGCAATGCTAAAGAAATTCGTCGGATTCAGCATCTTTTTCTCGTGCTAAAATTTTTAGAAATTTGCCCTGCCTGCAGGCCCCTGATACTGACGCTGCTAGCCGGGCTGGCCAGCAGCACGCTGGCCCATGCGCAGCTCGACAACCGGGCTTTTCTGTACCGGGCTCCGCTCGGCCCGAGCTACGAACACCAGTTGCGGCTGGAGGTGCAGGGGTTTCTGTTTAATAAAGACAACGAGTATTTCAACAAGATTGATCCTGGGCTAACTTACTTCGGGGCGCAACTGGCCCCGCGGCTGGTGTACTATCCGGCCGGCAACCTGCGCTTGGAGGCAGGTGTGTTTCTGTGGAAAGACTACGGGACGCCCCGGCTGCGGCAGGTGCGGCCGCTATTCACGCTCAAATACCGCCAGGGGCCGCACACGCTGTTGTTTGGTAACCTCGAAGGCAACCTGCACCACGGCTACATTGAGCCGCTATTTGATTTTGAGCGGGTGATAACCAATCGGCTGGAAGAAGGCTTGCAGTACCAGTTGCAAACCCCGCGCACCAGCTTGGATGCATGGGTAAACTGGGTGCGACAACAGTACCGGTTCAGTAATTTCCAGGAAGAAGTGGCCGGGGGCCTCACGCTGGAACATCGCCTGCTGGCCGATTCGGCCCGGTGGTTGGTGGCATTGCCGTTTCAGTTCACGGCTACTCACCGCGGCGGCCAGATTGATACCATCGATAAGCCGTTGCAGACGTTGTTTAACGGCGCCACGGGGCTGCGGGTGCGGCGCGGGCTGTCCTCCAACTTGGTGCGTGCAGTGCATTTCGATGGCTATCTGACGTACTTCAACGATTATTCTTTCACCGAGGAGTTGCCTTTCAAGAGCGGAACGGGCATCTACCTGAACGTGGGGGCTGATACGCGGCTTTCCAATCTGCAAGTGGCCTACTGGAGCGGGAAAGGCTACATTTCACCCCTTGGCGGCCGGCTCTACCAGTCGGTATCGTCTTCGGCCGTGGATGTGGGCTACACAGAGCGACAGCGCCAACTCCTGATTCTGCGGGTGCTACGCGACTACCGGCTACCGGGCCAGGTTATTCTAACCACCCGTTTCGAGCCCCTCTATGACCTCAACAACGGACTGTTCGACTTCTCGTTTGCGCTCTACCTGAATTTCAACCAGAGCTTTCTGCTAACCACGTTGCGCCCTAACCGCTGACTGGTGGAGGCTGAGCCTATCTGGAGAAGGCGGCCGCGTAAAGGACGAAGAATAGAACATCTTACGTTTACGCCTGCTCTTCGCGCCGCAAAATGTAGTGCAGGACCGGCGCAGTGCCCAAAACCCGGCGCAGCCAAGCCGGGCGGGCGGGCACCGGCAGCGGCTGGAAGCCCAGCGCCTCGGCTACAGCCACGCTGCGCGGGTTGTCGGGGCGGCAGCGGATGAGCAGGCGGGCCGCCCCGAGCGGCCCGAAGGCGAAGGCCACGGCTGCCGCCAATGCCTCGCGGGCATACCCCTGTCCCTCTGCCTCAGCGGCCAGGTAATACCCGATTTCGAGAGTAATGGGAGCGGTCCACTTAGGCTTAAGGCTGATGTCGCCGAGGTAGTGGCCGCCCTTGCGGTGCCAGATGCCGTGCACGTAGAGCCGGCCGGTGCGCCAGTCGCGGCCGAATTGCTCCAGCAGCCGGCCGCTCGACTCAACCGAAGTGGCCGCCGCCTCGCGGGTGGGGAAAGATGGCCGCAGCCGCAGCCGGTTGGCGGCTATCAGCGCGAAGAATTCTGCCGCATCAGCCATACCGTAAGGTCGCAGCAGCAGCCGGGTCGTGAGGCGCGGGTCGGAGTCGGGGGCAGCGGCAGGAGCGGGCAAAGCGGCGTATATGCGTTGGAAATGGGTACAGAAAGGCGGCAGACGCTTTATAACGCAGAACACGACGCTGTAGTCCGCCCACGCTGCCAGAACGCATATTTGGGTTGCCGGTGCTAACGCCTGCCCAATGTAGAGACGCCTTTTTGCGTTCCGTAGTTGGATGGCATTCGCGGCAGCCAATATCAGCAGCAACGAAATGTGAACTGCTGCGCTTCTAGCATACGAACACGCCGTTTGCGAAACGGTTATAACCGGAAAAGCCACCTCATGGGAGGTGGCTTTTCTAATGTATTATCCGACCGGTTGAAAGCGGCTATTTCGTGAGCTGCAGGCCGACACCGGAGCGCGACTGAGGCGGGCTGCCCAGGGAGTGCTGATTGCGCATCACGTTTACCTGGCGGGCGGCTTCGTTGAAGTATTCGAGCCGACGGATGAGCATTTCCTTGGTCAGCACGCGGCCTTCGGGCGTGCGCATCAGGCTCTTTTTGTCGGCCAGAATCCGCTGCATCATTGCCTCGTTGTGCGCTTCGTTGCTTTGGAACTGAGCCAGAAACTCGCGTACCTGCTCGCGGGGCGTGAGGTCGGGGGAAAGGCGGAACTGGCCGCCGCCCTGGTTGAGCACCTCGCTCAGCACGTACACCTCCAGCGGCAACGACACGTTCAGGGCCGTTGGGCTGATGTTGAGGCCCGCATCGAGGCCGCTAAGGATGATGACGAGGTTGCGCTCAAACTGCTCGTAGTAACCGGCTGCTTCCATTTTTCAATTAAAAACTAAGAGTTAAAAGTTAAAAATTGACTATCAATGAGTTTCACGGTAAACCGCTTCCATTCGTTCTTAGCGCTCAATTTTCAACTTTTAATTGATTTCAAAGTAACTCTTTCACCAGCTGATCCACTGTAATGCCCTCGGCTTCTGCTTTGAAGTTGCGTACGAGGCGGTGGCGCAGGATGGGCAACGCTACGGCCTGCACATCCTCAATGTCGGGCGAATACTTGCCATGGATGAGGGCGTGGCATTTGGCCCCTACAATGAGGTGCTGCGAAGCTCGTGGGCCGGCGCCCCACTCCAGCAGCTGGCTGGCGCGGGCGGCGGCGCGGCCGGTGTTGGGGCGGGTTTTGTGCACCAGCCCCACGGCGTACTCTACCACATTGTCGGCCACCGGCACGCGACGCACGAGCTGCTGGAAGGCCTGGATTTCGTCGGCGTGCAACACCTTCTCCACCTGCACCCGGTGGTTGGAGGTAGTGTTTTTCACGATTTGCAGCTCCGCCTCGTAGCTCGGGTAGCCCAGCTCAATGTTGAACATGAACCGGTCGAGCTGGGCCTCGGGCAGCGGGTAGGTGCCTTCCTGCTCAATGGGGTTCTGGGTGGCCAACACGAAGAAAGGGCGGGGCAATGCGTAGCGCTTGCCGGCGACAGTTACGGCGTACTCCTGCATGCTTTCGAGTAGCGCGGCCTGGGTTTTGGGCGGTGTCCGGTTGATTTCGTCGGCCAGTACAATGTTGGCGAAAATCGGGCCCGGCACGAAGTGGAAGTCGCGCTCCTTATTGAGCGTTTCCGAGCCCACAATGTCGGAGGGCATCAGGTCGGGCGTGAACTGCACGCGGTTGAACGATAGGTCCAGCGCATCGGCCACGGTCTGGATGAGCAGCGTTTTGGCCAGCCCGGGCACGCCTACCAGCAGGCAGTGGCCCTGCGAAAAAACAGCGGTCAGCACCAGCTCCACCACGTCTTCCTGCCCAATAATGACTTTGCCAATTTCGCGGCGCAGCTTCTGGTAAGCGGCAGCCAGCGCGTCGGCGGCTTCTTTATCGGAGGCGAAGGGCATTCTAGAGTTGTTAGTTGTTGGTTGCTAGTTGTTAGTGCTGAGTTAGAGGGCGTTAAAAACTGACAACTCAGCACTAACAACTAGCAACTAATTAATCGAGTTCAGCAGCTGGCAGCCGGCATACTCGGGGTCTACTTCGAGGAATACGGTGCCGCGGTTGAGGGCAAACCAAGCGTCGAGGGCTTTGTTTTTCTTCTGATTAAGCGCGGCGGCGGCAATTTTCTGGTAGTCGTCGTTGAGGTTGGCCTGGTGGGGCGGGCTGTTCGATTTCAGGTACAGAATGCGCACGGCGTCCTTGCCATCCTCGGTGCGGTAGGGTAGGGGCGGGCTGATGCTGCCCACTTTCATAGTGTCGATGGTGAAGAAAATGGCTGGGTCGAGCTGGTCGAGGGGCAGGTAGGTGCTGGCGTCGCGGCGGTTCTGGATCAGGCCACCGTTGCCGCTGGTCAGCTTGTCGTCGGAGTTATCCTTGGCTGCCTTGGCGAAGGTGAGCGTGTCGGCCATAATCTGCCGGCGCAGCTTGGCCAGCTGCAACGAAGCATCATTGGTGTCGGTGGTGCCGGTTTCGGGCTTGAGCAGGATGTGGCGGGTGCTGTACGAGTCGCCTTTGCGCTCGATGAGCTGGATGACGTGGAAGCCGAACTGCGACTCGACTACCGGCGAAATACCGCCCGGCTCGAGGCGCAGCGCGGCGGCCTCATACTCGGGTACCAGCTCGCGACGCTTGAAAAAGCCCAGGTAACCGCCTTCTACGGCGGAGCCGGGGTCCTGCGAGTACTGCTTGGCCAGGGTAGCAAAATCCTCGCCGCCCACAATACGGGCGCGCAATTCGTTGAGCTTGGCCTGGGTGGCCTGCTTTACCTTGTTGTTCACCTGCGCCACTTTCACAATCTGGCCCACTTCCACTTCCGAGGAGTAGTAGGGCAGGCTGTCTTTGGGCATGCGGTTGAAATACTGGCGTACCTCGCGCGGCGTCACCGACACTTTGCCGGCAATCTGGTCCTGCATTTTCTGCTGAATCAGCTGCTCTTTCACCTGCGTGCGCAGATCGTCCTTGATCTGCTTGAGCGGCTTGCCGTAGTATTCCTCCAGCTTCTGCTCCGAGCCAATCTGCTGCACGAAATAGCCCATACGGCGGTCCAGCTCGCTTTTTACCTGGCTTTCCTCCACTACCACCGAGTCGGTTTCGGCCTTGGCCAGCAGCAGCTTATTAAGGGCCAAGCTCTGCAGAATTTTGCACTTGGTATCGGGCGGCAGCGGCTTGCCCTCGGCGCGGGCCACTTCCTGTCCATAAATGCCCTCCAGGTCCGATTTCAGCACAATCTGGTTGTCGATCTTGGCGATGATGCCATCGACTATGGAACGACCCATCGGGCGCCCAACACCCAGCTGCGCGTGGCCGGCCGTAGCCGTAACAACCAGCAACGTCAGGCTTAGCAGGGCTTTAAAGGCTGGTACTCGCAAAAAAATACGCATGAATCTGGTTCTAATGCCCATCCCGGCAATATGCCCGGAAAGGGTTGGCAAAGGTTTCAACGCCCAAAGCCGCCCGTAAATTTCGTTATAAATCCTTGCACCGGCAAAAACCGCGCATGCTTCCGGTTACGGGAGCCGGTTTAGGGGCTAGGCGTTGCATCAGGGGCACAACTGCCGGTACAAGAGAAGCGAGAAATCCGACTCAACTCACTAAACAAAGTCGTTCAGCGGTTTGAGCCGGATTTCTCGCTTCTCTTAGATTGGCAGCGGCTTACTTGGTTATCAGCTTGTCTACCTCGGGCTGGTTGATTTTTACCGGGTTCTGCGCCTTGAGCTGCTCCAGCCACTCCTTTTCCAGGTAATTCTGGTAGTCGGACGTAGCTTGGCCCCGGGCTTCGTTCAGGGCTTTGGGGCCGGCGGGCAGCTGCTTATCCACAATCACCGTGTAGTAGCGGCCTTCCATTTCGGTCTGGTACAGGCCGGGCGCCTTGTCCATGAACTGGTCGGCGGCTTTGTTCTCGCCTTTGGCAAAGCTGCGCTGCTGGATCTGGACGGCCAGCGGGTTTTTCTCGTTGAGGCTTTGCTC
Source organism: Hymenobacter lapidiphilus (assembly GCF_013377885.1). Classification (GTDB taxonomy): domain Bacteria; phylum Bacteroidota; class Bacteroidia; order Cytophagales; family Hymenobacteraceae; genus Hymenobacter; species Hymenobacter lapidiphilus. Next base: position 19,880 of record NZ_JABKAU010000010.1, read on the forward strand.
AATCAGGGTCGGATTGCGGCTCATGGCCGTCAGGATTAGTGCGTCTGAGGCAGTGGCGTACTGCTTTGGCTGGGGGCTGCGGCTCATTTCATTTAGGCGACCTGAGCTTACTCCTTGTCCGGTTAGGTAGGCCTGCACGGCTGCTTGACGCTGGCTAACCAGCTTGCTGGATGTCTTAACGCGGGATGGGTCATTCATCCCCAGCAACAACGTTGTATCGCCCTCTAGCATGCGGCCGGCCAGTTCTTCTAGCAATGCTTTGCTGGTAGGTAACAGTGTGGCCGTACGGGGCTGGAACTTCAGCACGGCCGGAATGCCTTCCGTAACCGGCAGATAGGTGCTGGCTGTAGCGGGCGCTTTCGGCGCAGTCGGATTGGGGAAGAAGGCCTGCGCCTGGCTCCGCAGCTGAGGCGTAGCGGCACTGATAACGGTGGCCTGCACCCGAGGGCCCCACTGGTAGTTGGTCTGGTTGGCGGCGAAGAACTGTTGCAGGCCCGTGGTGTCCTCGATGGCCTTGCTCCATACCTTTTCGTCCATCAGCTGGAACAGCAGAATACCATCACGGTACTCTTTTACCAGCATGCGGTAGTCCTCGTACTTGTTTTCGAGGTTGGCCTTTTCAAACTCGGTCAGGCGCTGGTCTACGTACTGGTCGTAGAGCTGCTGCATGGCGAAGCGCGGCTCGGCGTTGGCGCGGGGGCGCTGGCTTTGCTGGGCGTAGGTCAGGAAATCCTTTACCAGGTAGGGCTGCCCCTGAATGGTGAATAGCGCCGAGTTGTCGGTGATATTCTTGCTGACCTTGCCAGCGGCCGCTACTGGAGCCGAGTAGGCAAAGCGGCCCTGCACCAGCGAGGTATCGGCCTTGGCCAGCACGTACTCCTTCACGGCCGGAATTTCCACGAAGTTGTTTTCGCGGCGCACCCGCTTAAGGAAGGCGGCGCGGTTTAGCTCGGAGCGCGAATCCTTGGAAACCTTGCTTTTAAGCGTGGGCTCCATGGCCTCAAACGATGGCACAGGCTGCTTTTCAGTCAGCTTGATGATGTGCCAGCCGTAGGGCGTCTGCACGGGCGGGGCTAGGTCGCCGGGCTTCTGGAGCTTAAAGGCGGCTTCCTCGAACGAGGGAATCATGCGGCCGGTACCGAAAGCGGGCAATTCGCCGCCGTTGGGTGCCGAGCCGGCATCCTCCGAAAACTGGCTTACCAGCTTGTCCCAGTTCTCGTTACGGCGCGTCAGGCGGGTGTACAACTCGTCCACCTTTTTCTTGGCCGTAGCCGAGTCGGCGGCGGGCATGCCGGGCGTGGCCCGTACCATGAGGTGGGCCACCTTTATTTCACCCTGCGCGGAGCGCACGTTATCTACCTTGATGAGGTGGTAGCCAAAGCGCGTGCGAACCGGGGCCGACACCTGCCCGGGAGTAGTAGAATAGGCGGCCGACTCGAAGGGGTATACCATCTGCATGGCCGTGAAGTAGCCCAGCTTGCCGCCGTTGCCATTCGCCCCGCGGGCCGAGGGGTCGTCGGAGTTTTCGCGGGCCACCACGTTGAAGTTCTCGCCGCCCTCGGTTACGCGGCGGCGCAGGCCCATGGCCTTTTCGTAGGCGGCCAGGGTGTCTTTGGGCGTAGCATCGGGGGCCACGTTTATCAGCAGGTGCGAGGCGCTTATTTCCTTGCTCAGCCGGTCGTAGGCCTCGCGCACCAGCTGGTCGGTTACGCTTTTCTCGGTGAGGTAAGGCTGGGCCAACTGCTGCTTGTAGCCCTCCAGCTCCTGCCGGAACGCCTGGGTGGTATCGAGACCCCGCTGCTCGGCGGCCAGTACCTTCAGCTTGAAGTTGGTGTAGAGGTCGAGGTACTCCTGCACGCTGGCTTTGGTGCCGAAGGCAGGGTCGGAACTGTTGTTTTTCCGATACACATAGGCAAACTCCGAAGCCGGAACGGCGGTAGTACCCAGGGTTTCGACGGCGGCAGCCGAAGTAGTTGTGGCAGGTTTGGTGGTCTGGCACCCGGCGAGCAGGGCCGCCGCAGCAGTGCCGGCAAACAAAAAACGGTTATGCATACTTGCGAAAGAAGGGAATCAGCGGGCGTAGTTCCATACCGGGCCAACGGGCCGGATGGGGGTGACTACAATTTTACGGATTTTTTCCCGGCGGCCGCAGTCGGCTGCCCGCGCTGTGCCGCCGGCTCAGGTCAGGGTTTTGTAGAGGCGGCAGATGGTATGCTCGCCGACTGTGCTGTATTCCACCCGGTCCATGATGCGGTTTACCAGCATCATGCCCACGCCACCCTTCTTGCCCACGCGCACAAACTCACGCAAATCGGGCTCCTGATACGAGCCGGGTGAATAGGTTGAGGAATTGCCATCCTCAATCTCGAAGCCAAACTCGCGGTTAAGCACCGTTACCCGCACATCCAGAAACTGCTTTTCGTTTTCGGCGTTGGCATGGATGATGAAGTTGGCTACCACCTCATCCACGGCCAGTATCAGCTGGTTGACGAGTACCTCGGAAAGCTGCTGCCCGGCCAAGTACTCGCCCACAAAGTCGCGCACCACCTTCAGGTTGCGACGGTTGCAGCTAATACGAATAGCTTGTTCCATGCCTTGGGAATGGGGGCAGAGCAGTTTCGGGAAGTTAAACAGCCGCCGCGTCGGCCTCCGAGGGCACAATGGTCATCAGCGAATCGAGGCCCAGAATCTCGAATACGTTGCGCACTTTCTCCTGCATGTTGAAGAACACCAGCTTCACGTTGGCATCCTGAAAGGTTTGCAGGTGCGAAATGAACACCCCCAGACCTGCCGACGAGATATAGTTGAGTTGCTGGCAGTCGATGAGCACTTTTTGCGTGCGAAGAATTTCGGGCTTGCTGAGCTCGGTATCGAGCAGAACAGAGGAGCTGGCGTCCAGCTCTCCATTGAGGGCCAGCGTGAGCGTGGTATCGGTGGCGTGTTGCGTTATTTTCATGGCTTGAAGCTACGTTAAAGCCCGGCTTCGGGTTGGGCCGATCGGAATTTAATCACCAGCAGGGTCTGGTCGTCGTGCATGGGCTGGCCCTTGGTGAACTCGTGTAAGTCGGCCAGGATGTGGGCCTTAATGTGTTCGGCGTCGAGGTAATACGATTCTTCCAACATCCGCTGCAAACGCTCTTCCCCGTACTCATCCTGGGCTGCGTCGCGGGCTTCCACGATGCCGTCGGTGTAAATCACCATCACGTCGCCGGGGTTGTAGTCGTAAAACTGGTTCTTGATGTGCTTCTCGTACCCATCGTGCCGGATAATGCCCAGCCCCAGCCCGGGCGTCTGGAAGTACGATACTTCTTCCTTAATGGAGTGATAGTAGAGCGTGTGGCAGTGGCCGGCCCGGGCAAACACGAAGCCGCCGTGCTCATAATCAATGATGTAGAGCGAGGCCGTAATGAAGGCCGATTTTTCGAGGCAGCGGCCCAGCGCATCGTTGGCCTGGGTCATGAACTGGCTGGGTACCGGGTATTTCTCCCGCTCGTTGCGCGCCAGGGGGTTTTCCTGCATCAGCGCATGGAAAATGCCCTTCATCTGGGCCACATGGAAGGCCGCCGTTACGCCCTTGCCGCTCACGTCGCCGATGAGTACGGCCAGCCGCCGGCCCGGCAGGTGCAGGAAGTCGTAGAAGTCGCCGCCTACTTCGGTGGCAGCCACCGCATAGGAGCTGATTTCAAACCAGTTATCAATCGGCAGGTTCTTCGGAATGAGGCTGTCCTGCACGGCCGAGGCAATCTTGAGCTCGTCCTGCACGCGCTGGGTGCGCATGGAAGCCTGAATGAGTTGCAGGTTTTCGATGCTGAGTACCGTTTGGCTGGCAAAGGTTTGGAGGATGCTCAGGCTTTCGCGGTCGAAGGCCTGTACCGGCTGCTGGAGCAGGTAAATGTTGCCGTACTGCCGCTTGCTGGAGCTGAGCGGCATCACCATCAGCGAGCCGAAAGGAAGCTGCAGCCGGCCGAAGCTACCGCCCGACAGGTCGTTGTTGAAGTACTCGAGGTTGCCCAGATTAAACTCGGCCAGCGTACTGCGGATGGCGCTGCCCTGATTGGCGGGCAGCTGGTAGAAGAGGTTGTGTTGGTCGTCTTCGTCGGTAGCTTCGATATGTAGCCAAGCCGCATCGGCGCCGGTTGTCTGGATGGCCGAATCGAAGAACATCTGGTACACCTCGTCCGTCGTCTGGCCCCGCTGAATGAGCTGGGTGAGGCGCTGCATACTCAGAATTTCTTCGCGCTTCTGCTCGAATACGCCTGCGGTGGGCAGGTTGAACAGGGTTACCAGCAGGCCCATAAGCGCATAAAAAGTGGCGAAGAAGGCGTTGAGTAGCAGAAAGGCATTCTGAGGAGCGGGCCCTACCAAGCGGAAACCGAGCCGGGTATCCAGAAAGTAGGCCACGAATATGCCCATCACCCCAATAATGGCCAGCTGCAGCAGTACGGCCTCCAGCTTCTGGCGGCGGCTGAGGTAAGCTACCCACTTCTGACGGCCGCTCAGGTAGGCCCCAAAGGCAGCCAACACGCCCAGCACCGCCGCCGACAGAGCCGCAGGGGGAGCGTAAGGCAGCAGGCGCAATAGCAGGGTGGCACCCAGCAGCAGTTCAAAGGCTACCCATTGCCGTTGCAGGCGCTCGGAACCCCGAAACATCATCAATGCCCGCCAGGCATAGTTGGTGCGGGCCAGCAGCAGCACAAAGAGCCCAACATTGAGCGTATAGAATATAGTGTGCAGTACCGAGCCGTTAGCAAAGCCGGGTAGCAATAGTTGCAGCAGCTGGTGCAGTACCACGCTGCCTACTGCCAGCAGTGCCGGGCCCAGCAGCAACCGTTGCAACAGCCCGATAAAATCAACTCCGCGCAGGCGCTCGGGCGATTTCCGCTCGTACAGAAAAACAATGCCCGTAAACAGTGCCTGCAAAACCAGAATCAGTCCGGCCGGAGGAGAAAGAGATACCCCAACAAGGCCCGGATGAGCATAGAGCAGCGCGGCGGCCAGCAACGCCAGCCAGCTTAGCAGCACGGCAATACCCAGCAAGGAAAAAGGCTTCCTAAGAACAGCCATGCAGACAAAGTAAGGAAAAGCCAACCCAGGCAAAGAGCGCGGCGGCAGTAAACAGGAGGCCAAGATACGCGGCCCGTTAATAACAGGCTACTTCCGGCCAGATTGAGTGGCATTATACCCAGGTTGCCAGATGGTTAATAAAGCGAGTACCCCGGAAGCAGCGCCCCGGGGTACTCGCCTGGATAGCCAATCGACTTTTTCTAGCGGCTGCTGTAGTTCGGCGACTCGCGGGTAATCTGCACGTCGTGGGGATGCGACTCGCGCAGGCCGGCCCCGGTGATGCGCACGAAGCGGGCGGTTTGCAGCACTTCAATGGTGGCGGCACCGCAGTAGCCCATGCCGGCGCGCAGGCCGCCCGCGAGCTGGTAGAGCACTTCGGCGGCCAGCCCTTTGTAGGGTACGCGGCCCACAATGCCCTCGGGCACGAGCTTCTTCACGTCGTCCTCGGCATCCTGGAAGTAGCGGTCTTTGCTGCCTTCCTCCATGGCTTCTACCGAGCCCATGCCGCGGTAGCCCTTGTATTTGCGGCCCTCGAACAGCGTCATTTCGCCGGGGGCTTCGTCGGTGCCGGCCAGCAGCGAGCCAATCATCACGGTGCTGGCACCGGCCGCCAGGGCCTTCACCACGTCGCCCGAGTACTTGATGCCGCCGTCGGCAATAACCGGTACGCCGGTACCTTCGAGGCCACGGGCGGCTTCGAGCACCGCCGAAAGCTGGGGTACGCCAATGCCGGCCACAATGCGGGTAGTACAGATGCTGCCCGGCCCTACGCCCACTTTCACGGCGTCGGCACCGGCATCGGCCAGGGCGCGGGCTCCCTCGGCGGTGGCCACGTTGCCGGCAATAATCTGCAGGTCGGGGAACTGCTGCCGGAGGCTGCGCACGGCGTCGAGTACGCCTTTGCTGTGGCCGTGGGCCGTGTCCAGGCTCACGACATCTACGCCGGCTTCCAACAGGGCGGCTACGCGCTCCATCAGGTCGGCCGTAACGCCCAGGGCAGCACCTACCAGCAGGCGGCCCAGCTCGTCTTTGCAGGCGTTGGGCGTGCGGCGGCGCTTGCGGATGTCTTTGTAGGTGATAAGGCCCACCAGCCGGCCTTCCACATCGATAACCGGCAGCTTCTCGACTTTGGAATCCTGCAGAATCTCTTCGGCGGCGGCCAGCTCGGTGCCGGCCTTAGCCGTTACGAGCGGCGTGGCGGTCATCACCTCACTCACCGACCGCGTCATGTCCTTCTCAAAGCGCAGGTCGCGGTTGGTCAAAATGCCTTTGAGGTGGCGCTGCTCATCGATAATGGGAATACCACCGATGTTGTGCTCGCGCATCAGCTGCTTGGCCTCGGCCAGGGTGGCAGTTTCGGTGAGCGTGAACGGATCGAGGATCATACCGCTCTCCGAACGCTTCACGCGGCGCACGAGCTCGGCCTGCGCCTTGATGCTCATGTTCTTGTGAATGATGCCAATGCCGCCTTCCTGGGCCAGAGCAATGGCCATTTCGGCCTCGGTTACGGTGTCCATGGCCGCCGAAACGAAAGGCAGCTGCAGGCGAATACGACGGGTAAGGGGGGCGCCGGTGTCAACGTCGCGGGGCAACACCTCGGAGTAGCCGGGCAGCAGCAGCACATCGTCGTAGGTCAGGGCCTCGAAGGCAATTTTGGCGGCGTGGTCGGCCATGGCAACAAGAGAGTTAGAAGGTGGCTTGTTGCAGGTCAAAGTTAGGGCGTAAAGTTGGTTTCCGGGTTATGGTCCAGCTTGCTTTTCGCGGAATGCCCTCAAATAAGCCGCAGTCGGGCCTGGGCCGCACATTCTAAAACCCCCGGCCCGCTCTTGCAGTTATAAGCCCCAACCGCGCCGGATTGGTGCGGCCTTACTTAGCTACTCTAACCTATGGCAACTACCAAAAACTGGTTTATTACCGGCGTCAGTTCCGGATTCGGCGCCTCTCTGGCCGACTTGCTCCTCGAAAAAGGCGACAAAGTGGCCGCCACTTTCCGCAAGCAGGAGCAGGCCGACGAGTTCACCAAAAAGGCCAACGGCCAGGGCCACGGTTTCGTGATGGAAGTGACCAACGAAGCCCAGGTTAAAAAAGCCATTGCTGATGCCATCAAGCAGCTAGGCCACCTCGATGTTATCGTAAACAACGCCGGCTACGGCTCGCTGGGCAGCATCGAAGAAATCGATGCCGAAGAAGTACACCGCCAGTTCGACGTGAACGTATTCGGGCCGCTACACGTGCTACGGGCTGTGCTGCCCCATTTGCGCGAGCGGAAAAGTGGCCACGTACTCAACATCACCAGCATCGGCGGCCTGAAAACCTTCCCCGGCGTGGGCGTGTACAACGCCAGCAAGTTTGCTCTCGAAGCCATCGGCGAAAGCCTGGCCCAGCAGGTGAAACCACTCGGCATCAAAGTCACCAATATCGAGCCCAGCGGGTTCCGCACCGAATGGGCTGGCGCCTCGGCCACCTACGTTGATACCAATATTGAGGACTACCGTAGCACCGTGGGCGAAAACCTCAAAGGCATCCAGAGCTATAGCGGTAACCAGCCCGGCGACCCCGACCGCGCCGCCCAGATCATGTACGACCTCGTGCACGCTGAGGGTGACGCACCCCTGCACCTGCCCCTGGGCAAGGCCGCCGTTAAAGGCGCCCGCGAGAAGTTCACCGGCCTTATAAAAGAGCTGTCCGAAGTGGAAGAAACCGGTAATTCGGCCGACTTCCCAAGCTAGATTTCTAGGCTTAGCAGAACGGCATCCAGAGCGAAGCGAAGAATCTCGCGTGAGTCGTTGAACAACAATCGTTGTAACGATTCACGCGAGATTCTTCGCTTTGCTCTGAATGCCGTTCGTATTTTCTACTGACTACTGACTACTGACTACTGACTACTAAAGCCCGTTCTGCTTTTTGGTGCCGCGCACGGCCTGGGCTTCAAGCGGGTTTTCGGGCCAGTAGTGCTTGGGGTAGCGGCCGCGTAGGTCCTTGCGCACCTCGAAGTAAGAGCTGGTCCAGAAGCTGCGCAGGTCGCGCGTAACCTGGGCGGGGCGGTAGCCGGGCGAGAGCAGGTGCAGCGTGAGCGGCACCCGGCCGCCGCCTACCGTGGGCGTATCGAGCAGGCCGAACACTTCCTGCAGGCGCACTGCCAGTACCGGTGTTTCGGGCACTGTATAATCGAGGCGGATGCGTGAGCCGGTGGGCACTTCGAGGTGGGTAGGGGCGAGGCGGTCCAGCTCCTGGCGCTGGCTCCAGCCGTCCGGCAGCCGCCCCAGCAGTGCCTCGTGGAAGTCAATCCGGCCCAGTTCAGCCATGGACTTCACGCCTGTCAGGTAAGGGCCCAGCCAGTCGTCAAGTTCCGCCAGCAGTACTTCATCCGACACTTCGGGCCAGGTTGAGGGGAAATGATGGTGCATAAAGGCCAGCCGCTCGCGTAGCTGGGTGGCGGCCTCGCTCCAGGGCAAGCCGGCAATGCCGCCTGCCTGCACGGCCTCCAGCAAAGCCGCGGCCACCAGCGCCGGGTCGGGGTTGGGCAGGTTGATATCGGACAGCATCAGGGCCCCGAGGCGGCGCAGGCGGCGGGCCGTTACGCGGCCGGCGGCTTCGTCCCAGCGCACTTCGTCGCGGGTTTCAATCTGCTGTGCGAAATGCTCTTCCAGCTCGGCCCGGCTCAGGGGGGCGGCCAGGCTAGCGCGGGGCTGGGCGGTGTATCCATCGAGACTGGCCACGGCAAAAAACTGGTCCTGCTGCCCGAAATGCTCGGCTGGCAATGTGGCCCGCTGGCCGCTGCGCAGCCGTACCCGTTCGGGTGTTTCGCGCTGGGCCAGGCGGTCGGGGTAAGCCAGGGCGGCCAGCAGCCCGGCCGCGTCGGGCTCAATTTCGCCTTTGGCTCCGGCCCGCTGGCGGAGCACGGCCGCCGCCTCGCGCACCCGGCGCAGGCCGGCCGCATCGGGCAACAGGCCGGGCAGCGGGGCGCGGCCGGTGTGCAGGGCTTCGAGGCGCAGGCGTAGATCGGGCGGGCCGAACGAGCCGTCGGCGGGGCGCAGAATGTCGCGCTCGGTGAGCAAGGCGGCCAGCGCGCAGGCCGTGGCCCCGTGCCCGATTTGCTGACCCCGGGCTACCAGGTGCGCCAAGCGTGGGGCCAGTCCCAGCCGGGCCAGGGCGCGGCCGTGGGCAGTGGGTGGCCCGGCCGGCGTAACAGCCTCCAGCCGCACCAGCAGTTCGCGGGCCTGGGCCAGCGCCGGGGCCGGCGGCGTATCCAGCCAGCGCAAACTATCGGCCGCGTACGCGCCCCACAACGCCAGTTCCAGGGCCAGCGGGCTCAGGTCGGCAGTCAGGATTTCGGGCGGCAGGTGCTGCGGTAGCTCCCGGAATTCGGCTTCGGTCCAGAGGCGGTAGCAGGTGCCGGGGCCGAGGCGGCCGGCGCGGCCCCGGCGCTGGTCGGCGGCCGCCTGGCTGGCTGGCTCGGTGCCCAGTGTGGTGAGGCCGGTGCGCGGCTCGAAGCGCGGAATCCGGGCGAAGCCGCCATCCACCACGATGCTCACGCCCTCAATGGTGAGGCTGGTTTCGGCAATGCTGGTGGCCAGCACCACCTTGCGGCGGCCGGCCGGGGCGGGGCGCAGTGCGGCGTCCTGCTGTTCAGCGGGCAGCTCGCCGTGCAGCGTATGGATGATAATATGGTCGGGCAGTGAGGCGAGCTTGGCGGCTACGCGGCGCTGGTCGGCCAGGCCGGGCAGAAACACGAGTACGTCGCCGGTGGGGTGGGCTTGCAGGGCCTCGCGCACGAGCACCGGCACGAGGTCTTGGAGCTTTTCGTGAGGGCGGCGCGAGGAGCTGGCGGCCCGCTGGGGGCTCAGGTAGTGGGTTTCAACCGGAAACATGCGGCCCAGGCTGCTCACGACTGGCGCGCCCAGCCAGCGGCCCAGCCGCTCGGCATCCAGCGTGGCCGACATGATCAGCAGGCGTAAATCGGGCCGCAAAACCTGCTGGGCATCGAGGGCCAGTGCTAGGCCGAGGTCGGCCTGCAGGCTGCGCTCGTGGAATTCGTCGAACAGCACGGCGGCCACACCTTCCAGAGAGGGGTCGTCTTGGAGCTGGCGTGTGAGGATGATTTCGGTGACGACTTCGATGCGGGTTCTCGCCGAAATCTTGCTTTCCAGCCGCATGCGGTAGCCGACGGTCTGGCCCACGGGCTCGCCCAGCAGCTGGGCCATGCGGGTGGCCGCCGCCCGCGCCGCCAGCCGCCGGGGCTCCAGCACGATTATTTTTTGGCCCGCGCACCAAGCCGCTTCCAGCAGCGCCAGCGGCACCAGCGTAGTTTTGCCCGCACCGGGCGGGGCCTGCAGCACGGCCACATGGTGGGTTTCGAGCGTGGCAAGCAGCTCGGGCAGGGCGGCGGTTATGGGCAGGTCGGGGAAGCGCATTTAGTTTGGTGCTGTTTGTCCTGGGCTGCGTAGATGGTTGATTATAAGAATCAAAAAAGGCGGTTATGCTGAGCGCAGCCGAAGCATCTCTACCGCTGCTCTACAACATTCAACAAAGCGGTAGAGATGCTTTGGCTGCGCTCAGCATAACCGCCCTATAACAACTGGTCACACTCCCTAATACAACGCCACCGAAGCATCCACGCGCCGGCTCCAGGCATCGATGCCGCCGCGCAGGTTCAGCAGGTTGGTGTGCTCGTGGCGGTGCTGCAGATAGGCCAGCGCCTGCATCGAGCGCACGCCGTGGTGGCAGATGAGCACCACCGGCCGGTCGTCGGGCACCTCGTCGGCGCGGGACGCCAGCTCGCCTAACGGAATCAAAATGCTGCCCTCGATGCGGCAGAAGGCGTACTCTTCGGGCTGGCGCACGTCGATGAGCTGGAGGTTTTCGCCGCTTTGCAGGCGGGCGTGCAGGGCTTCGGGCGTGAGTTCGGGCAGCATCAGGTAGGGGCTAAAAAGCGGTGTCAACCGTAAAATTACCCCGCCGCTGGTTAGCTTTGACCAATCGGCCCGCACGGCGCCGGCGCACTTCATCTGCTGAAACCGAATTGGAAGAACTGTTCAGACTCTGGACCGCCGCGGCCGGCAACGGCCCGCTCGAATGGGTGGCCGTCGTGACGGGCTTCGCCTGCGTGTGGCTGGCCGCTCGCGAATCGCTCTGGAATTTTCCGGTGGCCATTGTCAGCTGCGCGCTGTATGTGGTGGTGTACTCGGGGGCCACGCTGTACTCAGATGCCTTCCTGCAGGTGCTGTTTATCGGGCTGGCGGGGCTGGGCTGGTACCAGTGGCTGTATGGCGGGCGCAACCGCTCGGAGCTGCCCGTGACGCGCACGCCGGCCCGCGAGTGGGCGGGTTGTGCGGCTTTTGTGGCGGCCTATACGCTGGGCGTGGGCTACTACCTGCAGCACCACACCGATGCCGCGCTGCCCCACTGGGACGCCTTCACGACGGCCGGTAGCCTGGCCGGGCAGTTTCTGCTCATCCGCAAGCGCCTCGAAAACTGGCTTGTCTGGATGGTGGTTGATATCATCTACGTGCCCATTCTCTGGTATAAGCAGCTATACCCCACCAGCGCCCTATATGTGCTCTACCTCGGCCTGGCCGTGTATGGCTACCTGGAGTGGCGGCGGGCGCTGCGCCAGCACGCCATTCGCTCCGTTCCGCTTTCTACCTGACTTGCTATGAAACAACCGCTCTACTTCCTGCCAGCCGATTTTCCGTTTCGCGGAGCAGCCCGCTGATGCTGCGCGTTGCCCTCACCGGCCCCGAATCGACGGGCAAAACCACCTTGAGCCGCCTGCTGGCCGTGCACTACCACACGGCCTGGGCCCCCGAGTACGCCCGCGCCTACCTCACCGGCCGCGCCCCGGGCTACACGCTTTCCGACCTCGAAGATATTGCCCGCGGCCAGCTGCTGGCTGAGGAGCAGGCCGTAGCCGAGGCCCTACGCCTGGGCCGGCCGCTGGTGTTCTGCGACACCGATTTGCTGGTGATAAAAATATGGGCCGAGCACTCGTTCGGCTATTGCCCCGACTGGATTCTGCGCCGGATGGAGCAGCAGCAATATGGTCTGGTGCTGCTGCTGAACGTGGATTTGCCCTGGGAAGCCGACCCGTTGCGCGAGCATCCGCAGCACCGCAACCATTTTTATACCCTCTACCAGCGCGAACTCCGCGACCAACTGTCGAACTTTGCCGAAATCTGCGGCCCGCCCGCCCATCGTTTCGAGCAGGCCTGTTTCCACGTTGATGAGCTGCTTGGCCGTCAGCCCCGGCCCGACGAAGCGCCGGAGTAACTTTACGGGGCGGCTGCCGTTGTTTGCCCGGTAGCGGATCGGTTGGGGATGCTGGAATGATGAAATCGGCGCTATGCTTATCAGGGAATAAAACAGGTATTGCCATGATCCATACCCTCGAAAACGAGCACTGCCGCGTTCAGGTAAATACCCACGGGGCCGAGCTGATCAGCTTTGTGCGCCTGGAGGCGGCCGGCGAGCTGGAGTATATCTGGCAGGCCGACCCCGCCTACTGGGGCCGCCACGCGCCGGTGCTGTTTCCGGTGGTGGGCCGCTTGCCCGACAACCAGTACCGCCACCAGGGCCAGACCTACGAGCTGGGCCAGCACGGTTTCGCCCGCGACCGGGAGTTTGTGCTGCTGCACCGCAGCGAGTTCGAGCTGACGTTTGAGCTGCGCGACGATGCCGCCAGCCGGGTCGTGTATCCGTTTGGGTTTGCGCTGCGCATCAGCTACCGGCTGGCTGGCTCCACGCTCACGGTGGGCTGGGAGGTCGAAAACCCGGACTCTGCGGAACTGCTGTTCAGCATTGGGGCGCACCCGGCTTTCCGCTGCCCGCTGCTGCCCGGCGAAACGTTCGAGGACTACGAATTCGTTTTCGACCACCCCGTCAGCCTCGACCAGCACCTGCTGGAAAACGGCCTTTTTAGCGGCCGCACTACGCCGCTGTTGCGTCAGGAAACCGTGCTGCCACTTACCTACGCGCTATTTGCCCAAGATGCGCTGGTCTTTCAGCACTTCGATTTCACCAGTATCACGCTGCGCAGCCGGCGTTCGGGCCACAGCGTGCGGGCCCGTTTCGACGGCTTCCCGTATTTGGGCCTCTGGACGGCCGGCTCAGGTGCCGGGTTTGTCTGCATCGAGCCCTGGCACGGGCTGGCGGGCAGCGTGGGCGGCCCCGTCGAGCTGGCCGACAAGCAGGGCATGCTGCGCCTGAACGCCGGCCAGCAGTTTATCACTTCTTACAGTCTCACCGTTGCCTAATACCACCACTTCCGATATCACCATCCGGGCCATTTCGGCGGCCGATACCTACGAGCTGCGCCATAAGGTGCTATGGCCCGGCGAACCAATGGCCTACATTAAGCTGGGCAACGACGAAGCCGGATTGCACTTCGGCGCCTTCCGCAACGGCAAACTGGTTTCGGTTGTCTCGCTGTTTATTGATGGCAGCGTGGCCCGGTTCCGCAAGTTTGCCACCCGGCCCGACTGTCAGGGCCAGGGTATCGGCTCGCAGCTGCTACGCCACGTTATCAACGAAGCACGGCGCCACGGCGCCCGCCGCCTGTGGTGCGACGCCCGCGCCCGCAACGAGGCTTTCTACCGCGCTTTCAAGTTGGAGCCCGAAGGCAACCGCATATACCGCGGCACCGAGCCGTATATTCTGATGGCCAGGGACTTGTAGTATAAGGGGGGGGTTGGAAGTCAAAAAAGCACGTCATTCAGAGCGAAGCGAAGAATCTCGCGTGAATCGTTACAACGGTTGTTGTTCAACGATTCACGCGAGATTCTTCGCTTCGCTCTGAATGACGTGCTTTCCTAATCCCTAATCCCTAATCCCTAATCACCGGGCGGCGGTTGTATTCGGGCTCCCAGTCGTTTATGGGGCGCGAGATGCCCGGGGGCAGGTCGAAATCGGGTAGCCCATCGTCGATAGGTTCGCCGCCGCCACTGTCGTCGTCGTTGCCGGGAGCCGGGGGCTGGCGCAGGCGACGGCTGGGCATCAGCAACACGAAAGCGGCGAAAATAAGCGCGGCAAGCATATACAGAAGGCTGGGAGCGGACATGGCGCGGGAGGTTGAAGAGAGGCAGGTAGAGCTCCGGAACCGGACGAATTGTTTACTGCAACGGGCAGTGGCCCCGGCTTGTTTTTAGCGTGCCCGGGTTTTCGGCCGGGCTGCCGCAGCGGGCGGGGCGTATTTCTAAGATAACTGATTGTCAGTAGAAAACGAAGCCGCCCGCCTTTTTTGCATCGTTCGGCCGCGTCTGGCCCGCCGGAACCAGATTTAGTGGCGTACCTTCGCCGCACAGTTTAGGGGTGCCCCAAGCTACGCGAGTAGCAATAAGGCTGAGATCATACCCATTGAACCTGATCCGGGTAATGCCGGCGAAGGGAACAAACGATCCGCGAGCGAAACACCCACGGGGGCCGACCCCTGGCCCTGGGTACGTTCCACTTTTTCTATTTTTTCACTTTTGAAAAAAGTACTAACCACCGGACTAACCCTGTTGGGGCTATCGTCTGGCGTGGCCTGGGCCCAGGGGCCCGTGGCCGGCACCATTACCGATGCCCGTAGCGGCCAGCCGCTGCCGGGCGCCACCGTACTGCTCGACGGCACACCCAGCGGCACCACCGATGCAGCCGGCGCTTTCAGCCTGGCCGTCGTGCCGGCCGGCCGGCACGAGCTGCGCATCACGTTTGTGGGCTACGAAACCTTTGTGCAGGCCCTGCAAGGGCAGGCCGAGGCCCAGCGCGTAGCGGCCCGGCTGCAGCCCGGCGGGGTGCTCACCGGCGATGCGCTCGTAACGGCCCAGCGCGCCTCCGACCGCACCGCCACGGCCTACACCAACCTGGGCAAGCAGGATATTGCCAAGCGTAACTTCGGCCAGGATCTGCCCTATCTGCTCGATCAGACGCCTTCGGTGGTGGTTACGTCGGATGCCGGGGCGGGCGTGGGCTACACCGATATCCGCATCCGGGGCACGAGCAACACGGGCATCAACATGACCATCAACGGCATTCCGCTGAATGATGCGGAGTCGCACGGCTCGTTTCTGGTAAACCTGCCCGATTTATCCTCCTCCATCAGCTCCATCCAGATTCAGCGGGGCGTGGGCACGAGCCAGAATGGCGGCGCGGCTTTCGGGGCCAGCCTCAACATCTCTACCCTCGACAATCGCGCCGAGGCCTACGGTGAAACCAGCAACTCCTACGGCTCCTTCAACACCTGGAAAAACACGGCCCAGTTTGGTACCGGTTTGCTGGGAAAGCACTTCACGGTTGACGGCCGTCTCTCGCGCATCAGCACCGACGGTTACATGAACCGGGCGTCTTCCGACCTGAAATCATACTACCTGGCTGCCGGCTACCAGGGCAAATCTACGCAGGTGAAGTTCATCACTTTCTCGGGCCGTGAGAAAACCTACCAGGCCTGGAACGGTGTGCCCGAACCCGCCATTACCGGCGACGCGGCCCTGCTGCAGCAGTTTATTGATAACGGCGAACTGAGCCCCGCCGATGCCGACCGGCTGCGCCGTGAGGGCCGCCGTTATAGCTCGTACACCTACGACAACCAGACCGATAACTACCAGCAGAACCACTACCAGCTGCACCTCTCACAGGGTTTTGGCGAGGATTGGAGCCTGGGCGCAGCTCTGCACCTGACCCGCGGCCTGGGTTACTACGAAAGCTTCCGCGCCAACCGCAAGCTGGCCAACTACCAGCTGCCCGATGTAACGCTCGGCGACACCACCATTAAGCGTACCGACCTGATCGACCGCAAGTACCTCGACAACTACTTCTACGGAGGCACTTTCGCGCTCAATTACCAACCCAAGGCCAATGACCGGCTACAGGCGACGGTAGGCGGGGCCTGGAACCGCTTCATCAACGACCACTACGGCGAAATTATCTGGGCCCGGTATGCTTCCACGGGCAGCATCCGCCAGCGCTACTATTTCAACGACGCCACCAAAACCGACTATAACGCCTACGCCCGCGCCACCTGGCAGCTGCTGCCCAAACTCGGGGTGTACGCCGATGTACAGGTGCGCCACATCGACTACGCCATTGACGGGCTCGAAGACGACCAGAACGACGTGCGCACCCGTGCCCGCTACACCTTCGTCAACCCCAAGGCTGGCGCCACGTTTGCGGTGGCCGAAGGCCAGCAGCTTTACGCCAGCTTCGCGGTGGGCCAGCGCGAGCCGGTGCGCTCCGATTTCACCGACCGCCCCGCCGGCGACGCGGGCGCCCAGGCCGAGCGTCTGCACGACTTCGAGGGCGGCTACCGCTTCACCCAGCCCAATACCGACCTGCTGGGACCGAATACGTCGTTGCGCTTCGAGGCCAACTACTTCTACATGAACTACCGCAACCAACTGGTGTCGATTGGGCAGCTCAATGATGTGGGCACGCCGTTGCGTACCAACGTAACGCGCAGCTACCGGCGTGGCCTGGAGCTGACGGGCTTCGTGTCGGCCAACGACAAAATCAGCCTCAGCAGCACGATTACGCTGAGCCAGAACCGCATCCGGAACTATCAGGAAGCCACCACCGACAGCACTTTTGTTCTGCGTACCAGCACTATTTCCTACTCGCCCTCGGTTGTGTCGGCGCACACGCTGGAGGTGCAGCCGCTACGGGGTTTGCGGGCGGCATTGCTCTACAAAACCGTTAGCCGCCAATACCTCGATAATTCCACGAGCGAAGACCGCCGCATCAGCCCCTATCAGGTGCTTGATTTCCGGCTGCGTTACACTATCCGGCCCGTGTTTATCAAGGAAATCGAGCTGGGCCTGCTGGTAAACAACGTGCTCAACCGCCGTTATGTGGCCAACGGCTACACCTACGGCTACCCCGGCACCGACGGCCGCCAGCAAACTTTCAACTGGTACTTCCCGCAGGCCACCCGCAACTTCCTGGTATCAGTAGGGGCTAAATTCTAAATCATAGATGTTACAGACGGGGCCGATGCCGCAGATTCGTTGTCAGAACGAATCTGCGGCATCGGCCCCGTCTGTAACATCTGTGATCAAATGATCAGGCGCACCCCGCCCAGCTCGGAAATCTGGTAGGGAAACCGGTCGCCGGGGGAGCCGATGAACATGAAGTTTTTAGGCACGTTCCACTCGCGGGAGAGGCGGTCGATGAGCTCGGGGCCGAAGTGGCCGGGCATGGCTACGAAATCGACTCGGATTTCCTCGTAGGCCCGGTCGAGCACCTCAATATCGTTTACCAGATCCTGGGAGTATGATTCGCCGTCGCGAAGCAGCGTTACGATTTTGAGGCGGTTGGTAAACTCGTTTTCCACCACGTAGGCCATCACCTTGTTAAGGTTCGACACGTTGTCGCCCTTGGTGAAAAACACGAATTCCTGCTGATGCAGCTCGCGGGTGGCTTTTTGCACCTGCAGGCGGCTGAAGCGCGACATGCCCGGGTATTTATGGCCAAACGAGGTGACGGCGGCTAGAATCAGTTCCAAGATAGAGGCCCGGTTGAGCATAATGTAGACCACGGCCATCGAGGGCAGGAAGTACTGCAAAAACACGATGAGGTAGTCGGGGTGCAGCGTGATGTTGCCGTAGAGCGCTACCATAATGCTGATAAGCGCCACTGTAACCGTTAGAATGCCGGCGTACACCGGTCGGGGGAGGTTGGGGCGCTTGCTTTTGAGCAGGAAGTTGCCAAGCGCAAAAAAGGCCATTACCGACAGAAACGAGATGGTGTATACGCCTGAGAGCGGGCCCAGCTCGCCGTTGGTGATAAACAGCACCGACATGCACAGCAGGAAAAAGGTGATAAGAATCACGTAGTTGCTCTGGCGCTTGTTTTCCTTGAGGAAGAACTGGGGCAGAATGCGGTCTAGAGCCATGCGCTTCATCAGGCCGCTCACGCCCACAAAGCTCGTGAGTACAGCTCCGCTGAGTACGGCCACGGCATCAATAGAGATGAGTATCCCCAGCCAGCGGCCGCCGGTGGTGGTGCCCAGGTACGAGAGCAGGGTTTCGGTGTGTTCGCCCACCGTAGCCAGCGGCAGGACCGCAATGGCCAGAAAAGCAATGGCCGGGTTGAAGAAGCTCACGACTACCCACATGTTGCGCAACGTCTTCGAAAACACCCCAGGGCCTTGCTCCTCTACAAAATTGGCCGAGCTTTCGAAGCCCGAAATACCCAGCATGGCTGCGCTGAAACCGAAAAACAGGGCCGTAGTAATACTGCCGCCCGGTACCGGGGCCGAGAAGTTGAGCGATAAGGTGCTCAAATCGTGGGTTAGTAGAAACCAGATGGCCGCGCCCACCAGCAGCGTAAGCGAAACCAGGTGAGTAATGAAAATGGCCACAGCCACTTTCGCCGACTCGGACATACCCAGAATGGTAAGCGCCAGAAACAGTCCCAGCAGCCCCAGTGTGGACCCGATGATGGGGAGCCCTTCCCAGAGCGTGTGCAGGTAGTGCATGGCCTCGGAGGCCGAAATCACGGCCGTGGCCATGTACGACAGGATGGTGAGGCAGGCGGCCAGGGCGGCGTTGCGCTTGCTGGTGGTGTTAAGCAGTACGTTGTAGGCCCCGCCATTGAGGGGTAGCGCACCCACCACTTCGCCGTAAATTTTGCGGAACAGAAACAGCACCGCCGCTACAATCAGCAGGGCCACGAAGGCGTACTGGCCGGCGTAGGCAATGGCCAGAGCCGAAACGTAGAGGCAGGACGAAGAAATGTCGTTGCCGCAAATGGCGGTTGCTTCCAGTTCGGTTAGCTTTTTTTCGTGGCTCATAAAAGGGGGTAGGCGTAAGCTGAGGGAGTGGCAAACCGCGGGTGGCCGGGCAGAACCTGATTGCGGGGTTGAGGAATCCTGCTGCGGTGGCAGGCTGCCCTTGTACTCGTATGCCCGGGTTGTCGTTTTAAAACTGGCGCTGGGGCTCAAATTTAGCGGCCCGATGCGCTCCGCAGTGTCGGGTACTTACTGCAGTACTTTCCGGATGTCGTCCATCTTACCGAAAAGTACCATAATGTCGTCGACCAAAAAAACGGTGTCGGCGGCTACTACGCCAATGGCGGACGGCTTGGTTTGCGAGCGGCCGAACATGTTGGTGGCTTGCTTCTGCCGGATGATGGTGAGCACGTTGATGTTGTACTTCTGCCGAAAGTTGGCCTCCTGGATGGTGTGGCCCACGTAGCGGGCGGGCACCGTGGCCTGAATGATGTTGTAGTCCTCGGTCAGGTCCAGCGAGTCGAGAATACCTTTCATGTCGAGGCTTTTGGCCAGACGCTCGGCAAACTCGGTTTCCGGGCTCACAATCCGGTCAACGCCAATGGCCTCCAGCACCGTTTGGTGCAGGGGTGAAATAGCGCGCCCGATGATTTTTTTGACGCCCAGCTGCTTGAAGTTGGCCACGGCCATTACGGAGGCGCCAAAATCTTCCCCAATGCCTACCAGCACCATGTCGGTGTCTTTGAGCGGGAGCGTGGCCAGGGCCCGCTGGTCTTTGGCATCGAGGCACACGGTATGCGTAATCAGGTCTTTGAACTGGGTGACCTTGGCCATGTCGTTGTCCACCGAAATCACCTCGTGGCCCATGGCCGTGAGCTGCATCGATAAAGAAGCGCCGAAGTTGCCGAGGCCAATAATTATGTATTTCATGCGGTTTTGCTCAGCGAAAAGGTAAGTTCAGCAAAAGTTACGTGATGATGATATTTTCGGGGGGGTAGCGGTGGTTTAAGTCGTTTACCTTGCTTACCACGCCGGCAATGAGCGTAAACGTACCCACGCGGCCCAGGAACATTGTGATAATAATTACCAGCTTGCTGCCCGCTGCCAGCTCGCTGGTTACGTTCAGGCTGAGGCCGGTGGTGCTGTAGGCCGAAAACACCTCAAACGCCACCTTTACAATCGGAATATCCGGGTTAAAATACGCAACTGAGAGCGTAGCCACCCCAATAACCAGCGCCGAGAGCATCATCACGGCAAACGCCTGCTGCACCGACTTACTGGGCACGTGCCGCCCGAAAACATCCAGCCGCTCCTTGCCGCGGGCAATGCTGGCAATGTTGAGGAAAGCCAGGGCGAAGGTGGTGGTTTTGATGCCGCCGCCTGTGGAGCCCGGCGAGGCTCCAATCCACATCAGCAGCAGGTAAATGAGCACGATTGGGGTGCTTAGCTGCGCCATATCCACGGTGTTGAAGCCGGCGGTGCGGGGTGTAACGCTCCCGAATAGCGCCGTTACGAGCTTACCGAATCCTGAGTGCTCGCGCAGGGTGTTATTGTACTCAAAAACGCCATACAGCACCGTGCCGCCTACCAGCAGAATGGCGGTAGTAAGCAGCACCAGCTTGGTATTTACGCTGATAATACGCGGCACGTACACGTACCGCTCGCGGCGTACCAGCTGCCGCCAGCGGCTAAGGCTCCTTTCGCGCAGGTAGCGGTACAGGTTGAAGATGATCGGAAAGCCAATGCCGCCAACCACAATCAGGGCGATGATAACCAGCTGAAAGGGGTAGTTGAAGCGAAAGCCGCTGTTGTACAGGCCCCCGGGCAGGGTAGAGAAACCCGCGTTGCAAAAGGCCGATACGGAGTGGAAAACGGCCAGCCCCATCCGGTCGGACAGGTGCGGGACAGCGGCCGGGCTGATGGACGCGTAAATCAGCCCGGCCCCGATAAACTCCACCAGAAACGTGATGCCCACAATGCTGCCAATGGTGCGCATGGTGTTACCGATACTTTCCTCATTCACCAGTCCCTGCATGAAAAGCTGGTTCTGGAACGACGAGGAACGTTGGAAAAACAGCGTCAGGAAGCTCGTGAACGTCATGATACCCAGGCCACCCAGCTGAATGAGCATCAGGATAACGGTTTTGCCGAAGGTGGTGAAATACGTGGCCGGATCCACGGTAGCCAGGCCGGTAACGCACACCGCGCTGGTCGAGATGAGCAGGGCATCGAGGGGCGGAATGCCTTGTACCGTGGCGCGGGGCAGCAGCAGCAGCCCCGCCCCCAGCAGAATAAGCAGTACGAAACTGCCGATAAACAGCAGCGCCGGGTTGTAGCGCAGGCGGTAAATGGTAAGCGAGCGGCGCGAAAGCTCGATCAGGAATATATACAGCAGCACACCCAGCACCAGAAAGCCCCGATCGACGAAGCGCCCCAATACCGTACTGTGATAGAAGAACTGTTCGGGAAAGAAGCTCAAAAAAGCCCCGCAGGCCGCCAGCAGGATAAGCCCGAACTCGACCATCACCCACCCCCTGGGCACCCCCGCCCGGTTGAGCAGGAATAACCGCAGCACCAGCACCACCACCAGAACCAGTGTGTAGCCTCCGTAGAAAACCGAAAATGCCTGCTCGGCCGCCGCTGCCTGCGCAAACCCCAGGTCGTATACAAAAATCAGTAGCCCTGCCAGGCTCAGGTAAAACAGCGTAGCATCGGCCCGGCTGAGTAGCTGGGGGCGATGCTCCTGCAGACGGTCCTGAAAACGTTTACTTAGCGTAGGAGGGAGCATTGGGCGAGGGAAAGAAGCCGGTTAAAAAGGTAAGCATCTGCCTGCCGAAGCATGACATTCGCTCAAGTTCTTAGGCACTTCCTGTAATAGCTTCAAAACAAAGGTAGTGGGGCCGGCTTACGGACGCTGGCGCATCAGAAGAGCCTTTGCTGCTATGAGCAACGCGCTGGGGTCGGGTAGGCGCTACGCAGATCAGCGACAGAAAGATGAGGAATGAATTTAGGATGTGCCGGAACCCGCTTGCTGGTAGGCTGTTCTGTTAATGAATCGGGCTGAGCACACGAATAGCCGGCGCCGTCTTAAATCTTTATCTTTGAGCCACCCAACCCAATTTACCCTCTGCCATGTCTTCCGAAGCTGACGTTCTCTCGCCCCAGGCAAAAGCCCACACTGCCCAGCGCGGCTCTACCAACGCCGCCGGTTTCACCGATTATTTCGACCTCGACGGCCTGCTGACTGAGGAGCACAAGCTCATTCGGCAGAGCATCCGCGACTTCGTAAAAAAGGAAATTAGCCCCAACATCGAGCAATGGGCCCAGCAGGCACACTTCCCGAGCGAAATCGTGCGCAAGTTTGGTGATGTCGGCGCGTTCGGCCCCACCATCCCGACCGAGTACGGCGGCGGCGGCCTCGATTACATCAGCTACGGCCTGATTATGCAGGAAATTGAGCGCGGCGACTCCGGTATGCGTTCCACGGCCTCGGTGCAGGGCTCACTAGTAATGTTCCCGATTTACGCCTACGGCTCGGAGGAGCAGCGCAAGAAATTCCTGCCCAAGCTGGCCAGCGGCGAGTGGCTCGGCTGTTTCGGCCTCACCGAGCCTGACCACGGCTCGAACCCCGGCGGCATGACCACGAACATCAAGGACATGGGCGACTATTACTTGCTGAACGGTGCCAAGCTCTGGATTTCCAACTCGCCCGAGTGTCAGGTGGCCGTGGTGTGGGCCAAAAACGAGGAAGGCCGCATCAAAGGCCTTATCGTGGAGCGCGGCATGGAAGGCTTCACGACCCCCGAAATCCACAACAAATGGAGCCTGCGCGCCAGCACCACCGGCGAGCTGGTGTTCGACAACGTGAAGGTGCCCAAGGAAAACCTGCTGCCCGGCATCGACGGACTCAAAGGTCCCCTCAGCTGCCTCGACTCCGCCCGCTTCGGCATTGCCTGGGGCGCTATCGGCGTGGCCATTGATTGTTACGAGTCGGCGCTGAAGTACAGCTTGGAGCGTGAGCAGTTCGGTAAGCCGATTGCCGGCTTTCAACTCCAGCAGAAGAAGCTGGCCGAAATGATTACCGAAATTACCAAGGCCCAGCTGCTGGTGTGGCGTTTGGGCGTGCTCAAAAACGAAGGCAAAGCCACCAGCGCCCAGATTTCGATGGCTAAGCGCAACTCGGTCGAAATTGCCCTGCACATTGCCCGCGAAGCCCGCCAGATTCACGGCGGCATGGGCATTACCGGCGAGTATCCCATCATGCGCCACATGATGAACCTCGAATCGGTG
This sequence comes from Hymenobacter lapidiphilus, assembly GCF_013377885.1. Classification (GTDB taxonomy): domain Bacteria; phylum Bacteroidota; class Bacteroidia; order Cytophagales; family Hymenobacteraceae; genus Hymenobacter; species Hymenobacter lapidiphilus. The sequence goes on from NZ_JABKAU010000010.1 coordinate 42,933, forward strand.
CTCACCTACGAAGGCACCCACGACATCCACCTGCTCATCACCGGCGCCGATATCACCGGTATCCAGGCGTTCAAGTAAGCGCAGAATTATAGCATCTCAAACAGCCGTCTTATCGTTCTTGGTTTATGGTTGTGTTGCCTTTTATTGTTATGCTGCTTTGCTATCCTTTGGGCTGGCGAGGTACCATAATCTGGATAGGTATGTGGGTGTCTTTATTTACTGTTGCTGAGGCTCTTAATGCAAATTCCCTGCTTAATGGTGGAGTTCCAATATGCATTGTTGCTTGGATTGTACTTTTATTCGCCCCGAAGCACTATCGTAACTGGTTGCCCAGGTCAAGTGAGGCCAAATGAGACTATTAAGGCACGGAGCGGATAGTGTCTTGTGATTTCAGCTGGTACTACAGTGTTTTTCTTTCCACTATGAAGGCGGATAGTAAGGGCATTCAGGCGTTCAAATAAACCCTCTTACCCCTCCTCGACTATGGCGGCGCAAGCACTGCATTACCTGACCGACGAAACCGGCAAGCGCGAAGCTGTCGTGATTCCGATTGCGCGGTGGAAGGAGCTGGAAGCGTATTACGCCCAGCTTCGTCGCCGCGACGAGGTGCTGGAGGGTATGCGCAGTGCGCTGCTAGAAACTCGCGCTATCGAAGCCGGAAAGCAGCCGGGCGAGGATTTGCACGATTTTTTGGATTCGCTTTAACCGCCCGCAGTGCCTGTTCGCGTCATTGCCACGGCTAACTTCAAGCGCGAAGCCAAGCCTTTAGTAAAGCGGTACCGCTCGTTGAAATCTGAACTGGCAGTTCTTGGAACTGCTCTACTGGTGCAGCCCGCTTTAGGGGAGCCGTTGGGGCAGGACTGCTATAAAATAAGGGTGGCTATTGCCAGCAAAGGCCAAGGCAAAAGCGGCGGGGCGCGGGTTATCACCTACCGGCGGGTATTGGATGCGCAAACCGGGACCGAGTGGGTTTTTCTACTCTCAATCTACGATAAGTCAGAGGTTGCGTCAATTGGGCGAGAGGAAATTCGGCAGTTATTGAAAGCGGTGCCGGATGATTTCCCGGATGAGTGATATAGTGGCGTCTTGCACAGTTTAAAAACGGCCGTTCTGGAAACAGAGTGGCCGTTTTTGTCTCCAGTCGAGGTATCGACCCGTCGCCCTACCGCAACTCGTCGAAAGCGTACTGCCCCGTGCTCCAAAACTCGTCCAACGCCACTAGCCGGGGCTTAAAGAAGGGGATGAGCCGGGGCCAGTCGTCGCGGGAGAACAGGTTGGCGGGGCGCAGTTCGTGGCAGATGCGGGCCAGCGGCTGGCCGCTTTCGTTGACGGCGGCCGGCTCCCAGGTCCAGGTTTCGCCGGTGATTTCTTCCAGCATCGGCCGCAACTCCCGGAACTGCTCGAAGAACAGCTCGCGCAGGCATTCGTCGGGGTGCGTTATTTCGATGCTGATAGTAGCGTGGCGGTTGTCGGCGTGCAGGCGGAAATACACGTGCTTGAGGCCGGTTTTGTAGTTCATCCAGTTCACTGGCCCGCCGTCGGCCGACGGTACGGGCTGCATGTACTGGCCCAGCGTGGTCCAGAAGGCCTGGCGGAGCTGGGTGGCTTCGGTCTTGCTATACATAGGCGGCAAAGGTAGCGGGCGGGCAAATGAGGCCAGCCGAACCCGGGCAAATGCGGCCCGCACTGCCAGGTTGCCCAACCCGCAGCTGCGTAAACCCGTTTTGCTGCGTAGTTTAGAGCCTCACTACGCCTCTCTCCCCATGTCCGATTCTGCCCCCGCCAACGCCCTGGTACTGCTCGAATGCCTTGTGGCCGGTACCACCCACCGCCCCGGCCTGCGCGAGTTCGAACCCGCGCTACAGCCCGGCCAGGCCCTGGCCCTCACCCGCGAGGCCGACAGCTCCTACGACGACTGGGCTGTGCGCGTGCTCACCAGTGGTTCCGGCGAGGCGTTCTGGCTTGGCTACCTGCCCGAAGGCCGCAACGAAACCGTTGCCCGCCTGCTCGACGCCGGCTACCCGCTCTCGGCCCGCCTCACCCACAAAGCCTGGGAAGATGAGTGGCTGCATCTGGAAATTGAAGTGCTGCTGGCCCAGTAGAACGAATCAGCAGGAACTGAAGCTGTTTAGAAAGTCAAAAGGACGTCATGCTTCATCTGGCGTCCGCGCAGCCGAAGCACCTCTACCGTTTCGTTACAGTCATTCAGCGAAGCGGTAGAGATGCTTCGGCTGCGCGGACGCCAGATGAAGCATGACGTTCTAATTGATTCCGGGTACTTCCTAAACAGCTTCACTGTTATAGAACGGTCGTTCTGAGCGAAGGCGCAGCCGTAGTTGAAGAATCCCCACCGCCAAAGTATTTCCCAACGACAGGATTACTATGGCGGTAGAGATTCTTCGACTGCGACTGCGCCTTCGCTCAGAATGACTGTTCTATAATAGTTCTTCTATTGCTCGCCGTCCACAGTTCACCGCCTACAGTTCATCGGCCAGGGCCAGCACTTGCTGCCGGGCCAACGCTATGTCGGGGTGGTTGGGGAAGTGCTGCTGCACCCATTGCGTGAAGCCGCTCACGATGCTGCCTACTGCCTCGCGGTTGCTGGCCGGCGCTGGCTCGCTGGCCCGGCGCTCCTCCTCCGATAAGGTCGGGAAGGAGTCCTCCAGTCCGATGTGGCTCATCAAATCCGACACGAACACCATGCCGCATACCTGCAGGGCTTGGTAGAGCTGCACCACTTCGGGCATACTGAGCGGCAGTGGCGCGTGGGCCTGCGCGTGGCCGAGCCGGGCAATAAGCGGCTCCAGGGTGGCGGGCTGCAGGTGGGGCAGCGCCCGCACGGCCTGCGCGAACGGATGGTCGGTGTCCTGCGGCAGGCTGACGGCCAGCAGCAGCGCCAAACGCATAATGTGCAGCTGCGGCGGCAACGGCCGCAACTCGGCCACGGGGCGGGCGGCCATTTGCGCGGCCAAAAACTCTGCAAAAGCCTCCTCGACTGCCAGCCGATGCAGGCCCAGCGAAGCCGCGCCTGCCGGGGCCGCTACATGCTCTTCCAGCTGCCCCAGAAAGGCCCCGCTCAGCTGCTGGCAGTAGGCGAGCAGCTGCCCCAGCTGTTCCTCGGTAATGCTCATCGCCTGCCGCACGTAAGCCAGTACCGGCGCGGCTAAGCTGGTTTCCAGCGTCAGGCCCCCTAGCAGCAGCAGGTGGTATACGGCCAGCGGCTCCTGCCGCAAAGCCGCCAGCAGCTGCGCGTGGCTACCGATGCCGTTGAGCCGCTGCACGGTAGCTGCATCGAGGCCGCTAAGCTGGTGGATACGGTCGGTGGCGGGCGTGGCGGGCCGGCTCAGCAGTTCCAGCGCGGCCATGCCGTGCAGGTTCAGGGTGTGGGTGAGCTGGGCGTAGAAATCGGCTGGCAGAGTATCGAGCCAGGAATTGGAAGCGGGCATATGCGAGGCAGCGGGTTAAGGCTGCAAGGTACAGCCTTGGCCTGCTGATTGGAAGTAACAACGCCCATACAGCAAGCCTGCAGTCTTTAAACAGAAAAACTTCTTAAAAAGTCGTTAACGCTAATGAGCCCGTCATGCTGGGCCTGTCGAAGCATCTCTGCCGCTTCGTTGCAACCGTTGCCACAAAGTGGGAGAGATGCTTCGGCAGGCTCAGCATGACGTTTCTTTAACTTTTCAGACAGCTCCATAAGTGCAATTGCTAATCATGTTAGCCGTATTCAAGGTGCCAACTATTTTTTGCTAAAAAAGGCACCAAGGCCGGCGGCAAAGTGTTACCTTTCGACACGCTGAATTATTGCCAGACTTATGCGCGAACCGCTCCTGACGGGTGACACCGAACACTACGACGCCACCGATAAAGACATTGACAAGGCCCTGCGGCCGCTTTCCTTCGACGACTTCGCCGGCCAGGATAAGGTGGTGGAAAACCTGAAGGTATTCGTGGCCGCCGCCAAACGCCGCGGCGACGCCCTCGACCATGTGCTGCTGCACGGCCCTCCCGGACTGGGCAAAACCACGCTCTCGCACATCATCGCCAACGAGCTCGAATCGGGTATCAAAATGACCTCGGGCCCGGTGCTCGACAAGCCTTCCGACCTGGCCGGCCTGCTCACCAACCTGGAGCCGCACGATGTACTCTTCATCGACGAAATTCACCGCCTCAACCCGGTAGTGGAGGAGTACCTGTACTCGGCCATGGAGGACTACCGCATCGACATCATGCTCGATTCGGGTCCCAATGCCCGCTCAGTGCAGATTTCCCTGTCGCCGTTCACCCTCATCGGGGCCACTACGCGCTCGGGTATGCTCACGGCGCCGTTGCGAGCCCGTTTCGGCATCAGCTCCCGCCTGGAGTACTACGATGCCAAGCTGCTGACCAGCATCGTGGGCCGCTCGGCCGAAATCCTGGCCACGCCCATTCACGACGAGGCGGCTTACGAAATTGCCCGCCGCTCGCGTGGCACCCCGCGCATCGCCAACAACCTGCTGCGCCGCACCCGCGACTTTGCCCAGATCAAAGGTACCGGCACCATCACGCAGGATATTGCCCAGTTCGCCCTCAATGCCCTCGACGTAGACGCCCGCGGCCTCGATGACATGGATAAGCGCATTCTGACTACCATCATCGACAAGTTTAAGGGTGGTCCGGTAGGCATTAGCACCATTGCCACGGCCTGTGGCGAAGAAGGCGAAACTATTGAGGAGGTGTACGAGCCCTTCCTGATTCAGGAAGGCTACATCAAGCGTACCAGCCGCGGCCGCGAGGCTACCGAGGCAGCTTACCAGCACCTGGGCCGGCCTATGCCGCAGCACCTGCGCGGCAACTCCTCCACCGGCGAGCTGTTCAGTTAGGCTGCATAGCCAACCACAAACGGCCCGGCCCCTGCTACCATTTGGCTGGCAGGGGCCGGGCCGTTTGTGGTTGGCTAAGGCGCTGAAACAACAGGGTTCAGATACTGCTTTGCAGCCGGCAAATGGTTGGGAGCCAGCTACGCCTCGAATACCAGTAGTGCCTTCACGGCCACCGGCAACAATACCGGCAACAATTTCGAGCTGGCCATTGCCGTCGCCATTGGTGTGTTTGGCTTCAACTCGGGTCAGGCTTTTGCCGGCGTTATCGGGCCACTTATTTAAGTGCCTACCCTCATTGTCTTGGTGAATGTTGCGCGCTGGCTACGCCGCCGCTGGTACGTCGGCTTGCCCATAAAGACAGGTGCCTGATTTCTGCTCGCTGATTGATCAACTCGCACTATTAGAGGTTTTTAGAAGGCTTCGGATGTAGCTTTTCGGGCGTTTACTGTTGCGTTCAGGCAGGAAATGATCTGAAAAGCCGGCGAAACGGTTCAGCCGCGCGTTCAGCCGGAATACCTAAATTGCCTTTTCAATGACGGGTGCATATGGTGCCGGTGCCCCCCTGATGCCGGGGGCCCGCACTTGTAGTTGCACTCCATTACCTGGTGCCTTTAGCCTTTTGCTCTAACTACCCGTTGCTCATGCCTGCTGCCTCCCGGCTTTACTTCAACAACCCTGTGGGGAGGGTGATGGAACACCCCGAGGGGTACGCCCATATTATCTACGAACCCGGCCTTCGCCGGCTCGATTATCTGCAGTCCTTTCTTACCCATACCGGCAAGCTCCTGGAATTGCGGGGCTGGAACAGGCTGCTGGGCGACCAGCGGCTGATGACGGCCTTTACACCCGAGGAAAGCGAATGGATTGTTAATTACTGGCTTACGGCCGAGCAGCGGGGCGTTGCCCGCATTTATGGCGCTGTATTGCTGCCCAAAGACGATATTGCCCGTCTTCCTACCAGCCAGCTGATGACTGATGCCCACGTGGCCGCGCTTACCTACCGCATGTTCGATTCGGAGGAGGCAGCGCAGCAGTGGCTGCGGCAAGTGTCATAAGCGCCCGGCGGCCGCGGTAGCCGGGGCGTTCAAACGAGCCTATCACATGGCGAAATAGCACAGAGAAGGTTGTATACCGCCTTTTGTATTCATCGTGCATTAGGGCGCCCGTTTTCCAGGCCTGCCCTAACCCAACGTGGCTGCGACCGTACACCTGCCACCACCTCTTAGTTTGCAATGGCCAACCGCATCCTTTACGACTCGCCTGTCCTGACCATTTCCATCAATTACATTGATGACTGGCTGTACCTCGACTGGCACGGCCGGCTCAATGATGACGACATTATGCCCGGGGCGCTCAAGCTGCTGGAGCTGTTGCAGCAGGAGCGCTGCGCTAAAATACTTAACGACAATACCCACGTGTCGGGCTTGTGGGCCGATGCGGCCAAATGGGGCAGCGACGTGCTTTTTCCGCAGCTCCATGCTGCCGGCTGTCGTTACTTTTCGTGGGTACACTCGCCCGAGCGCTACAGCCAGCTTTCGGCCGAACTGGCCATGCAGCAAACTTCCTCCGGTATTACGTTCATGTCCTTCCACGACCTGCCCACGGCCGCTGCGTGGCTCCGTCGTATGTAAGTAAAGGCTCATCGCCTGCTCTTTTTCTAGTTCTCGCGCCATGACTCTCCCTCTTCCTGCCCCCGGCACGTTCTATTCTTTGTGGCAGCTGCCCGAGCATTATATGCTGGTGGCACCCGACCATACCATTCTGGACGCCACCGACCTGTACCTGACGACCACGCTGCTGGAACGCGCCGACATTGTGGGCCGCGATGTATTCGATGTTTTCCCCCGCGAAGAGCAAAGCGAGTGGCAGGTGCTTTTCAATTCGCTTGAGTACGTGCGCCAGCACGCCACGGCCCACACCATGCCCCGCATCCGCTACGACCTGCAGCGCCCCGCCGCACAGGGTGGCGGCCTGGAGGAGCGGTACTGGCAGACGACCAACTACCCCCAGTTCGACGACCAAGGCCAGCTCCAGACTATTCTGCTCAAAACAGAAGATGTAACCGCGCAGCATCGCGCCGAGCAGCAGGCCCAGGCCATCGAGCGCGAACTGCTCGAAAGCCAGGAGCGGACCCACTTTATCCTCGAGTCGCTACCCGTTATGGTCTGGACTACCCAGCCCGACGGGGCGGCCGATTACTTCAACCAGCGCTGGCTCAATTTTACGGGCAAGCCGATGGAGGCCGAAACCAATTCTGGCTGGCTTGATGGGGTACACCCCGACGACCGGGCCGGTGCGGCTGCCGCCTGGCGCGGGGCCTACGAGTCGGGGGAGGCTTACCAGACCGAATACCGCCTGCGCTGTGCCGACGGCGACTACCGCTGGGTACTGGCCCGTGGCATCCCGCGCCGCACTGCCGAGGGTGTTGTAACCATGTGGGTAGGTTGCAGCGTCGATATTCAGGATCAGAAACTGATGGTACTGGAGCTGCTGCAAGCCAGCGAAGAGCAGGCAGCGCTTTCCGATCAGGCGTACCAGGCCTACCAGCTCGCACAGTCGCAGCGCGAAACGTTTTACGCCCTGTTTCAGCAGGCACCCGCCCTCATCGGTATTGCCCGCGGGCCGCAGCACATATTCGAGTTCGCCAACCCGCCCTACTACGAGCTATTTGCCACCGACGACATCATTGGCCGGTCGGTGCTGGAAGTAGTGCCCGAGGCTGCCGAACAGGGCTACATCGCGCTGCTCGATAATGTGTACCAGACGGGGGAGCCTTTCTCTGGCAAGCAGATGCCGTTGCAGCTCCACCGGCGTGCCACGGGCCAGATCGAGGAACGGTATTTCGACTTCTCGTATCAGGCGCTGCGTGAAAAAGGACAAATTGTGGGGGTGATCAGCTTTGCCTTCGATGTAACTGAACTTGTGGAGGCCCGCCATAAGCTAGAAGGCCTGTTGCCACAACCCCCGGCTGCCTCCTAGGTAAGCGAGTGTGCTCCCCAGGTTTTGCTCACTTCCTCACCCATGGATCTTACTACTCTTGATATTCAGCAAGCCCGCATTAAACAGATTCTGTTTAAGTCGCAGCTGCGCTCGGTACTCTACGGGGTGCGCGAGGCCGATGAGAACCTGTTCTCGCTGCAAAACAATGCATTGGGCCTGTGGCTGAGCACTGAGGTAAAGCCCCGCTACCCCAACCGGCCCGAAGTGCGCGAAGCCGAGCGCCTGCTCCAGCAGCTGCTGAATACGGGCCGCGAGCTGGCGACGCAATACCGCCAGGGTCACATCGACGAAGCTCGCCGGGGCCTGACGCGCATTGAGCAGGTTGGCGAAGAGCTGGTTGCCGTGTTGCAACGGCTCAGCACGTAACCTCCAAAGCTGGTAGCCTAAACCCGAACCGAGAGACAGACAGCGGTCAGGCTTTGCTGCCTAGCTGTTGCCGGAGTTCGTTGAGCTGCCGCTCGTTTTCCTGGGCGGCCTGCCGGGCAGCCAGTCGCAGTTCAAGCTCATCCATAGCAATGGCCGCCATATCCTGCAGAACCAGCTTCTGGTTTTCGTTCAGGTAGCGTTGCTTCTGGTCGATGAGGCAGAAGGTGCCCAGGCGGTAGCCGTCGTGGGTTTGTAGCGGGGCGGCGGCGTAAAACCGAAGGCCAAATTCGCCCGCCACAAGTGGGTTAGCAAGGGTGCGCGGGTCGTTGCGGGCATCTTCCACAATGTACACTTCATCGGAGAGGATGGCCGAGTCGCATAGGCCGCCGCCCCGGTCAATCTGCTCGGCATCCAGGCCGTGGCGCGACTTAAACCATATCCGGTCTTCATCAACCAGACTGATAATGGCAATGGGCATATTGAATACCCTGGCGGCGAGGCCTGCCAGCCGGTTCATGCTGCCATCCCGCGGCGTGTCGAGGATATCGTAGCGCTTCAATGCTTGCAGGCGGGCTGCTTCAAGGGTAATTTCAGATTGAATTAACATAGCAGGAGGGATTGACATAACGGAAGTAATTTGCCAATAATACGGGTAATTTCCTGGGCCAGAGGCTGCCGGGCTAGCTCTTGCAAACTGGACTGGCCCGGCAGCCTGGAGCGGTAAACGGGAACAAGTAGGAGCGGTATGCCTTCTGCAGGGGCTAGAAGTGCCAGCGCACGAAGGCCTCCATGGCCTCGTAGTTGGCCATGCCCAGGCGGTGGTATTGCTCGGCCGTTTCGTGGTTGCGGTGCTCGGCACGCACCCAGAACTCGCGCGCGTCGTCGCCCGGAAACACGGGCGTATCCTTCTGGCTCTGGTGCTTGAAGATGGCGTTGCGCTTGCGCGTAACCTCGTGGGGCGAGAGGGGCACGGCCATTTCAATTTCGTGCACCGGAAACTCGTGCCAGGCTCCGCGGTACATCCACACCCAGCAGTCCGCTACCCAGCTTTCGGTGGCCTTCAGGCGGCGCAGGGCTTCGGCCACGATGTTGAAGCATACAATGTGCGTACCGTTGGGGTCGGCAAAGTCGCCGGCCAGAAACACCTGGTGCGGTTGTATGCGCTGCAGCAGCTGCATGGTTAGCTCAATATCGTCGTCGGTTACCGGGTTCTTCACCGTTTTGCCCGACTCATAGAAGGGCAGGGCCTGAAAGTGGATGTTACTGTCGGGCAGGCCGGCGTAGCGGGCCCCGGCAATGGCCTCGCTCTTGCGGATGTAGCTTTTCACGTTGCGGATTTCCTGGGTATCTACCTGGTTAGGCTGTTTCTGGCCGATAAACGCCCGCATGGCTTCGTACACGTTCAGCAGCTCGCTACTGTCGCGGCCCAGGCTTTTTTCCAGGTCGATGGCAAACTCCATGTAGCGCAGCACGTCATCGTCCCAGACGGCCGTGTTGCCCGAAGTCTGGTAGGCTACATGCACCTCGTGGCCCTGGTCAATCAGACGAATAAAAGTGCCGCCCATCGAAATCACGTCATCGTCGGGGTGGGGCGAGAAGATGAGGCTGCGCTTCTTTTCGGGCAGGGCCCGCTCGGGGCGCTGCGAGTCGTCGGCCCCGGGCTTGCCGCCGGGCCAGCCCGTGATGGTGTGCTGGAGGTGGTTGAAAATGGCAATATTGATGTCGTAGGCCGCGCCGCGCTCCGTGACCAGCTCGGCCATGCCGTTGTTGTTGTAGTCCTCTTCGGTGAGCTTGAGAATGGGCTTGCCCAGCGTGTTGGAAAGCCAGATGACGGCCTTCCTGATCAGCAGTTCGCTCCACACGCAGTCCTTCACCAGCCAGGGCGTATCGAAGCGCGTCAGCTCGGCAGCGGCGGCGGCATCGAGCACAAATTCTACGTTGGGGGCCAACTGCAGGTAAGTAGCCGGCACCTCGCCCGATACCTCGCCCTCCACCGCCTTCTTCACAATAGAAGCCTTCTTGCCGCTCCAGGCCAGCAGCACCAGCTCGCGGGCCTTGAAAATGGTGCCGATGCCCATGGTAATGGCCTTGCGGGGCACGCTCTCCTTGCCCCCGAAGTCGCGCGAGGCGTCGCGGCGGGTGAGGTCGTCGAGCGTCACCAGGCGGGTGCCCGAGTTGGGTGCCGAGCCCGGCTCGTTGAAGCCTACGTGGCCCGTGCGGCCGATGCCCAGCAGCTGCAGATCGAGCCCGCCGGCCTGCTCAATCTGCTGCTCGTAGCGCAGGCAGTAGTCGGCCACGTCTTCGGGGGCCAGCGTACCATCGGGAATATGAATGTTTCCCGGCTCGATGTCGATGTGGTCGAACAGGTGTTCGTGCATGAACGTCACGTAGCTCTGGGGCGCCGTGGGCAGCATGGGGTAGTACTCGTCGAGGTTGAAGGTGACAACGTTGGCGAAGCTCAATCCTTCCTGCTGGTGCAGGCGCACCAGCTCGGCGTACACGGCTACCGGCGTGGCCCCGGTAGCCAGGCCCAGCACGGCCTGCTCGCCAAGCTGCTGCTTGCCCCGGATGAGGTTGGCAATGCGCGCCGCCACCTGCACCGAAGCCAGCTGCGGGCTGGGGAAAACCGTGACGGGCTGCTTCTCGAAGCGCGTTTCTTCCAGCAGATTGAGCCGGGTTGTAACGGGGACAGGGGTATTGACCATCGGGCCGGGAATAAGGAGTGAAGAAGGAAGAGCGGGTATGCGGGGCGCGCCACAGTAGCAGCCGGTGCCCAAAGGCAGATGCGTCGGAACTATGTGGAACCGGTATACAGCCGCCTCCCCCTAAGCCGGAGGCAGTAAATTCCTGAAAGCATCCGGGCATAATAGTGTCGGCAACTTATCCTGGTACTGCACCGTCTTAAGCCGGCCAGTTGGCCGTGGCTGGCGGCTTGGCACCGCGCCGTTTTGTTGAGGCACTCCAGGAATGGCTGTTCTGTAACCAGCAACGGACTCATGGCAGGGGCTCCAAATGAATCGATTAAATAACCCGAGTTGCGAAGCCAGGCCCCGCACTGCGGTCCGGCAAACCACGTCGCAACATGGGTTAAATAAAGCAAAAGCATTCTGGTAAGCGAAACAACCTGGCCAAAATCCGCCGGAAGTCGGGAGGGGTAGGCCCGCTTAACCAAATCGGTTGGCTGCCTCGGCTTGAAGTAGCCGCCTGCGCCCGGCTCACTCCGGCAAGGGGGAAAGCGGCAAGTGGTAGGCATGGCCGGAAACCAGCGCCGGCTTTTTCGGCTCAGGCGGTGCAAAGCCAGCAGAGGCAGCATAAGCGGGGCTTTGACTTGCTGCCGATACCCCCCCCCCCGCTTTTAAGCCGACTGGCAATGTCGGTCAGGGCAAGACAGAGCAAGCTGAGTGGCCAGCCCGCTAAAACTTGTGCGGGGCAACAGAGTTATAGGGCACGGTTTTCGGGGGGAGCAGCGGCAACAAGGCACTGCCCCCGAACGCCATTCTGCTCACTCATCAGCATCAAACAGAAAATTCGATGAAATCTACCTTCCTGCTCACAGCCGCGCTGGCTGTTTTCGCGGTTCAGGCGCAGGCCCAGATGGCTGCCCCCGCCGCCGCGCCCCTGGCGGCCGCCGACCAGATTGCCACCAAAAAAGGCCCCATAACGGTGCAGCCCATCACGCACGGCAGCGTGGTATTCACCTGGAACGGTAAAACCATTTACGTGGACCCCTACGGCGGAGCCGAAGCCTATGCCGGGCTGGCTGCGCCCGATGTTATCCTGATTACCGACATCCACGGCGACCATCTCGACCCCAAAACGCTGGCGGGCCTTTCGGTGGGTAAAGCCCTGATGATCGTGCCCAAAGCGGTGGCCGAAAAGCTGCCCGCCGAGTACCAGGCGCAGGTACGCATTCTTAACAACGGCCAGCGCCTCGATACGTTGGATATGTCGGTTTCGGCCGTGGCCATGTACAATCTGCCCGAAGCCGCCGATTCGCGGCACACCAAGGGCCGGGGTAATGGTTACGTGCTGAACCTGGGCGGCAAGAACGTGTACCTGTCGGGCGACACCGAGGACATTGCCGAAATGCGCGCCCTCAAGAAAATAGACGTGGCTTTCGTGTGCATGAACCTGCCCTACACCATGGACGTGGACCAGGCCGCTCAGGGCGTGCTGGCCTTCAAGCCGGGCATCGTGTACCCCTACCACTACCGGGGCCAGGATGGCCTGAGTGATGTGGACAGCTTCAAGAAAACCGTGAACACCGCCAACAAGAAAATCGACGTGCGGCTGCGTAACTGGTACCCGGCGGCTAAGTAGGCCTGCCTGCTACCCGCCACCCAAAACGGGCCCGCCACCTGGTTGCTACAACCAGGGGCGGGCCCGTTTTGGGTGGGTAGAGGCAGTAAGGCTACAACGCGTTCAGTAGCTTGATGACCTTGCGCTTGCCCTTGCCAAGCTTGGCCTGCAAACGGCTCACCAGCTCGTGGCCCTTGCCCTCCACATAGGCCAGGTCCTCGTCGGTGAGTTGGGTGTAGGTTTGCTGCAGCTTGGCTTTGAGCTGGTTCCAGTCGCCCTGCAGGCGCAGGCGCTGTTCGGTGCGGTAATGGCGGAACTGCTGGCGGCGCTCTGTGCTTCTTTTCGAGTAAAGCAGCACCCCCACGGCTGCCCCCACGCCGGCCCCGGCCAGGGAGGTGAGCAGCACTTTCATCGTGCGGATTTTGGTCGTATTTCGGGTCATCTGGAAAGGGATTGAAAGGTAAAAATAAAGCCGTCTGCCAGCCGGTTCGGGCACCGGGCGTCTGGCGTCCGACAAAGGTTGCCCCCTAAGCGCTTGGCCGCCTTGATTTGCGTCCGCTGAGCGAATGATTTTGGTCAAGATAGGGCAAATCAGGCCAGAAATCCGGTTGGCTGGCCCGTGTGCGTGAGCGTAAGCTGGTGCATGGCGCGGGTGCAGGCCACGTAAAGCATGCTCCTATCTACTTCCGTTTGGTAAGTGCGGGCCGATGCAAAGGGCACAACAACTTCATCAAACTCCAGCCCTTTGGCCAGGTGAGCGGTAGTGATGATGACGCCCTCTTTGAAAGACGAGGACTCGTCGGTGAGCAGGTGAACATCCGGGGCTGGCAGCGCCTCATGCACCTGCTCGGCCTGGTGCTGGGTTTTGCAGATGATGCCCAGCGACTGATTACCGGACTTGCGGAACGCCTCCAGCAGCCGCTTAAGCGTATCCAGCTCCTCGGCAGGGCTGCCGCAGCCCACCACGGCCGGGGCCGGCCCGTGCCTTTCCAGCGGAATAATGTGGGGGTTGGGCGTGATGCGCTGCGCGAAGGCCGTAATTTCCATCGTCGAGCGGTAGCTGCGGTAGAGCCGCACTACATCGGCCTGCGGGAAAACCCGCTCAATCGTTTCGGCCGAGGAGGCGCTGTACGGGTTCACCGTCTGGCTTACATCGCCCAGAATGGTTTTGCGGCAGGTAAACAGGCGCGACAGCACGGCGTACTGCACGGGCGTGTAGTCCTGCATTTCGTCTATCAGCAGGTGCTTTACGTGGGCGTAGGTGCTAACGCCCTCCAGCCGGATGCGCAGGTAAATCAGGGCAAACACGTCGGCGTACTCCAGCTTCAGGTTATGCCCGAGCTTCAGCAGCGTGGGCTGGCCGGCCCAGCGGTAGAAGTCGCGGTAGATGTCGAGCACGTTTTGAAACCGGAACATGCGGTTCATAGCCTCGCCAATCGTGCCCTTCTCGCGGCCGCTGAGCTTGCGGCCGGCGGCGTGGCGCACGTAATCGCGCACATCCTGGGCCACCAGCGCGAAGCGTTTCAGCAGCGGCACGCGGTGGTAGCCTCGGAACTTCTGCTCGATAAGGGCCTTCGGGACCAGTGTGCTGCCCACCCGCAGGTCCTGAAACGTGAGGTAGCTGTTTTCAATGTGCAGCAGGTACTGGTTGAGCTGGCTCAGAAAATCGAACGACGACTTGAACCGGATGCGCTCAATGAAGGCCGCGTCGTGGTGCTCCAGCAAGGCCGATACCTGCTCAAAAAAGGTTTGGAACGGCTGCCGGTTTTCGAGCAGGTCGGCCGCCAGCTCCTCCATCACCATCTCCGGAATGTACTCCTCGCCCAGCTCGGGCAGCACGTTGGAAATGTAGTCGGCAAATACTTTGTTGGGCGAGATGATGAGAATGTCGCCGGCGGCAATAGTTTCGCGGTAGCGGTACAGCAGAAAGGCAATGCGGTGCAGGGCAATAGACGTTTTGCCCGAGCCGGCCACGCCCTGAATCACCATCACCGAGGCACTCTCGTTGCGGATAACCGCGTTCTGGTCGCGCTGAATGGTGGCAACAATGTTCTTGAGCTTGTCGTCCGACGACTTGGCCAGCTCGCGCTGCAGTACATCGTCCTGAATGTTCACGTCGCTGTCGAGCAGAAACTCCATTCGGCCGTCGCGGATGCGGTATTGGCGCTTAAGCCCGATGGTGCCGCGCACCGGGCCTGCTGGCGTGGTGTAGGAGGCCGGGCCCGACTCGAAATCGTAGAACATCGACGAAATGGGGGCCCGCCAGTCGTAAATCAGGTTGGCGCGCTGCAGCTCGTCGAAGAATGAGTAGATGCCGATGTACACCGGCGCGGCTTCGCGGCCGGTAGCGGCAAAATCGAGCCGGCCGAAGTAGGGCGACTGGCCCAGCTTGAGCAGCTTGCGCTTGCGGCCAACGGCCGCTTCGCCCGTAAACGCCATGCGGTTGATGGACTGGCCGGCCGCCACCATATCGGCCTCATCCATGCCCGACTGGTGCTCGTGGATATACTCTTTTTTCTCCCGCAGCTCCTCTGAAAACTGCTTTACCGAGCCGTCTACCCGCCGGATGGCCAGCGTCAGCTGCTCCTTTATCTGCTCCAGGTATTCCTTCTCCTCCTGTTGGGTTGCGTTTATCACGGCCGACTCCTGAAAATTGAACCCCAAAGGTCGGGGCAAATTCCGGGGTATGGAAGCGGCACGGCATTGCGGGCCCCGGCACTCCGCGCCGCTGGCTGGCCTGCCGTTTCGGCATAACGTATTTTTGCACGTCCTTTCTGCCTGATCTTATGCTGCCAACGGCCCACTATACTGCTTTCATCAAACGCCGGGCGGCGGAGCTGGGCTTCATGTACTGCGGCATTTCGGAAGCCGGATTTCTGGAGGAAGAGGCCCCACGCCTCGAAAACTGGCTGAACCAGAATATGCACGGCCAGATGGCCTACATGGCCAATCACTTCGACAAGCGCCTCGATCCGCGCCTGCTGGTGGAGGGTGCCAAATCGGTTATTTCGTTGCTGCTCAACTACTACCCGCCCGAGGAAACCCAGCAGCCCGACGATACCCTCAAAATCAGCAAGTATGCCTACGGCCGCGACTATCATTTCGTCATCAAAGACAAGCTGAAAGAGCTGCTCCACGATATGCAGCAGGAGATAGGGGAGGTGGGTGGCCGCTGCTTCGTCGATTCGGCCCCGGTGATGGATAAGGTCTGGGCTAAAAAGAGCGGCTTAGGCTGGGTGGGCAAAAACTCCAACCTGATTACGCCCGGCGTGGGCTCGTTCTACTTCATTGCCGAGCTGATTGTGGACGTGAAACTCGACTACGACGGCCCCATCAAAGACTACTGCGGCACCTGCACCAAGTGCGTGGATGCCTGCCCTACCCAGGCCATTACCGAGCCCTACGTGGTGGACGGGAGCAAGTGCATCAGCTACTTCACCATCGAACTCAAAGACCAGATTCCGCGGGAAGTGGAAGGCAAGTTCGGCAACTGGGTATTCGGCTGCGACATCTGCCAGGATGTGTGCCCCTGGAACCGCTTCGCCAAGCCCCACCACGAGCCGCAATTCAACCCGCACCCGGCCCTGAAAGACCTGACCCGCGGCGACTGGCAGGAAATCACTCACGAGTTGTTCTCGGAGCTGTTCCGGCAGTCGGCCGTGAAGCGCACCGGCTACGCGGGCCTACAGCGCAACATTCGCTTCGTAACCGACGACGTGCCCGGGGCCACTGATGCGGCCGCTGATTAGCTGATTAAGCTTAAAAACGCAAGGGCCGGGCAGCGCTACCAGTAGGTGCGGTGCCCGGCCCTTGCGGTGCCCGGCCCTTGCGGTGCCGGCTGCGTGGGTTGCAACAGGAGAGGTGGGGCTTACCCCAAAGCAGGCTGACCGAAAACTCGGTTCAGAAGGCGATGATAAATTCTGGAAAATTGCTGGTAACACCAGGCTTTAAGTTCCTGCAAATCGGCGGGTACCAGATTCCGCAGGGCCTTGCGTAACTCCTTTTCAAACAGAATTTTGTCGAAGCTGACTTTCAGCAGAATGGTTTTAGCATACTCCAACATGATGGTAAATAATTTTAGGTGGGAAAGGTGGGAGGGTGGGTAAGAACGATGAATTAAAAGGTGGAAGGATGATTTTAAACAGCCAAACTGCCCCTTGTACGGGTGCTACAGAAAAAGGCCGCGCGCTACCCGCAGCCGGGTAGCCTCTTTCTTGAAAGATACAAAATATTATCGGACAGATACAGCTGCCAGACTAGTGGCTATAGCGGCCGGCGGGCCAAAAAAAGCAAGAGGAACGTAGTTTGCCACGCTCCTCCTGTAAAAAACCAGTGTTGCCAACCCGCTAGAAAGCCCGTATTTAATACGTAAATAGGGCCGCTACATTGGTAGCGACAATGGCGTCGGCTGGTTCGTCGAAGGCCTCGGCCACCTTGCGCAGAATGGCTTCTGCACTTAGTGGTGGCGTTGCCACGTTAATGGGCAGGGTCGAATCGAAGGGTACCGAAACTAGTGCGCCTCCCTGGCCATTGGCGCCGCTGGCGTTGTAGGTCTGGATGAAACCCGATTCGCCTTCGTACACCTTGGCAATGGCCGGGCTGGTGGCGGCCACCGGCGCGTCGTCGGGGCTAACCCAGCTTTTTACCGCAACCCCGCGCTGCCGGCGCATAGTGCGCAGGTGCGAGGCATGGCGGGCTTCGGCCGAGTGGCTGCGCAGCAGTGTTTCGGTGAGGTAGGCATCGGCGCGCACAAAGTCAACCTGACTCTTGTAAACACGCACCGCCACGTCTTTCACTACCTGCGCCACCAGCAGGTAAGTGGCGGGGTTGGTCTGGATGTCGGGGTAAAGGGCAGTTTGGGTACCGTTGCGGCTGCCCGTAAAATCGTAGCGCGGCGTGGCCGGCAGCGTAGCACCACCGTCAGTAATCAGCTGCGAGAAAACAGTAACGCGCTGCGCCTCCTGCTGCTGAATAACCTGAATACCGGCTTTTTCGGTGGCCGTGAGGGGCAGGGCCGGGTAACCGGCCACGAGGCCCAGGGCACGCGAGTGTAACTCGTTGCCCAGAGCTGCCAACTGGCGAACCAGCAGCAGTACATCGAGGCGGGTGCGGGTGTCGAGGGTGCCGGCGGTGGCTGGCTGGCTGAGGGCGCTTAGCAGCAGGCCCGGCAGCAGGGCCGTACCAGCTTGGCCCAGCCGGCCCAGGGCGGCGCGGCGTGGGGCCGCCAGTTGGGGGGCGGCAGTAGTCGAATCGAGGTCGGCCAACCGGGCCAGCAGGTTCAGAAAATCCATGAGAAAGAAAAAGCGGAGCTTAAAGCGTCATCAGGTTGTCGGCCACCAGTACTACAGGTACCAGCGGGGCGAGCAGCTTGGCCACTTCGGCGGGCGTTTTTATGGTGTCGAGTCCGGCCTGGTTGCCGGTAGGCGTTATCACATCGGGCCCGGCAAAGGAGTTGGGCTCGGCCTGGTCGCGTACAAAAGCTGCGTGGCGCGCCTTTACGGAGGTGATTTTGAGCAGCAGACGCAGGTAGCTACTGTTTGCCAGGCGCCGGCCCAGGCCGTTGTAGGCGCCCACCGCCAAGTCTTCGAGGGTGCGGGCAGCCTCATACGCACCCTTGCGCGTGGTGAGGGTATAGGTCGTGAAGTTGAATTCCAGCGCCGTCGTCAGGCCGTTATCGTAGACTGACGTACCGAGCACCGACTTGTAGAACTCGCGGTAAATAACCTCGTGGTCGCGCATATCCACGAAAGCAGCCGTATCGGCGGCCGTAAAATCGGACGGGGGCGCTGTAACGACCTTTTGGTAAAGCGACGCCTGTATCTGGGCAACCAGATAGGTCAGGTTGAGAATGCCCGTGTCGTTGGCCGCAAAGACCAGTGTGCCGGTACCGCCATCCGGCCCTGGCGTTGGGTCGTCGTCGTCGTTGCCGCAGCCGGCCAGTACCAGCGCCGAGGAAGCAGCCGTAGCACCGGCTACCCGTAGAAAAGTGCGCCGGCGCAGGGCCCGGCCCGAAAAAGAAGTGTCTGCCAAATCAGCCATACGCGAAAATAAATCCGACAAGCAACAACCCAACGCAGGTTGCCAAGTCCCGGAAGGTAAAGGTACTTCATTGAACCCGGATGCTCTACCGCCACGATACCGATACCGGCCGGAAGGTTGTCAGGCCAGCGCAGCGGGCAGCGGGCCTGGCACCTGCACCGCGCCGTTTAGCCTGCTTGAGTCTGCCCAACTCCCTGCTCTGGTACAATTGCCACGCTATGCGGGCGTCCTGTCAAATGAAAACAGGCTGCTCCTTACGGAACAGCCTGTTTTTATTGGGAAAGCAAAAAAGCTGTAGCAGCTTATCCTTGTACGAAACCACCAGCGCGCGAGGCGTCGAGTACTTCGGCCATGGTCAGAATTTCGTCGAACGAAGCCGCCGCATCATTGGCCGAGTAAGGCGTGCCGAGCTGGCTGGTGATGTTAACGTTCGATTGGATAACGTTATCCTCACGGATAGTACCGGTGTATACCGGACCCAGTGGAGCAGGCAAGTTCGAGTCGGAAGCAGGAATCCAAGGAGCCTGCATGCGCATGGTACGGATATGAGCTGCGTGACGAGCTTCTACCGAGTGAATCTGGAGGGCAACCTGGAGCAAACTGGTCGTACCGGCCATTTTGCCTAACAAGTTACCAGCCTGACCTTTGTAGGCCCGTACACCGGTGTCTTCCAATGCCTGGGCTACTACCAACTGAGTAGGATAGTCGGCTGGGAAAGCCGAAGTCTTAAATTTTACGTTCGTCACGGGCGTGCCGTTCAGCGCTCTGATGGTATCAGACAGCAGCTTAACGTGAGCAGTTTCGTGCTTCAGGATAGTAGCAATGGCTCCGGCGGCGACACCAGCGGGTACTCTGCCGGCGGCAGTCATCTTCTTGTAGTAATCCTCTTCCAACAGCTCCAGGGTCAGGGCGTAGTTGAGGACTTCAACAACACTGGGAGTCGTCGTCTGGCCATAGGCCTTCGAAAACAGCGAGGATACGAAAACTGGGGCGGCGGCCAAGGCACCCATTTTGGCAGTGTTGCCAAGGCTTTTGAATACTGCCCGACGGGAGTCGAAGCGGCCCAGTACGTCGGCGTCTACTTCCGACAGTTGCTCAATTATGCGAAGTATGTTCATGATGATGGCTCGTTAAAAGGAAGGAGGAATTACTTACCGACTCTCGAAGCGTCGAGCTTCTCTTTGATGAAGCTCTGAGCCGCCGTTACCACATCGACCGGCTCCATGGCCTTGTCGAGGCCGTTGGCGTCGATGATGCTGTCATCAGCAAACGAGCCGGGGGAAATCAGGTCGCGCACATAAGCGGCGTGACGGGCTTCTACCGATACAATCTGTCCGGCAATTACCAAGTAAGCCGGCGTCTTCAGGTATTTACCTGCACCATTATAAGCGGCTACTCCCAAATCCTCGAACGTTTTGGCGGTAGCCAATACCGAAGCACGCTTCGTGAAGTCGATGGACGTGAAGATAGGCGTCAGGCCGGGGATGATCTGGCCTGGCGCGTCGCGATTGATAGCCGCCTTGAAGAAGTCGCGGTGAATAGCTTCATGTGCGGCTACCTGGTTGAAGTAGTCCTTTTCCAGAGTCGAGAAGTCGGCGGCGGGCGTGGCCTTTACCTGGGCATAGAAAGCAGCTTCGAGCTGCTCCAGAGCGTATGCGTAGTTGAGCACGCCTACATCACCCGAACCCAAATTCACGGTGCCGTTGGGCGTAACGATTTCGTTATCGTCGTCGTCACAGCCCGAAAGCAGCAGAGCAGTAGCTCCGGCCGTAGCTCCGGCGTACATGAAGAACGAGCGGCGCTTGATAGGCGTGTACAGCGGCTTGGCGAATTCCGCCTCTTCGCTGGCATTTTGCTTGATGTTGGACATTAGAGAAATAGTTTGGGTGAAAAAAAGGCAAGTTGAATCTGCACGCCCTGGGGCAGAGAATTACAAGTCAGGAACTTCTGCCGAAAAGAGCGGTGGAGTAGTTGCTGGGTAGAGTTACGACTGCAACTCAGCAGTGGATTGAGAATAACCGAAATTTTGTAACATATTATATGTAATGTGCTGATAGATAGAATATGCCTTTTTCAATGCAAGGGGTATTTTTCAATAGAATGCCTCAATGAAAGGCGTCTGATAATCAGTTTAGTATGGTGAGAAATTGCTGGTATTGAATTTGTGCGCGACTATAATAGTGGGTTGCGGATTTTGTGCTACTCCATTATGGAGTGCGAACGGCTACGCATCCAAATTGTTCTGGCCCAACCCTATTGGTAACCCTAAGATCAGTCCGGTAGCCGGGCGTTGGTAGGCTCAGTAGCCCCAAAGCAGTTTTTCGTAGCTTTGAAACCCACCCGCTGAAGTTGGGCATCATGCGTTTAGTTCTGGTTGTGTTTTGCTGGATGCTGCTGCTGCCCTCTTTTGGTGCCCATGCGCAGCCAACGGTACCAGCCGGCACGGCCGATATTGAATTGGGGCCGGGTGCTTTTCCGCTCAATGAGTATTACACCATCAGCTTCCGGCTGCGCGGTGCTCCTTTGGAACGCTACTCCGCCTTTCCCGATCTGGAGGGCTTCAAGAAAAGCGGCAAATCGAGCACCACTACCACGCGCATCGTGGGCGGTCAGAGCTTTACGGAGCTGACCATTACGCAGCGCTACGCCGCTTTTGCCGAAGGTGAGTACGAAGTCAAGCCCTTCAGCATGAAGGTGAACGGGCTGAGTCTGGAATCGGTGGGGGCCAAGCTGATAGTAGGCCCCCAGCAGACCAGCGCCCCGCCCGTGCCCGGCGGCACGGCCCCGCTACAGGGTCTGGGGCTGCTCGATCAACTGTTTGGCAAGCCCAGGCCGCAGGACTATACCGAGCCGCGCGACCAGGCTTTTCTGACCCTCACCCCCGATAAAGAGCGGGTTTTTGTAGGAGAGGGTCTGCATGTGGCTTTGTATTTCTACCTGCGCCCCGAAGACCAGGCCGTACTCGATTTCTACGATTTTGCGGGCCAGCTGCCAGGTATTATCCGGCAGCTACGCCAGCGCACGGTGTGGGAGGAAAGCTTCGACGAGCAGGAGGTGGTGCCCGAAAGCGTGACGGTAGGTGGCCAGCCGTTTCTGCGCTACCGCCTCTGGGAAGCCGCGCTGTATCCGCTTAACGCTGCTCCGCTCGCGTTTCCGGCCGTCGAGTTGAAAATGCGCAAGTACAAGGTGGCCAAAAAGCCCGCCGAAGGCCTCGACAACCGACTCGAAGGTTACAAAACCTACCGCTCGACCCCGCTAACGGTGCCCGTGGTGCCGTTGCCGCCCCACCCCCTGCGCGACCAGGTGCCGGTGGGCAACTACGAGCTGAAAGAGTTTCTCGACCGCACCACGTTTCGTACCGGCCGGACGTTTGCCTACACGTTTGCGCTCGAAGGCGAGGGCAACCTGGCTACCGCGAACCTGCCTGCTCCCGTGGCCCCCGTTGGCCTGGAGCTTTACGGACCTGAAGTGCAGCAGACGCTGACCCGCCAGAACGGTCGGGTAGGAGGGCGCAAGAGCTTCCGCTTCCGGCTGGTAGCCCGTCAACCCGGTCTGGTTCGCCTCGATACGCTGTTCCAGCTCATCGTTTTCAATCCTGCCACGGCCCGCTACGATACGCTGCGCCCAAAGCTGGGACCCGTAGTGACTGGGGCCGAGCGCACCGAAAACACCCTGCGCGCTGTGCCCACCGACCCGTTTTACCGTCAGGCCCTGGCCGCCGCCGATACGACGCCCCAGCCCCGGAGTATCTATCGCGACGTACGCCGCTACGCCAACCTATTTCTTGGTGTACTAGTAATTTTCGCCCTCTGGGGCTGGTGGCAGGCGCGGCAGTGAGTAGGTGCAGGCGTCGGTCATTCTGAGTTCACGAAGGAGCTAGCTAGGGTTGAACAAGAAGCTTCGGTTAGAGGTAATAGGGTCTTCCGCAAGCTCAGAATGACAATCGTACTTTTGTCCTCCAAGTCACTCATCCATTACCTCACCACCTATGAACACTTTCGGCACCCTGTTTCGCATTACCACGTTTGGCGAGTCGCACGGGCCGGGAATTGGGGTGGTAATTGACGGTTGCCCGGCGGGGCTGGCGGTAGAGGATGCCCAGATCCAGGCGGCGCTGGACCGGCGCCGGCCGGGACAGTCGGACCTGACGACGCCCCGCGCCGAGGCCGACCGGGTGGAGGTGCAGTCGGGCATTTTCCGGGGCCAGACCACCGGTACGCCCATTAGCCTCTACATCCGCAACCAGGACCAGCACAGCCACGACTACTCCCACATCGAGCATGCCTACCGCCCCTCGCACGCCGACTACACCTACGACCAGAAGTACGGCCGGCGCGACTTCCGGGGCGGCGGCCGCAGCTCGGCCCGCGAAACGGCCGCCCGCGTAGCCGCTGGCGCTGTGGCTCAGCAGCTGCTCAACCAGCACAACATCAAAGTGAACAGCTACGTGTCGCAGGTGGGGGCGGTAGCCGTTCCGGTGGGCTACGAACAGTTGGATCTGGGCCTGATTGACACCAACCTCGTGCGCTGCCCGCACCCCGAAACAGCCGAGCGTATGGCCGCCCTCATCCGCCAGACGCGCGACCGGCACGACACGGTGGGCGGTCTGGTAACGGGCGTGGTGCAGGGCCTGCCCGCCGGCCTCGGCGAGCCGGTGTTTGATAAGCTGCATGCTGAGCTCGGTCGGGCCATGTTGGGCATCAACGCCGTGAAAGGGTTCGAATACGGCTCGGGCTTTGCCGGTACGCTGCTGTTTGGCTCCGAACACAACGACTCCTTCTATACGGATGAAGCCACCGGGCGCGTGCGCACCCGCACCAACCATTCGGGCGGCATCCAAGGCGGTATCAGCAACGGCCAAGACGTGTACTTCCGGGTCGCCTTCAAACCTGTGGCCACCATTCTGCAGCCTCAGGCCACCATCAACGACCAGGGCGAGGCCGTAAAGCTGGCGGGCCGGGGCCGCCACGACCCCTGCGTGCTACCCCGCGCCGTGCCCATCGTGGATGCCATGACCAGCCTCGTGCTAGCCGATATGCTGTTGCGGGCCCGGGCCAACAAGGTTTAAAGCGCATCGGCCACCGGGCCGGGCAGTACCCAGGGGGAAGGTGCCAGGGTACGGCGTACACTCAGCAAATTCAGCGTAGGGCTGACGAGTGGTCGGGGTGGGTGGCCGTTCAAGCTCACGCTCGAATGGCAATAAATGGCTACCGGTGGCTGGCCCCGGCGGCGGAAATCCTGGCTCAGAAGCTGCGCAAATTGGAGCAGCAGGTCGGGGCTGGCCTTGAGCTTGTTGGCCTGGTTGGACGTAAGGTAGTTCTGTGGGTGCACCCACTCTTCGCGCCCGTCGGGCAGCACTACCTGAAACATGGCCGTACCGGTTTTGCTGCGTAGCATCAGGTGCCAGCTGAAACGGTGGCCTTCCTCGGTCCAGTGCACATCGGCGGGGTAGAGGTAGTGGCGCAACGGTACCAGCAGCTGCACTAGTCCAAACAGGCCTAGCCCCGCCAGCACCCAGCGGGCCCTTGGGGGCACAACGGCAGGAGCCGCGGAGGCTGCCTCGGCGGGTAGCGGCACTCGCGCCCGGAACCAGCGGCCCACGAAGCCCGGCAGCCGGCGCGGAAAATCGGGGGCGAAAAACAGGGTGGTTAATAGGATGGAAAACCACGGGAAAGTGCCCAGCCCGAATACCACCACGTTGGTGAGGTGGAACAGCACAGCCACCCCAAAAGCCCAGGGCCGACTGCGCCGCCACAGCAACAGCGGCACAACCAAGGCATCAAACGCAATGCCGCCATAGCTCAGCACCCAGGCCGCGGCAGAGTGGCTCAGCAGCGGGCCGATGAGCGGGTAGTTCGCCTTGGCTGCCAGCCACACCGTGAGGGGCCGGGCCGCCAGCCAGTCGGGATTAAGCTTGGCCAGGGCGGCCAACGCGTACACCAGCCCCATCTGAAACAGCAGCACCAACCGCGTCCAGGCTGGAGTGGTGGCGGCTCGGGCCACGCGGCCGGCGCGCACATCGGCCGAGGCAGCGCGGTGGGCGGGTAGCACCAACAGCACGGCCGCTACCAGCGCATACAGGTAGAAATGATTGATGTACTCGGTTTCTTCGAGCAGCAGCAGGGTTCCATAGCCCAGGCTTAGCAGGGCGGCAGCCACGCGGTAGTGCCAGCCAGCGGCCACAGCAAACCCGGCGGCTACCACCAGCCCGTAGAGCGCGTAAATGCCGGCCGGTGGCGGGTGCGGCAACCACTCCCAGCCCAGGTAGCGAAAGTGAAACTGTGGCTCGGTGTAGTTGCGCACGCGCCCCAGCAGAATGGCCCCGCCGTGCTCCAGCGCCAGCAGAAAGCCCGCACCCAGCCGGAAATATACCAGCCAGGCAATATCAACAGGGCGAAACAAAGCGGCAGTCAGGCGGCGCATAGATAGAGGCTTTCGGCGGCAAGCTACAAGCGGACGCTGCACATCAGCCTGCCGCTTATGACTTGAAGCTGCAAAGAAGCTACCTTTGTAACTATTGCTGCCTCGTGCAGTTTTATGGTACTGAGGCCGACCAGAACGGCCCGATTTTCTCTCCGCTTGTCTCCAAGTCTTTCAAACATGGCTGAACAACTCACTGCCCCTGCTGGCCCGGTATCGATATACGCCGAGGCTTCGCCCAACCCTGAATCCATGAAATTCGTGCTCAATGCCCAGCTTTTGGCTGATGGCGTGAGCGTGGACTACCCCAACCTGGAAGCCGCCGTTAATTCGCCGTTGGCTCAGGAACTGTTCAATTTCGATTATGTGGGCCGCGTGTTCATCGCCCAGAACTTCGTTACCATCACCAAGAGCACCGACCACCAGTGGGCTCAGCTGATTCCGGAGCTGCGCACCTTCCTCAAGTCGTACATCGAGGCCAGCGGCCCCATTTTCACCGTAGACCCTGCCGCGGAGCAGAAGGCTGCCCAGCAGGCGGCCGCCACGCCCGCCGATGCTTCGGAAGCCGACCAGGCCACCAGCCAGAAAATCATCGACTTGCTTGATAACTACGTGCGCCCCGCCGTGGAGCAGGACGGTGGTAACATCACGTTCAAAAGCTTCAACGACGGCATTGTAACCGTGAACCTGCAGGGCTCGTGCTCCGGCTGCCCCTCGGCCACCGTTACGCTTAAGTCGGGCATCGAAAACCTGCTCAAGCGCATGGTTCCCGAGGTGCAAAGCGTGGTAGCCGAAGGCATCACCGTTTAGATCCAACTGGTGCAGATGCCGCGTATGCAGGCGTCTGTTCATATAAAGTAAAAGAGCCCGGCCAATTGGTCGGGCTCTTTCTGTTTCAGGAAAAAGCGGGTTAGTGCAACGGCTTAATATATAGCTTCGGCAGCACGCTACTACCCAGCAAAGCAAAAGAGCCCGACCAGTTGGCCGGGCTCTTTCTGTTTAGAAGCAAACAGAACGAAGCTGCAACAGGGGTGCTTGATTAAGCTTGCGAGCTGCTGAGTTTGGGAACACCGATTTCGCCGCCGTCGTTGATGCGCTCGGTTTCCTTCTTGCCGTAGGTATCGAGAATCAGCGGGGCCGCGATGAACAGCGACGAATAGGTGCCGAACACGACGCCGAGCAACATAGCGAAGGAGAACGAGCGCAGGGTTTCGCCACCGAAGATGTAGAGTACGAGCATCACCAGAAACACGGTGGTGAACGTAATCATGGTGCGCGAGAACGTGCTGTTAAGGGCCGGATTTACAACCTGGGCAAACGTGAGCTGCTTGTTTTCTTGCAGGTATTCCCTGATTCGGTCGTAAATCACGATGGTATCGTTCATCGAGAAGCCGATGGTTGTCAGGATAGCGGCCACGAACACTTGGTCCATCTCGTAGTTGAGGCCAAACGCCCGCGCAATCGGGAAGGAGGCAATTACGATGAGCGCATCGTGGAACAGGGCCACTACCGCGGCCATCGAGTACTGCCACTTCTCGAAGCGGAAGAGCACGTACACGAAAATAGCCAGCAGCGTCAGGCCCAGGCTCAACACCGAAGTTCGCTTGATGTCGTCGGCAATGGTAGCGCCTACTTTGGCGGTGCTTTCGATGTTGGGGTCGAGGGCACTGTACTGGGCGTTGAGGCCCGCCAGCAGCGCGGTTTTTACTTTGTCGTCGGCCTCCACGCTCTCGTCGTCGGCCAGGTAGCCGGTTGTGATGCGCAGGCGGTTGTCGGTGCCGAAGGTTTTGGCCTCGGTGCCGGCCCCGGCGAAGTTGTTTTTGGCCAGGTAGTCGCGGGCGTCGGAAGCCACCACAGGTTTGCTGAAGCTTACCACGTAGGCCCGGCCGCCGCGGAAGTCAACGCCCAGGTTGGGGCCACCCTGCAGATACATCAGCCCGAAGCCGATCAGAATAAAGACAGCCGAGAACACGTAGGCCAGCTTGCGCTTGCCCACGATGTCGAAGTTGATGTTTTTGAACAGGTTGCGCGACAGGAAGGTACTGAACGTCAGCGAAGTCGTTTCCTTATCCTTCACCATCCACTCGATAATCAGGCGCGAAATGTACACGGCCGCCAGGAAGGAGGTGAACACGCCAATGAGCAGCGTGATGGCGAAGTTCTGCACCGGACCCGTACCAAAAATGAACAGGATGGTGGCGATGATGAGCGTGGTAACGTTGGCATCGAAAATGGCCGAGAAAGCCCGGGAATAGCCTTTGTTGATGGCATCTTTGGTCATCAGGCCATGATCCATCTCCTCCCGGATACGCTCGAAAATGAGCACGTTGGCATCCACGGAAGCCGCAATAACGAGCAGCAAACCGGCAATGCCAGGCAGTGTAAGCGCGAAGCTGAACTGGGCCAGAATGCCCATAATCAGGAACAGGTTGAACAGCAGCACGGCATCGGCGATAAGGCCGGCGCGACCGTAGTAAGCGGCCATGAACACCATAATGATCAGGAGGCCGGCCACGATGGAGAGCAGGCCCTGGTTGGTGGCTTCCTGGCCCAGCGAGGGGCCTACCACGGCTTCTTCCACAATGCGGGTAGGAGCGGGCAGCTTACCAGCTTTCAGTACGCTGGCTAAGTCCTGAGCTTCCTCGATGGTGAAGTTGCCCGAGATGCTGGAGTTGCCGCCGGCAATTTCGGCCTGTACTACGGGGGCCGAGTACACGTAATCGTCGAGCACAATGGCTACCTGGCGGCCGATGTTGGCGGCCGTTAGGCGCTGCCACTTGCGGGCGCCGTTGGAATTCATCTGCATCGACACCTCGGCACCGGCACCCTGCTGGCTGAAGTCGCCGCGGGCGTCGCTTACTACCTCGCCACCGATGGGGGCCTCCATGTCGCGGCTCTTGCGGATGGCGTAGAGCTGCAGGTACTCCTGACCGTCAATCACGTCGGGCTTCACGCCCCACATCAGCGACAGGTTGGAGGGCAGTACGGCGCGGGTATCGGCGCTGCGCAGCAGGGCATTCACGCGGGCCGTGTCGCGGATGTTGGCACCCAAAGTGCCGGGCATGGTGAACAGGCTGCCGAGGACGTTTTTCTGGGGCGAAGCGGAATCAGTCTGGGCGGCGGCGGTGTTTTTCTGGGCCAGCTGGCGAGCCAGGGCCGAGGTGTCGCCGGGGGCGGCAGTAGCGGCAGCCGTGGTAGCGGCCGCCGCGGCCGGCGTGGCCAGGGCTTCCTTGGCGCTCAGCACCTGGTTGAGCTGGTTGAGGTAGGGTGCAAACTCATCCTGGCGCCATACTTCCCAGAATTCCAGCTTGGCCTGGCCCTGCACGAGCTTGCGCACACGGTCGGGGTTATCCACGCCGGGTAGCTCAATCTGGATGCGGCCGGTGCCTTTCACGCGCTGAATGCTGGGCTGGCTGGTGCCGAACTTGTCGATACGGGTGCGCAGGATGTCGAACGAACGGTCGATGGCGTCCTCCAGCTGCTTGTTGATTTCGCCGATAACCTGCTCATCCGACGAGTTGATGTCGATAGCGCCCTTGTTGATGGTGTTGGCGAAGATGCGCGCCAGCTTGTCGTTGGGGGCCACCTCGCGGAATGCCTGGGCAAACAGCGTAGTGAAAGGCGTGCCCGGGTTGCTGCGCTGCTGCGCCTGCGCCTGTGCCATGGCCTTGTTGAAGTTGGCGTCCTTGCTCTTGCCGCTCATGGCCCGCACAATTTCCACCGGCGACACTTCCAGCGTCAGGTGCATGCCGCCGTTCAGGTCCAGGCCCAAGCCCAGCTCCGACTGCCGCACTTCTTTGTAGGTAAGCGGCCCGAATACAGGCGCCCGCCACACCGAATCGAGGTAGTGCTGGCGCTGTTTCTCTACAATCTTGCCGCCACTCATGGCGTAGCGCTCGGCATCCCGCTGTACACTCCGCGAGACGAGCGTTAGCGAGAGGAAGTAAATGCACAACGCCGACAGAATAAGTGTCAGCGTGATGATGAGTCCTTTATTACGCATTGATTTTGTTGAGCTGTTAGCCGGCAGTTGTTAGCTGTCGGCTACGGTTCTGGAAAGCGAAAAATAAAACCGGGGCCCGGCCCGATACTGTGGAGGGCAGTTGCCGGATGGCAGAAAACGGGGAAGAAAGCAACCAGGAACGCACAGATAAAATGTTACCTCAGTTGAGGCCACGGCCGTGCGCTCTGGTAAACCGGGGCAGCGCCCGCGTTTCCTCCCCTGCCGAAGTTAAGGAGCCTGAGGCGAGAGGGCCACGCGCAGCAGTCGGGCCCGCAGTAGGGCTACCGACGACCGGCCGGGGTAGGGGCGCACAATCGTGTGAACTGAGGCCGGCCATTGCGGCCTCGTTGGTAATAGCAGCGGTGCGGGCAGCCAAGCATCGGTAATGGCGGGCAACTCGGCCACCAAAACGGGCGTTGCCTCTAGGTTCACGCGCTCTTCTACCACGGCTGTGCGGCTGGCAACGGCGGCACGGGTCGGCGCTTCGGCTGCCGGCAGCACCCGCAGCGTAGCCACCGATTGGTGGTTGAGGCCCAGCACCATCAGCACCGTTAAGGTGAGGAAGGCGAGGCGCAGACGCGGTAAAAAGGCGGTGAGCAGCAGCACGGAACAGATGTAAGAACTACAAATATAGGTTTTTGCCCTCGCGGCTGCAACGCCCCGGCCCGCTGCCGCCGCAAATCCACGAAAAAGCCCCCGAAAACTTCGGGGGCTGCTCGTAAAAAAGGGCTGTTCCGACTACTCGGCCCGGCTGGCTACCACTTTGCCGCGCAGGTAGGCTACCAGCACCTCCAGTCCCTTATCAAAGCGGTGGTTGTTCGGAATAATCAGGTCGGCGTCCTGCTGGAAGGGCTTGATGTACTTCTCGTAGGTGGGGGCCACGTGGTGGGTGTAGCGGTACAACACGTCTTCCAGGTCGTATCCCCGCTCGTCCCGGTCGCGGATAATGCGGCGTTGCAGCTTCACGTGTTCCTGGGCATCGATGAACACCTTCAGGTCGAGCAGGCGGGCCACGGCTTCAAAGTAGAACACGAAAATGCCCTCTACTACCACAATGGGAGCGGGTCGGAACACCAGTTCGGCCGCCACCACATTGGGGTTGTTGAAGGTGTACTCGGGCCGGCGTACCTCTTTGCCCTGGCTGATGCGCAGTACATCGGCCGCGTAGGCCGCCGAGTCGATGGAGGTAGGCAGGTCGAAGTTGGTGACGCCCTGGGCATCGACCAACTGGTTTTCGCGCGGGTGGTAATAGTTGTCCTGCGAAATCAGGCAAATATCCTCTTCGGGAAAGGAGGCCAGCAGCCGGCGCAGAAACGTGGTTTTGCCCGAGGCGCTGCCACCCGTGATACCGACGATGAAAGGTTGTTGCATAAGGGAAAAGCGAGGCCCGTACCGGCAGGGCCAACCCTGCAAAAGTAGTGATTATTAGAAGTGGGTAGAGAGAAATCAGAAAAGAACATCATTCTGAGCAGCGCGAAGAATCTCTGCCGCTTCGTCGTAACATCGTCTCAACGAAGCAGTAAAGATTCTGCGGCAAGCTCAGAATGACGTTCTTTTTATCGTCGAGTCTGCGTACCGCTTCTCGCTTCGCTGCCCTTACCTCTACTGATTACTTCTCCCCCAGAAACGCCACGAGCCCGGCAACGGCGCGGCTGCGGTGGCTGAGGGCGTTCTTTTCGGCCAGCGGCATTTCGGCAAAGGTGCGGCCGTCTCCTTCGGCCGGTACAAATACCGGGTCGTAGCCGAAGCCGCCGCTGCCGTGCAGTTCCGGGCTGATGTGACCCTCCACGGCCCCGGTAAATTCGTGCACGGTGCCGTTGGGCAGTACCAAGGCCACTACGGTCCGGAAGCGGGCCGTACGGTCGGTGTGGCTGCGCAACTCGTGCAATAGCTTGGCCACGTTATCTTCGGCCAGGCGCTGCGGGCCGGCATAGCGGGCCGAATACACACCGGGCGCGCCGCCCAGCGCCGGCACTTCCAGGCCCGTGTCGTCGGCAAAGCAGGCCACCCCGAAGTGGTCCCACACGTACTGGGCCTTCTGGCGGGCGTTGCCCTCAAGCGTATCCTGGGTTTCTGGCAGCTCCTCGTGGCAGCCAATATCGGCCAGGCTCAGCAGCTGCACCGTGGCCGGCAGCAGCGGCCTGATTTCGTCGAGCTTATGGGCGTTGTTGGAGGCGAAGCAGAGGCGCATGGCGGGTAGGAGTTGAAGTGAACGGAAAGCGGCGCGAATATCGGCCATAAAAAAGCCGGCCCGGGGCCGGCTTTGCTGCACTCAGCGAAACATCTGCTTGATAAGGTGCCAGCAGCTATCCAGCGGGGCGCTGGCAGCAGGGGGGGGCGAGCTGAGGTAGGCCTGGGCGCCGGCGGCCGTGTGTACGGTGAGACGGTAGGTAACCGCGCTGCCGTCGGCCGCTACGGGTCGGGTATGGCGGTCGAAGTAGGAGTAGCGCGATTGGGAACCGGCCGTCAGGCTCGTCAGATGGTCGAAGTCATCCGCCGGCCCGTCCTGCCGGTCGATGCCGTAGCGGATAACGCCGGGGGCGTTGGCGGCGGCCCACTCCAGCTGCACTCCGCCCGGCAGGGCCTGGGTGCGGAAAAGCAGCAGCCCCGAGCCCGAGGCCAGCCCGGAAAGCAGTAGCAGAAGCCCTAATAGGGCGGGCAAGCGTTTCATAGCAAAGAAGATAAGCGTAGTAGATAGAGCGGAGGGCCGCGCAAACATACTTGGTTCCGTGTAAAAACACAGCGAGGGCCAGAGCCTCTGGGGCAGAGGCAGCGCCCGGAATAGTGGCTTTGCCGACCACGGCCATGCCCGGAAGCGGTATAGTGCCAAGTACCTGTTCGATTGGTGCGAGGAAAAAAACGGCGGACGTTTTTAAAATCCGGACCTAACGCGTACTTTTGCAATCCCTTCCGCAAAATCGGCAGGCACTCAGGTACAAACGGCCCTACGACCATGAAAAAAGAAATTCATCCCGAGTATCGCGAAGTGGTATTCCAGGACACTTCCAGCGACTTCAAGTTCGTGACCCGCTCCACGATGAGCTCCAACGAGACCATCACCATGGAAGACGGCAAGACTTACCCCGTTATCAAGGTGGAAGTTAGCTCGGCGTCGCATCCGTTCTACACCGGCAAAAACGTGTTTATTGACACCGCCGGCCGCGTGGAGAAATTCCGCACCCGCTATAGCAAGAAGACCCAGCAGAGCGAAAGCGAGTAAGCTTCAAGCCACAAGCTCTATGTTCACAAAACTCCCGTTGGCAGCCCTGCCAGCGGGAGTTTTTGTTTGTCCCCTTTCCTTCCTTCCTACTTTTGTTCCGTCCGCAGGCAGCTTGTAGCTTGCGGCTTGTAACTCGTTTTCTCATGCACGTTCTGCTCTTCGATGACCCGGCCATCCGGTCCCGGCTGCTGCCGCTCACCTTCACCCGGCCCGTAGCGGCGCTGCGCTGCGGCATCCTCACGCTGGCCGAAAAATGGCAGCATCGCCTCGGCGTGGATGAGGTCGGTTACCTGACCGAAAGCTACCTGCAGGCCAAGTTTCCGGCCGGCGACACCCGCGGTGCGGCCTTGGTCATTAACGGCGCCGTGTGCCCCGACGAGCTGCTGGTGCGCCAGGTGCAGGCACTGGAGCCCGGCAACGCCCTTTATGATGGTGAGTTGCTGGTGGCGGCCCACTTGGTCGACGCCACCCAGGTGGCCGAGCTGATTCAGGAAGGCTTCCGGAACACCCACGAAGTAGCCGAGCCGGTAACTGTAATCGGCGAGCTGTGGCACCTGTTTCTGAATAACGGGGCCGAAATCCGGCTCGACTTTGCGCTGCTGACTGCCGGCCGCGAGTCGGCCCTAATAAGCGACCCGCACACCATTGTTTACGGCCTGGAGAATATCTTTATCGAGCCCGGCGTGAAAATCCGGGCCTCCATCATCAACGCCGAAGACGGACCGATTTACCTGGGTCGCAATGTAGAAGTGCACGAAGGAGCCACGCTGAAAGGTCCGCTGGCTGTTTGCGAGGGCAGCCACATCAACACCGGTGCCAAGCTGCGCGGCGACAATACCATCGGCCCGCAGTGCCGGGTAGGAGGCGAGGTGGCCAACAGCATCATCATGGGCTACTCCAATAAGGGTCACGAGGGCTACCTGGGCAACTCGCTCATCGGCCAGTGGTGCAACATCGGGGCCGATACCAACACCAGCAACCTCAAGAACAACTACGCGCCCGTCAAAATATGGAGCCATGCGGCCGGCCGGTTCGTGAACACGGGCCAGACGTTCTGCGGCCTCACGATGGGCGACCATAGCAAGTGCGGCATCAACACGATGTTTAACACCGGCACGGTGGTGGGCGTGGCAGCTAATATCTTCGGGGCCGGGTTCCCGCGCGCGTTTGTTCCGAGTTTTGCCTGGGGTGGCCCGGCGGGCTTCGAAACCTTCCGGCTAGCCAAAGCAGGCGAGGTGGCCGAGCGCGTAATGGCCCGCCGCAAGCTTGCCTACGACGAGGCCGAGCAGGAAATCATGCGCCATGTGTATGAAGCTACAGCTAAAGACCGGGTGTGGGAGAAGACGGAGTAAGCAAGTAGAATGACGGTCATTCATCGACTACTAATTACCATAAAATGCGCTTTTCTGCTATTCCGGGGCTGAGTCAGGTAAAGCAGCTGCTGCTGGGCGGCGTGCGGCGCAACCATGTGGCACATGCCCAGCTGTTTCGGGGCCCCGAGGGTTCGGCGGCGCTGGCACTGGCGCTGGCCTACGCGGCGTTTCTGAACTGCGAAAACCGGCCATCCGAGGCCGAGGATTCGTGCGGGGCCTGCCCGAGCTGCCAGAAAATCGACAAGCTCATCCACCCCGACCTCAATTTCATCGTGCCCGTGACCACCACCAAGGCGGTGGCCAAGGATGCCACGAGCAGCAAGTTCGGGGCCGAGTGGCGCGAGTTCGTACTCCAGAATCCGTACCAGGGTCTTAATGACTGGATGCAGCACATTGGGGCCGAAAACAAGCAGGGCAGTATTTCGAAGGATGAAAGCGTGCAGCTGCTGCGCCTGGTGAGCCTCAAGGCCTTCGAGGCACGCTTTAAAGTGGTCGTTATTTGGTTGCCCGAACTCATGCACCCGGCGGCGGCCAACGCCGTGCTCAAGCTGCTGGAAGAGCCACCGCCCGCCACGGTGTTTCTGTTGGTGAGCTTTGCCCCCGAACAGCTGCTGCCCACCATTATCAGCCGGGTGCAGCCGGTAGTGGTGCGCGCCCCGGCCGAGCAGGAGCTGACGGATTGGCTACGCACCACCCAGAACGTGCCCGAAGCCAAAGCCCGGCAGCTGGCCCAACTCACCGACGGCAACGTGGGCGCGGCGCTGGCTGCCAGCGCCGACGGCGCTAGTGCCGCGCACGACTACTACGAGCTGTTTGTAGGCTGGATGCGCACCTGCTACGGCAACAAAGTGGCCGATATGCTCGCCCGCAGTGACGAATTTCAGAAGCTGGGCCGCGAAAACCAGAAGGAGTTTTTCCAGTACGCGCTGGCGCTGCTGCGCAAGGTGCTGCTCTTCGGCCTCGACCCGCAGCTGGTGCCGCACCTGCCGGCTCAGGAGCAGGGATTCATCAAAAGTTTCAGCCCTTTCGTAACGCCCCGCAACGCCGACGCGCTGACACAGGAAATCAACGAGGCGCATTATCACATCGAGCGCAATGCCAACCCGCGTATGGTGTTCATCGACGTCTCATTGCGCCTAGCCGAGTTGCTGCGGGCGTAACGCTGTAGCTGACGAAAATGCTTTAAAAAGCCTGCAAAGACTGAAAATACAGTACGCTAATTTACTATAGCCGCCGCTAAAACCGTTATAGGAAAGTGTGATGCTGCTGAAAGCGTACGGTGACCTAAACGGGAATTTCCGCTTGGGCCGGAGGGTGCCTGGTACGTCTGGGGCCCTGGCGGAAGCAACTGTGGGCGGCTAGTGGCTGGCAGCTCCAAACAAGGGGGTTATCTTTGCCGGAAGTGCGGATGCGCCGGAGCATTTCCGGTCCCAATTTTCCGGCTTTCTGACCGTATTTCCAATTGAAAACTTCCATTCGCATCGGCACCCGGGGCAGCAAGCTCGCTTTGTGGCAGGCCAACCACGTGGCCGACCGGCTGAAAGCCGCCGGCCTGGAGCCGGAAATCGTCATTATCACCACCAAGGGCGACATCGTGCTGGACCGCTCGCTGGATAAAATCGGCTCGAAGGGCGTGTTTACCGAAGAGCTGGAAGAGGGCCTGCGCACCGGCCACATCGATGTGGCGGTGCACAGCGCCAAAGACGTGCAGAGCAGCATTCCCGACGACCTGGAGCTGCTGGCCTTTATGGAGCGCGAAAAGGTGAACGATGTGGTGTTGAGCTTCGATGCCGACCTCGACCTAAACCGGCCCGACCTGGTGCTGGGCACCAGCAGCACCCGCCGCCGGGCCATGTTGCGCCGGTTTCTGCCCCACGCCACCGCCGCCGACGTGCGCGGCAACCTGCAAACCCGCCTGCGCAAGCTCGAAGAAGGCCACTACCATGGTCTGGTGCTGGCCTACGCCGGCGTGCACCGCATGGAGTACGATGGCCTGATCCGGCATGTGCTGCCCGAAACCCAGTACGTGCCGGCCACCGGCCAGGGCAGCGTAGCCGTGGAGTGCGCCCGCAACCTGGAGCCGGCTCTCAAAGCCGAACTGCACCGCCTGCTCGACCACCCCGCCACCCACGTGTGCCTGCGGGCCGAGCGCGCTTACCTGCGCACAATGGAAGGCGGCTGCAGCATCCCCAGCTTCGCGCTGGCCACCCTCAGCCCCGATGGCCACACGGTGCAGCTGCATGCCGGCCTCATCAGCCTCGATGGTGCCCAGTTTCTTGAAGAAACCCGTACGGCTCCTGCTGCCGCCGCCGCCCAGCTCGGCACCAAAATAGCCGAAAGTATCCTGGGCCGCGGTGGTCGCGAAATCCTGGAGGACATTAGGAGTGGTAAGTAGGCCGGGGATGGGCTGGTGCGCCTGTAGGCGGATATTCAGCAGGTAATACTGAGCTGACCGAAGTATGACGGCCCAATCAGCTTTGTTCTACCTCCTTCCTCCCCTTCTCTGGAAAAGCAAGTTGACGCAGTAACCCATGCAAACCCGGCGTAGCTGCGGCTGCGTGAGAGCGGGTAGCTGTGTTGGGTTTGCGGAGTGAAGCCAGAAGCGGAGGCATTGGGCGGTAGCCCCAGCGGTAAGTACCAGGTTTTCGCAATGCCCCGCAAAGAAAACGCGTAAATTAGGGCCATAATCTGCTTTTAATCCTCTGCCCGCTTACTCCGCATGATGAATCTCTTTCGCCGCGCCCTATTGCTGGGTCTGGTGCTGACGCTGGCTGTACCTGCCGTGCAGGCGGCCAAAAAGCCCCGCAAAAGCAAAAAAGACGAACTCGTCACCATCAGTACCTCGCTGGGCGACATCCGGCTGGTGCTCTCCGAGCTGACGCCGGTGCACCGAGCCAATTTTCTGAAGCTGGCCCGCAGCGGATTCTACAACGGCACTACGTTCCACCGCGTCATCCTCAACTTCATGGTGCAGGGCGGCGACCCCAACTCGAAGGATGCCGACCCCAGCAACGATGGCCAGGGGCCGGCGAGCGAGCAGACGCTGCCGGCCGAAATCCGGCCCGAACTGACCCACGTGCGCGGGGCTGTAGCCGCCGCCCGCACCGCCGATTTTATGAACCCTGAGCGTCGTAGCAGCGCTTCGCAGTTCTACATCGTGCAAAACCCTCAAGGCACGCCTCACCTCAATGGCCAGTACACCGTGTTCGGCCAGGTTATCAGTGGTCAGGAGGTGGTGGACAAGATTGCCCAGCAGCCCGCTGGCCCCGCCAACCGCCCCCTCACCGATATCAAAATGACAGTGAAGGTGGAAAAGCTGAAGAAGAAGAAAATTACCGAGCAGTACGGATATCAGTATTGAGAGGTGAGCAGAACGTCATTCAGAGCGCAATGAAAATTCTTGTTACCGGCTCCAACGGCTTATTAGGGCAGAAGCTGGTGGCGTTGCTGAGCCGGCAGCCGGGCGTGGCGCTGGTAGCTACTTCGCGTGGCCTCAACAAGCTGGCTGGCTTGTATCCGCAGGTGCCGTTTGTGCCGCTCGACGTAACCGATGCCGCCCAGGTAGCGCAGGTAATCGAAGCCGAAAAACCCACCCACCTCATCCACACCGCCGCCCTGACTAACGTGGACGAGTGCGCGCTGCACCAGGCCGACTGCTGGAACCAGAACGTGACGGCAGTGGCGCATCTGGTGGCCGCCTGCGAGCAGCATCAGGTGCATTTAATTCACCTGAGCACCGATTTTATCTTCAGCGGGGAAGCCGGCCCGCTGGCTGAGGACGCCGTGCCGGGGCCGGTGAATTTCTATGGAGAAAGCAAGCTGGCCGCCGAGCAGCTCGTGCGTCAGAGCCGCGGCCTCTGGACCATTGTGCGCACCGTGCTGGTGTATGGCACGGCCCACGACTACGGCCGCACCAACCTGGTGCTTTGGGTGCGCGATGCGCTGTGGGCGGGCAAGCCGATAAACGTAGTGGACGACCAGCTGCGCACCCCCACGCTGGCCGAAGACCTGGCCCAGGGCTGCTGGCTGGCGGCCAGCCTCCATGCTACCGGTATCTTTCACATCAGCGGAGCCGAGCTATGCACGCCCTACCAGCTGGCACTGCAGGTGGCCGCGTATTTTCAGCTCGATGCCAGCCTTATCAGCCGGGTAGATGCCGCTACGTTTTCGCAGCCGGCCCGCCGCCCGCTGCGCACCGGCTTTGTAGTGGACAAAGCGGTGCGCGAGTTGGGCTATCGGCCCCACTCACTGGCCGAAGGTATTGCGCTGGTAGCCGCACAGGCCGACGAAGTCCAGTTATAGGGCCCCGGCCATCGGATACCGTTGCATCAATGTTAGGGCAGCACTATCACTTGGCGGCTCACGCAGTGGCTGTCGGGGCAGGCACCGGGGCCATTGGCGCGCAGGGCCATGCGCACGGCGTAGCGGCCGGGCCGGCGGAAGCGGTGCTCGACCTGTGGGCCGGTGCTGGTAGCACCGTCGCGAAAATCCCAGATGACCACCATGTTTCGGCAAGTGGGCAGCTGCGAGTCGGCGGCATCAAAAGCCACTGGTTGTCCCACCCGCACCGTGTCGGCGGCCCGGAAGTTGACC
Organism: Hymenobacter lapidiphilus; assembly: GCF_013377885.1. Lineage (GTDB taxonomy): Bacteria > Bacteroidota > Bacteroidia > Cytophagales > Hymenobacteraceae > Hymenobacter > Hymenobacter lapidiphilus. The sequence continues at coordinate 81,105 of NZ_JABKAU010000010.1, forward strand.
ACGGTTTGCTTCGTGAAATCAACGTCGAGTAGCTTTTCGGCTTCCCGCACTTCGCCGCTGGCTTCGTCTACCACATCGAGGCGCACGGTGTAGCGGCGGCGCTCGGCGTAGCAGTGAGCCACAGTGGGGCCGGTAAGCTGGGTGCCGTCGCCCATATCCCAGCGGAAGGTGAGCTGCCCGGCGGCGGGGTCAACGGCCTGGCGGGCGTCGAGCTCCACGCACAGTTTGGGCACGCGCGGCGGCGGACAGGCTACGCTGATGGTGTCGCCGGCCTGCTGAGCTGCTGCCGGTAAGGCCAGAAGCAGCAACAGCGGCAACAAAAGCAGCCGCCTTCCGGGGCAGAATACGCGAAGCAGCACGGGAGCAGACACGGTATGAATGAAGGAATAGTGGAGGCCGCTAGAAGCGGTTCAGGCGCTGGAAAACCTCTTTCTGGTAGGTCTGGCCGATAGGAATGTGCTTGTCGCCCAGTAAAATAGCGTTATCCTCGATGGTCTGGATCTGGCGGATATTAACGATGAACGAGCGGTGCACCCGCACAAACAGCGCCGCCGGAAACTTCTCGGCAATGCCCCGTAGCGTGCTGTACACGATAAGTTTGCTGTTTTTGGTGATGATGTGTACGTAGTCGCCCAGGGCCTCCACAAACTGCACCTCGTCGAACTGCACCTTCACCAGCTTGCTGTCCACCTTTACAAAGGTGAAGTCGGCATCGGCCGCAACCGGCTGGGCATGGGCCGCCAGCGCCTCGCGGGCCTGCTGGGCCGCCTGCAGAAAGCGGGCGTAGCTGATGGGCTTCACCAAGTAGTCGAGCACGGCGTACTCGAAAGCCTCCACGGCGTAGCCTTTATTGCTGGTGATGAGCACGACCAACGGCGGGTTGCGCAGGGTACGCAACAGGTCGAGACCCGACATCAGCGGCATCTCCACATCGAGAAACAGCAGATCGATGGGCTGCTCGCGTAACATCTCGGCGGCCACCAGCGCACTGCTGCAGCTGCCGGCGTGCACCAGAAACGGGGTATTGGCCACGCAGTTTTCAACAATCTGCACGGCCAGCGGGTCGTCGTCGACTACCAGGCAGCGGAGGGGAGCGGGGGTTTCGGCCATATGTGCAAAGCTACAGTCTTTCTTTGCAGAATTCCATCAAAGCAAAATCGGACTAGACCCCCGCCAGCCGCTGTTCCAGCAACGGATACAGGGCCTGCAGGCGTTGCTCAATGGCAGCCAGCCAAGCGGGCAGGGCGGGGTGGGAGGGCTGCTGGCGGGCGGCGGCCTCCACTTCTTCCAGTAGTTGGCAGAGCTGTGGCATACCAAAATATGCCACCTGGCCCCGCAGCTTGTGCGCCGCATCGGCCAGCGCCGGGCCCGGCAGCTCCTGCAGCTGCCGGGCCAGCGGCGGGGCCTGCGCCAGAAAGGTGCGTACCAGCTGGCCCACGAAGGCGGGGCTGCCCCCGGCCAACTCCTCCAGCAGCGTCCAGTCGGGCTGCTCGGTGGCAGAGGGGTCAGAAAGTGGAGCCGGGTCGGTGGTAGCGGTCAGCAGGGCAGGGGCCGGCCCGATGGCGGCAGCGGGTGGTGTGCGGCCGGTGTAGTGGGCAAGTCGGGCGTAGAGTACGGCCGGGTCGAAGGGCTTGGCCAGCGTGTCATTCATGCCGGCGGCCAGGGCCAGCACCCGGTCTTCGGGCAGGGCCGAGGCCGTGAGGCCGATGAGCGGCAGGCGGGTGGGGTCGGGGAACAGGAGCCGCAACTGCCGGGCCGCCTCGTAGCCATCCATTTCGGGCATCTGCACGTCGAGCAGCACGGCATCGAAGGGCTGCTTGCGGGCAGCTTCCACGGCCAGCCGGCCGTTGTCGGCCACGGTTACCTGTACGTTCCAGGCTTCGAGGGTGCGGCGGGCCACCAGTTGATTAAGGGCATTGTCTTCGGCCACCAGCACCCGTAGGGCGGGTTCGAAGGGCGGCAGCACGGCCGTGGCCTCGGGTGGTATGGTAGCCGGGTCGGCGGGCCGGGCCGGAATCTCAACCCAGAATGTGCTGCCCCGGCCCTCCTCGCTTTCCACCCACAACCGCCCGCCGTGCAGCTGCACGAGGTTGCGGGCGATGCTCAGGCCCAGCCCGGTGCCGCCGTATTGCCGGGTAGTGCTGGCGTTGGCCTGCGAAAAGTCCTCGAAAATGGCTTCCTGCTGCTCGGGCGCAATACCGATGCCCGTGTCGCGCACCCCAAACCGCAGTACCGGCTCGCTGGCTGCGTGGGTGGCCGGGCCGGCCTCCAGCAGCAGCGTAATGCCGCCCTGGGCCGTAAACTTCAGGGCATTGCCCACTAGGTTCACCAGCACCTGCTGCAGCCGCACCGGGTCGCCGGTAATGGCCTCGGGTATTTGGGTGCCGATTTCGGTGTGCAGATAAAGACCTTTGGCATCGAGGGCGAAGCGGAACATGGCCTGTACCCGCTCCAGCAGCGCGGGCAGCCGGAACGGCACCTGCTCCAGCGTGAGCTTGCCGGCTTCCATCTTCGACGAGTCAAGGATGTCGTTGAGAATGACCAGCAAATTCTGCGACGACGACTGGATAGCCTCCAGGTACTCTTGCTGCCCGGCATCGACGCGGGTGCCGCGTAGCAGGTGCGTGAGGCCGATAACAGCATTGAGGGGCGTCCGGATTTCGTGGCTCATGTTGGCCAGAAACTGCGCCTTAGCCCGCCGCGAGGCCTCGGCCGCGTCGCGGGCCACCAGCAAGTCGGCGTTTACCAGTTCGGTGGCATTCTTCTGACGGCGCAGCTCGGTGGTTCGCTCGCGCACGGTGGCTTCCAGTTGCTGCTTCTGGCGGCGCAGCGTGGCGGTGCGCACCTTCAGAAAGCCCCAGATGCCGCCAAATACTGCCGTTACGCTCAGTAGCGCGAACCAGCCGGTTTGCCAAAAGGGCGTAGCAATGATGAACGAAGCCGTGGTAGCCGGCCCCCAGGCTCCTTCGGCGCCGCGCCGGGCGCGCACTTCCAGCGTGTAGCTACCAGACCCGAGGCGGGGGAAATCGGCCTCGGTAAAGCCGCTGGTGCGGCTCCAGGCGGGCTGGTAGCCGCGCAGCCGGTACTGGTATTGCCAGGTGCCGGCCGGGGCCAGGCTGGCGGTTCGGAAAAACCAGGTAAGGTGGTGCGGACCCGTTGGCAGCTTGGTCAGCGAATAGGGCCGGCGCGTGGCTCCGTTCACCTCTACTGCCACCAGCGAAACCAGCGGCCGCGCCGGGGCCGGCAGCGTGGGCAGCCCCACGCGCAGCAAACCCGCCTTGCCGGCCAGCAGCACAGCCGGGGCGCGGCCGGCCAGCAGCACGGCGGTGTTGGGCAGCAGCTGCCGCACCAGCGGGTTGCCGGGTGTGGTAAGCGGGCTGAAACCTTCGCCCCGACCCAGGCTAAGCGCCTCGGCGTGTTGCACCACCAAGCCGGCGGGTGTGGGTAGCAGGCCGTAGCAATAGTTGCTGACCAGCCCGCTGTTGCGAGCAGTGAACTGCCGGAAGCGGCCGTTTTCAAAGCAAAGCACCCCGTCGCCCTCGGTGCCAATCCACACCCGGCCGGCGTCATCCTGGCTCAGGGCCGACGCCTCGATGCCGCCCGCCAGCACGCGGTACACCCGGAATTTGCCGGCTTCGAGTACGGTCAGCCCGGTGCCGTGGGTGGCAAACCACACCCGGTCCTGCCGGTCGGGCAGAATGGCGTAAATATCGTTGTGGAGTAGGCCACTGGCGGTGGTATAATGGCGGAGCCGGCCGTTATGCAGATAAAAAGCCCCGTCGCCCACGGTGCCCACCCACAGCCCACCGGCCGTATCTTGGGCCAGCGCCATTACAGTCAGCCCGGTTGGTAGCTGCGCCAGCGCGGGCCGGGCCGCTTCGGAATTGAGCAGCAACGGGAGCTTCTGCCGCCACGCGGCGGCTGCCTCGGCACCAGCCACAGCCCAGGCAACTCCATCGGGGGCAACCGGCGTGGTACTGGTGGGTGGCACCGGGCTTGGGTTCATGCCGGTGCCGTCGAGCCGCAACACCTGGCCGGCGCGGGTAGCGGCCAGCAGTTCCGGTCCGCGGCGCACCAGCGAAACCAAGCCGGGCAGCGGCTGCAACGAAACGTGCGCATCGGTGAGCCGCCACAGGCCCTGGCCGGCGGTGGCCAGCCAGTAGGTGCCCTCCGTGTCGCGCAATACGTCGTTGATTTTCAGGTCGGCCGGTAAGGCGAGCTGGTGGCGGCGGCGCAGTTGGTGCAGGCGGGCTGTATCGGGGGGCAGCAGGCCTTTAGTGGCGCGCAGGCCCGTTTCGGCGGCCGTAGCGGTTCGGAAGCCAGTGCCGTTTTCAATCGACAGCCCGCCCTGGAAATGCCGCACCACCAGCCGGCCGGTGCGCGGATGCAGGGCCAGCTGGGTTACAAAGTCTTCGGCTAGCCCTTCGCGGGTGGTAAAGGTGCGGAACGTGGTGCCATCGAAACGCACCAGTCCTTCGGCTGTGCCCAGCCAGAGGTAGCCGGCGCGGTCCTGCACCAGGGCGTAGATGAACGGCTGGGGGAGTCCCTCGGCCGGCCCGAACTGCCTAAGCGCCTGCCGGGCCGGCAGCGGCTGGGCGGTGGCAAACTGGGTGAATAAGCAGAGGATAAGGAGCAGGCAACGCATCAGGCCGGCAAGATACATGCAGTTGCGAACCGCCGCTGGCTTCTGCGTTCAGCCGTAGTCTTTTCTCGGTGAAGCCGGTCTGCCAGGGCGTCCGGTCCATCACGAAGCCGCGGGGTAAGCACCGGGCAACCCTGGTGCTCACCCCGCGGCTTCGTGATGGACTCAAACTTACTTGCCGGTTACCTTGAACTCGGTGCGGCGGTTGAGCTGGCGGTTGGCTTTGGTGGTGTTGGGGGCTACTGGCTGGGTGTCGCCGTAGCCCGCGAAGGTCAGGCGGCCTTTGTCGATGCCCTTGCCCACCAGGTAGTCGACTACAGCTTTGGCGCGGCGCTGTGAGAGGTCCTTGTTGTAGGCGGCGTTGCCCACGTTATCGGTGTGGCCTGATATTTCGAGGCGCAGGGCGGGCGTTTCGGTCAACAGCTTCTGCAGACGCTCCAGCTCGCCGGTGCTTTCCTTGCGCAACGTGGCCTTATCGAAGTCGAAGAAGATGTTGTTGAGCACCACTTTCACGCCCACATCGAGCTTTTTGAGGGCAATGTCCTTTACCACTTCCGAATAGGCCGCGCCGGCCGGCAGGTCAAAGTTTTCGGAGTGGAACAGGTAGCCTTCCTTGCGCACCACAATGCCGTAGTTCACGCCCGAAGGCAGCGACACGAGGTAGCGCCCCGATTTGGCGTTCGACTGGAACGAGGCAATAACCTGGTTAAGCGAGTTGTCAATCACGTCAATCGTGGCTTCCAGGGGCTGGCGGCTGGCTTCCTCGGTTACCACGCCCTTGAGGATGGTGACCTGGGCCGCCACAATGGCCACCGGCGGGGCCAGCAGCGTTTCTTTCACCGGCTGCACTCTGGAGGCCAGCAGCTGGTCTTCTTGGCTGAGAACAGGCGGCTTTTCGGGGCCCAGAAAGGTGATTTGGTAGATGTCTTTGCCGCCTAGTCCGTCTTCGCGCACCGACGAGTAGTAGCCGTGCCGGCCCGAGGCGGAAATCACGAAAAATACGTCATCGTCGGGCGTGTTGATGGGCCAGCCCAGGTTCTCGGGCTTGCTCCACTTGCCGTTCTCCAGCACCGATTTAAAGATGTCGTAGCCGCCCATAGCGTCGTGGCCCTCCGAGCTAAAGTACATCGTTTTGCCATCAGGGTGCAGAAACACGCCCTCCTCGCCGTACGATGTATTAATGACCGACCCCAGGTTCTGGGCCGGCCCGCGGCCTTCCATTTCGATGCGGTAAATGTCGCGCGAGCCCAGGCCGCCCTCCTTGTCACTCACAAAAAACAGGTGGCGGCCATCGGGCGTGTAGGAGGCCGACGACTCGTGGAACTTGGAGTTGATGCGTGAGCCCAGCTTCTGGGGGCGGCTCCACTCGGTGCCGCGCAACTCGGCCTGGTGCAGGTCGCCGCCATTATCTTCCAGGTACACCAGCAGGCGCTGGCCATCGGGGGCGAGGCCCACGGTGGCGTCGTGGCCGTCGGTATTGATGTTCTCGCCCAGGTTGCGGGCCGCGCTCCAGCCATCTTTCCCTTCGCGGCTGCTCTGGTAAATGTCTTCGAAATAGCCGCCCAGCTCGGGGTCGGTTTTGCCGCCCGTCGATCCTTCGCGGCGCGAGGTGAACAGGATAACCGACTCGTCGGCCGTGATAACGGGGCCGTAGTCGGGGTAGGGCGAGTTTACGCCCGGCCCGGCGTTGTCGATGAACACGCGGGTCGGCTTGGCGGCCAGCCGGCGGCCGTTTTCACACTCTTTTATCTTCTTCTGAATATCGAGCACCAGCCCGGCCGTGTTTTTGGCCCCAGTGGCCGGAACGGCCCGTTTGTACTCGGCAATGGCCTCGTTCCACTTCGCGTTGAGGTGTAGGCCCCGGCCCAGCAAATAATGGATGCGCGGGCTCACATCGGGGTTGAGCTGGGAGGCGCGCTGCAGATACTCCAGCGCCCGGGGCTTAAAGCCCGAATGCAGGTAACAGTCGCCGATTTTCAGGTTGAGCTGGTCGTTGTTGGGGTTGAACTGCTGGGCTTTCAGGTAGAATACCAGCGCCTGCTCGTAGCGTGGCGGGTCCGACTCGTAGAACGCATCGCCGGCCTTCAGGTCCTTCTGGGCCGCTTTCAGGCCGTCCTTGTCGTTGCCGAATCGGTCCTTGCTGAACTCCACACTCTGGGCCGAAGCTGTGACGCAGGCTGCGAGCAATAAGCAGGCAATCAAATACTTGTACATAAGTCAGTAGTGAGTACTGAGTATTGGGTAGTTGGAATCCGGGCGGGTGGCTTAGGCAGCCTTGCAAACTGCTGCTGGCCGGCCGTGCTGCGTGCGGTTATGGGCAGCCCGAGTTGGCGGCGTGCGTGTTGCCTACTTCCAGGCCCAACTCGGCGGCGCGGCGCCAGTCCTGGCAGGCGGCGTCGGGCTGGCGGAGCATTTCGCGGGCGTGGCCCCGGTTGAGGTAGGCTTCGGCGTACTCCTTGTTCAGGCTGATAGCCTTGCTGGCATCATCTTCTGCCTTTTTGTAGTCTTCGAGCTTGAGGTAGGCGGCGGCGCGGTTGTTCCAGGCGAAGGCGTAGCCGGCATCCAATGCCACGGCCCGCCCGAAATCCTCTACGGCCCCTTTATAATCCTTGAGCTCGTAGCGGGTGGCGCCGCGGTTGGTGTAGGCTAGGGCGTTGTCCTGCTTTTTGCCCAAATAGGCGTCGTAGTCCTGTAGTGCCCCTTTCAGGTCGGCGGCGCGGCGGCGGGTGCCGGCCCGGTTAAGCAGGGCCGGCAGCAGCTCGGGCTGCAGCGTGAGGGCCTGGCCGTAATCCTGAATGGCAGCGGGCAGGTTGCCAAGCTGGCGCTGGGCGCTGGCCCGGTCGTGCCAGGCGTAGGCGTAGGCGGGGTCGGCCTTGATGGCGGCGTCGAAATCGGCCTTGGCGGCAGCGTAATCGGCCTTCTCGAAGCGCAGGGCCCCGCGGTAGTACCAGGCCGGAGCATAGTCGGCCTGCAATTCGGCGGCCCGGCCGTAGTCGCGTTCGGCCTCGGTGGGCTGCTGCAGGGCCTCCTCGGCCCGCGCCCGCCCAAAGTAGGCCCCGAACGTATTGGGCTCCAGTTTGATGGCTTGATCGTAGTCCTGCACGGCGGGCTGGTAGTCTTTCAGCTCGTAGCGGGCCGCGGCGCGGTTGGCGTAGGCACGGGCGAAATCGGGCTTCACGGCCAGTGCCTTGTCAAAGTCGAGCACGGCGGCCCGGTAGCTCTGCTGCTTGAACTTGGCCAGTCCGCTGTTGTAGAGCCGCTCGGCCTGCTGGTCGGGCGGTAGAGTAGAGGCCCGCACACTATCCACCTGGGCCTGGGCAGCCGCCGCGCTCATCAAGAGTCCCAGCAGTAAAACAGAAATTTTCCGCATCGTTTCCCGCCGATTTCAAAGGCGCGGGATAAATGTAATTTTTTATGCTGAATATGGCTAATTGAGCGAATTAATTGCTTGTAGATTGATTTTTGTCAAGACTCAATAGTGCTGTAGATGTGAAAACGCTCGCTCATTTGTAGAACACGGGTATCATGCAGTTTTGCGACGTAGGGGCGGGGACAACCGAAGGACAGCGCAGCTAAGCCCCGCCCCTACGTCGTGCTGCGTAGCTAACAGCTCAAAAAATCAGGCAGGCAGTTGCGTTTTCACCATTTCCTGCCACTCGTGGCGCAACGACCCGTCGAACTGGGAGCGGCCGGCGCGGCGGTACCAGTAGGTGGCGTTGTTTAGGTCGCCCTGCTGGCGGTGCAGAAACGCGTGGAGCCAGTCGAAAAGCGGGGCGTCTTCGTGCTGCTGGGCAATGGCGTGGGCCTTGTACCATTCGTCGCGGCCGGCGTACCACAGGGCTTGGAGCAGCGGTGAGAGGCCAGACGGTAAGGCAGATTGGGTCTGGGAGTCGAGGAAGTTTTTGTAGGTCATAAGGCGGCGCAGACGGACACAACAGCGTATTGGATAGTAAACTTCTGAGGGCCGGCCGGGGTTTCAACTGCCGGCGGCGGCCATGCGGCGGTAGTTGCGTAATTTTACGTCGCCGCCGGACAATGTGTCCGCCGAAGAAGTTTATTTCCAACGCCTAGCTTTCACCTATGGCCACCTACCCCGAATACATGGTTGCGCCCATCCGTCAGGACCTCACCGAGGCCGGCTTTGAGCAACTCATGACCCCCGAAGAAGTTGATCAGGCCCTGTCGGCCGACAGCGGCACCGTACTGGTTGCTATAAACTCGGTATGCGGCTGCGCCGCTTCCAAAGCCCGCCCGGCCCTTAAAATGGCCGTTTCCAGCTCCGATAAGAAGCCGGCCAAGCTCGTAACCGTGTTTGCCGGTATGGAGTCGGAGGCTGTGGCCCAGGCCCGCCAGCACATGTTGCCCTACCCGCCCAGCAGCCCCTGCATTGCCCTGTTTAAAGATGGCGAGCTGGTGCACATGATTGAGCGCTACCACATCGAAGGCAACGACCTGATGCGTATTGTAAACAACCTGCAGGGCGCTTTCGAAGAGTACTGCTAGAGTTATTGGTAGCTGAATTGCTGCTAATCAGTAAAGCCACTCCCGACAATCTGTTGGGGGTGGCTTTACTGATTAGCAGCAATTCAGCTAGTAAGACTTTTTAAGTAGAAAGGGGCCTAGTGCCAGCGCGTCCAGGCCGGACTGAAAGTAGCAGTCTAGCGCATCGGCCGGCGTTTCTACCAATGGCATGCCGTTTAGGTTGAACGAAGTATTTAGCAGTACTGGCACGCCGCTAAGCTGCTCGAACTGCAGAAGCAAACGGTAGAACTCGGCATTGTCTGCCGTTCGCACACTTTGCAGCCGGGCGCTACCGTCGTTGTGGCTGATAGCGGGCAGCGCCAGTTGTGCGGCGGCCCGGAGCGGGAATACTTTTTCCATAAAGTAGGCCGTTTCGCCCACGGGCAGGTCAAAGAACTCGTGCTGACGGTCTTCTGGCATGGCCGGTGCAAAGGGCCGGAAAGCCTCCCGGTACTTGATGCTGGCATTAACTTTCTCTTTCATGTCAGCACGGGTCGGGTCGGCTAGAATGCTACGGTGCCCTAGAGCGCGCTGTCCCAGTTCCGAAGCCCCCTGAAACCAGCCCACAATGCTGCCCGCGTGCAGAAGTGCGGCTGTTGCGGCGGCTATATCGGCCGGCTGTTCATAAGCAGCCTTGCGGCGCTCCAGTTCTGCCCGCAACTCGGCTACAGAATACTCGCGACCAAAAAAATTGTGCCGTCCTGGCGCGCTCGGAGCTGCAGGCAGGCCCAGTACTTGGTGCCGACCGTAAAGTGCACTCCCGACGCTGATACCCGTGTCGTCGGGCGTGCCTCCAATAAATACCTCCTGGTAGGGCGTGTGTTGTGTGAGCCGGCCGTTGAGTACGGAGTTCATCAATACGCCCCCGCCAAGTACCAGCCGTGGCTGGCCGGTGCGGGCATGCAGGGCACGCAATAGCTCAAATACTACGTCCTCGGTTACTTGCTGCACGGCGGCTACCACATCGTAATAATGCTGGGTGAGTGGGGCCGATGGGAGACGAGCCGGGCCTAGCAATGCCTCCAGCTTGGGTGAGTAATAGTAGGGGGTGAAATGAAGGAAAAACTCGAAATAGCGCAAATCCAACTCGTAGCGCAAGTCTTGCACCTGAATTAGCGCCCGGATAGCATCGTAATGAACGGCCGGATTGCCCTGAGCCGCTAAAGCCATCACCTTCCATTCGTCGCTGTTGGGCCGGAATCCTAAGTACTGCGTGAAGGCAGCGTAAAACAGGCCCAGGGAGTGCGGTGTGCGATTGGCTGCCAGTGTCTGTGTGCCCCCCGAGGCTGTGATGGTGCCCAGCAAGCCGGTGGTTGTTTCGCCAAAGCCGTCGGCCACGAAAAAGTCGGCTGCCGTATAGCCCGACTGCCACCATGCGTTGGCTAGATGGGCTTGATGATGATCTACATAGTGAATCCGCAACTGCCCGCCGCTGGCACTCCGCAGTTGCTGCTCCAAGCCAGTCACGTCGCCGTGCAAGGCCGCGAGTTCATTGAGCGTCAGTTGTGCCAGTTTGCTTCGGTTATGCAAGGCTTCTGCCAGGTTCTGGCGGGGCTGTAGTAAGTAAGGTGCCGGATTCCAGCCAATAAAAGCGTCTGTTACGTCATGAAGCGTAATACCGGCTGCCTTGCAGCAATACTGGATGGCCTGGCGTGGAAACGATTTGTCCTGCTTTACCCGCGTCAGGCGCTCCTCTGCAATGGCTACCTGTACTTGGCCCGAAGGCGAGAGCAGGCAGGCGGAAGAATGGAAGCCGCTGCAGTTAATCCCTAGAATAATGGAATCCATGTAAGCCGTTAACGAAAAGTAAGATGCTGGGTCCAACCAGAGAAAATGTTGGTCTGGTTGAAACGAAAACCGGGTGCCGCGGCAAATGTACGGGTTGCCTCTCGCACCGCTTTCTGCCAGTCACGAATGATAGTATTGCTGGCCCAGGCCAGCAATGAGCCGCATGCTTTGAAGCATCATAGGCAGCTAAGAACAGGTGGCCGTAAGACAGGTGGCCGTAAGACAGTTGGCCATTCCAAAGCTTCCGATGGTAAGTGAATGGGCAACCAGTCGAGCTTAACGGCTGCTAACAGTGGCCTACCACCAATCGACAAACCCTGACTACCAGTTGTTAACTTTGCTGGCATGCTCGACTACTCGGTGGTAGTGCCCGTTTACCAGGGCCAAGATACGCTGGCGACCCTCACGGCGCAGCTCCACGCTTTTTTTACCGGCACCAACCGCTCGTTCGAACTCATCTTCGTGTACGACTGCGGGCCCGATGGCTCCTGGGCCGTTATCCGGGCGCTGCAGGCGCAATATGGGCCGGAGCTGGTGCGGGCGGTACACCTGACGCGCAATTTCGGGCAGCACAACGCCCTGTTGTGCGGTTTTGGCGAGGCGCAGGGGCGTTTTATTATCACCCTCGATGAGGATTTGCAGCACCGCCCCGCCGATATTGCGCAACTGATTGCGCGGCAGCAGCAGGGCAATTTCGACGTGGTATATGGCATGCCCCAGGAGCTGCGGCATTCGCGCTTCCGCAACTTGGCTTCGCGGGCCATGCGCCGGCTGCTGCGGGCTGGCATCCCCGATCTGCACCCGCACTACTCGGCTTTCCGGCTGCTGAAGGCTGATACTGCCCGCGCCTGCCTCGACATGCGCAACTCCCACACCTTCCTCGACGGCTACCTGACCTGGATAACCACGCATGTGGCCAGCGTGCCGGTAGCGCACCAGCCCCGCGCAGCCGGTAGTAGCGGCTACACGCTGGGCAAGCTGCTGGCCTTCTCGCTCAATATCTTCGTTACCTTCTCCAACCTGCCAATCCGCCTGCTCACGGCCCTTTCGGTACTCGTGTTTCTGGTCACCAGCGCCTACTCGGCCTACGTGCTGGGGCGTAAGATGCTCTACGACGACTACCTGCTCGGCTTCCCTTCGCTCATCATCTCTATCGGCTTCGGCGTGGGCCTCATTATGCTGGGGTTGGGTATTGTGGGTGAGTACATCTACCGCATCAACCTCAAAACCACCCGCCGCCCCAACTTCGTGAAGCGGACGATGGAGGAGTAAAAAATCCGGCTGTCATCCTGAGCCTGCGAAGGACCTATAGAGAAGCTAACATTAGATAGCAACTTTTCGATAGATCTTTCGCAGGCTCAGGATGACAGCCGGATTGCGTTGCGGTTGTCCGATTCGCCTCCTTAATTCGCTACTTCGCTCAGAAACTTGATGCGCATCAGGCGCAAATCTTCTTCCGTGTAGTCGTCGGTGCCGAGTTCCTTCAAGGCCACGGCAATGTTGTCGGTGCTGGCCGTCATGAAGTAGTCGTAAATATCCTCCTGGCGGCTCTGGTCGAGGACGCCGTTGATGTAGTAGCCCAAGTTGAGCTTGGTGCCCGAGTAGCAGATGTGCTCGATTTCCTCCATCAGCTCCCGCATATCGAGGCCCTTGGAAGAGGCAATTTCTTCCAGGTCCATCTTCTTATCGATCTGCTGGATGATGTAAATCTTGATTTTCGACTTGTTGACGGCCGACTTCACCACCACGTCGGCGGCCGTCGTGATGTCGTTGTCCTCCACGTATTGCTTGATGAGCGTCAGGAAGGGCTCGCCGAACTTCTGGGCTTTGCCCTGCCCCACGCCCGATACGTGGGCCAGCTCCTCCTGCCTGGTGGGGAAGGTGGTGGCCATTTCCTTCAGCGAAGGGTCCTGGAACAGCACGTAGGGCGGCAGGTTCTTCTGGTTGGCCACCTTCTTGCGCAGTGCCTTGAGCATCTCGAACAGCGCCTCATCGTGGCCGGCGGCCAGCTGCACGTCTTCCTGCTGCTGTTCTTCCTTTACTTCCTCGTCGTAGTTGTGGTCTTTGGTGAGTTTCATGGAGTGCGGCTTTTCGATGAAATCCAGGCCCTTCTGGGTAATCCGAATTACGCCAAAATTTTCCACATCCTTGGCCAGCAGCCCACTAAGCATAGCCTGCCGCAGCAGCGAGTGCCAGAACTGGGCGTCGTGGTCCTTGCCCTGCCCATAAATCGGCAGCTGGTTGTGGGCGTAGCTGATGACGTGCGGATTCGACATGCCCATGAGCACCGTGCCGATGTGGTCGAGGCCGAACCGCTCGTCGGTCTGCACCACCGCCTTCAAGGCCAGTAGCACCTCGTCGCGGGCCTCGAACCGCTCGCGCGGGTGGCGGCAGTTGTCGCAGAAACCGCAGTCGGTGGCGTACACCTCGCCGAAATAGTGCAGTAGCTGCTTGCGTCGGCACACCGCCGAATCGGCGTAATTAGCCATTTCCTGCAGTAGCTGCTTGCCGTTGTCGCGCTCGGTTACGGGCTTGTCCTTGTTGAACTTCTCCAGCTTCACGATGTCGTCGTAGCTGTAAAACATCAGGCAGTCGCCGTCCATGCCGTCGCGGCCGCCGCGCCCGGTCTCCTGGTAGTAGCCCTCAATGCTCTTGGGCGTGTCGTAGTGAATCACGAAGCGCACATCAGGCTTGTCGATGCCCATACCGAAGGCGATGGTGGCCACAATCACGTCGCACTCTTCGTGCAGAAACGCATCCTGGTTGGCCATGCGCACCTGCGGGTCGAGGCCGGCGTGGTAGGGGCGGGCGCGCACATCGTTCACGCGCAGCAGCTCGGCAATTTCCTCCACCTTCTTCCGGCTCAGGCAGTACACAATGCCCGCCTGGTCCTTGTGCTGCTTCACATACTGAATCAGCTGCTTTTTGGTGTTGTGCTTGGGCCGCACCTCGTAGTAGAGGTTGGTGCGGTTGAAGCTGGTTTTGAACACTGAGGCATCATCCATCTGCAGGTTTTTCTGGATGTCCTGCTGCACCTTGGGCGTGGCCGTGGCCGTGAGGGCGATAATGGGCACGCCGGAGCCAAGGTTGTCGATGATGCCGCGGATTTTGCGGTACTCGGGCCGGAAATCGTGGCCCCACTCCGAAATGCAGTGGGCCTCATCAATGGCCACGAAGCTGATGGTAGCCTTGTTGAGAAACTCAATGGTTTCGTCCTTGGTCAGGCTCTCGGGCGCCACGTACAGCAGCCGCACTTCGCCGCTAATCACGTCGCGCTTCACCCGGTTCATCTCCGACTTGCTCAGCGTCGAGTTCAGAAACTGGGCATTCACGCCGAACGCGTTGAGCTGGTCGACCTGGTTTTTCATCAGGGCGATGAGCGGCGAGATAACGATGGCCGTGCCCGGCAGTACCAACGCTGGCAGTTGGTAGCACAGGCTTTTGCCGGCCCCGGTGGGCATAATAACGAAGGTATTGTGGCCGGCAATAACGTTGTTGATGATATCCTCCTGCACGCCGCGGAACTGTCCGTAGCCAAAAACTTCCTTTAACTTGCCCTTCAAATCAGCTGGTTGCTGGACTTCGGGGGTTATCACTGACATCGACATCCGCACTTACACTAATTAGTTGATAGACTTGAGGCAACGGCTTTTTCGGGCCGTTTCCTCAATCTAAGGATTTTACCGGGATTTGAGGCCGGGCAGGCGAAACGGCGAGGCCGGCCGCGGCCAATTCTTCCCCTCGTTCCGGCCCCGATTTCGAACCGCACTATCAAATTTAGATTGAAACTGCCAACCGAACTCCATCGCATCGCAAAAAAAGTGCTTCAGCTTGAAGCGGAAGCCATTGCCGGTGTTGCCGCGGCCCTCGACGAACGGCCCGATTTTGCACAATGCGTAGAAGCAATTCTGGCCCGCCGTGGCCGCGTAGTCGTCACGGGCATTGGCAAGAGCGCCCACATTGCGGGCAAAATGGTGGCTACTTTCAACTCGACCGGCACGCCCGCCCTGTTCATGCACGCCGCCGACGCCATCCACGGCGACCTGGGCATGATTCAGGCCGATGATTTCGTCATTGCCATCAGCAAATCGGGCGACACGCCTGAAATAAAGGTGCTCGTGCCGCTGCTCAAGCGAAAAGATGTGCCGCTGGCCGCGCTGGTCAGCAACGCCGACTCCTACCTGGCCCAGCAGGCTGACTTTATTCTACATGCGCCGGTAACCCGCGAAGCCTGTCCTCACAACCTGGCGCCCACCACCAGTACCACCGCCGCGTTGGCTCTGGGCGACGCGCTGGCCGTATGCCTGCTCGAAAGCCGCGACTTCTCGCGCCACGATTTTGCTAACCTGCACCCGGGTGGTACGCTGGGCAAGCAGCTCTACCTGAAAGTGGGCGACATGAGCCGGCAGAACCAGCAACCGCAGGTAACCGAATCGGCCCCGTTGCGCGACATCATCCTCGAAATATCGGGCAAGCGCCTCGGTGCCACCGCCGTGCTGTCCGACGATGGTGGCGAGCTGGTGGGCATCATCACCGACGGGGACCTGCGCCGCATGCTCACCGACCACGCCAACCGACTCGACGCCGTAACGGCCCGCGACATCCTCACGCCCAGCCCCGTTACGGTCGATGTAGACGATTTCGCGGTGGAGGCCCTGGCCCGCATGCAGGCCCGCAACATCACCCAACTGCTGGTAACCGAGCAGGGCCGCTTCAGCGGATTCATTCACCTGCACGATTTGCTGCGCGAGGGCTTGGTGTAGAGGTTATAGGACGTCATTCTGACTGCACTCTGCTTCGCTCAGAATGACGTTCTTTTCCCTAGCCCTAACTTACCGGAAAACAAGCTTGACTCCATGGACCAACATACCTATCTAGTGGTGATGGCCGGCGGCATCGGCAGCCGCTTCTGGCCCTTCAGCCGCACCCATCACCCTAAGCAGTTCCACGATGTGCTGGGCCTGGGCCGCTCCATGCTGCAGCTCACCGTAGACCGTTTTGTGGGTGTCTGCCCGCCTGAAAACGTGTTCGTGGTTACCAACCGCGACTATATTGAGCTGGTGCAGCAACACCTGCCCGAACTGGCTGCCAGCCAGATTCTGGGCGAGCCCATCGGCCGCAACACAGCTCCCTGCATCGCCTACGCCAGCTACCGCATTGCCCGCCTCGACCCCGAGGCCGTGATTGTGGTAACGCCCGCCGACCACGCCGTGATGCACGAGGAGAAGTTCCGCGCGACCATCCGCACCGCTCTCGACGGGGCCCGCACCCACAACGTGCTCATTACGCTCGGCATCCAGCCCTCGCGCCCCGATACCGGCTACGGCTATATCCAGTTCATCGATGACGCAGTGCAGCCTGAGCAGATACAAACCATGCCCGGCCACGCCGATGGTTCGTTTCCGAAGGAGCTGCGCAAAGTGAAGACTTTCACTGAAAAGCCTAATGCCGAGCTGGCGCAGATGTTTGTGAGCAGCGGCGAGTTTCTCTGGAATTCGGGCCTGTTTGTGTGGCGGGCCGATGCCATTGTGCAGGCTTTCCACCAGTACCTGAGCGACATTGCCGAGGTGTTCGACGAGGGCACTGAGCAGCTCGGCACGCCCGCCGAGGAGGAGTTCATCACCCGCGCCTATAGCCTTTGCCGCAATATCAGCATCGATTACGGCGTGATGGAAAAGGCCGACAACGTGTACGTGCTGCCGGCCGACTTCGGCTGGAGCGACCTGGGTACCTGGGACTCGCTACACCGCATGGGCCAGCACGACGCCGACGAGAATGTGGTCGACGGCAACGCCCTGCTCTATGACACCCGCGAATGCGTCATCAAGACCCCGCCCGAGCGCTTGGTAGTAGTGCAGGGCCTCGAAGGCTACATCGTGGCCGAGTACGACAATGTGCTGCTCATCTGCAAGCGCACCGAGGAGCAACGTGTCAAGGATTTTGTGGCCGACGTGAAATCGAAGAAGGGCAACGGATACAATTGATTTCAGCGCTTAGTTATTAGTTGTTAGCGCATGGAAAAGCCTGTTATCCGTTGCTTGGATAACAGGCTTTTCCATGCGCTAACAACTAATAACTAAGCGCTACTTGGCCAGCTTTGCTTTCAGATTTTCGTCCAGCGCGGCCAGGAACTCCTCGGTGTAGAGGTAGTCGCGGCCATGCTCCACTTTGTTGCCGTGGATGCAGACGGCCAGGTCCTTGGTCATCTTGCCGCTTTCCACGGTTTCGATGCAGACGGCTTCCAGCGCGTGGCAGAAGTCGATGATTTCCTGGTTGTTGTCGAGCTTGCCACGAAACTCCAAACCACGGGTCCAGGCGAAGATGCTGGCAATGGGGTTGGTGCTCGTGGGCTTGCCTTTCTGATGGTCGCGGTAGTGGCGCGTTACGGTGCCGTGGGCGGCCTCGGCCTCCATCGTGCCGCCGTCGGGCGTTACCAGTACCGACGTCATCAGACCCAGCGAGCCGAAGCCCTGAGCCACGGTGTCACTCTGCACGTCGCCGTCGTAGTTTTTGCAGGCCCACACGAAGTTGCCGTGCCATTTCAGGGCCGAGGCCACCATGTCGTCAATCAGCCGGTGCTCGTAGGTGATGCCGGCTTCTTTGAACTTGGCGATGTAGTCCTGCTCGTAAATCTCCTGGAAGATATCCTTGAAGCGACCATCATACTTCTTGAGGATGGTGTTCTTGGTGCTCAGGTACAGCGGCCAGCCTTTGCTTAGGGCTTGGTTGAAGCAGGCGTGCGCGAAACCACGGATGGATTCGTCGGTGTTGTACATGGCCAGCGCTACGCCGTCGCCTTTGAAGTTGTACACCTCAAACGACTGCGCTTCGCCGCCGTCTTCGGGCTGGAAGCTGACGGTGAGCTTGCCCTTGCCCTTGGTTACGAAATCGGTAGCCCGATACTGGTCGCCGAACGCGTGGCGGCCGATGCAGATGGGGGCCGTCCAGTTGGGTACGAGGCGGGGCACGTTGCTCATCACAATCGGCTCGCGGAATACGGTGCCGTCCAGAATGTTGCGGATGGTACCGTTGGGCGACTTCCACATCTGCTTAAGGCCGAACTCCACCACACGCTCCTCGTCGGGGGTGATGGTGGCGCACTTGATGCCCACGCCGTACTGCTTGATGGCGTTAGCGGCGTCAATGGTTACCTGGTCGTTGGTTTCGTCGCGGTACTCGATGCCCAGATCGTAGTACTTGATATCGAGGTCGAGGTACGGCGTGATGAGCTTGTCCTTGATGAATTTCCAGATGATGCGGGTCATCTCATCGCCATCGAGCTCAACTACCGGATTGGCTACCTTGATTTTAGTCATGGGGTGGGGGGTAAGAGAAAAAAGAAAACCAGCCCGGCCGATCAGGTCAGCCAGGCTTTGCGGCCATAAGATAGGCACGAGCCACTAAGCGACATACGTACGAGCCAACCCAATGACCCATCTAAAGCCCGGTTTTCGCTTATTTTAGCCCCTAATAAACATCCTCGCTCTACCGCTTTCATGCCCGACTCTGCCACACTACGCAAGCGCGACCATCTGGCCGATGCCGCCCTGGCTGGTACCCACCGCCTGCGCCCGCTGCTGGAGTTGGTCGAGCACATCCGGCCCCACGTCGGCCACAACTCGGTATTCAGCTCGCGCCGCGAGAAAATCCGCGAGCAGCTGGCCCTGGTGCAGGAACAGCTGCGGGCCGAGCGGCCCCGGCATCAGGCGCTCCGCGAGGCCTTCCGGCAGCTAAGTGAATTCGTGCGCGAAGACGTGCGGGAAGTAAGCCGGGATGAGGTAAAGGAGTCGGGTAAACGCTTCGTAGCCGCCACACTCAAAAACGCGCCCCAATTAATAGCCGCTGCCAAGCAGGCGGGGTTGCTGAGTTGAGAAGTAAAGAAGCCAGGCTGTCATCCTGAGCAGCGCAAAGGACCTACAAAGAAGCTATCCGGTCAAGATTAGCTTTTCTATAGGTCCTGCGCGCTGCTCAGGATGACAGCCTGGCTTCTTTACTTCTGTTTTATTCCTTAACTGCCCCCAGCCGCTGCCGGAGCACCTCATACAGCATAATACCGCTGGCAACCGACACGTTGAGGGAGCTGATCTGGCCGGCCATCGGGATGCGGAGCTTATGGTCGGCGAGGCGCAGGTACTCGGGGCTGATGCCGTCTTCCTCCGAGCCCATCAGAATGGCCAGCGGGCCGGTCAGGTCCACTGTTTCGGCTTCCAGGCTGGCGTCCGACTTTTCGGTACAGGCCACCACCTGCACGCCCGATTCGCGCAGGAACGTGAGGGTTTGCTTAAGGTTATGCTCGCGGCACACGGGAATCAGGTTGAGGGCGCCGGCCGAGGTTTTGAGGGCGTCGCCGTTGATCTGGGCCGCGCCGTGGCTGGGCACCACAATGGCATGCACGCCTAAGCACTCAGCATTCCGGGCAATCGAGCCGAAGTTGCGCACGTCGGTAATCCGGTCGAGCACCAGCAATAAGGGCGTTTTGCCTTCTTCATACAAGCCAGCCAGAATATTGTCCAGCGGCATGTAGTCAATCGGCGACACAAAGGCTACTGCACCCTGGTGGTTTTTGCGGGTGATGTTGTCGAGCTTCTCCACCGGCACCATCGACACGGGCACGCTGGCCTCGCGGGCCAGGGCATTGATGTCCTGGGTCATGGAGTTTTTGGTGGCGCGCAGCAGAAATATCTTGTCCAGCGTGCGGCCCGCGCTCAGCGCCTCCAGAATCGGGCGCAACCCGAAGATCATGTCGATGCTGCGGTCCTGGGGCGGGCGGTGGGGGTAGCGGGGCTTGTCAGAAGACGAGGAAGAGGCCGGCCGGCGGCCTTCTTCCCGGCTGCCACCCTCACTCCAGCGGCCTTCTTCCCGGCGGTTCTCGTCGCGCCGGCCTTCGGGGCGCGGCTCTTCGTCGCGGCGGCGGGGCTCGCCAAACTGCTCGTCGTTTCGGCCGTCATCGGCGCGGCTGCGCTCGAAGCGCGGGGCCTCGTCGGAGCGGCTGCCGTCGCGGCCCTGGTCCTCGCGCGGGGTGCGGCGGTTGGGCACAGGGCGGTTCTGCGAGTCGAAATATTGGCGGCGTTCGGTTACCGGCCGGGCTGGGCGATTAGTCCTTTTCTCCATAGCTCCACGGCGGCATACCAGAGAAATTCATGCTCGGGACGGCGCACCAGTTCGTAGTTGTCGGGCGCAAAGATACTGGGTTTGGCGCGGAAGACGAAGATGGTATTCAAGCTTTGGTAGCCGCGGTACACCCACCGCTCCTCGTTGCCGCTGCGGTACACGGTTTCAGGCGCGCCCAGTATCTGGTAGAGCATGCCCCGGTCGGTGAGCCAGCCGGCTTTGTGGGCCGAAAAAATGGTATTGGCCACTACTACTCGCCCATAAAACTGGCGAATCAGCTGGCGGGCCTTATCCTGGTCGTCGCTGGCCACGCCAAGCCAGAAATAATCCACCGCCTTCTTGGGGTCGGGCGCATCAAAAAGCTTCTGCCGCTCCTCCGAAGTCGAAACGTAAATCAATGGGGCAATCAACTCATCGGCCGAGGTGAGCTGCGGGAAGCGGTTTTCCTCTACCAGTAGGCCCTGGCTTGGCCCCCGGTTGCCCAGGCGCAGTAGGTACAGGCCGGCGGGCAGCCGTAGCAGCTGGTCGGCATTGAAGCGGGCCGAATCCTGGAGGCCCAGGGTGCGGGGTTGCTGGCCCAAAGTGTTGCTGGTGGCCATGGGCGGGGCGGCGGCCAGCGAGCTGAGCGGGTAGCGGTAGGCATTCAATGTCTGGCCGGGGGCGTAGGCATCAACCCCGAATACCTCCCGGGCCCGCACGTAGCGGCGCATTAGCGGCCGGCTCAGCGAATCGATAAAAATAAAGCTGCGGTTGAGGTTTTCCGGCGTGAGGCGCAGCCAGGCCGCGTCGCCGCCCATGGCATCCTCGGCGTCTCCGAAGGCCACGCTCAGCGCATGCCCCGATACCAGACGGCTTATCGGCAGCGCGAAGCTCAGGCGGTCCACGTCGCCATCGGGGCGCAGGCGGCGGGCGGCCCCGCGCACGGTGTCCTGCCAAAGGGGCCTGCGGGCATCAAAATCAATCCAGCCCATCACGCGCAGCGGTACCCGGCGTCGCTGTGCGATGCGGTTCGGAAACCGCAGGTACACCCGCAGGCTGTCGCCCTCACGGCGGGTATCTACCTCAACAGTACGCCTTGGCTGGTACTGGTTGGCAAAGTCGCGGCGCGGGGCGGCTTGCAGCGGCCCCGCCGCAAGCAACACCAGGAATAGTAGTAGCAGGGAGGCCAGGTTTCTCATACTAGTGAATGGAGGAGAGTGGATAGATAAGCGACGTAAAGGAAGGCTCAGACAACCCAATTTTACGCGAAAAAGCCGGCCCCGTTCCCGGAGCCGGCTTCGGCGCTCAAAAACCGTGCACTATTGGCGCGGATTGTAGTACTGCTGCAACAGCCGGATGGCGCGCTCGGCCCGTTTCTGGTCGCCGATTTCCTCGGCGGCGCGGCCAATGCTGTTGAGCGTCATCAGGTAGGTCTGGAATTCCTGGTCGAAGAGCGCCTGGTTGTGGGTGCTGTAGTAGGCCAGGCCGCGCTCGGCGCGGTCGGTCATGGTATCCATGATTTCGTTGGCCCGCTGGGTTTCGCCCACCACAATAAGCGCCGGGATGAACTGGGGCACATAGTAGTCGTAGGGAACAGCCTTGTCGGGCATCACCTCGAACGCCTTGTTGAGCACTTGCTTGGCCCGCGCCTTATCGCCCTGGATGAGCAGCGCGTCGGCCAGACGCGAGAATTTGTCGCGGTAGTTGGCCGGGAAGCGCAGGTTGTTTTCGTCGTAGAAAATACCGTCGTTATCGAGGCCGCGGTAGGCGAAGGTCTTCATCAGCTTCTCGTACATCAGGTCTGTTTGCACGTAGCCTTCGTCGGCGGCACCGGTTTTGGCGTCGTAGTCGGGGTTGCGGGCGGGCAGAATGCGGTAGGCCATGCCTTCGAGCTGGAAGTAGGGCTGCAGGCCCATAAAGTCGCGCGAGTCGACGGTGCTCGAAAAGTACACCGGCCGCTCCCAGTTGTTGGTGGCCAGAATGTCGAGGATGAACAGACTCTTCTTTTCGATGGCGCTTTTGCCCACGCTCCAGTCCATTTGTGGCACCAGTTGCTTGCGCCGGCTGGCCGGAATGATGCCCGACTTAGCCACGGCAGCGGTATCAATAGGTAGGTAGAAGTTGCGCGAGGGGAAGGAGAGTAGGTTTTTGCCGTCGCCGTAGCTTACCTGCAGCAGGGGGCTGTTGGCCTTCACCAGCTGCATAAACTGGCGCACATCCACGGCGGGTACGGCCGGGTTTTCGGCGTAGGGCAGGTAGTCGTTGGTGCCCTGCTTGTAGTCTTTATTGTCCATCGAAACCGGCAGCGGAGCCGACTTGTAGGAGCGGCGCTTCATTTGGTCGATGTACCAGTCGGTATTCAGGTAGCTAAGTACGGCCACGCGCACATCGGTGCGCACGCCTTCCACTTCCTGGGCGTACCAGAGCGGGAAAGTATCGTTGTCGCCGTTGGTGAACAGGATGGCGTTGGGGGCGCAGGAGTTCAGCAGGTTCTTAGCCGAATCAACCGACAGGTAGCGGTCGGAGCGGTCGTGGTCGTCCCAGCCCTGCGTGACCATAAGGCCGGGTACCACCAGGCCCGCCAGCGTTACCACGCCGGCCCGGGTGGCATCGGCTTTAATAACGGATTGTAGCAGTTCGGCCAGCGCCAGCACGCCCAGGCCAATCCAGATGGCGAAGGCAAACGTGGCGCCTGCAAACGTGTAGTCCCGCTCGCGGGGCTCGATGGGCGGCTGGTTAAGGTAGAACACAATGGCCAGGCCCGTGAACAGGAACAGCAGGCCCACAATGAAGGCGTTGCGGCCGTCGCGGCGGATGTGGAAGAAGAGGCCCAGCAAACCCAGCATCAGCGGCAGCGCAAAGAAGGCGTTGCGGGCCGGGCTGTCGGCCACGCGCTCCGGCAAACCGTTGCCGTCGGCGCTGCCCCACAGGATGCCCGATTGCTGCAGGTCGCCCTCGCGGCCCACGTAGTTCCACATAAAGTAGCGCCAGAACATGTGGCCCATCTGGTAACGGAACAGGAAGGCCAGGTTCTGGCCCATGGTCGGCTTCACGTCCTTCTGCACGTCCACCCACTTCTGGTAGTTGTACACGTGCAGCGGGTCGGGACTGTAGATGCGCGGAATCAGCATTTTGTCCTCGGAGCGGTATTCCAGCACCGGGCGGTATTCGGCTACCACGTACTTGTCGCCCTGGCGCACGTAGCGCGGCGCGCCTTCTGTTTGGGCAATAGGCTGAGCGTTGAGCTGGGGGCCATAGAGCAGGGGCCGGTCGCCGTATTGCTCGCGCTTGAGGTAGCTCACAAACGAGAGCACGTCCTCGGGGTTGTTTTCGTTGATGGTGGGGTGGTAGGAGCTACGGATGGGAACAATCAGGTAGCTCGAATAACCGATCAGAATGAACATGAAGCTCAGCATCACGGTGTTCAGCAGCCGGCTGCGCCGCTGGAACGACTGCCGGAATCCGAACCAGATGAGGCCCACGAATAGCAGCAGGAAGATGATAATGCCCCAGTTGAAGGGCAGGCCTACGGTGTTCACGAAGAACACCTCGAACGCGCCCGCCAGTGTGGGCAGGCCCGGAATGATGCCGGCCAGAATCAGGCCTACAATCACGCTGCTGATAGCCAGCGTGGCTACCCCGCCCCACAGGGTAGGGTTCTGAGTACGGCGGTAGTAATAAATGAAGCCCAACGCCGGAATAGCCAGCAGGTTGAGCAAGTGAACCCCGATGCTCAAACCAATAACGTAGGCAATGAGCACCAGCCAACGGTCCGAATCAGACTCGTC
This sequence comes from Hymenobacter lapidiphilus, assembly GCF_013377885.1. Lineage (GTDB taxonomy): Bacteria > Bacteroidota > Bacteroidia > Cytophagales > Hymenobacteraceae > Hymenobacter > Hymenobacter lapidiphilus. Next base: position 104,934 of record NZ_JABKAU010000010.1, read on the forward strand.
GGCGCGGTTTTCCCACTTCAGCATCAGCCACACCACGGCGGCCGTGCAGAGCGACGACATGGCATATACCTCGGCTTCCTCGGCATTGAACCAGAACGAATCGGAGAAAGCATAAGCCAAGGCGCCCACTGCGCCAGCGCCCATAATCAGCAGCGTTTGCCCGAAAGTGGGCTCCAGTTGCCGGTCGTCGTGCATGCCGGGGCGGTGCAGCACGAGCTTTTTGGCGAGCATTGTGATGATCCAGAACAGGAACAGCACCGTGAACGAGGAGCTGAGCGCCGACAGCGCATTCACCAGCACCGATACCTTGGTGACGTCGCCGAAGCTGAGCATGGAGAACAACCGGCCCAGCAGCAGGAACGTGGGCGCGCCGGGCGGGTGCGGCACCAGCAGCTTATACGAGCAGGCAATGAACTCGCCGCAGTCCCAGAACGAAGCCGTGGGCTCCAGGGTCATCAGGAAAACGACGGTGGCCAGGGCAAATACCAGCCAGCCCACGAGGTTATTCAGGCTTTTGTAACTCCGCATATAGGTAGTGAGAGAGGACCGCCGCTTGCAAAAGGGCGGGGAAATCGGGAAAGCAGTCAGCGAAAGTTCAAAAGTAGCCAATAAGTACCGAGCCGCATGCCTAAATCAACCAATGCCTGCCCCAGCTTCAACCAACTCCCGGATTCACCCTTCCGCAACTGATAAACCGAACCAGCCCAAAACACAAAACCCCCGCCGGTAGGGGCGAGGGCTTGGTAGTTCGTTGTAGATGGGGAGACCTGGAAAACCTAGTTCTGCAGCACCAGCCGCTTGGTCGAAACCACCTTGTCGTTTTGCAGCAGGCTGTAGAAATACATGCCAGAAGGCAGGTCAGCTAAGTTCAGAGCCATGCCACGGTCGGCTGCTTCGGGGCGCAGGGCTACTGTGCGTACCTCGCGGCCAATGATGTTGCTCAGGCGTAGCCGGTACTCAGTGCCCACGGCAAACTGGCTCATCGAAAGCGTAACCTGGCCGTGGGCCGGGTTTGGGGCCAGCGAAAACGTAGGCGTCAGCATGCGGGCAGCCAGCGTGGGCAACCCGACGGCCGGGGCCTGTTTAGCGGCTGCTGTGCGCGGTACGTAGCTGGCGGCGGCCAGCAGCGGCAACTGCCACAACAGCAGAAACAAAAAGGTGAAGAAGCGAGGCGTAAATTTCATGACATTCAGTAAAGCTGTAGCGAAAGAGAGGCAGGACGGGACCAGAAAAAAGGTGTTTCGGGTAGCCAGAGCGGTAATTTGCAACTACCGTGCCCACCCTGCCAGGACTGGCAAGCAATGGGGAGATACATCTTGGAGTATGCAAGTTGCCTGCGGTTTAACGCTTTGGGATTCAAGTTACGTAAATAGTTGGTTTGTAGTCGTATGGCTGCGTAAAAATTATCGACTGTGCTACCTGATGGATAGCCGTGGGCCGGCTTGTGGCAGAACACGCTACAGGTACCGAATCTGCTTCAGGTCAAAATGGCGTACCTGCCCGCCGGTTTCCAGTGCCAGCCGGCCCGCCTCATCCAGACCCACAATGCGGCCGTGCAGGTGCTGGCCGTCGGCTTCATAGGTATGCATTTCTCCGAAGCGGTAAAGTACGGCCAGGTATTCCGTGCGCAATTCGCGCACCCGGCCGGCCCGCAGTTGCAGGTAGCGGCGCTCCAGGCATTCGAGCAGGCGCTCGGCCAGCGGGGCCAGCTGGTACGTGCGACCCGTAAGGCAACCAAGCGAAGTGGCGGTAGGTATCCCAAACTGCTGCTGGTTGATATTGAGGCCAATACCGACAACGCTATACTGAATCTTTGAGCCGTTGAGCGTGTTCTCGATGAGAATACCGCCCAGCTTCTGCGCGCCGTAATACAGGTCGTTGGGCCACTTCACGCGGAGGGCGGGCGTGGGGCCGAGCAGCGCGCTAAGCCAGTCGTGCAGGGCTAGGGCTACGGCCTGGCTGAGCAGGAACTGGTCGGCGGCGGGCAGAAACAGCGGCTTCCAGACCACCGATAGCGTCAGGTTTTCGCCGGGCGCGGCCTCCCATTGGTTGCCCCGCTGGCCCCGGCCGGCGGTCTGTTTGTCGGTAACCACGCAGCAGCCATCCGTGGCCCGGTTTTCGCCTATCAGTGCTTGTGCTTCCGAGTTAGTGGAGCCGCATTCGGGCAGCCAGACAAGCTGTTGGCCCGTGAAGAGCGTTTGGGGGGAAAGTGCCGCCATCTGTTTTTCGTACTTTGTGCTAGTCAAACCTACCAAGACCCTATGAAAAGTACCTCAGTTCGACAGGATTCGGACAAGTTGGCAGAAATTGTCGTGAGCGGCATGCAGGAGAAGAAAGCGTCCGATATCGTGGTGCTCGACCTCAGAGAGCTCAAGAATGCCGTAGCCGATTATTTTATTATTTGTTCGGCTTCTTCCGACACCCAGATCGAGGCAATTGCCCGCTCGGTGGAAGAAGAAGTGGAAAAACTCATCGGCCAGAATCCCTGGCAGACCGAAGGCCGCACCAACCGCGAGTGGGTGCTGCTCGACTACGTTGATGTGGTTGTGCACATTTTTCTGCGCGACCGTCGCCAGTTCTACGCACTCGAAGAGTTGTGGGGCGATGCCAACATCACGTACGTGGAAGAAGAAGCGTCTGCCGCGGCAAACTAAAAGGGGGGTTGCAGTGTCATTAGGCTGGCAACGAAAGAGTGGTGCTAAGGGAGGAAAGGTTCTTTGAGTTGGCGGGTTTATGCCAGCTCAAATACCGGAGTTCTACTTGCCGCCGTTCATTTGCTGCTTACCTCATTCTGTACGCCATAATTACTTAGCAATTCATGTCTGATACGACGCCCAAAAAGAAAAAATCCCCCCTGCCTAGTCCGGCTCCCAAGCCCGGTATGCAGTTGTGGGTCCTCTCCGGGTTGGTGTTGCTCATCCTCGGGATGGTCTACTTATCCGGTGGTAACCGGTTGGTAGAAATCAAGCAGCGCGATTTTGAGCAGATGCTTACGGCCGGCGACGTAGCCGACGTGGCCCTGGTGAATGACCGGGAGGTGCAGGTAACCTTGAAAAAAGAGGCCCTGCAGAAACCCGAATACAAGAGCCGTCTCACCACCCAGCGCAGCCCACTGGCTTTGCCCGGGGCGGGCGTTTCGACTGCCGGCCCGCAGTTCGCGTTCCGGGTAGTCGAAGGCAAAGTATTCAAGGAAGACCTCGATAAGTTGCAGGCTACCCTGCCCACCGACCGCCAAGTTGGCCTGAAGGTATCGGAGGAGCGTGGCTTCGGCGACTTCCTCGGTACGTGGGGCTTCATGATTCTGCTCTTCGTGGGCTTCTGGTTCCTGATGCGTCGCATGAGTGGCGCGGGCGGACCCGGCGGCCAGATTTTCAACATCGGTAAGAGCCGCGCTGCCCTGTTTGAGGGGGGCGACAAGGTGAAAATCACGTTCAAAGACGTAGCCGGCCTCGAAGAAGCCAAAGAGGAAGTAGAAGAAATCGTGGAGTTCCTCAAGAACCCCTCGAAGTTCACTGTACTCGGCGGCAAAATCCCGAAAGGTGCTTTGCTGGTAGGCCCTCCCGGCACTGGCAAAACATTGCTGGCCAAAGCCGTAGCCGGCGAAGCCGACGTGCCGTTCTTCTCGCTCTCGGGCTCCGACTTCGTAGAGATGTTCGTGGGCGTGGGCGCTGCCCGGGTGCGCGACCTGTTCAAGCAGGCCAAGCTGAAGGCGCCGTGTATCATCTTCATTGATGAAATTGACGCCATCGGCCGTAGCCGCAGCCGCGGCAACACGCCCGGCGGCAACGATGAGCGCGAAAACACGCTCAACTCGCTGCTGGTAGAAATGGACGGCTTCGGCACCGACTCGGGGGTTATCATCCTGGCCGCTACCAACCGCCCCGACACGCTCGACTCGGCCCTGCTCCGGCCTGGCCGCTTCGACCGCCAGATCAGCATCGACAAGCCCGACATCAACGGCCGTACCCAGATTTTCAGCGTCCACCTCAAGCCCCTCACACTGGGCCCCGATGTGGATGACCGCAAGCTGGCGGCTATGACGCCCGGTTTTGCCGGTGCCGAAATTGCTAACGTCTGCAACGAAGCCGCCCTAATTGCCGCCCGCCGCGACAAGAAGATGGTGACCATGCAGGACTTCACCGATGCCGTTGACCGTGTAATTGGTGGCCTCGAGAAGAAAAACAAAATCATCAGCCCCGGCGAAAAGCGTATTGTTGCTTACCACGAGGCCGGCCACGCCGTAGCCGGCTGGTTTCTGGAGCACGCCGACCCGTTGGTGAAGGTGAGCATCGTGCCCCGCGGCGTGGCGGCATTGGGCTACGCGCAGTACCTGCCCCGCGAGCAGTTCCTCTACAACACCGAGCAGCTCATGGACGAAATGTGCATGACGCTGGGCGGCCGTGCTGCCGAAGAGTTGGTGTTCGGTAAGATTTCGACCGGCGCGCTGAGCGACTTGGAGCGCATCACGAAAACGGCCTACAGCATCGTGACCATGTACGGCATGAACGAGAAGCTCGGCAACGTGTCGTTCTATGACTCGAAGGGTCAGGACCAGTACGGTTTCAACAAGCCTTACTCGGAAGCCACCTCTCAGATGATCGACGAGGAGGTTCGTGCCATCATCAGCCAAGCATACGTCCGGACCAAAGAGCTGCTCACTGAACGCCGCCACGAGTTGGAGGTAATTGCCAAGGAGCTGCTGGAAAAGGAAGTGCTGCTGCAGGATGACCTGTTGCGCCTCGTGGGACCCCGTCCTTATGACACCCAAACGAGCTACCAAGCCCACATGGCCGGCACCGACCGCTCGGAAACCCTGAGTGAGCGGAAGCAGGAACATCCCGTAGCCCTGGATAATGATCTGCCCGAGTTGAATCTGCCCGGTTTGGATCAAAATGGGGATGTAGCCGGTGGTGCTTCTACCGGGCCTGCGGGCTCAGCTGTAACCCCCATGTAGCCTACAGCGAAAGCACAAAAAAAGCCCGCTGCCAGTATCTGGCAGCGGGCTTTTTTTGTGCTTTCTAAAGAGGTATATTTCTGATAATACGGGAGGAGTATGCTGGTTATTCGGCTCGCTCCTGCAGAAACTGCTGAAATGGTTTCAGCGTGCGAATCTTCTCGAAACCCTGATGAGCCAGCGCCGTTCGCACGCCGGGCAGCAGGTCCTGTAACCAGTCCTGGAAATCTGCTTCGGTGGCCGGGAGATACTGGGTGGCCGGCGCGGTCGGGGCATGGTAGCTGACGGCGGGCGTGTTGTGCATGGCGGGATTAAAGGATGGGTTCGATGGTGGAAATACCAAAAAGGTGCCACTATCCCGGCAAGCCTGCTACGGTTCAGCTGGTTAGATGGGGTTCCGCCAGCACTTATGGCCCCTATTGTGGTTGCAGGCCGCAAGTAGGCAGTTGGCGTACGCCCGAATTTTATAAGTTGCTATCTGCATCAACCAGTGGGGTCAGTTCCGATTCTCGTAGTGGGGCAGTAGGCGGCCCCGATTCCCGCGGCGGGTTTCGGCTGTGTTTTCTGCAAACGAAACCCGCGTACCTTTGCTGCATGGCCGAAAGCTCCCGTGACCTTGTTCTACGCCGCATCCGCGAGGCCCTGCAGACGCCCGGCCCGGCACCTGCGCCCCGGCCCGATTTCGCGGCTCCGCTACACCCTAAGCCCGCCGCTTCTGATGATCTGGCCGTGGCCTTTGCCCAGAGTTTTGTGCGGGTAGGCGGGGCGTTTTACTACTGCGAATCGGAGGAGCACTTCTACGATCAGCTCTTCCTGTATAAGAAGGAGCAGCAGCTGGAAAATCTGTATGTGTGGGAGCCGGAGCTAAAGAAGCTGCTGCACGCCGGCGACCTGGTTTTTCAGGGGGATGAGGATGGTTTCCGGGAGCATGCCGATGCGGGCCTGACGAGCTGTGAGGCCTTGGTGGCCCGTACTGGCAGCATTCTGGTATCGGGGGCCACAACCAGCGGCCGGCGGCTCAGCATCTACCCCGATCAGCACCTGGTGCTGGCCCGCACCTCGCAGGTAGTGGCCGACATTGGCGACGCGCTGCAGCTAATGCAAACCAAATACGGCCCCGGGAAGCTACCGTCAATGATTTCCCTGACCTCGGGGCCCAGCCGCACAGCCGATATCGAAAAAACGCTGGTACTCGGGGCCCACGGCCCGCGCCGCTTAGCACTGTTTCTACTGGATGACGCGCCCGCTCCAACTACCTGATCTGGCTCTGCCGCCCGGCCGCCGGGTGTACTTTGCCTCCGATTTTCACCTTGGTGCCCCCGATGCCGCCCGCTCGCGCGAGCGGGAAAAGCGCATTGTGCGCTGGCTCGATGAGGTGGCCCGCGACGCAGCCGCCATCTACCTGCTGGGCGACATCTTCGATTTCTGGTTTGAATACCGCCATGCTATTCCGCGGGGCTTCACGCGCCTGCAGGGCAAGCTGGCCGAGCTGACTGATGCGGGTTTACCGGTTACCTTCTTCACCGGCAACCACGATATGTGGATGTTCGACTACTTCACCGAGGAGCTCAATATCCCCGTGCTGCGCCACCCGGTCAGCCAGCGCATCGGTGGGCACCAGTTCCATATCGGCCACGGCGACGGGCTCGGTCCCGGCGACCACACCTATAAAGTGCTGAAGAAAGTATTTGCCTCGCCGGTGGCCCAATGGCTGTTTGCGCGGCTGCACCCCAACTTCGGCATCGGGCTGGCCAACCGCTGGAGCCGCCACAGCCGCCTGCAAAACGGCCCCTCCGATGACCACTTCCTGGGCGACGACGAGTGGCTGCTGACCTATTGCCGCGAGATGCAGCAGCAGTTCCCGCACGAGTACTATGTGTTCGGCCACCGCCACCTGCCTTTGGATGTGGAAGTAGCCCCCGGCAGCCGCTACATCAACCTCGGCGAATGGGTCAATTATTGCACCTACGGCGTGTATGATGGGCAGCAACTGGCGTTACGGGAATATGAGAAGTGAGAAGTTAGCGCGGAGAGGTGAGAAGCTGGAACTGAGAACTGAGAGGTTAGAGGCGAGAAGTGAGAATTTAACCTGTCATCCTGAGCGGAGCGAAGGACCTGTTAAGAAGGTATCCCACCCCATAAATCACCTTCTCCCCAGTTCCTTCGCTCCGCTCAGGATGACAGGCATTTTTGTTCGCTTCTTCCTTGTCTCGTTTCTCGCTTCGCACTTCTCACTTCCTGCTGCCGCCCAAACCACCGCACCGCCAGCCGGCTCGGTAGCCCCGGCGGGGCAGGCTGCGCCCGTGCTGCGCCTGCTCCCCGACACAACCGGCGCAGCCGGGGGATGGCAGTTGGTGCGCAGTGTGGCGCTGCCCCAGCCGGGCGCGGCCTCGCTGGACAGGCGCGGTAACCTCTACGTAACCGACCGCCAGAACAACCTGCGCCAGTTTGGCCCTGAGGGCGAGGCGCTGAACGTGTATGCCCCGCCGTTGCCCGGCCACGTAATGCAGGTAGAGGCTTGGAATACCGCCAAAATCCTGGTTTTTTATGATGACCGCCAGCAGGTGCTGCTGCTCGACCGGTTTTTGTCGCCCATCAGCGAGTTGCCCTTGCCCCAGCTGCTCGACGGCCAGGCCCGCGTTGTCACGCTGGCCCCCGACGACCGATACTGGCTCTTCAACGAATCGGACCTGACACTGCGGCAGTTCGACGCCACCCAGAAGCGGTTCACTATTACCACGCCGCTCGATATCCTGATTGGCCGCTCGCGGCCCGATTTTCGGTTTCTGCGCGAGTACCAGAACAACTTGTACTTGGTGGATAGGATAGGGGGCGTGTATGTGTTCGATAACCTGGGCAACTTCCGCAAGAAGCTGCCGCTACCGGGCCTGAGCTACGTGGGCTTCCGCGCCGACGAACTCTACTACCTGGGGCCGGCCGGCGAGCTACGCTTTTTCCACCTCTACAACCTCACCGAGCGTGCCCTGCCGCTGCCGCTGGCCGGCGTGCAGCAGGTGCTCATAAGCGACCAGTACGCCTACCTGCTGACGGCGGCCGGCGTACAGGTGTACAAAATACCAGGCAAGTAAAGGCGAGGTGCCGATGCAGATTACGTGACTTGACAATATTGGTCTGTCGGATAGGCGCTTGTGGGGTTTGAAAGGGGGGGGCTACCGCTTGGCGCGGACGGGTACTGGGAGGGTGCTGGCCAACGGTATTTCTGGTTATATTTGGAAACTGCCCGCCTGCACCGCTCCGCCACAACCACTTCGTCTGTATGCCCACTGCTCCGCTTCGCCGCGCCGCACGCTTTTTGCCGTTTGCGCTGCTTTTTACGCTGCTGAGCGCGGCCCTTTCTTTTCAGGTGGAAGCCCAGAGTCCGGTCCGACCCGTGCCGACACCCGCCCGGATGGCCCCCGAACTGCGACGGCCGGGCAGCTCCGGGCTGCGTGCCTTACGGGTCAGCGTGTCCAACGAAACGGCGTTCCGGCAATGGCTAGGGCGTAGCCATCCGGGTGCAGTGGCCGAGGCCGAACCACGCCAGCCCAACATGCTGCGGGTGCGTGGTGTTGGGGCGGCTGCCCTGGTCGAAAGCCCTTCGGTGCTTTTCGTGCAGAGCGCCGACCGTAAGGCGCGGCCCGAGCGGGAATTGGGCGGGCTCGATTTGGGGGCAAACAAAGTAACGGCTGTGCACGCCCGCTACCCCACGCTCACGGGGCAGGGGCTCACGGTTTCGGTGAAAGAAAGCCCTCTGGATATAGCTGACCTTGATTTTAAGGGCCGGCTGCTGGAGGCCGACCCGCTAGCTTCCCTGCTCAACCCGCACGCTACTATAATGGCTACCATCATTGCCGGGGGCGGTAACACCTCTCCCGACGGTCGTGGCGTGGCGTGGCAGGCGCGCATCGCTCAGTCGAGCTACGACAACCTGCTGCCCGACGATGGGGCCCTGCTTGCCGCGCGGGGCGTATCGGTTCAGAACCACTCCTATGGGGTAGAAGTGGAGAATTTTTATGGCCTTGAGGCCCGCGCCTACGACCAGCAGGCGCGGCAGTATCCCACGCTGCTTCATGTGTTTTCGAGCGGCAACTCGGGCCCGCGGCCGGCCCCCGCTGGCTCCTATGCCGGCCTCGACAGTGTGGCCAATCTTACCGGGGAGTTTAAAAATGCCAAAAACAGCCTTAGCGTGGGCGTTACCGATGCTTTGGGTGTGGTCAATCCGTTTAGCTCCCGTGGTCCGGCCGCCGATGGCCGGGTAAAGCCCGAGCTGGTGGCATTCGGCGACGGGGGCAGCTCCGATGCAGCGGCGCTGGTTTCGGGTATCAGCCTGCTGGTGCAGCAGGCCCACCAGCAGCGGCGCGGCACTCTGCCCGGTGCCGCGCTGGTACGGGCCACCCTGCTCAATTCGGCCGACGATGTGGGCCGGCCGCAGGTTGATTTTGTGGCGGGTTATGGCCAGGCCGATGCGCTGGGTGCCGTACAGACGATGCTCGACGGCCGGTTTATGGAAAGTACGGCCACCACCGGCCAGGAGCGAGTGTTTTCGGTTACCGTGCCTGCCGGTGTGCATCGCCTCAAAATAACATTGGCCTGGACCGACCCCGAAGCGGCCGCCGGTACGGCCACGGCCCTCATCAACGACCTCGACCTGACCCTGCGCCGGCCCGCCACCAACCAGAACTGGCTGCCCTGGACGCTGAGCGCCTACCCGCATCGCGACTCGCTGGCCCGCCCCGCCCGCCGCCGCCCTAACCACCGCGACAACGCCGAGCAAATCACCCTCGATACGCCCGTGGCCGGTACCTACGAACTGCGGGTGCGTGGCTTTGCCGTGCCTCAGGGCCCGCAGGCGTTCAGCGTAGCCTACGAGTTCGAAACGGGATTAAGCTGGGTAGCGCCCAACAAAGCCCGGGGCCTGGAAGCTGCCGGCGCCGGCCAGCTGCTGCGCTGGCAGTGGGCCGGCCCTGCCACTACGGCCCGGCTCGAATACAAGCCTGCGGGCCAGCCGGTTTGGGCAGTACTGAGCCCCAGCGTTAACCTGGCCGATAAGCTGTACCGCTGGACGGCCCCCGATGCTACCCAGCCCGGCCAGCTGCGGCTGGTGGCTGGCACTACAACAGTCGTATCCGATACGTTTTTCGTGGCTCGTCCGCTGGCACTTACCGTGGCGTACAGTTGCCCCCAGGAGGCGCTACTGACGTGGCGGCGGGTGCCCGGTGCCACGCAGTACCGGGTGTACGCCCTCGGCGCCACTATGCTCATGCCGCTCCGGTCGGTTGCCGATACGGTGCTGGTGCTTACGGCTTCCGAAGCCGCCGCCCGCTACTTTGCCGTAGCGCCGGTTATAGGTGGGCGCGTTGGCATGCGGGGCCCGACGCAGGATCTGGAGCAGGCTGGCAATGGCTGCTATGTACGGACCTTTCTGCCCCGCCAGCTGGTAACCGATACAGTGCAGTTCGACCTGACCCTGGGCTCTACCTTTCGGGTGCAGACGATAGCGCTGCAGCGCCGACGCCCCGACGGTAACTTTGAGGACGTCCAACTGCTGAATGCGGGGGCAGCCACCAGTCTGGTGCTTATAGATCCTGATCCTGTCACAGGGTATGCGCAGTACCGGGCGCGGCTCCGGCTTGATAATGGCAGCGAGGTCTACAGCCAGCCGGAACGGGTGTTCCGGGTGACAGATGCGGCAGCTGTGCTGATATATCCAGTGCCAGTAGTGGCCGGTGAGCCATTGCGCATTGTACTGCCTCCCAATGAAACTGCCAAGGTGCGTCTGTTCGACATGATGGGCCGGTTGTTGCGCAACGAGGTAGCTGAAGTGGGCATCATCAAGCGAATCGCCACCGATGCGCTGCGGCCCGGCACCTATTTGCTGCGTATCCGGCTACACTCCGGCCCCGAAATCACCCGGCGCGTTATGGTGCTGTAAGTAGATAAGCTGTTAGCCAGCCGTCACGAGCTCATGTCCCCGACCTGGCAAGCTAGCGGCCAAGGCATAGCGAAGTATAGTGCGCAAGCTGCGTACAATTAGCACAAATAAAAACCGCCCCAACTCAAACGAGTCGGGGCGGTTTTTACTAATTAACCAGCTAACAGCTTAGTACACGTAGTTGAGAGCCGTGCGGTCGTTAGCAGTGAAAGGACGGTCGCCGGTCGAGCCAATGCAGGCCAGCATCCACGAGTTCGGGTCGGCACCGGAAGGTGTACCAGGAATCAGGATGGCTCCAACGCCGCTGGAACCTTCGTTGGAAGCCGCCCCACCGCAGCTATAGGCGCGGTTGAAGTAGTCGGTGTGGCGGAAGCCGAGGCAGTGACCCATCTCGTGAGCCATGATAGTCGCTACGTTGGCGATGGTGCGGCTTCCGATTACGCTCGGAGCCAGCTGGAAGCCGGGCGCAGGATTACCGTTGGATGGGAAACCGCCCGAGCGGCCTAGTACGCCGGGGCCCAGATCGGCCGAGTACGTAATCGGCAGGTCGGCCTGCCCCGAGGTGATGCGGCGCATGGTAATACGCAGACCCTGTGCGTTGTAGCGGCGGATAGCTTCGTCGGCGGCCTGAACGTAACCGTTCGGGAACTGGCTCGATACGCTTACCGTCAGTACCCGGGGCAGGCGGCTTACTAGGTTGGTGGTACGGTACTGCTCATCCTGGCCCACACGTAGCAGGTTCTGCTCAGGCTGGCTGGCCAGCATTTCGTTGGTTAGCAGAATATCTCCTTCTACCACTACACCATCGTCCGTTTTTACGGCACCGGTTGCCGTAAAGCCCAAGGCTTTGATCTGGCTAATAGTCGCTTCCGATACCTCGTTCTTAACGGTAACGCTATCTTTTTCCTGACACGAGGAAAGGCCGAGGCCCAGTCCGGTAGCAGCCAACAAAGCCAGTAGAGTATTTTTCTTCATGGTGTTTGGTTGTGAGAGGTAGAATGGTGGAACAATGAGGTAAACATAGTGTATTATTGAAGATATTTCAAAATAAAAGGTACTTGATTGACGAAATCATATACATTATACTTTGCTTATATGGATTGTATAAAATGACGTAATCGGCTCATTTAATAGAATTAAAGCGGTTTATGTGGATTGTATGAAGAGAAAAATGTTTTTGCGTTTTGCGTGCCCAATCCGTGCGCTACTACCAATCCAACTCCTGTGGTGGCCATAGACGTTGCTAAATAGCCGGGCTTAGCTGCCCCGGCTATTTGGCTATCTTTGTCGATAACCCATTTCGTGCCGCTGGCTTATTGGTCGCGGACTTACCTATATAGATTCTCCAAGCCGTGGCTTGTTCCTCCTGTTCTTCCGGCGGCGGCGGTTGCTCTACTAATTCTACTACTTCGGGCTGCGGTTCGAAGGGTAGCTGTAGCAGCGGCTGTACCCGCCTCAATGTATTCGACTGGCTCCAGGATCTGGATATGCCCAGCGACTTTAAAGAGTTCGATCTTGTGGAAGTCCGCTTCAAGGGCGGCCGCAAGGACTTTTTCCGCAACCAGAGCCGCCTGCCGCTTATCACCGGCGACGCCGTAGTGGTGGAGGCGGCCGGCAGCGGCTGGCATCTGGGGCACGTTTCGCTGAAGGGCGAGCTGGTGCGTCTGCAGATGAAAAAGAAAAAGGTACCCCTCGACTCCAAGGATATCCGCCCTATTCTGCGGGTGGCTACCGACGATGATGCCGAGCGCTGGCAGGCCGTGCGCGACCTCGAAACGGGCACCATGTTCCGGGCCCGTGCTGTGGTCGAGGAACTGCGTCTGCGCATGAAGCTCTCTGACGTAGAGTACCAGGCCGACCGTACCCGCGCCACGTTCTTTTATTCGGCCGATGACCGGGTAGACTTCCGCGACCTGATCCGGCGGCTCGCCGATGAGTTTCGGGTGCGGGTGGAAATGCGCCAGATTTCGCTGCGCCACGAAGCCGGCCGCCTTGGCGGTATCGGCAGCTGCGGACGTGAGCTGTGCTGCTCCACCTGGCTCTCCGATTTTAAAAGCGTGAGTACCACCGCCGCCCGCTACCAGAACCTGAGCCTGAACCCGGCCAAGCTTTCGGGTCAGTGCGGCCGCCTCAAGTGCTGCCTCAACTACGAGCTCGACACCTACCTCGACGCGCTCAAAGACATTCCGCAGGTGCAACGGCCCTTGCTGACCGAAAAGGGCGAGTACACGCTGCAGAAAACCGATATTTTCCGCCGTAAAATGTGGTTTGCCGTGCGCGGCGACAACAACTGGGTGGTGCTGCCGGTGGAGCGCGTGCGCGAGGTGCTGGAGATGAACAAACGCGGCGAAAAACCCGATACGCTGCTTGTGCCCGTGCGCGAAGAGGAGCGGGCCCCCGAGGTAACGGCTATTGTAGAAGGCTCGCTGGAGCGCCTGGACGATAAAATAACCTCCTCATCGGGCGCTAAGCGCCCCAAGCGCGGCAAGAAAAAACCGACCGACGAGGCTCCGGCCACCGTGCGTACGCCCCGTTCAGGCCGGCCCGAACGCCCGACCCGGGCTGCCGCGCCCGATACCGATGATGCCTCAGCCCCCGTCAAAGCAGCTGGCCCGGCCGAAGGTACCGATGCCGCTGAGGAGCGTGCGCGGCCCCGCGGAGCCGCAGCCAAGCCTCTCAACCGCCGCTCGGGTCGCGGCCGGGGTAGCGAGAGCCGCAGTGGCGAAGGCCGCGGCGAAAACCGGCGCGGTGGGGGCAAAGCCGCCCCCGAAGGCGGGGCCACCGATGCCCCCCGGCCTGCCCGCGAAGGAGGACGCCCGCCCCGCAATGCCGGCTCGCAGGGCAACGCCGATGGTGGCAAGCCAGAAGGTAGCGAAGGCCGTTCGGCCGAGCGCCGGGGCCGTTCGGGTAGCCGCCGCACGGGCCGTTCGGCTGGCCGCGAAGGCCGCGCCGACGGCGGCAGCACCTCACCCTCACCTTCCGCCGACTCCTGATGGTTAGCCTTTCTGACTCTATGCACGCTTTGACGCGCGGATTTATAGTTTTGGTGAGCGGGCTGCTGCTGGTTGCCTGCGACCCGGCCGAGGTGTACGAAAAAAACATCGACCTGACCTCGCCTGCCGGCGACCCGTACGTGTGGGCCGTGCAGAATAAGCCTACGTTCGAGTTTGAAATAACTGATCCGGCGCCCCGCTACGACGTGTTTCTCAATGTCCGGAATACCGCTGACTACAGTTACTACAACCTCTACGCCCGCGTGACGCTCACCGGGCCCGACGGGCAGATTATCTCGCGCAAGCTGCACGATATGAACCTGATGGACCCTAAAACCGGCGAACCGCTGGGCAACGGCAGCGGCGACATCTTCGACCACCGCATTCTGGCCCTGCCCAACCAGGAGTTCAGCCAGCCCGGCACCTATCGGGTGCAGCTGGAACAGTACATGCGCCAGGACCAGCTGCCTGGTGTTATGGCCGTGGGCGTGCGCGTAGGCCGACGCGAAGCCGGCAAGTAGAAAAGCGGCAGCCGACGGATAACTGGTAATGCCAACCAAAAGCAAGGCCCCGCCCCGGCGAAACAAACTGTTTCGCCGGGGCGGGGCCTTGCTTTTGGTTGCAACTGGAAGGATTTTTTAACTGACTACCGAAAAAGATAGTCGCTTAAATCCGCTCCACTTTTACTGCGTTCTGGCCTTTGCGACCATCAACGATATCGAAGCTGACGCGGTCATTTTCGCGAATTTCGTGTACGAGGCCAGTCTGGTGCACGAAGATTTCCTGGTTGTCTTCGTCCTGTACGATGAAGCCGAAGCCTTTGGCTTCATTGAAAAATTTAACGGTGCCTGTTTTCATAAAGGTGTTAAATGGTTGAGGAAACGGTGGAAAGGAAAGCAAGAGAACGTGAAGTAAATACAATAACTAAGCGCGGTAAATCTACGCTGTTTTTTAAATCAACAAAAAAGCCCGGGTGCAAAACGTGGCTGCCGGGGCTGCGTATGTAACACCACTGCCACCTAAGCCTTCCGCATCCATGTCCGATAACACCCAGAAGCCCGCTACCACCCCCGAAAATCCCGCTGATGCGCTGCCAGTCGAGCTGCGCACCCCAGATAACACTGCCGCCGGGCAGCCGGTAGCCAACGACGAGTTCAACCACGAACAGAACGAGGTGGCCGGGGCCAGCCGGGGCGAATTCGGCCGCCAGTCGGACAAGGGAGCCACCCAGGGGGGCTACGGCAACGAGGCCAGCCGCGGTACCGACACCTACGCCGGCCCGCCGGTGCAGGCACCGGCTACCTCGGGCTACGTGGGCGAGCGAACCCAGAACGAGGACGGTGCGCCGTCGACCGAAAACGGCAGCTTTGGTACAGTAGCCGTGGGTGCCGGGCACGATGCTCCCGAGTCGGCCGTTGGGCCCCTGTTCGGCAACGATAACGATGCGCCTACCGGCACTGGCTCGGCATATGCCCAAAACTACGGTACCTCCTCGCTTGGCGGCCAATCCAATGCCGAGGTTGAGCCCGGTGGAACCCACCGTAACCAGCGCGAGGATTACACGCCCGGCCACCCCGAAGGTGGGCCCGCAGGCCAGCGCACCGGCCAAGCGGCGGGTAATGCCAGCTACGGCAGCAGCGAAGCAGGTGCCACTCCGCCCACCCGCGCCGACCGCAGCGGCTACGAGGCGGCGGGCTCGGCCGATGCGGAGGGCAGCGAGGCGCAGGGTTTCGGCTCGAAGGGCGGCTCCTACAACGATGAATACGACGACTCTACACCGGGTGCCACCGACGGCTCGCCCGCCAAAGGCGACTTCGACAAGCAGCAGGGCGCCGGCAACTATGGCGAAGCTTCGGATGAGCGCACTGATGCTCCAGACTCGCCCGACTATGGCTCGGTGCCCGGGTCGCCCAAGAAGTAGCCGTTTTACCCCGGTTTTTGGCCCGTAGCAACTGCCCGCTTGTGGCAGCGGCTGCGGGCCATTTTTTTCGGGCCGGCTGGCTAGTAATCGGCCGCTAAATCAGCTATATTTCAAGGTCTAAACAGCCTGAATATGAGAAGTCCTGCTTTGCACGCAATTCTGCTGTTACTGATGATACCCTGGTCGGTAGCTGCCCAGCCGACTGCCCGCCCCGATTCAGTTAGCCCGCCGGTTGTGCGTCCGTGGCTGGTGCGGCCCGCTACTATACGCGTTGCCGTACCCGTGTTGCTGGTGGCAATGGGTTACGCCAGCCGCAACGAGAATTTTCTGGATGAAGTGAAGGAACACGTGCGGCACGAAACCCGCGAAAACTTCCCGAGCTTCCATACCAGCCTCGACGACTACAGCCGCAGCGCGCCATTGGTAGCCACCTACGGCCTGTTTGCGCTGGGCATAAAAGGGGAACGGGGCATAGTGCCCTTTACTGCCTGCTTCGGCCTGGCGCACGCCCTGAACACGGGGCTGGTCAGCAACCTCAAGCACCTGAGCGCTACCCGCCGCCCCGATTCTCCTACCGATTTCAGCTCCTTCCCTTCGGCCCATACGGCCGATGCCTTTTTGACGGCGACGCTGTTGCACGAGCAGTTTGGGCGCGGTCGTCCCTGGCTGTCAGTGGCAGGCTACGGCGTAGCCACGGCCACCGGAGCCATGCGCATGCTCAACGACCGGCACTGGCTCACCGATGTAGTGGCGGGAGCCAGCATTGGCTTCTTGTCGGCCGAAACTGTGTGGCGGCTTTACCCCGTGTTGGCCCGCCACCTGCCCGGCCACCTGGGCCAGAAACTGCTGCTGCTGCCCACCTACGCCCCCGGCGGAACCGTTGGCGCGGTGCTGGTACTGCGGTAGAGGGGGCTGTTTCAGCTCGATATAAGGTAGCAGCTTGTTTTGGGTAGCCTCGTCGAGAATGCCGATTCTGCCTAGGTCGGTATGGCTGTCAGAAGGAGCAGCGACCTAGCAGGGCGGATGAGACGAGTCGAATAGCGGAGAACCCAGTACATTGCAACGGGCTGTTCGCGCTTGCTCAGTAGGCTTGAGGGGGGCGAATATTTCAACCTCAAGCTGTTCATGCCGAACAGCCCTTTTTCAGCCCCACGCATACCTCGCAACCTGAGTCAGCTACCTTTCGCGCTGCTCCCAACTACCGGCGGCCTCGCTTCACTGCCGCGGCCCTGGTAGCTCCCTCTGTTTCTCATGTGGACTTCTTCCCGCAAGCGCTTACGCCGCCTGGAGGCGGCCTGGCAGCAGCCGGCTTCGCATTCCCCCCACTTTCCCTGGGTGGCCCGCTACTACAACCAGGTGCAGCACGAGCCCGCCTACCACCGCCTGCCCGATCAAACCTGGGAGGACCTGAACGGCGAATTGCTCTTTGAGCTGCTCGATGCCACAGTGAGCCCAGTAGGCCAGCAGTGCCTGTACCACCGCCTGCGCAGTCCGCTCGCCGATGAAGCCGCCTTGCACGAGTTCGATGCGGCCGCAACCCTGCTGGCGCAGCAACCCGTGGCCCGAGGGCAGGCCCTGCTCGCCCTCGACCAGTTGACTGCCGACGAGGCGTACTACCTGGTCGATTTAATTAGCGGGGAGCCCTTACCCATTTTGCCCGGCGCCCGTTTTGCGCTGCTGCTCGCGCTGGGGCTGCTGGCCACGTTGCTCGGAGGCTTTTGGCTGCCCTTGCTCTGGTTGGCAACGGGGGCGCTTGCCCTCATCAATTCGATGTTTCACTTCTGGCAACGCGCGCGGATTCAGCGCATTGTTCGCCCCCTTATGCAACTGGGCCGCTTGCACCGCGCAGGGCGGGAGCTGCATCGAGTGGCTTTGCCCTTACGGCCGCTTGAACAGTTGGCTGCGCCCCTGGCCCGGCTGGGGTCTATTTTGCGGCAGGTAGCATTCTTTCAGGTGGAAGACAATTTGGCGATACTGGAACTGCTTAAGGCGCTGGTGTTACTCGACGTGCTGGTATATGGCCGCTGCCGGGTGGCCGTGCAGCGGCAAGCGCCCGCGATTCGGACCGTTTTTGAAGCAGTCGGCTATGTTGACTGCGCCCTGACGGTGGCCAGCTTCCGCCAGCGTTACGCCACCTGCGTGCCGCAGTTTGGGCCGGCGGCCGAGGGCATCCGGCTGCAAGCCGGCTACCACCCGCTGGTACCCGGGTGCGTGCCCAACGACCTGACCCTGACCGGGCCGGGTGTACTACTCACCGGCTCGAATATGGCGGGCAAAACTACGTTTATGCGCACTATAGGCGTAAACGCCCTACTGGCCCAAACCATAGCAACGTGCCCGGCCACCGCCTACCGCGCCCCTTTTTGCCGGGTGCTCACCAGCCTCACCCTGGCCGACAGCCTGCCCACGGGCAAAAGCTATTATCTGGTTGAAGCCGAAATTATGCGGCAGCTGCTGCTGGCCTGTAATGCGGACCCCGGCAGCTACCTGTTACTGCTGGATGAGCTGTTCAAGGGCACGAATACGCGGGAGCGTATCGCTGCCAATAAAGCCGTGCTGGCCTACTTGCAACCGCGCAGCTGGGTAATAGCGGCCACCCACGATGGGGAGTTGGGTGCGCTGTTGCAGGCACGCTATGTCGAATACCACTTTTGCGAAACGGTCACGGAGGAAGACTGGTATTTCGACTACCGACTCAAGGCTGGCCCGCTCACCACGCGCAATGCCATCCGGTTGCTGGCCCGCCTGCACTACCCGGCGCAGGTAGTAGCCGAAGCACAAGCAATCAGTGCCACCTTGGCTGCGCGGGAGCAACCTGATTTTGCGCAACCAACCACACCGGAAGCGCTTATTGCGGTGGCTGAATCAAGCAGCGAGGATAATATTTTAGGCTGAAGGGTGCAGTACAGCGACAATAGTCCGCATCGAGTGCCGCCTTCTACATTAGGCTATTTCAGCTCGATGTAAGGCAGCAGCTTGTCGTAGGTGGCCTCGTCGAGGATGCGGATTTTGCGCAGGTCGGTGGGCTGCTGAAAGGGGCCGTGCTGCTGGCGGTAGGCTACCAGCACGCGGGCCAAGCGCTTACCCAGGTACGGATGCGCCTGGAGCACTTCAAACGACGCTGTGTTGACAGCCAGCCGGGCCGGGCTGAAGCTGGGAGACACAAACGTGTATTTGCGCAGGCTGTCGATAAGGTCAGGCGCGTCGCGGAAAGCGAAAATTTCGGCTAGCTGGTCTTCCTGCCGGAAGCCGCCCAGCCGCTCGCAGTACTCCACCACCCGCCGCGCATACCCGCGCCCGATGCCCCGAATCTGCATCAGCTGGGTGGTGTCGGCCGCGTTCAAATCAAACGCCGCCAGGTTGCGGGGTTTGGGCACAAAACCCGGCTTGGTTTCGTAAGGCGGGCGCTCGGGAAACTGGCCGTTTTTGGCAAAAGCCCGTTGCTCGCGGGGCGGCAGCTGTTCGGGCAGCTGGATATAGGGCGCGAGGCGGGCATACGTGGTGTCGGAGAGGCCGTAGGCTTTGCGCAGCTGCTCCTTGGCCCGGAAACCGCCCACAACTGTGCGGTATTTTATCAGCCGCTCGGCCAGCCAGGCGGGCAGCCCCCGCGCCTGCCAGTCGCGGGCTGAAAACGTGTTGGGGTCGAAAGGAGCCAGCGGCACCTGAGGCACCCGCTCGCGGGCAACATAGCGGCGGCGGGGGTAGCGGCTGGAGTAGCGGTTCTCAAAATCGGGCCGAACGGTGCGGCGGGCGGCCAGCTCGGCGGCCCAGGCATTGAGGCGGCGCTGGTCGGGGGCCGGGTCGTATGCTGGCAGGGCGGGGCGCAGCAGGGCCGGTAGGAACAGCAGCAGCCCCAGCAACGCCAGCAGCACCACAAGCCCCGAAGTTTCGCGCCGCGAAAAGCCAAAGTAGCGCCGCACCGCCCGGCGCAGGCCCGCCAGCGGCCCGGCAGAGTTCTGGCGGGTACGACGGGAAGGTGGCTGGGGGCCCGAGGCGGCGGAAGGCATAACGGATACGGTTTAACACTATATAAGCCGCTCAGTTTAACCGGAATTCCGCACAAAATCAAATGTTGCCAGGATAACGGAATGACGTTCTGTTATCCTGGCAACCGGTAGCTGCCACCAACCACTATTCCCGCATCTTCACTTCTACTTCGTAGCGGTAGCGGGGCGGACCGCCGAGCGGAATGGCGAAGAAGGGCAGGGCTACGTCGTACTGGTCGGTGACGTAGAAAACGAGGTCGTTGGGAGCTACGGATAGGGTTATGAGTTGGAAGTCGAGCGAGAGGCCGTGCTCCTTGGCCACCACGGGGTGGGTGCTGGCGGCCCAGGTATTGTTGCCGCTTATGGTGGCCGGGTGGCCGTTTTTGGCCACGCTGAAAATCTTCATTTTAAGGCCCCCATCCAGGTCAAAGTTGCTTTGGCGGATGCTCACCACCCGGTCGTTGACGAAGGGATAGAGGTGGGTTTTAGCTCCGACGACCGACGTGAGCCGAAACGAGTATTCGTAGGTAAAGGCGTTGCCGCCCTCTACGGGCACGTTTTCGGTGGGCGAGGAACTCAGGAAATAGCGGTACAGGTTGCCGTCGTCGCCGCGCAGGCCCTGGGCAATCAGCTTGAACACGTAGCCATCGAACTCGGGTGTCAGCTCGCCTTCGAGCGGGTTGAGGGGGCCAAAGGTGTACCAGCGGTTGTCGTAGGTAGGCTCGGCGCCGAAGGTTTTCTGGGCCAGCAGCGTGCCGGCGCGGTACTGGCCTTTGGGGCTGATGGCGCGGGCATCGGGGGCCGAGTGGGCATTGGCGCCGCCGTAAAGGCTGAAGTTGGTGGTCGTGTTCCAGCCGCCCTTCGGTTCGTCGTGGCGGCCGCCGCAGTCGGGGTCGAACACGCGGATGTACACCGGCTGGCGGCGCTCTTTGGGCACCAGAAAAAAGAACGTCTGGCTGAAGTCGTCGTCGCCCCAGCTGGGGTCGGCCTGCGCCCCGAACGTAATCAGGAAGGGGATATTCTCGCCGGGGTTGGGCGCGGCCTGGGCCTGCGCCTGCCCCGTGGGCAGCAGCAGTGCCCCCAACAGCGGCAGAATAAGGAGAACGAAGCGCGGAAAGAGCAAAAGCATAGTCCGAAAGTAGCGCCCGCCCGGCAATTTCCCGGCAATTGGCGCCTAAATTGACCCACTGCCGTTGCCGAACCGGCTGGCTTCGCGTATCATTACGGCATAAACCCGCCCACCGCTGCCCGCTTCTATGCCTGCTTATCCTGTTGCTACGACCGAATTTTTGGATGCCCTGACCGCTGATGTGGAGCGGGTGCGCGAGGTGGCCAACCGCCGTTTCCGGCCGCTGGGCAGCGACCAGCTTAACCGGGGGCCGGGGCCAGGCCGCTGGAGCGTAGGCCAGTGCCTGGAGCACCTCAACCTGATTGGCGGCCTGTACCTGCCGGTTATCAACCGCAAAATTCAGGCGGCCCAGCAGCGCGGCACCCGCCCGGCCACCACCGTGAAGCACGGCTATTTCGGCCAGAAGCTGACGGCCGCCATGCGCGTGCCCGCCGCCGAAAAGCCCCTTAAGTCGCCGCAGCAGTATGCGCCCAGCGGCTCGCGGCTGCCGGGTACGGTGGTGGAGGTGTTCACCCGCCAGCTCGACGAACTGAGCAACCTGCTCAGCCAGGCCCGCCGCATCAACATGAACGCCATTCGTATTCCCAACCCGGTACTTCCGCTGCTGTTGCCGCCCCTGCCCGACGTTTTCGAGCTGCTGGTGGAGCACCTCAAGCGCCACCTGCTGCAGGCCGAGCGCGTGCTCGACGGGCTGGCAGGCAGCGAGTAGAAAGGGGAGAGGGGAAGCAAAGGGGCAACTGTGGGTGTAGGACAGCTGCAGTATGATTACCAAGGGGCAGGCGTGTTATTTCACGCGCTTATCTCGGAGCCGTGTGGAATCCGGCAGCAGCGGGCATCAAGGGAGTATCCGAACACGCATTTCCTTCGTTTTAGCCCTATGCGCCCCTTCCTGCTTAGCCTGTTGGCCCTGCTGATGCTGCTGACTCCCGGTTCTTCGCAAACCAGCCCCGCCGACCGCCCCGATGATGGGCCGAACTCCGCCACCTGGCGTAAAATCGACCAGTTGCTGGCCAAGGGCCAGACGGCCTCGGCCGCTAAGCTGCTGGAGCCGCTCTATCAGCAGGCCCGCCGCCGGCCCCAGGCGGCGCCCGAGTATGTGCGCACATTGCTGTATAAGCTGCGCCTGCTCGAAAATAAGGAGGAAGAAGCCGATGTGAAGGGAATTGCGCTACTCGAAGCCGATGTGAAAACGGCGCAGTTCCCGGCCCGGCCGGTGCTACACAGCCTGCTGGCCCAGCTCTACGGCCGCTACTACGACCAGCACCGCTACCAGCTCTACGACCGTACCAACATTGCCGCCCGCCCCGACACGGCCGACCAGAGCCGCGCCGACCTGCGCACCTGGGACGCCGCCCGTCTGGCTGCGGCGGAAGTACGCCACTACCAATCCTCAGTGGCCGACGAGCCCCGCCGCCAGCAGCAGCAGCAACTGGCCGAGTTGGGCTACCTGAGCCGCGGAGCCGATGCCGCCGGCCTTGCCCGCCGCCCCACGTTGTATGATTTGCTGGCATTCCGGGCCGTGGAGGGCCTGGGAAACGACGAGCTCTACCTCACCAAGCCCGCCCAGCAGTTCCGCCTGACTGACCCCGAGCTGTTTGGCCCCGCCGCCGGGTTTGCCCGCCTGCAGCTGGACGCCCCGGCCGCCGACTCGCTCAATGGACAGTTCCACGCGCTGCAGGTGCTGCAGCAGCTGCTGGTGTTCCGCCTCCAAAACGCCGCCACGCACCCCGAAGCCCTGGCCGCGGCCGATTTGCAGCGCCTGGAGTTCGTGCAGCAGCACGCCACGCTGGAAAACAAGACCGAACTGTACCGCGCTGCCCTGCGCCGGGCCGCTGAATCCTACCGGGCCACGGCGGTGGCTGCCGAACTCGGGGCCGCCGAAGCTGCCAGCTGGGAAGAAGACGAGCCTGCCAACGCCCACGCTTTGGCGTTGGCCGTGGAAAAGCAGTACCCCAAGTCGCGCGGGGCCGGACAGGCGGCCGCCCTGCGCCAGCGGCTGGAGCGCGTGGAAGTTGGGTTTACGACCGAGGCTGTATTGCTGCCCGGTCAGCCGTGGCTGCTGCAACTGACTGTGCGCAATGCCCCGCGCCTGTACGCCACGGCCTACCGGATCAGCCACGCCCAGCAGCTGCGGCAGCTGGAGGGGCCGGAGCTGTATCAAAATAAAACGCTGCAGCAACGCTACGTCCGCGCCCTGGCCACCAAGCCGGCCACTACCTGGACGCTGGAGGTGCCCGGCCCCGCCGATTTCCGCAGCCACACCGTGCAGCACGCCGGTCCGGCGCTGCCGCTGGGCCGCTACCTCATTGTGCTCAGCACCGCGCCCACCAGCCCCACCAAGGAGCAACCCGGCATTATTACGGCCTACAGTGAGGTGCCGGTGAGCGAGCTAAGCTACCTGCGCCGCAGCGCCGCCGTCAACGACGGGCCCGAACTGCTGGTGCTGCACCGGCAGTCGGGCGCACCATTGCCGGGCGTGCGGGTGCTGGCTCTTGCGCATAAATACAATCAGTTTGATAAGATTAGGGGGGCAACCAACTACGTTCGCCAGGCCCCGCAAACCACTGATGCAAAAGGCAAGGTGAGTCCTCTAGTGGGAAAATTGCCCGGCGACATTACGCAAATCAGGGCGCTACTATTCTCGCAGGGCACCGATTCGTTGCTGATAAACGACTATCTGACCCACTTTTCCCGTCCGCGCAGTGAATCTGCCGAGCGCACCCAGCGCCGCACTTTTCTCTATACCGACCGCGCCATTTACCGGCCCGGCCAGACGCTCTACTTCAAGGGAATTCTAACCGAAGCCCTGGCCAGTAAAGCCACGCCGCTGCCCAAAACGGCGGTTTCGGTGCGGCTGGTGGATGTGAACGGCCAGACCGTGCAGACGCTGCGCTTCACGTCCAGTGAGTTCGGCTCCTTCCACGGCTCGGTAGTGCTGCCCACGGGTCTGCTCAACGGCCAGATGCAACTGCAGACTGACAACGGGAGCATAGGATTCTCTGTCGAGGATTACAAACGGCCTACCTTCCAGGTGACGCTGGCGACGGTGCAGGGTACGCCCGTGCTGGGGCAATCCGTAACGGTGCGCGGCACGGCTACGGCCTACGCCGGTCAGCCCGTTGATGGGGCCACGGTGCAGTACCGGGTGGTGCGGCGCACGTTCTGGCCCTACTACGGCCGTGGCTTCTACGGCGGCGGCGGCGGCAGTCCGGCCGAGCAGGAAATTGCCAGTGGCACGGCCCGTACCGATTCGGCCGGCGGTTTTGCCCTAACCTTTGTGGCCCAGCCGGGCGAGGCCAGCCCCGGCGGCCGGCGCGGCCCCAACCAGCCCGGCTACGTGTTCGAGGTAACGGCCGACGTGACGGATGCGGCGGGCGAAACCCGCACCGGCCAGCAGCGCGTCAGCCTCGGCACCGCGGCCCTCACGTTGCGCCTGCAGCTGCCCGCGCTGCTCAACCGCGCCGAATTATCTTCCAAAGAAAAACTACAGCTACTGACAACTAATGCCACCGGCGAGGCGCTGCCTGCCACCGGCGAGCTGCGCCTCTACCGCCTCATGCCACCCCCTACCGCCTTCCGGTCCCGCCCGTGGGCGCGGCCCGAGCGCGAGGCGCTGAGCCGCGAGGAGTTTGGCCGGCAATTCCCGCGCGATGCCTATGCCCAGGCAGACAACGACAGCACCTGGGCCCGCGCATTGGTCGTAACGCTGAAATTCAACACCGAAAAAACGCCCCAGCTGCCCGAACTGGCTGCCCAGCTGGCCCGCCAGGAGCCCGGCCGCTACCTGCTCGAAGCTACTGCCGCGCCCGTTAAGGCCAACCAACCGGCCGCGAAGGCCGAACAGTTCTTCACCCTCTTCGACCCGGCCGCGCGCCAGTTGCCGGTGCCTGCTACCGATTGGTTTGTATCCTTGCAGGACAGCATCCGGCCCGGTGGGGTGGCCCGCTTCCTGGTGGGCAGCTCGCTGGCCGAGGCCCGCGTGCTGCTAGCCGCCGAAGTCAACGGCCAGCCGCTGCGCTCGGAGTGGCTGACGTTGCGGGCCGGTGAGCAGCGTGTGGTGGAGGTGCCCGTACCCGCCGCGCTGGGCGAGGGCCAGCTCTACGTGCACCTCACGCAGGTGCGCGATAACCGCCTCTACACCCACATGGCCCCGGTGCAGGTAGCCGAGCCACCCGCCCCACTGGTGCTCGACATTGCCACGTTCCGCGACAAGCTGCAGCCCGGCCAGCAGGAAACCTGGCGCGTCACCATCAGGCAAACCAATGGCAAACCAGCGGATGCCGAGCTGCTGGCCACGCTCTACGACCAGTCGCTCGACGCGTTTCGACCCCACAATTTCACGGCACTGAAATTTCCTCAGCGCTATTTCCCGCGTGGGTTGGCTTGGCAGGGAGCCTTTGGGGCAAAATACGGAACGCTGCTGCTGGCTGCCCGTCCCGGCGCTGCCCGCATTGTACCAATCCAGTACCCCGAGCTAACCATGTGGGGCTTTGGTAGAGGTGTTGAAATGAAGGCTGTTGAGATGGTGATAGAAACCAAGGCCTACGCAGTAGCTGATGCGGCTACCGGGGCCCCTGGAGCGCCAGTGCGGATTAGGGGTAGCCGCTCAATGGCGTTAATGGAAATGGCTGATTCCAGGCAGCTCAACGAAGCAGTAGTGACCGGCCTCAGCGCCCCTAACCCGACTCCCCAACCCGACCTCTCGGCCGTGCAGGCCCGCACCGACTTCCGCGAAACGGCCTTCTGGCTGCCCGCGCTGCGCACCAATTCCCAGGGCGAAACCGTGCTCGAATTTCAGATGCCCGAGGCCGTGACGCGCTGGCAGCTGCTGGCCCTGGCCCACGACCGGCAGCTGAATTCGGGCCTGCTGCGCCGCGAACTGGTAACCCAGAAGAAGCTGCAAATAACGGCCAACGCCCCGCGCTTTTTCCGCGAGGGCGACCAGCTCATCTTCCAGGCCAAGCTCAGCAACCTCACCGACGCGGCCCTGGCCGGCACCGCCCAGCTGTTCCTGCTCGACGCCCGCACCCAGCAGCCCCTCGAAGCCCGGCTGCTGCAAAGTCCTGCCCAGTTACCATTCAGTCTGAAAGCCAACCAAAGCCAGGCCCTAAGCTGGAGCCTCACCATCCCCGAAACCGCCGAGGGCCAGCTGCCCCTGGAGGCCGTAACCTACAAGGTGGTGGCTTCCGCCCAGTTGCCAGTTGTCAGTGGTCAGTGGTCAGGCAAAGAGAAGCGCCAGCGCCGCAAGAATAAACTGACAACCAACACCCAACAACTAACAACTATTGAAGATGGCGAGCAGAACACGCTGCCGGTGCTGCCCAACAGACTGCTGGTAACCGAGAGCCTGCCGCTGCCGATTGTGGGGCCGGCTACGCGCGAGTTCGAGCTGAAAAAACTCACGAGTACCACGTCGGCTACCCGGCGCAACTACTCGCTCACGCTGGAGATGACGCCCAACCCGGCCTGGTACGCCGTGCAGGCGCTGCCCTACCTGATGGAGTACCCCTACGAGTGCTCCGAGCAGGTGTTCAGCCGCCTCTATGCCAACCTGCTGGCGGCCAAAATTCTGACTAGCAATCCGGCGCTGAAAACCACGCTGGTCGAGTGGCAGCGCGCCGCCCAGGCTGGCGACAAAGCGGCCCTGAGCAGCAAGCTGGAGCAGAACCAGGAGCTCAAAAACCTGCTGCTCCAGGAAACGCCCTGGCTGCGCGACGCCCAGAACGAAACCGAGCGCATGCGCCGCCTCGCCGAGCTGTTCGACGAGCCCCGCCTGAAAGCCGAAACCGCCCGCGCCCTGGTCAAGCTGCGCCAGCAACAGCTGCCCGATGGGGCGTTTCCGTGGTTTGAGAAGATGCCCGCCGACCGCTATATCACCCAGCTCATCGTGGCCGGCTTTGGCAAGCTGCAGCGCCTGGGGGCATTCGATGCCCTAAAAGACGAGCAGGCCCGCCCGCTGCTACAAAACGCGCTGGCCTACCTTGATGGCGAGCTGCAGCAGGACTACGCCCGCCTGCGCAAGCAGCCCAAGGTCGATTTGAAGGCCGATAACCTGAACGACGTGCAGATTCAGGCCCTGTACGCCCGCAGTTTCTGGCCGGCGCCGGCCGTGCCAAAGACCGCCCAGTCGGCCCGGAGCTACTACCAGCAGCAGGCCGCCACCTACTGGCCCGGCCGCACCCGCTATCTGCAGGCCCAAACGGCCCTGGCCCTGCACCGCGCCAAAGTGCAGCCCGCCGCCGTGGGGCAAATGATGACCGCGCTCAGCGAAAACGCCCTGCACAACGACGAGCTGGGTATGTATTGGAAAGATGTGCGCGCCGGCTACTACTGGCGCGAGGCGCCCACCGAAACCCAGGCCACGCTCATCGAGGCCTACGACGAAATCCAAAACGACCAGAAATCGGTGGATGAAATGAAGCTCTGGCTGCTTAAGCAGAAGCAGGTGCAGAATTGGGCCAGCACCCGCGCCAACGCCGACGCCTGCTACGCCCTGCTGCTGCGTGGCTCCGACTGGCTGAAACCCGCCACCGAGCCCCTCGTGGTAACGGTAGGCGGGCAGCCCGTCCAACCCACCAGCCAGCAGGTCGGCACCGGCTACTACAAAATCACCTGGCCCGCCGCCGACATTACGCCGGCCCAGGGCCGCGTAACGGTGCGCAAGCCCGATGCCGGCGTGGCCTGGGGGGCGCTGTACTGGCAGTATTTCGAGCAGCTCGATAAAATTACGCCCGCCGCCACCGGCCTGCAGCTGGAGCGCCGTCTCTACCGCGAGCAGCGCACCGCTGCCGGCCCGGTGCTGGAGCCGCTCACGCCCGCCAGTCCGCTGCGCGTGGGCGACGTGCTGGTGGTGCGGCTAGTGATGCGCTCCGACCGCGACCTGGAGTACGTGCACCTCAAGGACCAGCGCGCTGCCGGCCTGGAGCTCATCGGCCAGAGCAGCGGCTACCGCTACCAGGGTGGCCTGGGCTACTATGAAAGCCCCCGCGACGCGGCCACCAATTTTTTCATCAGCTACTTTCCCAAGGGCACTCACACCTTCGAATACCGGTTGAGGGCGGCGCAGGCGGGCAATTTCAGTGGCGGCCTTTCGCAGCTGCAGTGCCTCTACGCCCCCGAGTTTACCACCCACTCGGCTGGTACGCGGGTAAGCATTGCAGAGCAGAAATAGCGTGGGCCGGAAGTCTTGTCGGGCGCGTTGCTGCCAGCCGGCGAGGCTTCCGGAAACCGGCTGTTCCACGGGTCGGCTGGGTATTGCCTTTGATTGATTTTTTCGCCGCTCACAGTCTTATAAGCCTGATTCTGACCTCAATTCAAGGATTGGGGTTGAGTTTGGCGACCTGAAGACGTACCTTTGCCCCTCGTTTACTGAAGGAAAGAAAGGAAAAGTCGATGCGTAAACTACTTGTGTTACTCTCTGCGCTGCTACTCGGCAGCGCCCCCGCCTGGGCCCAGGACGACGCCAAAGCGGCCGCCACGATTACCCCTACCAGCCTGCCCGGCGAAGAAGAATTATCGGCTCAGGAGCGTGCCGAGCGCGACTTCCTGATGCCCACCCGCCGCAAGCGTGCCGCCGCCATTGAAGCCGTGGAAGAGAAGGCCCGCGCCGCCGAAGCCGCAGTAGAAGCCGCTGCCAAAGCAGCCCGTCTGGCCGCCCAGGTAGAAGCCGAAAAGAACGCCCCACCGGTAATGGCACCCACACCAGCCGAGGAGCGCAAAGTAGTCATCAAGCGTAAAAACGGCCGTAGCCGCCGCTAAATCAGGTTACTTTATGCCAACGCTCAACGCGCCGCCCGACAATAGTCGGGCGGCGCGTTGAGCGTGAAAAGGCCCCGATGGGCCTGAATTACTCAGTGGGAGGCTCCGAAAAGGTGGGCAGTTCCTCTTCGGAGGGCGCTGCCAGTGGGGTATCGGCGCGCCCGTAACGGGGCGTCCGGGTCGTGGCCCGCTCCCCAATCGGGCCGAGCAGCCAGCCGTACCCCAGCTGCAAGGCTATCCGTGAGCCCCGGTCACGCAGCACGAATCCGCCTTCCTGAGGCTTGCCGTGAGCGTTCAGGTAAGTCAGCCGCTGGGTACGCATTTCTAGTAACGGCCGCAACCCTTGCGTGTAATCCAGGCTCAAAAGCAGATTGCGGTTGGGCGTAAGGGCATAGCGCAACCGAATCCCGCCGTTCAGCAGCCAGGTGTTGCGGTGCAGCTGGTGGCTGGTATACACTACCAACGGCCGGCCCGGCACGGGTTGCCGCTGGCCCGGATAAAACTCGTGCAGACGGTCAGGTCGGTACGAGCGGGCCAGCCAAGCCACCGCGGCTCCCAAAGTAGCGTCGAGGCCGAGGCGAGAGCCAAACGTCAGCAAATCGGGGCGGCGCAGGGCCAGGCCGGTTTGCAGCAGCGGCCCCAGTCCGGTACTGGTGCTTGCTTTGCCGTATTGGTGCCGATACTGGATACCGGGTTGCATTTCGGTAAGCCCCAGCATAGTTTCCAGTGACAATTGCGGGGCGAGCGGCCAAGCCAGCCGCAACTCGCCCATTGGCCAGAAGTATCTATCGGCCCGAAAGCCGGAAGGGGTACCGGCCGAGCGTTGCATGGTCATCAGCGAGTAGGTCGGTCCGACACTCAGGCTCAGTTGGGGCCGTAGCTGGGCCTGCGCGCCGGTCAGCGGGAGAAGCACCAGCAATGCTCCGCTGGCTATGTAGGTAACGCATGATACCATCGGAACGCAACAGCTGAAAGACGATAACGCCAAAAACCATCCCATAACGGCTGCCCGGCTGCCACATTGCTTATGCCAAACAAAAAGCCGGCCCCGCGAAGGGCCGGCTTTTTGTTTCATAACGGTAACGAATACTACGACTCCTGGGGCATCAGGCGCACCACCAGCCCGTCGATGCGCGGGTTAAGGCGAATCTGGCACGAGAGGCGGCTGCCCTGCGTCATGATGGGCAGGCTTTCGAGCATAGCCATTTCGTCGTCGGAGGGCTCGGGCAACTCGGGGCCGGCCAGCACCTCTACGTGGCAGGTGCCGCACAGCGCCATTCCGCCGCAAGTGGCCTGAATGTCGTAGCCGTCGGCCTTCATGATTTCCATCAGGCTCAGCCCCATATCGGTGGGGCCCACAATTTCGCGGCGGTGCCCGGGAGACTCCTCCACGTACACCCGTACTTCGTCGGTCATGCTGTTTGGAGCTATTAGCTGAGAGCTGTTAGCTATTAGCTTTCCGATAAACGAAAAAAGCTAGTAGCTAACAGCTCTCAGCTAACAGCCAATTAAAGTGTGGGTACCCCGTTCACCGTGGTGTACTTGAGGGTGTATTTTTTGTCGGGGTAAATGTACTTGAAGGCGCCCTGGCACATGAGGGCAGCCTCGTGGAAGCCGCACAGAATCAGCTTGAGCTTGCCGGGGTAGGTGTTGATGTCGCCGATGGCATAGATGCCGGGCACCGAAGTCGAGTAGTCCACGGTGTTCACTTCCACCGCATTGTCGTCGATACCCAGGCCCCACTCGCCAATCGGGCCGAGCTTGGGCGTGAGGCCGAACAGCGGAATAAACGAATCGATTTCGACCTGCTTGGCCTCACCGCCATTGGCCGTAATGGTAACAGCATTAAGGCGGCCGTTGCCGTGTACGTGCGTCACGTTGCTGCTGAGCACCAGATTTACCTTGCCAGCCTCGTGCAGCTTCTGCACTTTCTCGGCCGAGTCGGCGGCCCCGCGGAACGTGGTGCCACGGTGTACCAGCGTCACTTCCTTGGCCACGTTAGCCAGAAAGATGGTCCAGTCGAGGGCCGAGTCGCCACCGCCGGCAATTACCAGGCGCTGGTCGCGGAAGGCTTCGGGGTCGCGCACCATGTAGTGCACGCCCTTGCCGTTTTCGAAAGTGGTCAGGTCTTCGATGGCGGGCTTGCGGGGCTCAAACGAACCCAGGCCGCCGGCAATGGCCACGGCCTTGCAGCTGATCTGGGTGCCGTCGGTGGTTTTGAGCTCAAACGAGCCGTCGTCGAGCTTACGGAACTCCTCCACTCGCTCGCCAAGCGTGAAAGTGGGGTGGAAGGGCTCAATCTGACGCATCAAGTTAGTTACCAGGTCGCCGGCCAGAATCTCGGGGAAGCCCGGGATATCGTAAATCGGCTTCTTCGGGTAGATTTCCGACAGCTGTCCGCCCACCTGCGGCAGGGCGTCGACTACGTGACAGCGAAGCTTCAATAGCCCGGCCTCAAATACAGCAAACAGCCCCACTGGGCCAGCCCCGATAATGCAGATATCGGTCGAAATGGAATTGGTCATGGAGTAAACGAAAGATAAGCCGTACGGCCCCACCGGAGCCGTACGCGTAACAACGAAACCGGCTAAATCGTTGGCCGAAAGGCTCGGTAACTCTCGGAGCCAGGTGCTACGCGGCCGCAAAGATACGCAGCCCGCCCGCCTAAAGCCTATCACAACGGGCATGTATCCACTGTCAGACTCCAGACAACTCCGGCCTATCGTCCGCTGCCGGCACAATTTCTTTTACCACCGCCAGGAACGACGTTTGTTAATGAGCAATAAAAAAGCCCCACAGCACAATGCTGAGGGGCTTTCTAGTGGTCGTGTAAGGAGTCGAACCTTAAACCTTCTGATTCGTAGTCAGATGCTCTATCCAGTTGAGCTACACAACCTTTTTACCGTTATGCGGATGCGTTTATCCGTTTTGGTTGTGCAAAGATAGCAGCTAAAAACCGGGCCGCGCAAACCGGGAGGCAAAAAAAGTGTACTGCCAGCCTGCAAACAGCTGAATGACAGCCGGATTTTTTTTATTCCGACACTTCGCTCTGCTTCAAACTGCGCTTCAGCGCCCGGGTGAACACGAAATACAACCCGAAAGCCGATACGGCCAGCAGTACCGCTACCAGTACTTTGCCGGCCGTGCCCGTATCGGGGCTTTGGATGAGCAGGAGCACATCCTGGGCTTTAGTGCCGAGCCAGTAGAAGAACAAGGTGCGGGGCAGCATGCCGATAACTGAGGCCGTCAGAAACTGCTGCTTCGGTACACCCATTACGGTCAGAATAAACGTAATCATGGCGAAGGGTAGCACCGGCGAGAGGCGCGTGAGTAGCACCAGCCGCCAGCTGTCGGCCCGCATTTCGCCCATTACCGCGTGCGCCTTCGGAAACTGCTCCAGCAGCCGGATAAGCTTGCCCTTATCGAGGCTCTGGGCGATGAGGTAGCCTCCGTAGGCGGCCAGCATATAGGTCAGCAACATCCCCGGAAAGCCCTTCCAGCCGAAGAAAAAGGCCGTAATGAGTACCACTACTGTGGTGTGGGTGAGCGAGAGCGTCATGGTGATGGCGACTACCACGAAGTAGAGCAGCATGAGGCCCAGGCTGGGGTTTTGAAGCCAGTGCTGGTTTTCGTGCAGAGTCCAGGTCAGTACGCTGTCGCCGATAATAGGCAGCACCGTGAGTAGCACCAGGGCAGTAAGCGTGGATTTGTTCTGGCGAAAGAGGGTATTCAGAAATGACATAAGGAGAGCAGCAAACGGCGGCCGGCGCTACGGGGCCGGTCTGCCGCTAAGAACGTAAGAAAGGCGCCAACGGCCGGAACCGCCCCGCGGCCCGCGCCAAAACACACTCCGGCAAAGGAGTGCGTACCTTTGCCGGGCAACTGATTTTTCACCTGTTATTGCTCTCTGCCGCATGAAATTCGGAACCAAAGCTATCCACGCCGGCGTGCATCCCGACCCCGCCACCGGGGCCATCATGACGCCCATCTACCAGACCTCTACCTACGTTCAGACCTCGCCCGGCCAGCACAAGGGCTACGAATACTCGCGCACCCACAACCCCACCCGCACCCAGCTGCAGGATGCGCTGGCGGCCCTCGACAACGGCCAGCACGGGCTGGCCTTTGCTTCGGGCATGGCCGCCATCGACTGCGTAGTGAAGCTGCTGCAGCCCGGCGACGAAGTTATCTGCACCGACGATCTATATGGCGGCTCCTACCGGCTCTTCACTAAGGTGTACGCGCCCTACGGCATCAACTTCCACTTTGTGCCCATGCACGACATGGCGGCCGTGGAGGCAGCCGTAACCGAGCGTACGAAGCTGATTTGGGTGGAAACGCCCAGCAACCCACTGCTCAACGTCATCGATATTGAAGCCGCTGCGGCCGTGGCTAAAAAAGCGGGTGCGCTGCTGGCCGTCGATAACACTTTTTCGACGCCTTACCTGCAGAACCCGCTCGACCTGGGTGCCGATATCGTGGTGTATTCGCTCACTAAGTACATGGGCGGCCACTCCGATACAGTGATGGGCGCGTTGGTTGTCAACGACGGCGAGCTGAATGAAAAGCTGGCGTTCTACCAGAACTCCTGCGGCGGTACGCCCGGCCCGCAGGACTGTTTCCTGGTGCTGCGCGGCCTCAAAACCCTGCACGTGCGCATGCAGCGCCACTGTGAAAACGGCCGCCAGGTAGCCGAGTACCTGCAGCAACACCCGAAAGTAGAGAAGGTGTACTGGCCCGGTCTCGAAAACCACCCCAACCGCGCCGTAGCCGCCCGGCAGATGCGCGACTTCGGCGGAATGGTGTCGTTTGTGCTCAAAGGTGATAAGCAGGCCGATGCCGTGGCGGTACTCGAAAAGTTCGAGCTCTTCACGCTGGCTGAAAGCCTGGGCGGCGTCGAAAGCCTCTCGGGCCACCCCGCCAGCATGACGCACGCCAGCATCCCGGCCGAGCAGCGCCGCAAGTCGGGCCTATCCGACTCGCTCATCCGCCTCAGCGTGGGCATTGAGGACATCGAGGACCTACTGGCTGACCTCAAGCAGGCCATCGGGTAAATAAGAAGGGCGGGTGAAACGCGAGGCCCGATAAAAAATAAAGCCCCTGACGCTATTACGGCGTCAGGGGCTTTATTTTTTATCGGGCCTCGCGTCTAGAAAAACTCTTGGGCTATACTTCCAGCTTGAAATAATACTTCGCGGCTACTTTCCCGCCGAGTTGGAGTCGAGGATTTTGAACAGTTCGTTGAGCTTGGGCGTGAGGATGATTTCGGTGCGGCGGTTGAGGGCCTTGCTTTCGGGAGAGGAGTTGGGAGCTACAGGCACGTATTGCGAGCGGCCCGAGGCCGTAACGCGCTCCGGAGCCACACCGCCGGTGGTGAGCAGGCGGGCAATTTCGGTGGCCCGTAGCACGCTCAGGTCCCAGTTATCCGTCATGGCGCCTACAGCCCGGCTGAAAGGTACGTTGTCGGTGTGGCCTTCCACTACCACGTTCACGTCGGGTTGCTGCTGGAGCACGGTAGCCAGCTGGCGCAACGCATCCTGGCCCTTGGGGTCTACTTTGGTCGAGCCGGTTTTGAACAGCAGCTGCTCGGAAAGCGACACATACACCTTGCCGTTGCGCATCTCCACCTGCAGTTCGGTGCCTTTAAAGCCGCGCAGCGCGTTGCTCACGCTGGCCTTGAGGGCGTCCACGGCGCGGTCTTTCTCAGCCAGCGCCTTCTGCAGCTCGCCCAGTTTGGCCTCGCGGGCCGTCAGGTCCTGGTTAAGGCGGTCGATGTCGGCGCGGCTTTTCTTGAGGCTCTGGTCCAGCTCGCCCAGCTCGGCCTCGCGGCGGGCCAGGTCTTGGGCCACCTTGTTGTAGTCAGTGGTTTTGTTGGCCAGCGTTCGGTCCGAGTTCTTCAGTAGCCGGTCGTAGCTGTCGGTGAGCTGCTCGTATAGCTGGCGGGTGCGGGCCAGGTTGCGGCCGGTTTCGGTCGAGTCGTCGGTGAGGCGGCGGTTCTGCAGCCGCAGGCGAGTTAGCTCGTCGCCAGCCTTTTTCAGTTCGGCCACATTCTGGCGGTTCTGGCGCTCAGCCTCCGTTTTGGCCTGCTCGGTGGCCGACTGGCGGGCCCGCAAATCGTCGTACTTCTTGGAGGCTACGCAGCCGGGCAGGGCCAGAGAGGCCAGTAGGGCGCCCATTGCCAGGGCGGAAGGAAAGGAGTTCTTCACTGCGAAAACGAGTAGAAAGCCGAAAGAAAATACGGCCGGCTCGCGGCCGGCTTCCGGCAAGATACAGTCCGCTGGCCGCTTCGGCCCCAGCCCAGCGGCTAAGCGCACTTTAGCCCGGCGTTTCACGCTTCTGGATTCCGCCGTAACTTGCACCCCCCAACCCGCGCCCGTTCGGCCGGCGCGGGTCTGTACTTCCTTCTGAACCCACGCCTTTCCGTTACTTATGTCGTCCTGGTTTAATCGCAAAGAAAAAGGCATTGTAACGCCTACCGACCAGAAAAAGGAAACCCCCGACGGCCTCTGGTACAAGTGCCCCGAGTGCAAAACGGTGGCTACCATGGTGGAGCACAAGCGCCTGCTCTGCACCTGCGGCAACTGCGGCTACCACGACCGGGTGGAGGCCGTCGAGTACTTCAATTTCCTATTCGATGGCGGCCAATTTGAGGAACTCGACGCCAATATGCATTCAGCCGATCCGCTGCACTTTGTTGACACCAAAGCGTACCCGCAGCGCCTGGTAGCCACCGAGAAAAGCACCGGCCTGCGCGACGCCGTGCGCACCGCCCACGGCCAGCTTAATGGCCTGGGCCTGGTAGTGGCAGCCATGGACTTCAAATTTATCGGCGGCTCGATGGGCTCGGTGGTAGGCGAGAAGATTGCCCGCGCCATCGATTATGCTCGCGAGCACCGTCTGCCCTTCCTCATGATTTCGCGCTCGGGTGGCGCCCGCATGATGGAAGCCGGCTTCTCGCTGATGCAGATGGCCAAGACCTCGGCCCGGCTGGCACTGCTCTCCGAAGCCGGCCTGCCCTACATCTCCCTGCTCACCGACCCGACCACAGGTGGTGTTACGGCCTCATTTGCCATGCTCGGCGACTTTAATATTGCTGAGCCCGGCGCGCTCATCGGCTTTGCCGGCCCGCGTGTTATCAAGGAAACCATTGGTAAAGATCTGCCCAAGGGCTTCCAGAGTGCCGAGTTCGTGCTTGAGCACGGCTTCCTCGACTTTATCGTCGACCGTAAGGAGTTGAAGACGCGGTTGCACACGCTGCTCTCGATGCTGCAGGCCGGTAAAGGCGCTGAGACGGAGCCTGCTTAGGCTGCCTGGCCA
Source organism: Hymenobacter lapidiphilus (assembly GCF_013377885.1). GTDB lineage: Bacteria > Bacteroidota > Bacteroidia > Cytophagales > Hymenobacteraceae > Hymenobacter > Hymenobacter lapidiphilus. The sequence goes on from NZ_JABKAU010000010.1 coordinate 140,924, forward strand.
GTATTTCAGCCTCCACACTCGATTTTCGGCAAGCTTTTTGGAAAGAAGCCCGTCAGATGCGCTGTAGGCGTCTCGGGCGGGCTTCTGGTTGTTACAGCAGCTCGCTACCAGAGGCCGGGTATGGATAAGCATCTATATTTGCCGAACTTTTTTTCTCAAACCTAGTAAGTACCTCTGACCAGGTAAACTGACTCTTTCTCTCACCAATCTGTTGAATTTTATGACTTCCCGCACCTCCCTTTTTACTCTTTTGATGGCCTTCGTGCTGTTCATCAGCTCCTGCGCCACTTCGCAGCCTCGCAACCCCAACATCCCGGAGGCTGATACCAACGGTACGGGTCCCCGCAAAACCGGCATGAGCAAAACGGCCAAAGGCGGCATCATCGGTGCTGGTGGTGGCGCAATTGTAGGTGGCGTACTGGGCCGCGTAATTGGTGGCAAGAGCGGCACGGCTGCTGGTGCTATTATTGGTGCTGCCGTAGGCGGTACGGGCGGTGCCCTGATCGGCCGCAAAATGGACAAGCAGGCCGAAGAGCTGCAGCGCGACATGGCTAACGCCAAAGTAGAGCGGGTAGGCGAAGGCATCAAGATCACCTTCGATTCGGGCATTCTGTTCGATACCAACAAGAGCGACCTGCGTGCTGCTTCGATGACCGAAATCCAGAAGATGGCCGAAACGCTGAAGAAGTACCCCGATACTAACGTGATTGTGGAAGGCCACACCGATGCTTCGGGTTCGGATGCCATCAACAACCCGCTTTCGCAGCGCCGGGCCCAGGCCGTGGCTAACTACACCGTTAGCCAGGGCGTAGACGCCAGCCGCGTTTCGACTCAGGGCTACGGCTCGAGCCAGCCCATTGCCGACAACACGACCGAAGCCGGTAAGCAGGCCAACCGCCGCGTTGAAATTGCCATCTTCGCCAACGAGAAGATGAAGAAGGCCGCCGAAAACGGTACGCTGTAATTATAGGCCGGGCAAAAGCTGCTCGGTTCTGATAAGAAAAGCCCCCTCGCTGAGGGGGCTTTTTTTTTGCCTGCGCCGACCATTTTGGAGCTGTAATTGGAAACCGTAGCCACAGTGCCCGCCTGAGGTGAAAAATTGTGGCTTCGAAATCTGCTATTACTGGCATTGGCGGTGTGGGGCTTTGCATGCGGGCGGTTTTCCCCGCGTCCGTTATGTAGTACCCGGCACATGGCTTAGGAATGGTGTGCGGCTACGATAAGGAGGGCGACGGAAAGTACAACAGATGCCGCCGGGCTTACCGGAAACTACCAACCTGCTATAGCCGGAGCCGTTAAAATGCCCATCGGCAGGCTGCTCTGACCTGGGTGATTCCTAAGAAACTAACCGCCGGCCCAGAGGCTACTGCGTCGAACGAACGCTTATTCCTTTCACTAAAACCAACCGACCATGAAAATGATACGCTGGACTTTTATGCTGCTGATTGCAGCCCTGATGATGCGCTGCTCGACTTACCGTAATGCCAACGATACGGGCAAAGGCGCCATAATTGGTGGCGGTAGCGGCGCGGCCGCCGGCGCCGTAATTGGCGGGACTAAAGGCGCTATACTTGGTGGCGCCGTGGGTGCCGGCGCCGGTGCCATTATAGGCAACGAGAAGCAGAAGCGCAAAGATGAGCGGCGCAGGGCCCGGGAAACTACCAACCCGAACCTGTAAGCGCGTCGCAACAAGCAGCCCAGATAAGGCTGCTTTCGAAAACTGATTGTGTTGATTTCCGGGCCCATTCGCTGCCAGCGAGTGGGCCCGGGTTGTTTCTGGCAGGATGGTTGTAAAGCGGCTTCCGGCGGGTAGCTTTGCCGGCCCGTAGCCAGCTGGCTGGCCCAGGTTTTTTCTTCACTTCCTCATCTTTCCTGTTTTCCGATGATTAATCTTCGCTCCCTATTTGTACTGCTGTTGGCCGTACTGCTGCTAGGCGGCAATTTCGCCGAGGCCCAAACCACCAAAGAGAAAAAGCCCTGGAGCAAAACCGCTAAAGGCGGAATAATTGGTGGCCTGGGCGGGGCTGCCGGCGGGGCCATTCTGGGCCGCGTAATTGGTGGTAAGTCGGGCACGGCCAAGGGTGCTATCATCGGAGCCGCCGTGGGTGGGGCCGGGGGTGCGCTTATCGGGCGCCGGATGGACAAGCAAGCCGCCGAGCTGCAGCGCGAAATGGCCGGTGCCACTGTCGAGCGGGTAGGCGAGGGTATCAAAATTACTTTCGACTCGGGCTTGCTGTTCGCTAAAAACTCGGCGAGCCTGACGGCCGCGGCCCAGAACAACATCCAGGAGCTCGCCAAGACGCTCGTAAAGTACGGCGACACCAACGTGATTGTGGAAGGCCACACCGACACCAGCGGCTCTGATGCCGTCAACAACCCGCTTTCGCAGCGCCGGGCCCAGGCCGTGGCAAACTACACCCAGCAGCAGGGCGTAGATGCCTCGCGCTTCACGGTAACGGGCTACGGCTCGAAACAGCCGGTAGCCGACAACTCGACCGAAGCCGGCCGGGTGGCTAACCGCCGGGTGGAAGTAGCCATTTTTGCCAATGAAAAGCTGAAGAAGGCCGCTGAGAAAGGCACCATCTAGGCACCGATTGTCGTCTTTTGAAAAGCGGGAGCTTCCTTTCGGGGAGGCCCCCGCTTTTTTGTGGCCGGGCGGGCGCAACCTGCCGCCCGGCCCGGCGGTACAACCGCGTATGCCCATAACCTACACCGCTTCTGCCGCCGAGAAAACCCTGCAGAACCACGCGCAACTACAACAGTTCTACCCGCCCCTCACGCTCGAAAAGCCCCGCCGCTCACCCATGCGCGAGCTGATTTCGACGGTCCTGTCGCACCGCACCACCCACGCCGACGAAGAGCTGGCCTACCACCGGATGCTGGAAACCTTCGGCGACTGGGCCGGGGTGGCGGCGGCCCCGACTGCGGAGCTGGCCCACGCCATCCGCACCACCCGCTGGCCCGATACGCAGGCCCCGCGCATTCAGGAAATTCTGCGCCGCATAAAGGCCGAGCGGGGCGAGTTTGCGCTGGATTTCCTGGCCGAGTAGCCTACCAACAAGGCTATGAGCTGGCTGCACGACATGCCCGGTATCGGGCTGAAAACGGCTTCGCTGGTGCTGCTCTTCAACTTCCACAAGCCCGTGCTGCCCGTCGATACGCACGTGCACCGCATTGCCCAGCGCGTGGGCATGATTCCGCCCAAAGCCTCGGCCGACAAGGCGCACCAGCTGCTGCTGGCCCAGCTGCCGGCCGATGCGCTGGTGCTACTCAACTTCCACAAGCACAACTACTGGCACGGCCAGAAAGTGTGCTTCTACGCCAAACCCAACTGCCCGCGCTGCCCGCTCAAGGGGTTCTGCAACTACTACCTCGAACACCACGGCCCCGCCACCTCCGAGGTGCTGGCCGCCACCCCCGCCCGCTGGGACCTAGCTTGGGGCGAGCTGCAGC
>NZ_JABKAU010000100.1 GCF_013377885.1 Hymenobacter lapidiphilus
TGAAGCTGTTTAGAAAGTCGTCTTGGGTCAACAGGAAAGCAAAGAACTCCCACAATACGGGCGAAATTTGGGGTGCGAGCCACCTCATTTCACCTGTTTCATGGAAGTCCTGCCCAAAGATATTATTCGTACCTGGATTCTACCCCATCTGCCCCAGTCTGCCATGGGTCGCCCTAGTCGAGTAGACCCGGTCGAGTTACTTGAGGCGCTGCTCTACAAACTCAAAACCGGCTGCCAGTGGCGCTATTTGCCCGTTAAACAGTTCTTCACCGGTGCCCTGCTGACTTGGCAGGGCGTGTACGCCCGGTTCAATACGTGGCGCAAAGACGGGTCCTGGAAAGCCATGTGGCTAAATGTGTTACGAGCCAACAAACACCTGCTCGATTGTTCGAGCGTGCAACTCGATGGCAGCCACACGCCGGCCAAAAACGGTGGGGCGGCCGTAGGCTATCAGGGGCGCAAAAAAGCCCGCACCACCACGGCCTTGTTCCTAACCGACAACCAGGGGCAGCCCCTGGCCTGTGCCACCCCGCAAGCAGGCAACCACCACGACAGCTACCGCTTGGCCGTCTTGTTTGAGGAGTTGTGCCAACTGCTCGAGGCGGCGGGCATTGCGGTAGCGGGGCTGTTTTTAAACGCCGATAGCGCCTTCGATACCACCGAGCTGCGCCAGGCCTGTGCCGCCCGTGACATTGAAGCCAACATCGCCCGTAACCGCCGCGCCACGGATTGGCAAACGGCGGATGACACGCTCTTCGACCCCGAACTCTACCGGCGGCGCGTCGTGGTCGAACACGCCAACGCCTGGCTCGATAGCTTCAAAACCTTACTCGTGCGCTATGAAACCAGCATCGGCAACTGGCTAGCCTGGCATT
>NZ_JABKAU010000101.1 GCF_013377885.1 Hymenobacter lapidiphilus
GGGCCGTGACGGCGTGAATGGACTTGGGGAAGCGCTCCGTTATCTGGCTGATGGTGGTTTCGACGCCTTTGCGAAAGTGCTGAATCAGAAAGTTTTGCCACGGCTCGTGGGGCCGCTTGCTGTTCTTACGGCGGTCCACCATCAGCGCTACCTGTTCCGCCTCGTACCACGCCTCTTCCAACGCGTAGTCGGTGTAGGCGGCATCGGCATACACCACGCTGCCTTCGGGCAATTGCGGGTCCAGCGCTTTGAGGCCTGTAATGTCGGCCTCGCTGCCGGCGTGAATGTAGAATTCGACCGGCAGCCCGTCGTGGGTCATGAGCAGCTGGACTTTGAAGCCGTAGAAGTAGCGCCGCTTGCTGGCCGAGTAGCCCCGGTAGGCCTCGCCCTGCAGCAGCTGCGAGCGGCGGATGCGCACGTTGTCACAGACGGCGACGGGAAACGAGTCAATGACGTAGCGGGCCTCGGTGTTGAGCTGTTTCAGGTGCTGACCCACGCTGAAGAACAGCTGCTTGAGCGTCTCGTGCAGGCGGTGCAACTGGCGGGTAAAGCCGCTCTTGTCCAGCGCTTTCATGCCCCAGTGCTGCTGCATGTAGCGGCGAGCGGCGGCCAGATTGCCGCCGAAGAAGCGGGCCGCCAACAGGGCCGTGGTCAGCAGTTCGGCGTCGGAGAGGTGGCGCTTGTGCGGGGCCTGGGGGCGGGTGGCACGCAAGAAATCATCGATGAAGCAGTACATTGCCACGGTCTGTTCTGTCATGGGAAGGGAGCTTGAAGCGGTCGAATTCTTCAAACCTAGTCTTTCCCGTGCGGAACAGACTTTTTTTGGCCCCAGCCTACTCCGCAACTTGGGTTA
>NZ_JABKAU010000102.1 GCF_013377885.1 Hymenobacter lapidiphilus
CTAGAGCCTGTTATGCACTGGTAGCGTAATTTGGGGTATGGCACAGCGAAGTGGTTACCCCAGCGACGTAACGGATGACGAATGGACATTTGTGGCGCCTTATCTGGCCCTGGTGCGGGAAGATGCGTCGCAACGGCAGCACGCACTCCGGGCCGTGTTCAACGCCCTGCGCTACCTGGTCAAAACCGGCTGCGGCTGGCGCTACCTGCCCCACGACCTGCCGCCCTGGCCGGCAGTCTACCAGCAATGGGCGCGCTGGCGCGATAACCGGTGTTTTGAGCATATGATGGCCGATTTGCGCGAGTTGGCCCGCGTGCTGGCCGGACGTGAGGCCGAGCCCACGGCCGTCATTTTGGACTCGCGCACCGTGCAAAGCACGCCCGAAAGCGGGGCCCGCGCCGGTTACGACGGGGCCAAACGACGCAAGGGTAGCAAGGTACACGTGGCCGTCGACACGCTGGGTCACCTGCTGGCCGCGGTCGTTACGCCAGCCAACGTGACCGACCGCGGGCAGGTTGACGCGCTCTGTGAGCGGGTGCAGCAGGTCACAGGCCAAAAAGTGCAGGTGGCCTACGTCGACCAGGGCTACACGGGCGAAGACGCTGCGTACGCCGCGGCCGTGCACGACATTGACTTACAGGTTATTGCCAAGCCCGAAGGCCAAACCGGTTTTGTGCTGCTGCCCCGCCGCTGGGTCGTTGAGCGCAGCTTTGGCTGGGCGGCCCGCTTCCGACGCTTGGCTCGTGATTACGAACGTTTGGCCCTGACCATGCACCAATTTCACTTCCTCGCCTTTGTCACACTCCTGCTGGCAAAAGGCGTTTTTCGAGCTACAAGTCCATAACAGGCT
>NZ_JABKAU010000103.1 GCF_013377885.1 Hymenobacter lapidiphilus
GTCTAGAGTGTGTGGACAGTCATCGGAGCCAATCGAGGGCGGCGAGCAGGTGAGCGCTAGCTAAGAAGCAGGTGGCGGTTTTCTCGTAGCGGGTGGCAAAGCCCCGCGCCTCCTTGAGCCGGCCAAAGAAGCGTTCCACTTTGTTGCGGTCCGCATACAGGTTCTCATCATAGGCCCGCTGGTCTATGCGGTTGGCCTTGGGCGGAATCACGGCTTGCGCGTGTTGCCCGGCCACAGCCGCTAGCACGGCGTTCGTGTCGTAGGCCTTGTCGGCCACCACAGCGCCGGGCTTTTCGGGCAAGGCAGCCAGCAGTTCCGGCAGCACGGTACAATCGGCTTGTTCACCTGGGGTGAGCTTCAGGAGCAGACAGTTGCCCAGCGCGTCCACCACGGCATGCACCTTCGTCGAGAAGCCGCCCCGGCTGCGGCCTAGGCTTTCGGCCGCGGCCGTGCTTTTTTTTGGCCGGCGGCGGCTTTGTGGGCTTTGACCGTGGTCGAGTCGACCAGCACCCACGCATAATCCGGCTCCTGCACCGCCTGGAACAGGCTCTCCCAGACCCCAGCCAGCGCCCAGCGGCGAAAGCGTCGGGCTACCGTGTTCCAAAGGCCAAACCGTTCAGGCAGGTCGCGCCAGGCGCAGCCCGTGCGCACCCGGTAGACCACGGCGTTGACAAAATGGCGGTTGTTGCGGCCGGTGCCGCCTGCCGTACCGGCCTGCCCAAGGGTGTGTGGCTGAATCAGTTTCCATTCACGCTCAGTGAGTTCGTGGCGTCGCATCCCGCAAATTTAAACATGACTGTCCACACACTCTA
>NZ_JABKAU010000104.1 GCF_013377885.1 Hymenobacter lapidiphilus
GGAAGTTCTTGGCGAGCACCTTCTGACAGAAGGGGTCTATTTCACATTGAAAGGAGTTGGTCCATCCCATCCATTCGGCGGCAAGGTCAAAGCCTCCGATACCGGTAAAAACGCTGGCGTGTACCATAGTCCTAGCGGGTTTGGTGGCGAAGGAGGGCAACGAGCTGCGAGAGCGGCCCCCGGTAGCCGGCCCCGGCTGGCACTTTGACCGGGGCCGGGGCGTGTTGCCGCCGGATGGCTTCGATGTTGGCCCCGAGGGCAGCGGCCAGCGGCGTGGTGGGGTTGAGGATCGTTTTCATAGCTGCGGGATTCCACTGTAGTAGGCGTTCAGCTGGTCGAGCAGGGCGTCATAGAGCCCCTGCCGCAACTCAGCTTCCGTGAAGGCTCCGAGCAGCGGCAGCAGGCTCAGGTAGGCCGTGCCCCGAAAGCAGCCGGCCTCGTAGACCCAGCCGTTGCGGGTGGTGAAGTTGGCCCCGATGTCGAGGCAGTGCAGGCCGGCGGCGTCGAGTAGCGGCTGCAGCTCGGCCACCAGGGCGGGGATGAAGTCAGGCATAGCTTAGGCGGCGAAAGAGGTGAGGGCGAAAAACGCATCAGCCGGCTTGACGCAGGCAAGGGCGCGGGCCGTGCGCAGCTTGGCAATGCCGTAGTGGGCACTCAGCAGCAGGGCCAAGAGCCCATCGGGCGTGTAGGTGCCGTGCATCTTGCGCAGCGTGGCGGCCTGTTTGGCGGCGCTAATCAGCCCGTTGCTTTGGGCGCTGGCCAGCTCGGCCTGCAGTAGG
>NZ_JABKAU010000105.1 GCF_013377885.1 Hymenobacter lapidiphilus
CTAGGGCGTGAGGACAATTAGGGATTTGGCGTTTAGCTTTCGGGATGCATCGGTACGAAATTACGGACAAGCAATGGCAAGCTATCAAAGATTTGTTGCCTGGCAAATCGACTGACTGCGGTGTAACGGCCGCCGATAACCGCCTGTTTGTCAACGCTATTGTCTGGCTCATGCGCTCGGGCGCCCCGTGGGCGGATCTGCCCAGCCGCTTTGGTCTGGCTAATTCGGTGGGCCAGCGCTACCGCCGCTGGGCCAAGCGAGGCGTTTGGCAACGCGTGTTCGAGGCCCTGCAAGTCCCCGATCTGAGCAGTGTCATGCTCGACTCGACTATCCTGCGGGCTCACCAACATGCAGCGGGCCAAAAAAAAGCGACGCCAAGAGCGAGTGTCTTGGTCGGGGGCGCGGAGGCCTGAGCACCAAAATTCATACCTGCACCGATGCGCTGGGGCGGGCTATCCGTTTCCTGGTCACGGCCGGTCAGGCGGGCGACTGTCCTCAGGCATTGCCGCTACTTGCTGGCTTAAAACCGGCTAAAGTACTGGCCGACACGGCCTATGATAGTAATGCCAACCGGGCCTATTGCGCCGACAATGCCATTGAAGTCATCATTCCAAGTCGGGCCAATCGGCTTGAACCGGTGCCGTTGGATGAACAGGGCTACAAAGACCGCAATCAGGTAGAACGCTTCTTTAACCGCATGAAGCAGTACCGGCGCTTAGCCACCCGCTACGACAAAACCAGCGCCGCTTTTCTCAGCTT
>NZ_JABKAU010000106.1 GCF_013377885.1 Hymenobacter lapidiphilus
CGAGAATGGGCCGTTTTGCGCCCACTGCTGGAGGCTTCTTGTCAAAAGCAGGGAGGGGCCAATGCAGCTAATCGTTTGTTTATCAACGCCATTCTATGGCGCATTCGCACCGGTGTCCCCTGGCGCGATATGCCCGAGCGGTTAGGCAAGTGGAATTCGCTCGCCCGGCGCTTCGCTCGCTGGGCCGATAAAAAAGTATGGCATCGCCTGTTCACCGCCATTCAAGAGCCGGATTGGGAGTGGGTACTGGTCGATTCGAGCAGCATCAAAGTGCATCCACAAGCGGCTGGGGCAAAAAAAAAGCGGGGAGCGGCGAAGCCCTCGGCCGCAGTAAAGGCGGGCGGACGACGAAAGTACATGCGGCTGTCGATGCGTTAGGCAATCCGGTACATGTGCATCTGTCGGGTGGACAAGAAGCCGACTGTAAGCACTTCGCGCAAATTATGGAGGCCTTGCCGCCAGACGTAAAAGCGGTGGTGGGCGACAAGGGCTACGACACGAATGCGGTGGTTGAGTGCATTGAAGAACACGAGGCGGAAGTAGTTATTCCGTCCAAGAAAAACCGCACCACTGAACGCGTCATCGATAAGAATCTGTACAAAGACCGCAACAAAGTGGAGCGTTTCTTCCTCAAAATCAAGCAGAACCGTGCAGTCGCTACGCGCTATGATAAGAAAGCCGCCTGCTATTTAGCTGTAGTTCAGTTAGCCTGCATCATGTGCTGGCTCAAATGACAGCTGTCCACACGCTCTA
>NZ_JABKAU010000107.1 GCF_013377885.1 Hymenobacter lapidiphilus
ATTTGCTTTATCGCCTACTCTCTACCCATTCAACGGCCATGTCGCTCGGAAAACACGTTGTAGCAAAAGTTGCCCTGGTCCTGTTGTGCGGGCACAGCACCGCACGCGGGCAAGCCCCGGATTCGACGGGGCTCAAAGGGCGCTGGTACGCCGGCGCCGGCGTGGCTTCTCACAAGTACTTTACTCTCAACGGCCCCACTTCGCAGATACGGCCCGCGTATGTATCCGCCGGCTATTACCTCACGCCCCGGGTTGCTCTTCAAGCCGAGTTGCAGTATGGGCAGCGAACACAACAAAGCAACGGCGGGGAAAGCGTGATTGATGGCGAGACGTTTAGCGTTCGAACGAAGGAAAGAATCAAGAGCACGGCGCTCACGGTGTTGCTGCGCTACAGCGGGCGCCGCCCGCAGCGGCCCCTTCAACTGGATTGGTTGCTGGGCGTGGCCGTGGTGCACGGCCGTTCGTCCGAGACAATTACCCGGACCTCCCCCACCCGCAGCCAAAGTTATACCTCCCCGACCAGGGATTTGACGGAGCCGCATTTGGTGGCGGGCCTCGGGTTGCGCTACCAGCTGGGCCCGCACGTGGCGGTGGGAGCCCAAGCGGTCGTCAACAAAAACCTTCGCATTCTGCCTTATGGAGGCTTTGGCATGATCCTGGGCAGCGGGGCCAACCTGGGCGTCACCTATTTGTTCGGGCCGACCAAGCCGTAACCCGCCAGTTTAAAAAAACGGT
>NZ_JABKAU010000108.1 GCF_013377885.1 Hymenobacter lapidiphilus
AGTGCGGCCTCTTCCTGACTGGCCAGCGGCGAAGCCAGGTAGTCATCGGACACCCGGTTGAGCAGCCGTTCGCACGCCTGCCGTTCCGTAGCCGGCAGCACCGGCAGCCGTTCCACCCGTTGCTTGGGCCGCACCTGATGCAGCGAACCGGGCGTGTTGTAGCGGTTGCGGGCGGGTAGCTTACTCATGGGGCAGCCGGTTAGCGGTGGTGGCGACATCCGGCCCCATGCGTTCGGCGCGGTGGGCGCTGTCAACCCCGGGGCGGGGCAGCAGGGCGTGAAACCAGGCGGCCAGCAGCAGCAGGGCCACGGTGGCGACAAGGAAGCCCGCGAACTGGGTGGCGCGGTTCTCGCGCTGGCGTGGGGTGTAGGCGGGTCTTTGCGGGGTGAGGTAGTGAGGCATGGCGTGGGAATTGAGAGGGTTAGGCGCTGAATAGGTCGCTGCCTACTGTGGCTTTCTTCGCTTTGGATTTGCAGTCGCAATAAGACAGCTTGTCCATTTCGGTCAGCGTTATCACGTCAATCGTATCGCCTGCCTTGATGCACTTGGCAAACTCGCGGCGGCTGCCGGCACTCTGCTCGCACCGTGGAAAGCAGGATACCAGAATCCACCCCTTGCACTTGGGGCACGTGGCTACCTTCACTTTCAGTTTATCTCTGTCGAGTGGCTCGTTCATCGGTTCCGTTTCTTGTAGTTGCTAGTGTAGCGCCAGCCAGCACGGCCGGTCGTCTGGG
>NZ_JABKAU010000109.1 GCF_013377885.1 Hymenobacter lapidiphilus
ACCCAGGCGGTGAATGTATCCTCTAACGCCCGGGCCAGCGCCGGCGGGCCGTGGCAGACGACGCGCACGGTAGCCGGCGGATCGGGGTCGTTCCAGGTGCCCGGCGGCCAGGGTACGGCCGCAAACCCGGGCGCGGGCGGCGCGGGCGGGCGCTGGTCGCATGCAATGCGGGCCGGGGTGCGCCGATTCGGGGCCACCACAGCCACCGCCGCCCCTTCCGGCTCCGGTGTTACGGTTGCGGGGCGTACGTTGCGTGGCGGGGCCTTTGGCGCGGTGTGGTGGGATTTCCAGCCGTTCATGGGGTGGCGGTGTCAATTCGTTCAACTCGGCCAACCTGCCACAGAAACAGGGGCGAACCGTTGGGCTTGCCGTTTCGCAGCGGCTGCAGTTGCGGGTGGCCCACACCATCGAGCGTGATCAAAAATTCCATCTTGCCCGTTTCATCCGTGCGTACATGGTCGCCAATCCAAATACCATCCGTAAGCAGTTCGCGGGCCGTGGTGAGCAAACGCTGCTCACGGGCCAACGCATTGTAGGCGGCGTGGGCTTCAAGCACGGCCGGGGCTATCTCCATCAGGCGGTTGGTGAGATGAAGGGTGGTCTTGTCTTTCAGGTCTTGTAGTTCCATAGTTTCGGGGCGTTACTGGTGAATCGGTTAAAACGGCACCGTCCGGGTGGCCCCGGGGGCGGCGGGTGTGTCG
>NZ_JABKAU010000011.1 GCF_013377885.1 Hymenobacter lapidiphilus
GGGAATTCGGTTAAAGGAAGAAACGCATGTCATTCTGAGCGCAGCGAAGAATCTCGCGTGCAATGCCAACTCTTGATATTGAAGCTGTTTAGAAAGTCAAAAGGCCGTCATGCTGAGCGGAGCCGAAGCATCTCTACCACTTCGCTGTAGTCGTTTAACGAAGCGGTAGAGATGCTTCGGCTCCGCTCAGCATGACGGCCTAATTGAGTCCTGGCACTTCCTAAACAGCTTCACTGTGGTTACTGTGGCACGCGAGATTCTTCGCTCCGCTCAGCATGACAGCCCTTGACGGTTCATCGAATTACCCACTCAGCAAACTCCTCTTACCCCGCCAGCCAACTCACTATTTCACCTTTCGTACCTTTAGGCTCTAATCTCACCCCACCCAATTCAACTTATGCAAATCAAAGAAGTAGTAATCGTAGCCGCTGTGCGGACTCCTATTGGCTCGTTTGGCGGTAGCCTGGCCTCGTTGTCGGCCGTGGAGCTGGGCGCTATTGCCATTAAGGGCGCTTTGGAGAAGGCTGGCGTTGATGGCAAGGAAGTGCAGCAGGTGATTATGGGCAACGTGATTTCGGCCAACCTGGGCCAGGCTCCGGCCCGTCAGGCTGCCAAGAAAGCCGGCCTACCCGATACCGTAGAATGCACGACGGTGAACAAAGTGTGCGCTTCGGGCTCGAAAGCCATCATGTACGGCGCTCAGGCCATTATGCTGGGCCAAGCCGATGTGGTGATGGCCGGCGGTATGGAGAGCATGAGCAATGTGCCCTACTACCTCGACAAAGCCCGTTTCGGCGCCAAATACGGCAACGGCCAGATGATTGACGGCCTGATGAAGGACGGCCTCTGGGACCCCTACAACGACTACGCCATGGGCAACGCCGCCGACGCTACGGCGGTACGTTACGGCATCAGCCGCGAAGACCAGGACGCCTTTGCCCAGCAGAGCTACGAGCGTAGCGCTGCCGCGGCCAAAGCCGGCAAGAAAAAGGACGAAATAGTGCCGGTAACCATTACGGTGCGCGGCAAGGAAACCGTTATTTCCGACGACGAGGAGTACTTGAAGGCTGATTTCAGCAAGTTTGCCAGCCTGCGGGCCGCCTTCACCAAGGAAGGTACCGTAACGGCCGCCAACGCCTCTACGCTCAACGACGGTGCCGCCGCGGTGCTGCTGATGAGCCGCGAGAAGGCCGACGAGCTGGGCATCAAGCCCCTGGCCATTATCCGCGGTTTCGCTGATGCCGAGCAGGCGCCCGAGTGGTTCACCACTACTCCTGCCCTAGCTATTCCGAAGGCCTTGAAAAACGCCGGGCTCGACGCTTCGGAGGTAGATTTCTATGAAATCAATGAGGCTTTCTCGGTGGTTTCCCTGGCCAACAACAAGCTCCTGAACCTGGAAGGCACCAAGGTAAACGTGTACGGCGGTGCCGTTTCGCTGGGCCACCCGCTGGGTGCTTCCGGCGCGCGCATCGTGACGACGCTGCTGGCCGTGCTGGAGAATGAAGGCGGCAAAATCGGTGTTACCGGCATCTGCAACGGCGGCGGTGGTGCCAGCAGCATTGTGCTGGAGAAAGTCTAACCACAGATTATGTTGATTTTTCGCTGATTACGCTGATCCGGTAGAAGAATCTCGTTTTACGCTAAAAGCCCTGCCGCACCTTTTGCGGCAGGGCTTTTGTTTGCCAGCCTGCCTGCAAGGCACTACTTCGTCCTTTTCCCCGTTCTTGTCGCTATGAGATTTCTGCCCGCTTTTATATTCCTCCTAACTGCCACCACCGCCGCCCAGGCCCAGAAGCTGCGGCGGCTGACAACCTACTTCGACTCGACGCGGGTACATCCACGGGAGAAGTTCTCGGCCCTTGTGGGGGCTGATACCGTGATGCAGGGGCCGTACAAGCGGTTTTACTACACCGGCAAGCTGGAGGCCCAGACCCGCTACACGGCCGGCAAGCGCGACTCGTCCTACGTGGAGTTTCACCCCAATGGCGGCCGCCGGCTCGAAGTAACCTACCAGGACGGCGTGCGTCAGGGGCCCTTTAAAACCTACTACGACACCGGCAAGCTGGCCCAGGAAGGCTCTTTCGCTGAGGATGAGCCCAGCGGCGAGTTGCGCTACTTCTTCCCCGACGGCCGCATCAAGCTGGAAACGACGCTGGCCAAGGGCCAGCCGACCGGCCTGGTGCGCGAGCTGTACGATTCGGGCAAGCCCAAAGCCGAAATAACCTTTACCGACGGGCAGGCCAACGGGCCGGTGAAGACCTACTACGAAAACGGCCAGCTCCAGAGCGAGGGCAGCTACCGCCGCGGGCTGCTGGCCGGCCCCTACAAAACGTACTACGACAACGGCCAGCTCGAAACCGAAGTGCTGGCCGACCAGACCGGCCGCGGCCGTTACCGCAGCTACTACCGCTCGGGCCAGCTCCAGACCGAAGGTACCTACGTGGCCGTACCGCTGGTGGGCCGGGCCGTGAAAAACCCGCTCGGCGACGACCTCACCAAGCAGGCCCGCGCCCTGGCCGGCGGCACCAACAACCTCGACGGCCCTGCCAAATCCTACCACGAAAACGGCGCTGTCAGGAGCACGATGACGTACCGCCAGGGCACGCTGGTAGGCACCCAGCAGGACTTCTACGACACGGGCAAACCCCGCCAGAAAACCGAGTACAGCAACCAGGCCCGCGACCGGAAAATAACCAGCTACTTCGAGGACGGCACCGTGCAGCGCGAGCAGCAGTACAAGAACAACCTGCCCGTGGGCCAGTGGCGCACCTACTTCCCCGGTGGCAAGCAGGTACAGCAACTCGAAACCTACCAGAACGGCCGCCTCGGCGGCGAGCAACTCACCTACTACCCCACCGGCACGCTCAAAAGCAAATTGCTGAACGAGAACGGCAAGCCTGCCGGCCTGGGACAGGAATACTACCCCTCGGGCAAGCTGCAGGCCGAAACCACCTACGTGCGCGGCCTCAAAACCGGCCCCTACCGCCTGTTGCGCGAAGACGGCACGCCCGAAGCCAGTGGTGCTTTCCGCAACGGCAAGGAAACCGGCGTGTGGTCGTACTTCGGCCCCGATGGTACCACGGTGAAGGAGCGCAAAACCTACCGCAATGGCCAGGTGGTACCCGCCGGCAGCAGTGCGCCGACGAAAAAGAAGTAGAGGGTAGAAAGGCCGGACGGTCACTCAAAACTGTCATCCTGAGCGCAGCGAAGGACCTATACAGAAGCCAACTCCAAAAGAGAATGGCCTCCATATAGGTCCTTCGCTGCGCTCAGGATGACAGGCGATTTACCCCATTACTTCTTCCCCTTGGCCAGCATCATCTCCCGGATATACTTTACCGGGGCGCTGCCGTAGCTGAGAAACTTCTCGTGGAAGGATTTGAGGTTGAACTCCTGGGCCTGCTTCTGCTTTAGCTCCTCGCGCAGGTCATAGATTTCGGTGTAGCCGGTGAAGTACGAGCTAAGCTGTACCTGGCTGAGGGTGGCGCGCAGCCACTTGTTGCGGGCTTCGGCCTCTTCCTGAAACCCGTCGCGGCGCAGCATTGCCACGGCCTTGGCCTCGGTGATGGTACCGGCCTGCACCTCGTGGTCGAGGATGGCGTTGAGCGTGACGCGCATGTTCCACTTGTCCCACATGAGCCAGAACTCGTCGGTGTTGCCGCCGTAGCCGCTTTCCAACATCATGCGTTCGGCGTACACGGCCCAGCCCTCAATCATGGCCCCGTTGCCAAGGATGGATTTGATGAGCGAAGGGCTACGGTTGGCGTACACGAGCTGGGTGTAGTGGCCCGGAATGGCCTCGTGGATATTAAGAATCTGCAGCGTGTAGGTGTTGTACTCGCGCAGGTAGCTTTCGGCCTGGGGAGCCGGCAAACCCACAATAGGATCCACGTTGTAGTAGGTATCCGCGCCCTTATCGTAGGGGCCGGGGGCCGACACGCTGGCGCCGGCGCCACTGCCGCGCATATAGAGCGGGGTTTCGCGCACCACCAGCGGCTGGGTGGGGTCCTGGGTCAACAAATCGTGCTCGTTCACCCAGCGTACCAGCTCGGGCATCTGCTCGCGCACGGCGTCCACGAACCGCTGGGGCGTGGCGTGCTCGCGCGAGAGGGCCGCCACCACGTCGCGCACAATGGCCAGCGTATCCTGCGGCAGGGCCTGGTACTGCACGTATTTGGGGTAGATGCGCAGAGCCCGCACTTTCATATCGGCCAGCAGCTCCTGGCGGTGCGCCAAGGCCTTCCGGTACACTTCATCGGCCGAATAGCGGCTCTGGATATCGAGGGCAAACTTACGGTTGAACAGCGCAGGCCCGATGCGGAAGTTGCGGAAGCTACCAGCCGGCAGCACTTCAGTCTGCAGAAAGCCGATGTAGCCTTCCATGGCCAGCCGGGTGGTGGCTACCCGTTCGCGCAGCTCCTGCTTTTCGGCTTCACTCAGCCCCGATTTGGCCACCGAGTCGAGCAGCGCCGGGCCGAACACGCTCAGGCCGCCCTGGTTCTGGCGAATGGCCAGGTTGGTGTGCTCGCGGGTAGGCCGCTTGACGCTCTGCTTAGCGGCCTCGTAGTAATCAGCAACCTGAATGAGCTTTTGGCTGATGGCGCGCAGACGCCGGTCGAGGGGAGCGTAGCGGCCGTTGAGCAGCTCGGCTACTGCGCCGCCCACGTTGTAGTTGGCCGGGTTCCACTCCCAGGTGCGCAGCGTATCGTTGTAGAAGCGCGCCGAGGCCAGGTAGTTCTGCATCAGCCGGTAATCGGTCTGGTTGTTCACCGAGAGCTTACCCAGCTCGAAGCTTTG
This sequence comes from Hymenobacter lapidiphilus, assembly GCF_013377885.1. GTDB lineage: Bacteria > Bacteroidota > Bacteroidia > Cytophagales > Hymenobacteraceae > Hymenobacter > Hymenobacter lapidiphilus. Next base: position 4,798 of record NZ_JABKAU010000011.1, read on the forward strand.
CAGCTCCTTGCCCCGGCGGGCAATGGCGGCGGCCTCCGTCTGGCGGCGGGCGGCCGAGGGCACTATCAGCACCGAGTCGTAGCGGTGGAAACCCTGCGAGGAAGCCCACTCGGGGTTGTAATACCAGAGCGAGTCGATGAACCGGTTTTTGTAGTCGTCGAAGGTGGCGTCGGCGGTTTCGACGGTGCCGGTGCGGGGCTTGCTGCCCGAGTCGCAGGCGGCCAGCAGGCTGGCGCCGGCCAGCAGCACGGCGGCGGGCAGGAAGTAGCGGTGTTTCATAAAGGAGCGAGGGATAAGCGGGCAAGGTACACGGCAAGGACGAGAGTAGCGTGCCCGGCGTTGCGCGGTCGTCCTCGCTGTTTCCATCCGCCAGCAAGCCTCCTAATTCCCATTTGTTTTCCAGCCCGCTTTTTTCTGTGTAGTAGTTTTGCTTGCAACTCTGTTACCGTCTCTGGCGCAGCGTTTGCATTGGTCGTCCGGCGCCAGTTGCCCCTCTTTCCCTCTGTATGAAAATCCTGCCTGCCACGCTGCTGGCCTTACTATTGGCCCTATTGATGGCCCAGCCGGCCCGCTCCCAGTCGCTTGCCCGCCTCGATGTGGCCAATGGCTTCCGCGGCCTGCCCTTCGGGGCGCCGCTTACCGAGGCACTGCACCTGAAGCTGCTGCGCGACAAAGGCGACGAGAAAGTGTATGAGCGCCTCGATGAGCAATTGCAGGTGGGCGGCTTCACGGCGACGCGCATTCACTACAAGTTTTTCCGGGGGCAGTTCGCGGCCGTCACCATCATTGTGAAGGGCGCGGCCGAAACGCGGAAGGTGCGCCCCGCGCTGGAGGCCCTTTACGGCCCCGGCCGCATCGAAGACTTCAGCTGCAAGTGGCAGGGCGCTCTGGTGGCCCTCTCCTACGCCTCCCTCTCCGACGAGCAGACTATCATGGCCATGAGCAGCCGCCCACTGGCCGCCCAGATGCAGCAAGCCAACGCCCCGGCCAGTCCTACCAAGCTCAAAATCAAGCAGAAGTAGCCTAGAGCCCGGGAAGGGCGACGACTAGAGGGGCCCGCCGCGGCAACTCCACCCCCAACTTCCTCTCTGTGAGGCGCCACGCCAAGGGCGTGGGAATGAAGTGCACCGCCAGGGGCTAGTCGATGCCCACGCGGGTATACTGCCGGGTACCACCCAGCAGACGGGCTACGTCTTCCAGCTCCTGCCACTGCCGGCCCCGCGCGTTGCCGCTGTCCATGTACTCAATCAGCAACAGCTGGGCACTTGACGACGTCTGGTAGCTAGCAATATCGGTGTAGCTGGTGAAGCCTCGCAGGTGTAGCTCATGGCCGTTCACGGCTACCGTAAAGCCCAGCGGTGTGGCTTTACGGGCACCCATTACTTCGGTGCTGAGCGTGAGCAGCTCGGGGCTGGCAAACCGGATGGGGTAGCCTCGCTGGGCAATCAGCCGGCCGGCCCGCTTCCAGGCCGCCGGGCCTTCGTCGGGCAGCGTTAGCACAATGGTATTGTCGAAATCGATGGGCTTGGTGCGCAGCCCGCCCGTTTGGGCGAAGGTTGGAACCGCAGTCAGAAACAGCAGCCCGGACAACAGGAGTACGTAGCGTAGCATAAGCAGAAAATAAAGTAAGATGCAGCAAAAACGGCGGCGCAAAAACCCGCCGGTACACTGGACTGCCCGTCCGGCGCGGAGGCGCTTATCGGACTACCAGGCGGGAGTATCGCACTGTGCCGCCCAGCTCGCGGGCAATGGCCTCCAGCTCCTGCCACCCCTCACTGACGCCGGCCAGCGAAGTGCTGCGCCGCACCGTAGTAAGCTGGCTCTGCGTACCCACCACCGAAACAGACTCGGAGCGCCCGCGCAACGTCAGCTGATGTCCCCTTACTACGGCCGACACGCTCAGGCTGCTGGTGCTGCTGATGGGGTTGAAGGCGGTAGTGAGGACCAGCAGGTTTATATCACTGTGTGCAAACGGGTAGCCCCGGTCGGTGAGCACCTGCGCCACGCGCTGCCAGGCCGCCACCCCTTCCTGGGGCAGCTCCACGACCAGCGTGTTGTCTTTCTTGTCGGCAGTGAGATTCCCCGCCGGGGTTGTCTGCGCAAAAACAGCCGGGCCGGTCAGGGCCAGCGCGGCCACGAGTAGAATGCTTTTCATATGCGGAAAAAGTAAGGATAGAAGATCGGGCTGAAGCCGCGGGCGAACGGGCAAAAATCCAGCCGATTCTTCCCAGCCTTACTCGGCCAGCACCACCTCGGCCAGCAGCGGGAAATGGTCGGAGCCGATATCAGGCAGCCGCTGCAGCCGCGCCAGCCGGAATTCTTTGGTCACGAACAGGTGGTCGAGGGGCCAGCGCATAGTCCAGCTGGTGGCATTAAAAGTGCTGAACATGCCGCGGCCCCGGCGCACGTTGTGTAGCTCGCCGCTGGCCTCGAACATGCGGGTGGTGTGCGACCACGACACGTCGTTGAAGTCGCCCAGCACCAGCGCCGGGCCGGGGTGCTGCCTCACGCGCCGACCTACCTGCAATAGGATCATGTTGGGCTTGCTGAGGCTGGTAGGATGCTCGCTGGGCACCGGCGGGGAAGGATGCACGGCATACAGGCGCACCAGCCGGCCGTTGGGCAGCCGCACGTCGGTGATGATGGTGGGCACGCCGGGCTCCTGGAAATCGTACGCCCGCGCCCCCAGCAGCGGCAGGCGCGAATACAGCGCCATGCCGTAGGTGTTGGGCCGGGGCAGCTCAACGAAGTAAGGGTATTCTTTCCGCAGCGGCCGGAGCGCCGTAACCCAGGTTTGGTCGGTTTCGAGGACCAGCACTATATCGGGACATTGCTCGGCTACGTGGGCCAGTAGCAGATCGGCACGGTTGTTTTTCTGCAGTACATTGGCCTCCAGCAGGCGCAGGCGGGCGGTGGTATCGGCGGCCTGGGCGGCGGTGGCGTCGGGCACCGACCGCGGGGCCAGCGGCAGGTAGGGCAGCAGGAAATACAGCTGTACGGCCGCCCCCAGCAGATTCAGGCCCAGCACCCAGCGCCGGGCGGCCTGCGCCTGCCGCCTCCCCACCAACAGCAGCCCCGCCAGTAGCACCAGCACCGCCAGGTGTAGCAGCAGCAGTTGAAAGCGCGGGAAATCCAGCAGCTTCAGCCACCACACCTGGGCCGTAAGCGCCGAGAGCAGCGTAACCAGCACGGCTGGCAGACTGATGAAGAGCAGTATCTGAAGCACAAACCGTTGGAGGCGGGGCATTGGCGGCAGGAATAGGGTTGGCAAACAGGGAAGCGGTTATACGAAAGAGGAGGCATATGGGTATGTAGCGCAAAGCTGCCGCTTCGCGTGTCGTTGAACGGAATCTTCCGGAAGTCAGCAACGATGCGCGAGCTTCGTGCTACATATCTACGGCCCTCTTTGCATAAGCCCTCGCCGGTACACCAGGCGGCCTGTGTTGGGGCAACAGCCACCCCAAAACAGGCCCGCGGGCTTCCTCGCAAACAGCTTATGGTTACCTTTCCTCCATGATTCGCCTTGCCCCCGCTCTGCTTTCGCTGCTGCTGAATGCCTGCTCGCAGCAGCCCGCCGAAACTCTCCGCCCGCCCGCCCCTGCCGGCCCGCCGGCCATTGCTGTGCAAAGCAGCCCGGCCCAGGCTGCCGGCCGCTTTCCCGAAACTTTTGAGGCCGGTACCAAGGGTAGCTACGCCAGCGCCACCGAAACGCTGGGCACGGGCACCTGGCAACTCACCGAGGCCCTCATCGGCGCTTCCGACCAGGACCACAAGAAGGGAGCCCGTGCGGCCCGCCTGCGCACTGGCGGCCGTCTCACCATGACCTTCGACGCCCCGGCCGGCGTGCAGCTTATTCGCATCAGCTCGGCTGCCTACGGCCAAGATGCGGCCAGCACCTGGGAGCTGTGGGGCAGCCAAGACGGCGGCCGCAGCTACCGCCGCATCGGCCAGCCCGTGCGTACTCAGGGCCCGCGCCTGCTCAGTACCACCTTCGAGGGCAGCAGTGCCCGCAGCCTGCGGCTGGAAATCCGCAAAACCGATACCGGCTCCGGCCGCCTCAACATCGACGATATCGGTCTTGAAACCGGCACCGGCGCGCCCGTGGCCGGCGGCCCGGCCACGCAGCCCGGCCCGCCGCCGACTCCGGCTCCGGTTCCGGTTCCCAGCCCTGGTCCGGTTCCCCAGTCGTCCGTTTCTCAGCCCGATGACAACCTGGCCCTCGGCAACCCCAGCGGGGCCACGGCTTCGCTGAATACGCCCAACAACTACCTGCTCACGCGGCCCCAGTACGCGGTGGGCTACCATGCCCGCCGGGGCACGCCCACCTGGGTGAGCTGGCACCTGGGCGCCGCCGATATGGGCAGCGCGCCGCGCCAGGACGATTTCCGGCCCGACCCGGCCCTGCCCCGGCAGTTCTACGCCGCCACCTCGCGCAGCTACAGCGGCTCGGGCTTCGATAGGGGCCACAACTGCCCCTCCGCCGACCGTACCCGCACGCTCGACGACAACTCGGCCACTTTCCTGATGACCAACATGATTCCGCAGGCTGCCAACAACAACCAGCGCACCTGGGGCAACCTCGAAGAATGGACCCGTACCCAGGTACAGCGCGGGCAGGAAGTGTACATCATCATGGGCAGCTATGGGCAGGGCGGCACCGGCCTGCAAGGCTTCAAAACCACCATTGATGAAGGCCGCGTAACGGTGCCGGCCCGCGTCTGGAAGGTGCTGGTGCTGCTACCCGCCGGCTCCAACGACCTGCAGCGGATTGCATCCGGCCAGGCCCGCATCCTAGCCATCGACACGCCCAACGACCAGCAGGTGAGCCCCGACTGGAGCCGCTACCGCGTCAGTGTCGATGTCCTGGAAGCTGCCACCGGACTCGACCTGCTCTCGTCCCTGCCCGTAGCCGCGCAGGAGCGGTTGGAAGCCCAGATAGACAGCGGCCCGACACGCTAGAAGGAAAGGGTAGCTTGTAGTGTAACCGTTGAGGTGAACATCATGCTGGGCTTGCCGAAGCATCTCTACCGCTTCATTGCATCGGTTCAGATGAAGCGGTAGAGATGCTTCGGCAAGCTCAGCATGACGTTCTTCCTCATTAATACTTGACCCATGACCCCGACTCCCCAAACCTACCGCTGGGCAGTGGCAGCCTCTTTTGCCGTGCAGGGGCTGTGCTTTGCTACCTGGGCCTCCCGGATTCCGGCGGTGCAGCATCGGCTGGGTTTGTCGCCGGCCGAGTTGGGCGGGGTGCTGCTGGCGCTGCCGGTGGGCTCGTTGGGCACGCTGCCGCTGGCGGGTTGGCTCGTGAGCCGCTTTGGGAGCCGGCGGGTGGTGCTGCTGGGCATGCTGCTTTATGGGCTGGGGCTGCCGCTGCTGGGGCTGGCCACCACTGTACCCCAGCTGCTGGCCGCGCTGGTGCTATTCGGAATGGCCGGCGAGCTGGGCAACATCGGCGTAAACACCCAGGCCGTGGGCGTGGAGGCGCTGTACGGGCGCTCCATTATGGCTACTTTCCACGGCCTCTGGAGCCTGGCCGGCTTTGCAGGCGCCGGGCTGGCCGTACTGCTGATTGGACAGGGAGTAGGGCCATTTCCCCATTTTGCCGGCGTAGCGCTACTGGTGCTGCCCGCCCTGTTGCTACTGGCCCCGCGCCTGCTGCCCGCCGATGCGCCCCGTCCGCCCGGTGCCCCGCTGCTAGCCCTGCCCGACCGCTCGCTGCTGTTGCTGGGGGTGCTGGCGTTCTGCTCGCTGCTATGCGAGGGCACTATGTTCGACTGGAGCGGCGTGTATTTCCGGCAGGTGGTGCGGGCACCCGAGGCCTGGGTAGGCCTGGGTTTCGCCGCCTTCATGGCCCTGATGGCCACGGGCCGCTTCGTGGCCGACTGGTTTATTGACCGCTTCGGCCGCCGCCGCACGCTGGTACTGAGCGGGCTGTTGGAGGCCACCGGGCTGCTGCTGGCCGTGACTTTCCCGACGCTTTGGGCGGCTACGCTGGGCTTTATGCTGGTAGGACTGGGCACGGCGGCAGTGGTGCCGCTGGTGTACGGGGCGGCCGGCCGCTCGACAACCATGCCGGCGGGCATGGCGCTGGCAGCCGTCACTACGGTCGGGTTCACAGGTTTTCTGCTGGGGCCGCCGCTTATCGGTTTCGTGGCCGGCCTCAGCAGCCTGCGCGTTTCCTTCGCCCTTATTGCTATAATGGGCCTGGCCGTAGCCGCCCTGGGCCGAAAGGTGGCCTGATGGAAGCCCCAAATCAATAGTAGGAAGCCGATACATATTCCTCCTTGGCCCAGAGCAGCTACCAGCCATCCGACGCGAATAGGCAGGCTGTAGTGAAGGTTTGAGTAGAATGCCGGGCAAGCCTTTACTTTTGACTTCCACCCTTCGACGCCCCCGGCTTATGGCTTCTGATAACATCTACACGCCCCGCCAGCAGTATGTGCTGCTGATTGTGTGCCTCGTAGGCCTGGCGACGCTGATCCTGCTGGGGCTGGGCTCCTACATCACGGCGTTTCTGGGGGCCGGGGTGCTGTATGTGGTGCTACGGCCCTGGTTTGCGGCCCTGGTGCACCGCCGCGGCTGGAGCCGGCAGCTGGTAACGGCCGGGCTGTTGGCATTTGCCGTGGTGGTCATTATTATGCCCTTCACGGGGCTGGTGCTGATGCTCGTCAACCGCATCCGCCTATATGCCCAGGACACAAGCCAGATTATGACGGTGTTGCACCTGATTGAGCAGAAAACCGGCTACCAGTTCACCACCGAAACCAACGTGCGCGAGATAATTCAGCAGGCGGTGGCCTGGCTCAGCACGCGTATTCCGTCGCTGGCCAGCGGGCTGCTGCACTTCACCGTGGTTATTGGCCTCATGCTGTTTACGCTTTACTTCATGTTTGTGCAGGAAGAAGCCTTCGTGCGGGGCCTGCGCCGCTACCTGCCCTTCCGCGCCGATACGCTGCAGGAGCTGGGCGACTCGTTGCGCAACACGGTAAACGCCAACGTGCTCGGGCAGGCCCTCATTGCTCTGGTGCAGGCCCTGCTCACCACGCTTACGCTGCAGGTGTTTGGGGTTAAGGATGCCCTGTTCTGGGGTACGCTGTCTTTTTTCACAGCCTTTATTCCGGTGCTGGGCACACCGCTGGTGTGGGGTCCGGCGGCCATCCTCAAACTGGCCCAGGGCGACACAGGGCAGGGCGTGGGCATCCTACTGGTGGGCGTCATCGTCATCATCAACATCGATAACCTGCTGCGTATCGTCCTGGCCAAGCGCATGGGCGACATCCACCCGCTCATCACGCTGGCCGGCGTAGTGCTGGGCGTCGAGCTGTTTGGCCTGCTGGGCCTGGTAATGGGGCCACTGCTACTCTCTTACCTGATTGTGTTGGTAGGCGTATTCGAGCGCGAGAACCACATTCTCAAACGGTTCCAGACCGAGCCCGCCGGCCCCCTGCCGGAGCCCGCATTACCAAAGCTGCCGGAGAAAGGCCTGAAAGAAAACCGGCCATCCTAAGCCGATAGTTGATCCGAAAAAGACAGTCATGCTGAGCTTGCCGAAGCATCTCTACCACTTCGTTGAATGCGTGCTACGAAACGGTAGAGATACTTCGGCAGGCTCAGCATGACCGCCCTTTTCGCTACAGTTGCTTACGCGCCATCACCTAAACAGGCAGTAGAGACGCGAAGGGTCGCGTCTCTACTGCCTGTTCACAGACCCGCAACCGGCTTAGGTTTCGGTAAGCACCGTTTTGAAGCCCTGCAGTTGGCCGCCTTCGCCCTCGCCGAGCACCAGCACCGGCACCTGCGGGCCCTTGCCGAAGCGGTAAACCTGCGTACCGCTCAGCTCCTGCTTCAGAAACATCTGCAGCTGCTTGAAGCGGTTAGCCATTTCGGCGCTGCCGGTTACCCCATTATCGGCGGTGTGGTTGCGCAGGAAGTACGTAAGCTCCTGCCGCTCTACGGGCGTGCCGACCGGCACGCCGGCCAGCTTGGCCAGGGCCGCGTCGGTGAGGCCGCCAGCCGGGGCTGCGAAGCTCACCGCCGTCAACGGCGCCTCCGATTCACTCATGTAGGTGAGGCCCTTGGTCATTTCACGCAAGGGTCCCAAGGTTGCGTCATCAGCAGCCGAGGCGGCGTCGGGAATTGGGGCCTGGAAAGCATCGGGCTCGGAGGCTTCCACCGTTTCGCGGCCGCCCTTGGTGTCGCGCGGGTCGGTGGGCATTTCGGGGGTGCCGGCTACTACGGTGGGCACTTGAGCACCAATGGCGGCAGCCAGCTCGTTCATGCGTCGCTCGTCCACCTTTATTTTGGGGTTGGCGAAGTTCATATCGGCCACTTTGTTCATCGGAATCAGATGGATGTGGGCGTGGGGCACTTCGAGCCCGATAACGGCCACGCCCACCCGCTTGCAGGGCACGGCGGCCCGCACGCCGGCCGCCACGCGCTGGGCAAACAGGTGCAGCGCCGCCAGCTCGGCCGGCGGCAGGTCGAAGATATAATCCACCTCGCGCTTCGGAATAACGAGCGTATGCCCCTCCACGAGCGGCGTAATGTCGAGGAAAGCCAAGTGGTGCTCGTCTTCGGCTACTTTATAAACGGGCAGTTCGCCGGCTACAATACGCGAGAAAATAGAAGGCATACTATTTTGGAGGTGAGACGTGAGATAAGACAGCGGAGAGGCTCCGGCAGTAAGTCTACGAACTTACCGCAAAAAAGAAGAGGTGAGTCCCGGTTTGGGCCTCACCTCTCCCATCTGATTGCTCGTTCCTAAAACACTAGCGGCTGATTTCCAGCACCTGAAACTGCAGCTTACCGGCCGGCACTGTTATTTCGGCCGTTTCGCCAACCGACTTGCCCAGCAGGCCCTTGCCGATAGGCGACTTGACGGAGATTTTGCCGGTGGCCAGGTTGGCTTCTTCCTCGGCTACCAGGGTGTAGTCGAGTACCATATTGTTTTTGAGGTTCTTGAGCTTCACCTTGCTCATGATGAGCACCTTGCTCAGGTCGAGGTTGGTTTCGTCGAGCAGGCGGGCGTTGCCCAATACTTCTTCCAGCTTGGCAATCTTAAGCTCCAACAGGCCCTGGGCATCCTTGGCGGCGTCGTACTCGGCGTTTTCGCTCAGGTCGCCCTTGTCGCGGGCCTCGCGCAGGTCGTCGGCGGCCTTGGCCCGGCCCCTGATTTTAAGGTCCTGTAGCTCAACTTTGAGCTTCTGAAGTCCTTCGGGGGTATAGTAGTTGATGGTAGACATGACATGGGTGGAATTAGCTCAAAAAAATAAGGAGAACGGCCAGCGTGGCTGGCCGTTCTCCCCTTGGTAGGTGCAAGCAAATATACGAAAATTGGGGAAAGAGTGATGGGCAAGGAAGTAATGGAGCCAGAAGACGCAGGAGTGTCATTCTGAGCATGTGGCGCATTACACCTTCATTTCAGCGCCCCAAAAACGCCGCCAGCTTGCGGGCCAGCACGGCGTTGATACGCTCATAGCTCTGGAACGTCCAGCCGCCGATATGGGGCGCGAGCACCACGTTGGGGGCCGTGCGCAGGTACTCGAAGCGGGCCTGCTGCCCGGGGTCAAGCGTGGCGAGCTTTTCGTTTTCGAGCACATCGAGCGCCGCCCCCCGGATTTGGCCGGTGCGCAGGCGGCTCACCAGCGCGGCATGATCGAGCACTTCGCCCCGGGCCGTATTCAGCAGCCAGATGGCGTTCGGAAAGCCGGCCAGAAATTCCTCGTTCACGAAATGGTGGTTAGCCTTCTCGTACGGAATGTGCAGGCTCAGCACCTCGGCGCGGGCCTGTAGCTCGGCCAGCGGCACCAGCGTGGCGTACGCATCGGACGGGCAGGCGGGGGCGTGGTCGTGGGCCAGCACGGTGCAGCCGAAAGCGCTGAGGCGGCGCGCGAAGGCCCGGCCCATATGCCCGTAGCCCAGCAGGCCCACGGTTTTGCCGCCCAGCTCCTCGCCCCGGTTGGCCTCGCGGTGCCACTGCCCGGCCCGCACCTCAGCATCGGCCCGCGGCAGGTGCCGGAACAGTGCCAGCAGCAGGCCAATGGCGTATTCGCCCACCGCGTCGCGGTTACCCTCGGGGGCATTCAGCAGCGTTACGCCCGCGTCGGTCAGGGCCTGCTCATCAATGTTATCGACCCCGGCGCCGGCGCGGCACACGTAGCGCAGCTGCGGGCCGTGGGCCAGCAACTCGTGCGTTACGCGCAGCTTCGAGCGCACCACCAACCCCTCGTAGGGGTGGGCGGCCAGGGCAGCAGGCACCTCGGCGGCCGTCAGGTCGGGGCGGTAGTGCAGCGTCAGGCCCAGCGGCTCCAGGTACGCCGGCAGGCTGGAATGCATGTCGTCGATGATGAGGCAGAGGGACATCTTTTTCGGGTGTAAATGGCGGGTGGCAAATGGTTCTACGAAGGTATTGCTATCTGCCCCAACCAGCCGCCAGGTGGGGCTTCAATTACCCCGGTCATCCGTCGGCAAGCGGCCTGATTTTGCGCGGGCTCCTCTCCTTTTCAGCTGTAGCCCATTCGATCATTTGATACCTTTGGCCCGCCGCTATTGACTTTGAAGCTTTTTAGAAAGTACCCGGAACTAATCAGAACGTCATGCTTCATCTGGCGTCCGCGCAGCCGAAGCATCTCTCCCGCTTCGTTGAATAGCTGCTACGAAGCGGTAGAGATGCTTCGACAAGCTCAGCATGACGGTATTTTGACTTTCTAAACAGCTTCCTTATTTCCTAATTCAGCCCCCATGAAACACACCTTTACCCTGATTCTGTTACTCGTATTGGCGGCCTGGGGCCCTTCGCAGGCAGCGGCCCAAACGGCGCCCGATGCTGCCGTGGTGCCCGACTCAGCCTGGAAGAAAAGCTTCACCTCGACGCTTAACTTTCAGCAGGGCCTGCTCTCGTCCAACTGGCGCGGCGGCGGCGTCAGCTCCCTAGGGCTAAATGCCTCGATCAATGCCAAAGCCGATTATCAACGGGGTATTTATAGCTGGGACAATCAGGCCGACTTGCTCTATGCCTTCGTTTCGAACAAGGGCCAGGGCTACCGCAAAAGCCTCGACCGGATTTACCTGGACACCAAATACGGCCGGGCAATGAGCCCGAATTGGGACATGTTCGTGTCGCTGAATCTGCTTACCCAGTTCGCGCCCGGCTACAAGTACTCCGACGATGCCAACGGACGGCAGCGGGCACAGCTCGTCTCCTCCACCTTCGCGCCGGCTTTCCTCACGGCCGCCTATGGCTTCGAGTATCACCCTACCAGCTACTTCAAGCTGCGCCTCTCGCCCTTCGCCCCGCGCCTGACGGTGGTGAGCCGCCCCGAGCGGTTTGTGGCCGCGCTGGGCGAAAAGCCCTACGGCGTTAACCTGGGCCGCTCCACCCGTTTTGAGATATTGGCCGCCCAGATTCTAGCCGAGTTCGACAAGGACGTTGCCACCAACGTGAACCTGAAGGCCCGCTACCTGCTGTTCGCCAACTATGGCTCCGACTTCGCCCTACGCCGCATCGACCACCGCCTCGACGCCAGCCTCACGGCCAAGGTCAACCGCTACGTGAATGTAGCCCTGACCGGCATTTTGCTCTACGATTACGACCAGGACACCGCCCTACAGTACAGCCAGGGCCTGACGCTGGGCCTCATCTATTCAGTGCAGAATTTCAAGGAGAAGAAGTAACCACTTCAGCTGCGCCTCCCATACGTCGCTTCATGCCCAGAATAAAAAAGGATAGGGGGCTATAGTTATTCTAATAGCCATGATAGACAGCTACAACTAAACTATCCGGTCCTAATGCAACTGCAATTTCGTGAGAAGCAAGGGCGGACGTTTCATACACGTGAGTAGTACCTGCTTGTTGCAGCCGAGGCTCTGTTCGTTTAGGGGGACCCATAATGCTTAAAACCTGATGGCGATTCATTCCAATTTTCACCCGGTGGGAATTGCTGGAATTGCGTGCTGCCCGCTCCACCTCAGGACCAGAAAAGAAAACGAAATAAATAGCAGATACTCCGAGCAGCAGTACTACTGCTATTGCTACTAAACCTCTGATTGCCGAGCGTGCAGTATTGCTCATGAGAAAAGGTGAAGGAATGAGTGCTTAAGATGCTCCGATAACGGCCACTTTACGCGCATCTTTTTGGGCGCATGAGAAAGTGCGCTCTTTATTCGCTCTTATTCTCCGCCACGCGGTTGGTCAGGTCCACGAAATCGGCCACGCTGAGCTGCTCGGCCCGCAGGTCGAACACGGCATCTGTGGTAGTTTCGGGGGGCATGCCGAACGGTTTGAGGGCGTTGCGCAGAGTTTTGCGCCGGGTCTGGAAAGCTTGTTTCACCACCCGAAAGAACAGCTTTTCGTCGCAGGCCAGCTGCACGGTATCGTTGCGGGTGAGGCGGATAACGGCCGACTGCACCTTGGGCGGCGGGCTGAACACGTGCGGGGGCACCGTGAACAGGTAGTCGATGGTATAGAATGCCTGGAGCAGCACGCTCAGGATGCCGTAGGTTTTCGAGCCGGGGCCGGTAGCCAGGCGGTCGGCTACCTCCTTTTGCAGCATGCCCACGCTTTCGCGCACCAGCTGGCGGTGGGCCAGAATCTGGAAGTAAATCTGGGTACTGATGTTGTAGGGGAAGTTGCCGATGATGCTCAGCGGCTGCTCGCCGTAAAGCGCCGTGAGGTCCATTTTCAGGAAGTCCTGAGAGTAAATCCGGTCCTCAAGGGCCGGGTAATGCTTTTGCAGGTAAGTCACCGAGTCGCGGTCGATTTCCACCACGGCCGTTTCGTACTCCGGATGCTGGAGCAACGTTTGGGTGAGCACGCCCATGCCGGGCCCGATTTCAAGCACGTGCTTCACGCCATCGGGCAGGCGCAGGGCCTCCACAATGTTGCGGGCAATGTTGGGGTCGTTGAGAAAGTGCTGACCGAGGTGCTTTTTGGCTTTAACGGAATCCATTTGGGCGTAGTGAATGGCGGAGGGGCAGGCAATTAGGTTGGCTGGACGTTGGCAGAGAAATAGGCTGTCATGCTTCATCTGGCGTCCGCGCAGCCGAAGCATCTTTACCGTTTCATTGTTTTCAGTAAAAGCTAGCCATTGGCAGAGATGATTCGACTTCACCTCCGGCTGCTCTCAGCATGACGTTCCTGCAAAGCATCAAACTTCCTACCTTCACGGCCAAAGATACGCCGCGGCCGGTCGTTTCGGCCGGTGCTTCATTCCAGTTCTATCCCGCCCATGTCCCTGACCTTAGCCTACGCCGCCGATTTTCCCGCCATTGCCAGCACGGTCTTCATTCTGCCCGCCGGCACCACCGAGCTGCCCGTAACGGCCGCCGCCGACCTGTCCGAGGCCGCCCGTCAGTACGTGGCCGCCCAGCTGGCCGCCGACGAGAAGCTGGTCGTTGTCAACCAGTACAGCCACCAGCACTATTATATAGTAGCCGAGGAAAAGAAGACGTCGGCTTTGGGCCTGGAGGCGTTGCGCAAAGCCGGCCACAAGCTGCACGCCCGCCTCAAGGCCGATAAGGTGGAGGAGCTGTTCGTCTGCAACCTCACGCCCGCCGGCGCTTCGCTGGCCCTGGCCGAAGGTATTGCCCTGACCGCCTACCAATTCGCGGGCTACAAAACCGACGAGAAATCCAAGCAAGCCCCCACCCTGCAGCGGCTCACGCTGGTCGGCCCCGATTTATCGGAGCAGAAGGTGGCCGAGCTAGCGGGCGTGCTGCAGGGCGTGTACCTGGCCCGCGACTTAGTAAACAAGCCCTACAGCCACCTCAACGCCAGCCAGTTGGCGCAGCAGTTCGAGAAGGCCGGCGAGGAAGCAGGTTTCGAGGTGGAAGTGCTGGATCTGGTACGCATTGAGGCCCTGCGCATGGGTGGCCTGCTGGCCGTGAACCAAGGCAGCCCCGAGCCGCCCACCTTCACTATTATGGAGTACAAGCCGGCCGGCGCCACCAACGCCAAGCCAATTGTGCTGGTGGGCAAGGGCGTGGTATTCGATACCGGCGGACTCAGCCTCAAGCCCACGCCCAACAGCATGGACATGATGAAGTGCGACATGGGCGGCGCGGCCGTAGTGGTGGGCGTGCTCACGGCGCTGGCCAAAAACAAGGTCCCGCTGCACGTAATCGGGCTGGTGCCGGCCACCGACAACCGCCCCGGCGGCCCCGCCCTGGCCCCCGGCGACGTGATTACGATGTACAGCGGCCTGAGCGTGGAAGTGCTCAATACCGACGCCGAAGGTCGCCTGATTCTGGCCGATGCCCTGGCCTTCGCCAAGAAGTATAACCCCGAACTGGTGATGGACTACGCCACGCTCACCGGCTCGGCGGCCCGCGCCATCGGCATCGAGGGCATCGTGTACATGGGCACCGCCGACGAGGACGTTATGGCCGACCTGAAGAAAGCCGGCAACACCACCCACGAGCGGCTAGTGGAGTTTCCGCTCTGGGATGAGTACGCCGACCACATCAAGAGCCCCATTGCCGACATGACCAACCTGGGCAAGGCCGAGGCCGGCGCCATTTCAGCCGGCAAGTTTCTGGAGCGCTACGCCGAGGGCTACCCCTGGGTCCACTTCGATATTGCCGGCCCCGCCTTCCTCACTACCCCCGACTCGTACCGCGGCAAAGGCGGCACCGGCACGGCGGTCAGGTTGACGTATGAGTATCTGAAAGGCCGGGCGTAGTATTTAGAACGGCGGGGAAAATTACGGTGTCATGCTGAGCTTGTCGAAGCATCTCTACTGCAACGCTAATCCTGACGACTGCAATGAAACGGTAGAGATGCTTCGACTTCGCTCCGCTGCGCTCAGCATGACACCGTTATTTTTGCCCAGCCCACCAACGACTGCCTAAGCACTAACAACGAAGCACTAAGCTCTAAATAAAGAATGCTCCCACGAATTGGTATTTCCGTCGGTGACCTGGCCGGTATCGGGCCCGAGGTCATCTATAAAACCTTCCTCGATCCGCGCCTGCTCAAGTTCTGCACGCCGGTAGTGTACGGCACGGCCGCCGTACTTTTCGACGACTTCCCCGCCGACCCCAACCACGAGCCACTGCGGTTCCGGCAGGTGCGCGAGGCGGCCGACATTGCCCCCGGCAAGCACAACGCCGTTAGCTGCTGGGAAGATGACGACGTGCAGCTCACGCCCGGCCAGCCCAGCGCGGCCAGTGGCGCGGCGGCCCGCCAGAGCCTGCTCGCCGCCGCCCGCGACCTGAAGGCCGGCCTGCTCGACGGCCTCGTCACGGCCCCCATCAGCAAGGAAAACACCCAGGCCGACGACTTCCGCTTTCCCGGCCACACCGAGTTCCTGACCAGCTTCTTCGAAGCCAAGGAGAGTCTGATGCTGCTCGTGGCCGACGAGCTGCGGGTAGCCACCGCCACGGGCCACATTCCGCTCAAGGATGTGCCCACGCGCCTCACCAAGGAGCTGCTCACCAACAAGCTCCGGATTCTGCTGGCCTCCCTGAAGAACGATTTTGGCATCGAGAAGCCGCGCGTAGCAGTGCTGGGCCTTAACCCTCACGCCGGCGAAAACGGCCTGCTCGGCACTGAGGAAGCCGCCGTAGTGACGCCCGTTATTCAGCAACTGCTCCAGAGCGGCCACTTGGTGTTTGGCCCTTACCCTGCCGACGGCTACTTCGGCACCGGCCAGTACAAGCAGTTCGACGCCACCCTCTCGCTCTACCACGACCAGGGCCTGATTCCGTTTAAAACCCTGGCCTTCGAGCGCGGCGTCAACTACACGGCCGGCCTGTCCGTCATCCGCACCTCCCCCGACCACGGCACCGCCTACGGCCTCGCCGGCCAGTTCAAAGCTGATGAAACCTCGTTCCGCGAAGCGCTGTACCTGGCTTGCGAGCTGGTAAAATACCGTCAGGCCGAAGCCGAAATCAAACCGATGATTCCCGGCCCTGCCCCCCGGGACAGGGGGAGAAGGGAATAGATGAGAAGTGAGAAGTAGGATGTGAGAAGCGAGAAGCGAGAAGTGAGAAGTAGGAACGTCATTCAGAGCGTAGCGAAGAATCTCGCAGGCTAATCGTTGAACGAAGCCCTGGCATCAACACGCGAGATTCTTCGTTACGCTCTGAATGACGTTCCTACTTCTCACTTCTCACTTCTCGCATTTTTCGAAACTTTCTTTCCAAAATCGAAAGATTCTTTGCGAATTCAGAATTACGTTTTACCTTTGCAGCAGAAACGCCGGAACCAGCAGGCTCCGGCGTTTTGCTTGCCTACTGGCTATCAGTTAAAAGCTAGTAGCTAACAGCTTAAAAACATGCTCCTCCAGACTCCCATCGACTACCGTACTGCCCTGCGCCGCCTCGACGCGCTGGCGGCCGCTGGCGTGGAGGGTAACGAGGCACTGGAAACCGAGTTTCGCACGCTGATTGCGGCCCTCGATATCTACGAAGGCAAGCTGGGGCTGCTCCCGATTCCGAACCTGCCCACCTCGCTGGCCGAGATGATTGAGCTCAAGCGCCAGCAGATGCGCCTCAAGCAGAAGGAGTTGGCCGAGCTGCTCGAAGTGCCCGCCGGGCGCCTCTCGCAGATCCTGAGCGGCAAGCGCCGCGTAACGCTCGACTTGGCCAAACGCCTGTATGAGCGGCTGGGAATACCGTCGGATTTCATTTTGAAAAACGCCTGACCCCGCCCCGCCCCCTCTTGTACATACCGGGCAAAAGTGCCTACTTTTGCCCCCTTGCCACTACCTCCCGTGAAAAAGGATTCGCCCACTACTATCAACATAGCCCGGCTGGCCGATAAAACGCACCACTTCGAGTTCACGCTCGACCGTGCCTTTTTCGAACAGTTCGATCAGGAGCTGATCCCGGACGGCAACGTGCATGTGGACGTAACGCTGCACAAAACCGAGCGCCTCATCACGGTTGATTTCGACCTGAACGGCACCGTACGCCAAGTGTGTGACCGGAGCCTCGACGACTACGACCAGGCTATCGAAACCCACGAGCAGCTGCTGGTGCGCTTCGGCGACGAGAACAAGGAGCTCGACGACAACGTGCTGCAAATCACGCCCGACGCCCAGACCCTGCCGCTGGCCCAGCACCTGTTCGATTTCGTGGGGCTGGCCCTGCCGATGAAGAAGCTGCACCCGCGTTTCCAGAACGAGCCCGACGACGAGCCCGATGCCAAAACCAAGCTCATCTTCACGACCCGCGGCGAGGATGCCGACGACGACGAGGATGACTCCGACCCGCGCTGGAACGCGCTTCGCAATCTGAATTAACGGCCTTTGCTGGCCTTTGCCCTTTTTAACGTTTCTTTTTACTTTTTTTGACCCATGGCACATCCTAAACGCCGGACCTCCTCCGCCACCCGCGACAAACGTCGCAGCCACTACAAGCTCACCCCAAAAGCAGTAACCTTGTGCTCGGCCACCGGCGAGCTACATTTGCGCCATAAGGCTTACGTAGTAGATGGCGACCTTTACCTGAACGGTAAAGTAGCCATCAAGAACTACGCTCCCGTAGCTGCTGCCGCCCCGCTCGACAGCGACGACGAATAGCCTTTCTTTTTTAAGCTGATAGCTGATAGCTGTTAGCTGTTAGCTTTTGCCAAAACAGAAGCTAACGGCTAACAGCTATTAGTTGACAGCTCAAAAACTTTCGACCCTCTTGACTTTTCTTTCATGAAGATAGCCCTGGACGCAATGGGAGGCGATTTTGCTCCCCAAGCCGCCGTCGATGGGGCCGTGCTTGCCGCTCAACAGCTGGCAGGTAAGGCTCAGATTGTGCTTATTGGTCAGGAGGAAGCCGTGCGGCCATTGCTGACCGCGCATGGGGCCGCCGCCGAGGGCCTTACGCTGGTGCCCGCTTCGCAGATTATTGAGATGGGCGAGCATCCAGCCAAAGCCTACCAGCACAAGCAGGATTCGAGCATTGCCGTGGGCTACCGCATGCTGGCCACCCGCGAGGTGGAGGCCTTCTGCTCGGCCGGTAACACCGGAGCTATGCTCGTGGGGGCCATGTTCAGCGTAAAGGCTGTTCCCGGCGTGCTGCGTCCGGCTATTGCCAACTTCGTTCCCAAGCTGCACGGCGGCACTTGCATCATGCTCGATGTGGGCGCCAACGCCGACTGCAAACCCGAAATGCTGGAGCAGTTCGGCGAACTGGGTTCCTTGTACGCCCAGTATGTGCTGGGCATCGAGCGGCCTAAAGTTGGCCTGATGAATCTGGGGGAGGAAGAAGGCAAAGGCACGGCGGCCACCCAGGCGGCCCACCAGCTGCTCAAAGTCAATCCGCATATCAACTTCATCGGCAATATCGAGGGCCGCGACCTGTTCAACGAGAAAGCCGACGTCATTATCTGCGACGGTTTTACGGGTAACGTGCTGCTGAAAATGGCGGAGTCGGTATACGATGCGCTGGTCGACAAAAACTTCCGTGACCCGTTTTTCGAGCAGTTCAATTACGAGTCGGTGGGCGGTTCTCCCATCCTGGGCGTCAACGGTAATGCCATTATCGGGCATGGCGTGAGCACGCCCAAAGCCATCTGCAACATGCTGCTGCAGGGTTACCAAATGGCCACGGCTGGCATTGCCGACCAAATTAAAGCTACTTTCAAGTCCTGATTTTCGGCTTCGTCCGGTTTCCTTTGGGGAGGCCGGACTTTTTGCGGGCCGGATCTCTTGTCTCTTTGCTCCACTCATGAAGATTACCGCCGCCATTTCCGGGGTGGGTGCCTACGTGCCCGACTACGTGCTCACCAACCAGGAACTGGAAACTTTGGTTGATACAACTGACGAGTGGATATTGAGCCGCACGGGCATTCAGGAGCGGCATATACTGAAGGGTGAAGGCCAGGGCACCTCGGTGATGGGCGTGAAAGCGGTGGAAAACCTGCTGGCCAAAACCGGAGTAGCCGCTGCCGATATCGACCTGATTATCTGCGCAACTACAACCCCCGACTTAGTGTTTCCGGCCACGGCCAACATTATTTCGGCTGCCGTAGGCGCCACTAAGGCTTTCAGCTTCGATATGCAGGCGGCCTGCTCGGGCTTTATGTATGCCCTGGCCACCGGGGCGCAGTTTATTGCCACTGGCACCTACAAAAAGGTGGTAGTAGTGGGAGCCGACAAAATGTCGAGTATCATCGACTACACCGACCGCTCCACCTGCATCATCTTCGGCGACGGGGCCGGGGCCGTGTTGCTCGAACCCAACCACGAGGGCCTGGGCCTGCTCGACCAGGAGCTACACTCTGATGGCAACGGCGAGCAATACCTGCACCAGAAAGCCGGTGGCTCGCGCCGTCCGCCTTCGGCCGAAACCGTGGCCAATCGCGAGCATTACGTGCACCAAGAGGGCGCGGCCGTGTTCAAGTTTGCCGTGAAAAACATGGCCGACGTAGCTGCCCAGGTGTCGGAGCGCAACGGCCTCACGGCCGAATCCATCGACTGGCTCGTGCCTCACCAAGCCAATAAGCGCATCATCGATGCCACGGCCAACCGCGTTGGTATCGGTCCCCAGAAGGTGATGCTCAACATCCACCGCTACGGCAACACCACCAACGGTACCATTCCGCTCTGCCTCTCCGATTACGAGCAGCAGCTGCGCAAAGGCGACAACCTCATCATCGCCGCCTTCGGTGGCGGCTTTACCTGGGGTGCGCTCTACCTGAAATGGGCATACGATGGTGCCGCCGGCACAATTAAAAATTGAGAATTAAAAATTAAAAGTTGGCTGACTGCCCGATCAGAAAATCGGCAGTAAGTCAATCTTACCCTCTCAATTTTTAATTCTTACCTTTTAATTTTTAATTCAGAAAATGGCCACCACCGCAGATTTCCGCAACGGGCTCGTAATCAACTACAACAACGAGCTGCACGTCATCACCGAATTTCAGCACGTAAAGCCTGGTAAGGGCCCGGCGTTTGTGCGCACCAAGATGCGTAACATCAAAACCGGCCGTACCCTCGATAACACCTTCAATGCGGGGGTGAAAATTGAAACGGCCCGCGTGGAGCAGCGTCCCCACCAGTACCTGTTCAAAGACGACTACGGCTTCACGTTCATGGACAATGCCACTTTCGAGCAGGTAGTGCTGCCCGAGGCCATGGTGCCCTTTGCCGATTTGATGAAGGAAGGCCAGGAAGTAGGCATCCTGTTCCATGCCGAAACCGAGATGCCCCTCACCGCCGAGCTGCCGACTACCGTGGAGCTGGTGGTAACCTACACCGAGCCCGGCCTGAAGGGCGACACGGCTACGAACACGCTCAAGCCCGCTACCGTCGAGACAGGTGCCCGCATTCAGGTGCCCCTTTTCGTTGATACCGACACCAAGATTCGGATTAAAACCGCCGACTACAGCTATGTAGAGCGGGTTAAGTAACGCACGTCAACCATCCACCGGCCACGCCTTATCTTCTGCCATGAAAGCCCAAGAACTCCAGGACCTGATTGATTTCATCGCCAAATCGGGCCTCAACAAGGTCAACATCGAAACCGAAGAGTTTAAAATTTCGGTACAGCGTGACCCCAGCACCAAAACCGTGACGATGGCCGCTCCGGCTGCTGCGCATGCTCCGGCTCCTGCTCCGGCCGCTGCTGTTCAGGCGGCTCCGGCTGCTGCCCCCGCTCCTGTTGCCGCCGAAGCACCCGCTCCGGCCGCCAGCAGCGCCACGCCCCTGAAGTCGCCGATGATTGGCACGTTTTACCGCAGCAGCACCCCCGAAACGCCGGCTTTCGTGCAGGTGGGCGACATGGTGGAAAAAGGCCAGGTTATCTGCATCATCGAGGCCATGAAGCTCTTCAATGAAATCGAAGCCGAGCAGTCGGGTCGCATCGTGAAGGCACTGGTGGAAAACGCTTCGCCCGTTGAGTACGATCAGCCGCTGTTTCTGATTGAGGCGGTTTAGGTTAATTAAAAATTAAGAATTAAAAGTTAAAAATTACTTGCCTCGTGATTATCGGGTAGTGTCATTTTTTCAACTTTTTGATTTTCCCTTTTAATTTTTAATTGAAAAACCGTGTTCAAAAAAATACTTATTGCTAACCGGGGCGAAATTGCGCTGCGCGTGATTCGGACCTGTAAGGAGATGGGCATCAAGACGGTGGCCGTGTACTCGACGGCCGACAAGGAGAGCCTGCACGTACGCTTCGCCGACGAAGCGGTGTGCATCGGCCCGCCGCCTTCGGCCCAGAGCTACCTGAGCATTCCGACGCTGATTGCGGCCGCCGAAATCACCAACGCCGACGCTATCCACCCGGGCTATGGGTTCCTGAGCGAAAACGCCGAATTCTCGCGCGTGTGCCACGAAAACGGCATCAAGTTCATCGGCGCTTCACCCGACATGATCAACCGCATGGGCGACAAAGCTTCGGCCAAAGCCACCATGATTGCCGCCGGCGTGCCCGTGGTGCCCGGCTCGGTGGGTCTACTCGAATCGGTGGAGCAGGGCAAGCAGATTGCCGCCGAAATTAAGTACCCGGTCATCATTAAGGCTACGGCCGGCGGTGGCGGGCGCGGCATGCGCATCATCAACTCGGAAGACGAGTTTGAGAAAGCCTGGAACGACGCCCGCACCGAGTCGAAAGCGGCTTTCGGCAACGATGGTATGTACCTGGAGAAGTTTGTGGTGGAGCCCCGCCACATCGAAATCCAGGTGTGCGGCGACCAGTTTGGCCACGTCTGCCACCTCTCGGAGCGCGACTGCTCGATTCAGCGCCGTCACCAGAAGCTGGTGGAGGAAGCGCCTTCCCCTTTCATGACCGACGATTTGCGCGAGCGGATGGGCGCGGCAGCCATTGCCGGCGCTTCGGCTATTGGCTACGAGGGCGTGGGCACCATTGAGTTTCTGGTGGATAAAAACCGTGACTTCTACTTCATGGAGATGAACACCCGCATTCAAGTGGAGCATCCCGTGACGGAGGAAGTGGTGAACTACGACCTGATCAAGGAGCAGATAAAGGTGGCAGCCGGTATCCCGATTTCGGGCGCCAACTACTTCCCGCAGATGCACGCCATGGAGTGCCGCATCAACGCCGAAGACCCGGCCAACAACTTCCGGCCTTCGCCAGGCAAAATCACGACCCTGCACATTCCGGGCGGCCACGGCGTGCGGGTGGATACACATGTGTATGCGGGCTACCAGATTCCGCCCAACTACGACTCCATGATTGCCAAGCTCATCACTGTGGCCCAGAGCCGTGAGGAGTGCATCGTAAAAATGAAGCGCGCCCTGAGCGAGTTTGTGGTAGAGGGTGTGAAGACGACCATCCCCTTCCATCTGGCCCTTATGGACAACGAACTGTTCAAAGCCGGCGACTTCACGACCAAATTCCTGGAAGACTCCTTCGACTTCTCGCAGTTGAAGTAACCAGTAGTACAGGACGTATTAAACGGGCTGCCTCCAAACCGGAGGCAGCCCGTTTTTTATTATCGGAATGGGAGGCCGCAATAGAAAGCAACAGAACACCATTCGATGCAAATATAACATTACCTATTTTCGCAATATGTAGTATTTACTCAAACGAGCTAACACAACATCAGTAACATGTTAAAAATGAACATTATTAGGTAAGTGATTACTCACTATTAATTTAAGTAAGGCCCGAATACTATTGCACAATTCCCATTTGAAGCTTTTATACTTGTGGTGTTCTATTACTTCCAACCAAAACACCACACCTATGAAAAATCTGTTCACGGCGGCCTCCCTGGCGGGGCTGCTTGCGGCTGGCGCATTGCTGAGCTCGTGTACCAAGGAAAGCATGGAGCCCGCTGGCTCCGCTCCTACCCTGGTAACCACCAAATCGTCGTCGGATGCCACCATTGCCAACGGCGTGATGATGCAGGGCTTTTACTGGGATGTACCGATGAGCACCGCCGCCGGCACTTGGTGGCAGAACCTAGGGGCAAAGGCCACCGAGTTGAAAGCGGCTGGCATTACGGCCTTATGGATTCCGCCGGCTTACAAAGGCAGCAGCAAGTTCGATGTCGGCTACGGCGTGTACGACCGCTACGACCTGGGCGAGTTCAACCAGAAAGGCACCGTAGCAACCCGTTATGGCACTATCGGGCAGTTGCAGTCGGCTATCGGGGCGCTGCATGGGCAGGGCATTCAGGTGTACGAGGATATGGTGATGAACCACCTGACTTCGGCCGACAACCAAGAGCTGGCTAACAACCAGTACAACGTGTACACCAGCTTCACTTACCCCGGCCGCAACAACACCTACAGCAATTACAAGTGGCACTGGTACAACTTCTCGGCCACCCAGCAGGCACCCAACAACGGCTGGTATCAGTGGGCGGCCTACGATTTTCAGCCCTATGCCAACAACGACGCTTACGATAACCTGTTGGGCTCGGAAATCCGCTACAACGATATCAACAACGCCAACGAAACCATCAACTGGAGCAACTGGATTACCACCAAGCTTAACCTGGATGGCTACCGCCTCGATGCCACCAAGCATATACAGACGACTTACCTGAACCGCTGGCTGGATAACGCGAAAACCAGCGGCCGTTTTGTTGTGAGTGAGGCCTGGTTCCGGAATCTTTCCGACATGAACAACTACGCCGCCGCCACTGGAGGCCGCACCAACCTCTTCGATGTGCCCCTGCACTACACTTTTGCCGATATGAGCAATGGCAACGGCAGTTGGGACATGCGGGGCCTGCAGTTTGCAGGTTTCACGGAGGCCAACGGGGCGCTTTCGGTTTCGTTCGTGGATAACCACGATACCGACCACACAACCGGCGCACTGTTCTCGCCAGTTTCCAACCTGAAGATGCTGGCCTACGCCTACATTCTGACCCGCGAAAAGGGGTATCCCTGCGTGTTTTACAAGGACTACTATGAGTACGGCCTGGGCGCCCAGATCAAGAAGCTCATCCAGATCCGGCAGGCCAATGCCTACGGGGCGGCCACCGAGTACACCAGCACCAACGACGCCGATGTGTACGCCTACTCCCGGGCCGGCGACGCTACACGCAAGGGCCTGCTGCTGTTGCTGAATGACGGCGGCTCCAGCCGTAGCAAGGGCATCACCACACCCTTCAAAAACGCCACCCTCACCGACCAGACCGGCAACGTAAGCGGCATCATTACCACCGATGGTAACGGCTACGCCACCTTCTCGGTACCAGCCCGCAGCTACGCCGTGTGGGTACCCACCGGCGGCACTACCACGCCGCCTCCTACCAGCGGCACCACGGCCGTTACGTTCAATGTAACTTACAGCAACACCACCAGCGGCCAGGATGTGTACGTGGTGGGCAGCACAACTCAACTTGGTTCCTGGAACGCGGCCAACGCCAAGAAGCTCAGCGGCGCGGCTTACCCCAAGTGGAGCGGCACCGTAAACCTAACCAGCGGCACGGCCGTGCAGTACAAATACATCCGCAAAGACGCGGCCGGCAACGTGCTGTGGGAAGGCGGCAACAACCGCAGCTTCACCCCCACCGGCACTACGGCCACCCGCACCGATACGTGGCAGTAAGTTACTGCGGCCAGTTGGCGCGCCAAGGAAAGAGGCCGGCCAGTTGGTCGGCCTCTTTCCTTGGCGCTTAGGGCAATTAACTGGCTGTGTTATCGGCCAATGGTCGGTACACTCCGAATAGCAGATTACTAGGCTCTGTCTCTAAAAGAGCGTCTTCCAGCCGGAACAGCTCCAGCAGCAGCGCCTGCGTGGCCGCGTCTTCGGCCAGAAAATGATGAGCAATATCCTTGAGCACCAGTGTGAGCAGGTTGCCACCCAGGGCGGCCTCTTCCAGGGGCTGAAAATGCTTGCGCAAGGCCGGTACAATCCGGTCCGATTCGGCTGCTTCGGAAGGATCGGCCAGGTACATGCGCAGACGGCCGGGGCCGCTGATGTGGCGTTTGTGCTGCCGGGAAAGGAACCGCTGCCGGTAGCTGGCAGGTACAACGTCGCGCAGTACGCGGTTGGCTTCACGCAGCTGGGTGGGCGTCCACTGCAGGCGGGCGGGCCCGACATAATCGTTGAGGATGAGCAGGCCGCCAGGGGCCAGGGCGGCCCGCACCCGGGCCACAATCCCGGCCACGTCGCGGAAGTGGTGCAGAGCCGAGTGGAACAGGATAACATCGTACGAGCCCGGTGCCAGGGGCCGCTGGTTGACGTCGGCCACCTCGATCCGGAAGTTGGTTAGCCCTTCCGCCTGGGCAGTTTCGGCGGCCTGTTGCAGCAGACGGCCGGCAATATCCACGCAGCGCACTTCGGCAAAGTGGGGTTGCCGGGCAAAAGCCAACTCGTGCGAACAGGCACCGCTGCCCAACGACAGCAGCCGCAAACCCGAACGGCCAGCCAGGTAGCGGCTGGCCACGTGGGCTTCGTAGGGAATTACGGCGCTACCACTGATTTTCTCGCTCCAGCGCTGGCGCACAGCCGGCACCTGCCACCAGTTGGCGGCCTGCAGCTGCGGGTCGTCGAAGGCACTGCGGGTGCGGGCCAGATTGTTGGGCACCAGCTTGGAAAGCAGGAAGGGAAGACCGCGCTGCCGTAGCTTGGCCAGGGTTTCCAGAAAATCGTCGGAGGTCAGCCAGGGCATAGAACGTCGGATATGCGCAGGGCGCAACGAAAATCGTGTGCGACTTACGGTTTATCCTACAGCTCCTTCGCCACCCTGCTCGATTTCCGTTACCAACTCGCCGTACCACGCCTCGCCATATTTGCGGATCAGCGGCTCCTTGAGGAACTGGTAGATGCGCACGCCCAGGCTGGCCCCGAACGAGCAGGCGGGCGAGCAGATAGTCCACCGGTCGTAGTTGAGGGCCTCGAAGCCGTCGTACTTCGTGATGCGGATGGGATACAGGTGGCAGCTGATAGGCTTTTTGAAGCTGGTGGCCCCGGCCAGATACGCCTGCTCGATGCCGCACTTAAGGATACCCCGCTCGTCGTAGAGGGCGTAGGCGCACTCCCGGTCGTTGATGGTGGTAGTGCTAAAGTCGCCCTCCCAGTCTTTGATATAACGGCCCTGCTGCTCGATGGCGGCGCGGCCGGCGTCGGTGAGGAAAGGTTTGATGTTCTCGTATTCCTGGTTGAGGATGTCCAGCTCCTCGGGCTCCAGGGGCGCACCCAGGTCGCCCTCCACGCAGCACGCCCCCTTGCAGGCTTCAAGGTTGCAGACAAAGAAGTTGTCCCGAATGTCGTCGGAGATGATGGTGTTTTGAATCTGGATCATGCGCTGGTTGATTTCTGGCGGAGGTCCGCAGGAAACTCTGCCGCAAAGATACCCGCAATTACACCACCGACCAGAGGATTTGTTCGGTCAGCTCGCATTGGCGGTGGTGCGAGTACGTGGCAAATGCCGCCTGCTGCCCCTGCCGGCCCAGGCGCTCCATTAGGCCGGGCTCCTGCAGCAGCCGCGCCAGTGCTGCCCCGAATGAGGTGTGGTCGCGCAACTCGAACAGCAGGCCGGTGCGGTTGTCGTCGAGTAGCTCGCGGGTACCCCCGGCGGCGGCGCCCAGCACAGGCCGGCCAGCCGCCAGCGCCTCAATGGTTACCATGCCGTAGGTTTCGTTGGTGGAGGCTGTGATGGAAATATCGAGGGCGCGGTAGGCCACTTCGGGCTGGGGCGTGAAGCCGCGCAGATGCACCACGTCGGTCAGGCCCAACTCCTGAATGCGGCTTTGCAGCGCGTCGGCGTAGGTGTTGCCTTCGTTGCGGGTGGGCTCGCCTACCAGCAGCAGGTGCAGCTGCGGAAAATGTTGGCGCAGCGCTGCCAGGGCTTCCACCACGAAATCCTGGCCTTTACCGTCATCCAAGCGGCCGATGAGGCCCAATAGCACGGCATCTTTGGGTAGCGTCAGATTCAGGCGGCGGCGCGCTTCGGCGGTGGTCAGCTGCTCGTCGGCGAACTTCTCCAGCTCGACGCCCAGCGGTACTACATGCAGCTTCTCGGGTGCCAGTCGGGTTTTTTCCAGTACCTGCCGGGCCAGGCCGGGCAGCGGGGCCAGCCAAGCCGCCAGTGCCCGGTAGCGCAGCGTATGCACCAGCCCGCGCTTGGCCAGGCCCAGCTGCATGTGCTGCTGGTAGACGAGTGGCATTTCGGGCAGAAACAGCCGCTTACAGAGCACAGCCAGGCCCAAGTCACCGTTGCGGCTGATGAGCAGCGCCCGCGTCCCGAAGGCCCGCAACGATGCGGCCAAACGGCCGGCAGCCGACACGTCGAGGGCTTTCCAGGGGTTTTCGAGCGTTACGACGGGTAAGCCCAACTCGGCGGCGCGGGCGGCCAGCGGCGAGTTGGCGCGGGTGATGACCTGCACCGGCCAACCCCGCGCCTGCATCCAGCCCGCAAAACGAGCCGTGTTCAGCTCCAGCCCGCCCCAGCTCTCCGACAGACACAGAATGGAAAGTGGAAACGGGGTGCGGGTGTTCATGGCACGAAGATACGCGGCCATTTCCTTCCCCCGCCCGAAAGCCTTACCTTTGCTAACAAGCCAACCGGCTTAGTTTTCCGCTGCTGACTACCGACTATGGGACTCGATTATCACGCTTTACTGAACCCCTCGCAGGCCGCTGCCGTGATGCAGATTGAAGGCCCCTGCATGATTATTGCCGGCGCCGGCTCGGGCAAAACCCGGGTGCTCACCTACCGCATTGCCAACCTGCTCGAACAGCAGGTAAACCCGTTCAATATCCTGGCCCTCACCTTCACCAACAAGGCCGCCAAGGAGATGCGCGCCCGGATTGAGAAGGTGGTTGGCCCCGAGGCCAAGAACCTGTGGATGGGCACGTTCCACAGCGTGTTCGCCCGCATCCTGCGCTCGGAGGCCGATAAAATCGGCTACCCCCGCTCGTTCACCATCTACGACACCCAGGACTCCAAGAC
Organism: Hymenobacter lapidiphilus; assembly: GCF_013377885.1. GTDB lineage: Bacteria > Bacteroidota > Bacteroidia > Cytophagales > Hymenobacteraceae > Hymenobacter > Hymenobacter lapidiphilus. Next base: position 32,615 of record NZ_JABKAU010000011.1, read on the forward strand.
GCTGATTGGCCAGATTCTGAAGGAGCTGGAGCTGGACGATAAGATGTACAAGCCCAACATGGTGCTGAGCCGGATTTCGGGGGCCAAAAACAAGCTGATTTCCGTGCAGCAGTACCTCCAGGACCCGGTCATCAAGCAGGACGATGAGGCGGCCATGCGGCCCAAGCTGGGCGTGATTTACCAGCAGTACGCCAACCGCTGCTTCAAGGCCGGCGCTATGGACTTCGACGACCTGCTGTACCAGACCAACGTGCTGTTCAAGGACCACCCCGACGTGCTGAACAAGTACCAGAACATGTTCAAGTACGTGATGGTGGACGAGTACCAGGACACCAACTACTCGCAGTACCTGATTGCCCGTAAACTGGCCGCCAAGGAGCGGAACATCTGCGTGGTGGGCGACGATGCCCAGAGCATTTACGCCTTCCGGGGGGCCGATATTCAGAACATCCTCAACTTCGAGAAGGACTACCCGGAGCTGCAGGTGTTCAAGCTGGAGCAGAACTACCGCTCGACCCAGAATATCGTGAAGGCGGCCAACTCGGTTATTAAAAACAACCAGGCCCAGCTGCGCAAAGACGTGTTTTCCGACAATGAGGAAGGCCCCCTGATTGAGGTGTTCAAGGCTTCCTCCGACAATGAGGAAGGCAAGCTGGTGGCCCAGAGCATCTACGAGGACAAGATGAACCAGCATCTGTCCTACGACAATTTCGCCATTCTGTACCGCACCAATGCCCAGAGCCGGTCCATGGAAGAGTCGTTGCGCAAGCTCGGCATCAAGTACAAAATCGTGGGCGGCCTGAGTTTCTACCAGCGTAAGGAAATCAAGGATTTGGTGGCCTATCTGCGGCTCACGGTGAACCCCAACGACGAACAGGCGCTGCGCCGGGTTATCAACTACCCCAAGCGCGGCATCGGCGACACCACACTGGCCAAGCTCATCAACGCGGCCGAGGAGGCCAACCACACCATCTGGGAGGTCGTCAGCAACGCCGATAAGTTTCTGCCCACCCGCACGGCCAACCCGATTGTCGATTTCGCGGAGAAAATAAAGGCCTACACCACCGTGGCGGCCAAGGAAGATGCGTTTGAGGCGGCCAAGTTTATTGCCAAGAACTCGGGCATGATTGAGGAGTTGTACTCCGACAAAAGCATCGAGGGCCTGAGCCGCTATGAGAACATTCAGGAGCTGCTCAACGGCATCAAGGCCTTCGTGGAGGACCCCGAGCGCGAGGACAAAACGCTCGGCTCTTTCTTGCAGGATATTGCCCTGGTGACGGATTCGGACCTCAAGGACGCTGCCCAGGAAGGCGAGCAGGTGACGATGATGACCATTCACTCGGCCAAGGGCCTGGAGTTTCGCAACGTGTACATCGTGGGCCTGGAGGAAAACCTGTTTCCGAGCCAGATGATGATTACCTCGCGGGCCGATTTGGAGGAGGAGCGCCGGCTGTTCTACGTGGCCATCACGCGCGCCGAGAAGAAGCTTACGTTGAGCTACGCTACCTCGCGCTACCAGTGGGGCAACCTGCGGAGCTGCGAGAAAAGCCGTTTCCTCGACGAAATCGACCCGAAATACGTCGACTTCAAGTTCTCGGCTGGTCCCGGTCCCGACCGCGCCGGCCCGGGTGAGTCGCCGTTTGGGCACGTGTTTGAGCGCCGCTCGAACCTGGTGCCGGCACCGGCCCGCAAGCTTGCCGCCACCAAGTACGTGGCCCCCGCCGACTTCGTGCCCTCTGACACGAGCAAGCTGGAAGCCGGTCAGCGCGTGGAGCATCCCAAGTTCGGCTTCGGCAAAGTCACCAGCCTCGAAACCGTGCAGGGCTCCACCAAAGCCATTATTCAATTTGAGGAAGTGGGCGAGAAAACGTTGCTGCTAAGTTTCGCCAAGCTGCGGGTGCATTGAGAAGTAATGTGATTGAATCTATGTTTCCAAAGTCAGAATTTGAATAAATAGCAAGTGTTATGAATTATATCATATTAGTGGCTTTTTTCCAACTGCTGCAAACTCCTAAACTTGAACGAGTGTACTATGGTAACGCGGGAAGCTTTCGTCATACACCTCAGCAGAAAATAATATTTAATAAAAAGAAATATGTTATCATTGACTATCCTACGACTCTGATTAACACAGTGAAAAGACACGGTTTGTTTCACAGAGTTGGAGACACTTTAATATTAAGTGAAACTAAGTTTGTGAGACGCAACTTAAGAAAAGACCAGCGCAAGCGCAAACTAAGTAGAACACAATTCTGTGTTGCTAGTAAAAATAATTCATGTACTGAAAACTATTTGTTACGCCAAGATAGCCTGATTTCTCTTTATCTATCTCCTGATAAACAAATATTTAACAGAACGAACCACGTATATAAATCAAGTAATTTACGGTAGATATAGAACTGTAAGTCACGAATGTTTTTCAACCTTTCTTGCATCTTAGCTCATGCCCCTCTCCCTCACCTACGTTACCGACGAAGCCGGCCAGCGCCAAGCCGTGCAAATTCCGTACGACCAATGGCTGGTGTTGCAAAAGGAGCTGCAAGGATATTTGCAGGAAGAAACGTTGCGCCAGTCACTCAACGAGTCCTTCCGCGACATTGCTGCTATGGAAGCCGGCCGCAAGCCGAAAGTAACGCTAGACGAGTTTTTAGCTGAAGTAGAAACTGAACTAGAAGCGGAGAACCAGACGGAAGAAGTAAGCAGCTTCGAACGTGAGCGGTAAGGTTCGTATTCTACTGGCCGATTCCTTCAAGCGAGATACCAAGCCACTGACAAAGAAGTTTAAGTGGCTAGCTCTAGAACTCCGGGATCTAGGACAGCAACTCGCCGCAAATCCCCAGCTTGGCAGTCCGTTGGGCAAAGGGTGCTATAAGATTCGGCTGGCGGTAAGCAGCAAGGGCGGTGGTAAAAGTGGTGGGCTGCGCGTTATTACCTATGTGGTCGTTCAGGTTCGGTAGCGGGCCGATGGGACAACTACCGTATATTTGGCTTCTATATAGGACAAGTCGGAGCAGGCTACGGTGACCGATGCGCCTTTAAAGGCCATCGTGTCCGACATCAATGTTGAATTTGGTTCTGCGCAATAGTTGCTTTCCTTGCACCGTTGCCGCCAACTGGTTTTCCTCATCTTGTTGGGTTAGCCGTTGGCTCCTCCTGCAGAATGGCTCCTGACTTATTGCTTTTACCTCCTGGTTTCTCCCATCAAATGACCCTTCCCTCCCTTCACAAGCACGAGCTGCTCCAGCGCGAATACGGCCAGAGCACCTTCACCCTGGTGCAACAGCTGGCCGGCATCGAGGACCGCGACGAGCGGACCCGCCGGGCCCAGCAAATCGTGCAGCTCATCTTCCGCATTCAGCCCGCCCTGCGCGACCAGCCCGACAGCCAGGCCAAAGTCTGGAACCACGTATTTGAAATGGCCGACGGCGAGCTGGACGTCGATGCTCCCTTTACGCTGGCCGCCCAGGTGAACCTGGGGCCGCCCCAGCGCCTGGCTTATCCCGCCAAAGGTCCCAAATTCCGGGCCTACGGGCAGGCCGTGGAGCAGCTCGTGGCCCAGGCTCTTACGTTGGAAGACGCTACGGAGCGCGAGCAGGCCACCATCATCATCGGCCGCACCATGAAGTTCCTGTACCGCTCCCACAACAAGGAAAACGCCAAGGATCTCACCATCATCAAGCACCTGCGCGAGCTATCGGGCGGCGAACTGGCCCTCGACCCCGACCGGGTGCAGAACGAAAACCTGTTTGAGTTCGTCACTACCGGCGGCCGGCCGGCACCCTTTATCGTGCCCCAGCCCCGGCAGGAGCGCGACGGCGGCGGTAACCGCCGCAGCGGCGGTGGCGGTAACAGTGGCGGCGGCAACCGGCGCGACAAGCAGCGCCGCGGCGGCCGCAAAAACCGCAACGAGCCCCAGCAACCCCCGCAGTAGGGTTTTATGGAGCTATTAGCTGACAGCTGTTAGCTAATAGCTTTTCTCAATGCCCAGTTCCTCCCAATCCAGTATCGAACATCAAGCTAACAGCTAGCAGCTGTCAGCTAATAGCTTAACACATGGCCTCTTTTGAAGTAATTGGCGGTAAGCCGCTGCATGGTGAAATCGTGCCTCAGGGTGCAAAAAACGAAGCTCTCCAGATTCTGTGTGCGGTGTTGCTGACCAGCGAGCCGGTTACCATCAGCAATGTGCCCGATATCCGCGACGTGAACAAGCTCATTGAGCTGCTGCGCGATTTGGGTGTAAAAGTGGGCAAGCTGAGTTCGGACTCCTACCTGTTCCAGGCCGACAATGTGAACCTAGCCTACCTCGACACGCCCGAGTTTATTGCCCAGGCCGGGGCGTTGCGTGGGTCAGTGATGATTCTGGGCCCCATGCTGGCCCGCTTCGGGCGCTGCCAGCTGCCCAAGCCGGGCGGCGACAAAATCGGCCGCCGGCCGATGGACACGCACTTTCTGGGCCTTGAAAAGCTGGGCGGCAAGCTCACGCTCGAAGGCAAGGATTTCTACCGCATCAAGGCTGAAAATGGCCTGACCGGTGCCTACATGATGCTCGACGAAGCCTCCGTAACGGGCACGGCCAACATCGTGATGGCCGCCGTGCTGGCCTCGGGCACCACCACTGTTTACAATGCCGCCTGCGAGCCGTACCTGCAGCAGCTCTGCAAAATGCTGGTGCGCATGGGCGCGAAAATCAACGGCATCGGCTCTAATTTGCTCACCATTGAAGGTGTGGAGCAGCTGGGCGGCACCGAGCACCGTATGCTGCCCGACATGATTGAAATCGGCTCCTTCATCGGCCTAGCCGCCATGACGGGCTCCGAAATCACCATCAAAGACTGTCAGATTGCCGAGTTGGGCATCATTCCCGACACCTTCCGCAAACTGGGCATCAAGCTCGAATTCCGGGGCGACGATATCCACATCCCGGCCCAGGAGCATTACGAGATTGATACCTACCTCGACGGTTCCATCCTCACGATTTCCGACCACACTTGGCCTGGCTTCACGCCCGATTTGCTGAGCATTGTGCTGGTAGTAGCCACGCAGGCCAAGGGCACGGTACTCATTCACCAGAAGATGTTCGAGTCGCGCCTATTTTTCGTCGATAAGCTCATCGATATGGGGGCGCAGGTGATTCTCTGCGACCCGCACCGCGCTACCGTCATCGGCCTCAACCACCAGAAACGCCTGCACGGCATCACGATGAGCTCGCCCGATATCCGGGCTGGCGTGGCCCTGCTCATTGCCGCCCTTTCGGCCGAGGGCCGCAGCGTAATTGAGAATGTGGAGCAGATTGACCGCGGTTACCAACATATCGACCAGCGCCTTGTCGCCCTTGGCGCCCAGATTCGGCGGCTATAAGCGAGTCTGCTTTGCTATATCCACTGCCCGGTTTCTGCTTGCAGAAGCCGGGCAGTACTGTTTCGGGCTCCGGTGTATACCAGGAACTGTGGCGGCGACGTTGAGTAACTGTGCGGGCGACACGAGGCGATGGGGCCACCTTTTATCCTTTTTGGTTATGCGCATCCCAATTCTGCTCTCGTTGGTATTGGTGGCTGGGCTGGGCTCCTGCAACCAAGGCGAAGAAGCTGCCCAGGACAAAATGCTGGCCGTAGCAGAAATGATGGAGGCCCCTGGCCCCTCCTACGCGCCACCTATCTCCTCCTCAAACAACGTTCCCATATCTGCTGCGCCGGCCGCCAACCGCAAGCTGGTTTACCATGCCAAGGTGCGGGTGAAAGTGGACGACCTGCCTCGCGCTAACCAGCACATGGACAGCCTCACCAGAGCCCTCGGAGCCTACGTGCAAGAAGCGTCGGAAGAGCGTGAGGATGGCCAATGGCGGCACGAGAGGAAGATACGCGTGGCACCAGCCCGCTTCCAGACACTCCTGGGCGGTTTGGGCCGGCTGGGCATAGTAGAGTTTAAACAGCTTTCGACCGATGATGTAACCACCCAGCATGCCGACGTTACGGCCCGACTTGCGTCCAAGCAGGCACTGGAGCAACGGTACCTGGAGTTGCTCAAGAAGGCCAACAAGGTGTCGGACATGCTGGAGATTGAGGAGAAGGTGGGCGAAATCCGCGAGGAAGTCGAGTCCACCCAAAGTCGCCTGCGCATCCTCAACGACGAAGTGGCCTACTCTACCATCACCCTCACCTATTACCAGGAGCTTAGCCAGCGCCGGCCCGATGCCCCCGTCCTCTCCTTCGGCAGCCGCCTGCTGGCCTCCTTCTACAGCGGCTGGGAACTCCTCACCAACCTCATGCTGGGCCTCGTGGCGGCCTGGCCCCTATTGTTGCTGCTGACGGCCGGGATTGTGGCTTTGCAGGCCTGGCGCCGGCGCCGGGCCCGACAGCCAAAGTAAGCCACCGCTAGTTGCAAGCCGCCGAAGCTGTTTAAGACCTTACTGATAATGTTGCTAGCACTATGCTGAGGCCGGACTACCGAAGCTGGCGGTAAAGGCACTTCAGCAGTTGATAGAAGTGCCCAGATACGTAAGTCCATTCAAGCCGAATGCCCCGCCAACGAAAGTCGGCGGGGCATTCTGTAGGTGCCTTAGTAGGATTGAGAGTTAGTCAACTACCATATCAACCACTGAAGTTGCCAGTGAAAGCACAACACTGAACAGCAGCGCCGACAGGAAACCGCTAATCTCGAAACCGGCCATCAGGTAGCTGGCCAGCATGATAATGAGCGCATTGATGACGAACAGGAACAGGCCCAGCGTGAGGATGGTGATGGGCAACCCAATAATTTGCAGAATGGGCTTTACCACGGCGTTGAGAATAGCCAGTACCACCACCAGAATCATGGCGTCGGTGAAACCACGGATGTAAGCGCCGGGCAGAAAGGTAGCCAGCAGATACGTGACGATGGCTGAGAGAATGAATTTGAGAATGAAGCTCATAAGACAGAAAAGGGAGTTTGGGTGAAAGAAGTACAGTATTCAGGGAGTTGAATACCATACGAGCCCCTGCCATTTCAGTTGCCGGGGCCCGGGCGCTATTCTACGACGCGGGCCTTCAGGCGGCCCTGCGAAACAGCCATCCAGTTGGCCATATGGTAGAGCAGGCGCGCGCCTACAATGGCGTTCCATTCGGTGTCGCCGGGGGCCACCTCGTTCAGGTCGCAGCCGATAATGATGCGGCCTGAGCGCACTACCATGCGCAGCAGATATACGGCCTGCTCGAACTCGAGGCCGCCGGGCACGGGCGTGCCGGTGCCCGGGCAGAGCTTGGGGTCGAGTCCGTCGATATCAAAGCTCAGGTACACCTTTTGAGGCAGTTGGGCAATGATTTTCTTGCACTCCTTTTTCCACGACTTGCCGCCCAGCATTTCGGCCTGCAGGAAACGGTCGGCAAACAGGGCCACGCGGCCGTTGCTCTGGTCGATGAAATCGGCCTCCTGCTGGCAATAGTCGCGGATGCCCACCTGCACCAGTTTCTTCACCTGCGGCAGCTGCAGGGCGTTGTACATGATGGAGGCGTGCGAGAACTCGAAGCCCTCGTAGGCGGGTCGCAGGTCGCAGTGGGCGTCAATCTGCAGAATACCAAATTCCTCGTGGCGCTCGGCCAGCGCGTGCAGGTAGCCCAGCGGCGTGCTATGGTCGCCGCCTAATACTACTACCCCTTTACCGGCGTCGAGCAGGGCCCCGGTTTTTGCTTTCAACCACTCCAGCAGGGCGCGCCCCCGCTCGTTGATACGTTCAGCACTGGGGGCGTGCTCGGCGCGGTCTGCTTCGGGCTGGCCTTCCTCAAGCCAGCCAATGTAGCCTTCGGCCAGCGGGCGCAACTCCTCGCTTTCGGCCGCAATGGCGGCGTCGGGTTCCTCCATGGCCAGCCCCATGCGCCAGGCGTCGGGCAGGTCGGGGTCATAGAGGTCCACCTGCAGTGAGGCGGCATGGATGGCCTCGGGGCCCTGGGCCGTACCGGCACGATACGATACGGTTACCTCCCACGGCACGGGCACCACCACTACCTGAGCTTCCTCAGGCGTGAATGGCAGCCCAAACAGTCCTCCAGCGGCATCGGCGAGGGCATTGGGGTCGAAGTTGGCAAGCTTTTCTTTGAAAGAGGAGGCAGAGTCGGCCATATTAGCGTATGGGTTAAAGCGTGAAAGCAGAAGGTACAGAAGCCGGTGTTGGACGCCCCCAGCGCGAAAATCCGTTTCGCGACGGGCGAAGCGAGTGTTCCGTAGAGGAACTCGTCCGGCCCGTCGCGAAACGGATTTTCGCGCTACGGTAGTAGGGCACTGCTATGGTACACCTAGCTGCCGAACTGGCCGCCCATGAAGTCGTAGGTGCGAATGATGGTAATGATTTTCTCGAAGGTTTCGCGGTCGAAGAATATCATAAGCGGTAGCTCCACCGAGTTTTCCTTGTCCGAAAACTGGGTTATCACCGAAAAAATGAGCGGCTGCACCATCGGGTTGTCGTGCAACAGACTACGCAGGGCGGCACCCATATCGCCCTGCGGATGGGCAGGCGGGGCCCCGTATATACGCGCCTTCAGGATATTGGCTAGCTGCGTTACCAGCGCCCCGGTAATGATGTTGCTGATTTCGAGCAGCAGCGACTCCTGCATGGAGTCAATATTGATGTCGTCGGTAGTTTGCATGCGCAGGCAAACCCGCGAGAGGCGCTGCACATGCTGGCCCGAAAAGAACATGAGCGTAGTGCCGTTGAAGTCGCCCCGGATATCGGACTGAATAACGACATGGCCGGCCTGCAGGTCGCTTACTTTTTCGAGAATGCTCCGCCCCGATACAATATCAAGATTGGGCACTTCGAGCAGCACTTTCTCCTGGGCTACCACCGCGAACGAGTCGGCAGCGCGGGCCAGGCCGATGTTCAGGATTTCGCGAATTATGTCGCGCTCCAGTTCCGTCATGTGCAATTCCATAGGGTTCAGGTGAAAGGGCAGGCTACCAGGGTAACCGGCCAGACTGCAATACGAGAGTTATGGCCGTTTGGCTAAAAAGAGTCGGGTTAGGGCTGGCACATCGAGCACCAGGCACACTTGCCCGCTACCGAGCAGTGTTACGCCCCCAAACAGGTCAATGGTATCCAGCGGCTTGCTCATGGCTTTCACCACAATGTCCTGCTGGCGTAAAAACCGGTCGACGATAAGGCCGAGCCGGCGGTTGTTGTAGTTGACAATGATGATATCCTGGCGGCCCTGCAGCATCGATTTGCGGGCCGGGGCCAACGGCTGGTCACCTTCAAGGTGCAGCAGCTCGCGCAACGATACCACGGGCACGTTCTCATCCTGGAGGCGGGTAAGGAGCACCCCGCCCACCACGCTGAAGCTACCGGGCATCAACGACACCACCGAGTCGGTGTGCATGAGGGGCAGGGCGTAGCTGCGCTCATCAAGCTCGAACAGCAGGGCACCCTTTACGGCAATGGAAGTAGGCAGCACCAGCGTAAAGGTGGTGCCTTCGCCCAGCACCGAATCAACGCGCAGCTGCCCGCCGAGCGAGTCGATGGCCAGCTTTACAACATCGAGCCCCACGCCACGGCCCGAAATTTCGGTTACTTCTCTTGCCATCGAGAAGCCGGGCTCCAGCAGAAAGGCCTGCACGGCCGCATCATTCAGCTGGGCGGCAGCGGCCCGCGTTACCAGGCCACGCTCTACGGCCTTACGGCGAACTTTTTCTACGTTAATTCCCCGGCCGTCGTCCTGCACCTGCACCAGCACATCGTCGCGTTCGGCCTGAGCCGATAGCGTGAGCTGGCCCTGAGCCGGCTTGCCAGCGGCTTCCCGCTCGGCGGCCGTTTCTAGGCCGTGAGCAATAGCGTTGCGTACCAGGTGCAGCAGCGCATCGGTGATAATCTGCAGGATGTTGCGGTCAATCTGAATGTCCTCACCCTGCAGCGTCAGGTTTACTTCCTTGCCTTCGGCAGTAGCCACGTCGCGCACCACCCGCGGAAACTTACTAAACAGCGACCCCACCCCTACCAGGCGGGCATCCATGATGCTGTATTGCAGCTCGTCGGCAATGCGCGAAAAATGGGCAGCGGCGGCCGTTAGGGCGGGGGCATCTATTTCGCGGCTCAGCGTGAGAATCCGGTCCCGGTCAATAATGAGCTCCCCCATCAGGTTCATCAGGTGGTCGAGCTTTCGCACCTGAATGTAGACCAGGTCGGAAAGCTCCAGCTTGCGGCTGACGTCCTCGTCATCGTCGGCTTCCTCATCATCGAGGTTGGGCTCTTCGCCGCGGGTAAGTCGGTCGAGGTTGTCGAGCAGGCGCTGCACATCGGGCAGTTCCTGGTCCTGTCCCACGGCCCGGATAAGCTCGCCAAGCGTGTCGATGCCGCCAAACAGCACCGGCACCATACTGCCCGTGAAAGTAGTCTCGCCATCGCGCAACTGGCCAAATACGGTTTCCATGTGGTGGGCCGCCTCGCCGATGCTGGTGTAGCCCATAGCCCGGGCATTCGACTTGAGGTTGTGCATGAGCCGGAACAGCTCACGCAGGGCCTGCTCATCGGCCGGGTCGCGCTCCAACTCGCTGATGTGCCGGCTCATGGCGTCGTAGTATTCCAACGCCTCGGCCATGAAAAGCTCGCGGTACTCTTGCTCCCGGTTACTCATCGCGCCACAAAAGTTGAAAGCTACCGGCCGCACCCATCCAGCGACCCTCGCCAATTAGGCGGGGGCTATCAACCGGAACAAGTAGTACAGATGGGAAAGACGACACGAGAAACACGGATACGCGAAAATAGTATTCAGCCGGGGCGCCGGATTCCCAGGGCTTCAACCCTGAGAATCCGGGATGGAATAGTGGAAACGACGACTAGCCCAGGGCGTTAGCCCCGGGGGTGTGGTTCGCTAAATCGGGTCCTGCCTATTGCAGCGCGTTGCCCACGATTTCGAGCACTTTTTCCTCCGAGAAAGGCTTCACGATATACGCCGAGGCACCGCTTTCCAGCGCTTCGTTCACAATAACCTCCTGGCCAACGGCCGAGCACATCACCACTTTCACGTCGGGCTGCTCCTGGCGGATGCCGCGCAACACGTCGAGGCCGGTGTTGTCGGGCAGAATTACGTCGAGCGTAATCAGGTCGGGCTTGGTTTCGATGGCCATTTCCAGGGCCTGCTGGCCATTGGCGGCCTCACCAACTACTTCGTAGCCAGCATCGGTGAGCATATTCTTGAGCATCGTGCGCATGTAGAACGAGTCGTCGACGATGAGAATGCGGTTTTTCATGGGAAAGAGAAATGCGAAGTGAGAGTGCAGGGTCTGGTCTGATGGCAGGCCTGGCCCGTTGTACGGCGACTACGGGGCTAAGATGCCGCCGGAGTGGACAACTGCATAATTTCGGCGGGGGTGAGTAGTTTCAACATGTCGAGCACCACAATAATCCGGTCGCCAATGCGGGCGATGCCCTCAATGTATTTATCGTGAATATTGGCTTCCTGAATGAATTCGGGTGTTTGTTCGATGGCCGACTGCGGCACCGACAGTGGTTGAGGAACCTCGCGCACCACGATGCCAATGGTATAATCTTTGGCCTCGATGGCCATGGTGTAGGTGTGGGCAGCCAATTCCTCGGTGGCTTCGCGTAGCTGAAACCGTTCCTCTAGGTCAATGACGGCAATAATATCACCACGCAGGTTGGCAATACCTTTCACGAACGACGGCGTTTTGGGCATACGCGCAATGTCGGGCGTGAGGGTCACCTCCTTTACCTGCTCGATGCGAATGGCGTACTCTTCCTGCCCCAATCGAAAAACGATAAGCTGAATAATCGGGTCGGGCGCGGCAGATTTATCGGAAGCGGGCATTAGTGGTGCGGCGTGGTGGGTATTGGGCAATCAGACTACCAGAAGTCGGGCTTCTATTTGCCCTTGGCGGCCTTGCTTTTAGCAGCTGACTTTGCGGCTGGTTTTGCCTTGGCGGCCGGAGAAGTGGCTTTGCTGGCGGCCTTGGCAGCCGGAGCAGCGGCCGCTGGCCGGGCAACAGCCCGGCGGATTGGCCGACGCTCGGGGGCCGGCGTAGGCTCGGCGCGGCGCGGCCGGCGCGGTGCAGCGGCCGCCGGAGCTACCGGTGCCGGAGCAGCGGCCGGGGCGGGCCGGCGCGTCAGGCGCCGACGGATTGGTTCGGGTTCCGGCTCGGGCTCAGGCTCCAGGTATTCCATCAGCTGGAAGGCCGAAAGACCCAGCTGCAGGTCGTCGGCAATATCGGTCAGGTTCTGACTGCTAGTGGTCAGCTCCTGCATGCTGGTGGAAAGCTGCTTGGCGGTGCCGGCCACCTGCTGGGTGCCCGAGGCGGTCTGCTCGGCAATGGCTACCACTTCCTCCACGTACTTCACCACGTCGCCGATACTCGTTTTCTGAATCTCGGTGGCCGTGAGGATGTCACGGCTGGTGCGCAGGGTTTCGCCGCTACTGGTAGCAATGTTCTTAAAGGCCGAGCTGGCCTCGAAGGTGGCGTTTTTACCCTTGAGTACCCGGCCTTCCATGGTGCTGATGGCGGTAGCGGCCGAGGTGGTGTCCTTCCGAACGTCCTCCACCAGCGTGGCAATTTCGCTGGCCGATTTGCGCGAGCCTTCAGCCAGCTTCCGAATTTCTTCGGCTACTACGGCAAAGCCGCGGCCAGCCTCACCTGCCCGGGCAGCCTCAATGGCGGCGTTCAGGGCCAGCAGGTTGGTTTGCGAGGCAATGTCGGTAATCACGCCCAGCGACTTGCTGATTTCACCCGAACGCGTACTCAGTACTTCAATGGTTTTCGAGGTCTGGGCAGCAGCCGAGCTGATTTCCTCCATGTTTTTCACCACTTCGGCAACGGTTTTCAAGCCCAGCTGCGAAGTCTGCTCACCGAGGATGGCCGCCTTAATACCGACATCGGCTTTACCGGCAGTTTCCTTGGTGGCCTGCATGATTTCCTCAATCAGCTTGAAAGCCTGGTCGGTCTTGAGCGCCTGGTTCTGAGCACCTTCGGCCATTTGCTGCATGGCGCGGGCCACATCGGCCGTTACCTGGCTCATGGCCTGGCCCTTCTCTACCATCTCTTCCGACGACTCGCCAACAATCTGCGATGACTCGTTGATTTCGCCCAGCAGCTCGTTGAGGTTGTCCACGGCCAGGTTCAGGGCATCGGCCATGGCGCGGATGTCGCCGGTGGTTTCAATCTCGGCCCGCTGCTGCAGGTCACCTTCCGAAATGGCCCGTACCACCCGGCTCACTTCGAGTACCGGCGAGGCAATAGATTCGATGAGGGCGTTAAGCGTGTCCACAAGCTCTTTCCACGAGCCCGACACATCAGTCACGGTGGCCCGCTCGGTGAGCTTGCCCTCCACGCCGGCCACCTTGGCTACCCGGCTTACTTCCACGGCCAGGCGGTTGAGGTCGTCCACCATGCGGTTGATGGTTTCGGCCAGGTCGGCCACCTCGCCCTGAGCGTCGAGCGTCAGTTTCTGGGTCAGGTCGCCCTGGCTTACGGCCGTTACTACTTTCACGAGGCCCCGCACCTGGGTGGTGAGGTTGGCGGCCATGGTGTTTACGTTGTCGGTCAGCTGCTTCCACACGCCATCCACGTTGGGCACATTGGCCTGACCGCCGAGGCGGCCCTCCGTGCCTACTTCCTGCGCCACGCGGGTTACTTCGCCGGCAAACACGTTCAGCGAGTCCACCATCTGGTTGATGTTGTCCTTGAGGTCGAGCAGCTCGCCTTTCACATCAACCGATACCTTCTGGCTCAAATCACCCCGGGCTACGGCCGAGGTTACGTTGGCAATGTCGCGCACCTGGCTCGTAAGCGAGGCGGCCATGAAGTTTACGTTGTCGGTCAGGTCTTTCCAGGTGCCGCGCACGTTGGGTACGTTGGCCTGACCGCCGAGGCGGCCTTCGGTACCTACTTCGCGGGCCACGCGGGTTACCTCATCACCAAAAGTGTTGAGTGAGTCCACCATTTGGTTGAGGTTTTCCTTGAGCTGGAAAAGCTCGCCTTTTACGTCAACCGATACTTTCTGGCTCAGGTCGCCTTTAGCAACGGCCGTAGCCACGTTGGCAATGTCGCGCACCTGAGAAGTCAGGTTGCTGGCCATCGTGTTCACGTTGTCCGTCAGGTCTTTCCAGGTACCCGATACGCTCGGCACGTTGGCCTGGCCACCCAGAATACCTTCGGTGCCTACTTCGCGGGCCACGCGGGTTACTTCGCCGGCAAACACGTTCAGCGAATCCACCATCTGGTTAAGGATGTCCTTGAGTTCCAGGATTTCGCCCTTCACGTCCACAGTCATCTTCTGCGTCAGGTCGCCTTTAGCTACGGCCGTGGCCACGTTGGCAATATCGCGCACCTGACTCGTCAGGTTGCTGGCCATCGTGTTTACGTTGTCGGTCAGCTCTTTCCAGGTACCACCTACGTTGGGCACGGAGGCCTGGCCACCAAGCTTGCCCTCGGTGCCTACTTCGCGGGCCACGCGGGTTACTTCGTCGCCGAAGATGTTGAGCGAGTCCACCATCTGGTTGAGGATGTCCTTAAGCTCCAGGATTTCGCCCTTCACGTTCACGGTCATCTTCTGCGTCAGGTCGCCTTTAGCAACGGCCGTAGCCACGTTGGCAATGTCGCGCACCTGAGAAGTCAGGTTGCTGGCCATCGTGTTCACGTTGTCCGTCAGCTCTTTCCAGGTGCCGGCTACGTTGGGCACGCTGGCCTGGCCGCCGAGCTTACCCTCGGTGCCTACTTCCTGGGCCACGCGGGTTACTTCGCCGGCAAACAGGTTGAGCGAGTCCACCATTTGGTTGAGATTCTGCTTCAGATCGAGCAGCTCACCTTTCACATCGACGGTGATTTTCTGGCTTAGGTCGCCTTTGGCTACGGCCGTGGCCACGTTGGCAATGTCGCGCACCTGACTCGTCAGGTTGCTGGCCATTGTGTTCACGTTATCCGTCAGGTCTTTCCACACGCCGCCTACGTTGGGCACCGAGGCTTGGCCGCCGAGCTTGCCCTCGGTGCCTACTTCCTGGGCCACGCGGGTTACTTCGCCGGCAAACAGGTTCAGGTTGTCGATGGTCTTGTTGATGGTTTCGGCCATCACCTTGAAGTCGCCCGAAACCGGAATCTGGAACGTTTCGTCGAGGTTGCCGCGGCTGATGTTCTTGAGCACTTTGCCCACTTCGAGCACCGGCACGGCAATGCTGTCGACGAGGCCATTGATGTTGTTGATCATGTCGCGCCAGAAGCCGGCGGCGCTTTCAACCGACGCCCGGGCCTTCAGATTGCCCTCTACGCCGGCCACCTTTGAAATGCGCGACACCTCACCACCTACGCCGGCAATCATGTCGACCATCGAGTTGTAGGCCTCGGCTATTTCGGCGAAGATGTCGTCGTTCTGCTTGGTCAGCCGCACGCTCACGTCGCCCTTTTTAAAGGCGTCGAGCGCATAGAGCACCCGGTTGAGCTGGTCGTTGATATAATCCGAATCGGAACTCTTAGTCGATAAGTGACGGGAATCCTCGGCTCCTTTTTTACGCGTGTGGTCGCTGCGGACCGGTTGCACAGCGGCGCCGGGGGCCTTGGCAGTAACGGTGTCCGGGGTCGTGGTGGCCGGACGGGTGGATTGGGACGTCTTTGCTGAAGCCATAGGGAGGAAGAGTAACCAAATCCGCGCAGCATGGGCTGAGCGCAAACAAAACTGCCAGGATGGGATTTCTTAGTCAACAAAGGTAGCAGAACTGCCGATTCGGCCACAACTCATTCCGGTATCCGTCATAAAAAGCCCGCATGTTTCTGCTCAGACGTTGCCGGATGGGGCTTAGCCGCTAGCCACCAACCTGCTAGCCCGGCACGCTGTCCCCATCCTTACCCGGTTGCTCCTATATATAAGGAGGGCAGCCGACCCGCTTATTGGGAAGGCGTTAGGAAGGGGGCGGATTATTGCAGCATCTTTGCGGCAAAATTCAACTTTTGCGCGGGCCAGCCCGTTTCCTAGTTCATACCCGCTCCGCGTCCCCCCACCTTATGGTCAAAAATTTAGTTATCGTCGAGTCACCTGCCAAAGCAAAAACCATCGAGGGCTACCTCGGCAAAGACTTCGTTGTGCGCTCGTCCTTCGGGCACGTCCGCGACCTGCCCAAGGACAATAACGCTATTGATATTGCCAACGGCTTCAAGCCTACCTATGTCGTTTCGGCCGACAAACGCGACATTATCAGCCAGTTGAAGAAGCTGGCCAAGGAAGCCGAAATTGTGTGGCTGGCCAGTGACGATGACCGGGAGGGCGAAGCCATCAGCTGGCACCTGGCCGAAACGCTGAATCTGAACAGTGAGAAAACGCGGCGCATTGTATTCCGCGAAATAACCAAGACTGCTATTCTCAAAGCCATTGAGAACCCGCGCGAAATCGACTTGAACCTGGTGAATGCCCAGCAGGCCCGGCGGGTGCTCGACCGGCTGGTGGGCTTCGAGTTGAGCCCGGTACTGTGGAAAAAAGTGAAGGCCGGCCTGTCGGCGGGCCGGGTACAGAGCGTGGCCGTGCGGCTGGTGGTAGACCGTGAGCGGGAAATCAGTGGCTTTACGGTGACTTCGGCTTACCGGATAGTGGCGCGTTTCGATGCCGGCCGGGGGGCGGTGCTCGAAGCTGAACTGCCCACCCGCTACAAAACCCGCGCCGAGGCCGAGGCCTTCCTGGCCCGTTGTGTGGGCGCCGATTATGCCATCCAGAACCTGGAGCAGAAGCCCGGCAAGCGCACGCCCGCGCCGCCATTCACCACTTCCACGCTGCAGCAGGAAGCCTCGCGCAAGCTCGGCTTCTCGGTGGCCCAGACCATGAGCGTGGCCCAGAAGCTCTACGAAGCCGGCCGCATCAGCTACATGCGTACCGACTCGCTGAACCTATCGGAAGATGCTATTGCGGCCGCTAAATCTGCTATTACCGATGCTTACGGCGCCGAGTACGCCCACACGCGCCACTTCAAAACCAAGTCGGCTTCGGCCCAGGAGGCCCACGAAGCCATTCGACCCACCGACTTCACGCTGCTCAAGGCCGGTTCCGACTCGCAGGAGCAGCGCCTCTACGACCTCATCCGTAAGCGGGCCATGGCCTCGCAGATGGCTGATGCCGTGATTGAGCGCACGGTTGCTACCATCGGCATCAGCACCCAGCCGGGCGTTACGCTCACGGCCAGCGGCGAGGTTATCACCTTCGAGGGCTTCTTGAAGGCTTACACCGAGAGCAAGGACGACGAGCAGGACAGCGACGAGCCGGCCGAATCGTCGTTTTCGCGCGGGTTGCCACCCCTGAGTGTGGGCCAGCAGCTGCCTTTGCAGCAGTTTACGGCTACCGAGCGGTACGCCTCGCCGGCGGCCCGCTTCACGGAGGCCTCGTTGGTAAAAAAGCTGGAGGAAATGGGCATCGGCCGGCCTTCGACCTATGCGCCTACCATCAGCACCATTCAGAAGCGCGGCTACGTGGAAAAGGACTCTCGGGAGGGCAAGGAACGCAAGTTCCACGTGCTCACGCTGGAAGGCCCGCAGGTAAAGACGGAGCTCAAGACCGAAACTTACGGCGCCGATAAGGCCAAGCTGTTCCCGACCGATGTGGCCATGGTGGTCACCGACTTTCTGGTAGAGCACTTTCCCGCCATTGTCGATTTCCAGTTCACGGCCAAGGTGGAGGACGAGTTTGACCGTATTGCTGACGGCCTCGACAACTGGACCGACATGCTGAGCGGCTTCTACACGCCATTCCACAAAACCGTGGAGCTGGGCGAGGAGATTGAGCGCAGCACGCTGGGCAGCACCCGTGAAATCGGCCTACACCCCGAAACGGGCCAGAAGCTGACTGCCCGCCTCGGCCGCTACGGCCCCTACGTGCAGATTGAGCCGCTCGAAGGCGCCCCCGAAGATGAGAAGCCGGTGTACGCCAGCCTGCGTAAAGGCCAGTTTATCGAGAGCCTGACCATTGAAGAAGCCCTCGACTTGTTTAAGCTGCCGCGGGTGGTGGGCGAGTTCGAGGAGAAGAGCATGACGGCTGCCCTCGGCCGCTTTGGCCCTTATATCCGCCACGACAGCAAGTTCTACTCGCTACGCAAAGACCAGGATCCGCACACTATTACGGGCGACGAGGGCGTGGAGTTGATTGAGGCCAAGCGCAAGGCCGATGCCGAGCGGCTCATCAAGGCCTTCCCCGAAAACCCTGACATTCAGGTGCTCAATGGTCGTTTCGGACCTTACATTGTGGCGGGCAAGAAGAACGTGAAGATTCCGAAGGGCGAGGAGCCCACGGAGCTGACGCTGGAACGCTGCCTGGAGCTGGCCGAGGCCACGCCTGACAAGCCCGCTCGCGGCGGCCGCTTCGCCAAGAAAGCGGCCCCTGCCGCCGAAGAAAAAACCGACACGCCGGCCAAGAAAAAAGCGGCGGCTAAAAAACCAGCTGCCAAGAAGAAAGCTCCGGCCAAGAAAGCCACTGGCACCACGGCCGCTAAAAAACCAGCGGCGAAGAAGCCCACAGCCAAGAAAGCGGAATAGCCTGAGTTCTGAACCACCTTTACTGGTGTCAGCAATTTGTGCCAAACCGCACTTTTGCAAAGCTCCGGCCGTAACTGGCCGGAGCTTTTTTTGTGGTTGAAGCAGCAAATAACTAACCTGCATTCGCGTTCAGGTCTACTATTCCTGAGGCTACTTTAAATGCGAAAAAGCTGTTTACTCTTGCTGCCCTTGCTGCTGAACTGTACCGGGCCCAGCTCCGAATCGGCGGCCGGTGCGCTTCCCGAAAACAGTGCTGATGCCACGATGGAGGGGCCCGGGCCGCCGCTGCCCGCCCCCCCTGCCCCCAAGGTGTACGCCTGGCTGCCGGCGGGCCGCTACCAGCCCAGCCAGACGGTGGCCGCCCGGTTTGCACCGCCCGCCGGCTACCAACGGATGGCGGCAGCGGAGGGCTCGTTTGGGCATTGGCTGCGGTACCTGCCGCTGCTGCCGGCCGGCACGCCGGTGAAGCTCTACAATGGCCAGCCCAAAGACCGCCAGGATGTGCATGCCGCCGTGCTCGACCTTGATGTGGGCCAGCGCGACCTGCAGCAGTGTGCCGATGCCGTTATCCGGCTGCGGGCCGAGTACCTGTTCAGCCAGAACCCCGATCAGGTACACTTCCACCTCACCAGCGGCGACGACATCGGCTTCCAGGATTGGTACTCGGGCCGGGGCTTTACGGTGAAGGGCGACGACGTGCTGCCCACCGCCCGGCCGGCCGAAGCACCCAGCCACGCCAACTTTCGCCGCTACCTCGACCAGATTTTCACCTATGCCGGTACCCTTTCGCTGAGCAAGGAGCTGCAGCCCACACCCCTCGCCCAGGTACAGGCCGGCGACGTGCTCATCCGGGGTGGCTCGCCGGGCCACGCCGTGCTGGTGCTCGATGTGGCCGAGCAGCCCGCCACGGGGCGCCGGCTGGTGCTGCTGGCCCAGAGCTACATGCCCGCCCAGCAGATGCACGTACTTACCAACCTCTGGGACGAAACCGGCTTGGGTGCCTGGTTCTACCTCGACCCGCAGCAGGAGCGCGTAGGCACGCCGGAATGGACGTTCAGAAAAACCGAGCTGGGCCGGTTTGAGTAGACCAACCAATCAATACCGGCATCACACCCCCCACTCCATCATCACGCATTATGAAGAAGATTGTAGCCTTAACTGGTGCCGGCATATCGGCGGAAAGCGGATTGGCCACGTTCCGGGGCTCCGATGGCCTCTGGGAGGGCCACCGCATCGAGGACGTAGCCACGCCCGAAGGCTGGGCCAAAAACCCGGCTTTGGTGCTCGACTTTTACAACCAGCGCCGGGCCGCCGCCCGCGTCGCCCAACCCAACGCCGGCCACCTAGCCCTGGCCGGGCTGGAAGACCAGTTTGAGGTGGTAGTGATTACCCAGAACGTGGACGATTTGCACGAGCGGGCCGGCTCAACCAAGGTGTTGCACCTGCACGGCAAGCTGTTCGAGAGCCGCAGCTCGCGCCATGAGGAACTGGTGTACCCCATGAGCAGCGACCGGATTGAGCTGGGCGAGAACTGCGCGAAGGGCTACCAGTTACGGCCCAATATTGTGTGGTTTGGCGAGGCGGTGCCCATGATGGAGGTAGCCATGGAAGAAGTAGAAACCGCCGACGTGCTGCTGGTGGCGGGCACTTCACTACAGGTATATCCGGCGGCCGGCCTGCTCGATTACGTGCCTCGTAACGCGCCTATCTACGTCATCGACCCTGGCCGCCCCCCGATAGCCTCCCGGCCGCGGCTGCACTTCATCACCGAGCCAGCCACCACCGGTTTGCCCCATGTGGCCCGGCTGCTGCGGCAGGAGTTGGCAGACGAGTAGCCATGGGGCCACGTCTGACTCGCATCGGCCCGAGTAGAGACAGTTGAAAAGTTAATATATAATATAAATTATATGTAATTTAGTATCATGAGTCAACCTTACGCACTGCAACTGTAGCGCGAACCGCAGGACATCGAAAATAAGCTCGCGGCCCTCATTAGGGTAAGTTTTACTCAAATCAGCATACACATCAACTTAACTACCCGGGCTGTGCAGAAGCATTTACTCCTCTCTTTAGTGGCCAGCTTAGGCATGGGCTCGGCTCTGGGTCAGAGCAGCATTCCGGCAGGTGGGGGTGGCTATTCGCCGCCGGTCGGTATTTGCCTCTCGGGTGAGCAAAGAGTTGTAATCGATAGTATGCTGGCCCGAAACGTGCGGCAGCTTGTCGGTCAGGGACTTTTGCCTGCTGAGCCAGCCCGGCCGGAGGCTACTGTTCTGCTCGATTGGCCATTACGCCAGGCCGCTGGCTTCAAATACAACAGCATTTACGGGGTTTCCAACTTTGTCGACCACAACCCGATAATTGGGAAACTCCAGGATTGGGACTGCAATACCCGCACCTACGACACGGGCAACTACAACCACGCCGGCACCGACATTTTCCTCTGGCCCTTCGACCAAAATATGATGGACAGCGGACAGGCCCAGATTACAGCGGCTGCTCCCGGCGTTATCATCGGCCGCTTCGACGGCAACTTCGACCTCAACTGCGTTCTGTCCAATGCCAACTGGAACGCGGTGTATCTGCGCCATACCGATGGGTCGGTGACCTGGTACGGGCACATGAAAACAGGTTCGGTAACCGGCAAGCAGCTCGGCGCAACCGTTGCGGCGGGCGAAGTACTGGGCACGGTGGGTAGTTCGGGCAGCTCTACGGGCCCGCACCTGCACTTCGAACTGCACGATGCGCAGGGCAAGGTTGTGGACCCGTATGCGGGCCCATGCGGCGCGGCAACCAGCTCCTGGGCGGCGCAAAAGCCCTATTACGAGCCAACCGTCAATGCCGTCCTCACGCATCAGCAGGCGCCGGTATTTGAAGCCTGCCCGAAACCCGACCAAACCAATCTCAGCGACAACCTGATGGTAGGCGAAACCGCCTATTTCGCGGCCTATTACCACGACCAGCGCCAGGGGCAAGCCAGCGCCTATACCGTTTACCGGCCCGATAATACGGTCTTTGCGAAGTGGAATCATAGTTCGACAGCGGCACACTTCGCCTCCTCATATTGGTACTGGCCGCTCAAAATGCCGACAACGGCCGTACCCGGTAGCTGGCGGTTCGAAGTAGCCTACGAAGGCACGGTAGTTAAGCACGAATTCACGGTGGGCAAAACCGTTACGGCTCTTACCAGCGCACGCCAGCCAGCAGCCTTCACGCTGGCCCCCAACCCGGCCCAGCGCCGCGCTACTCTCACGCTGGCCAGCCAGCCCGTGGCCGGAGCCGAAGCGGTTATTCGTACCATGCTGGGGCAGTTGGTGAGCCGGCAGCCGCTGGCCTCCCGCCTTACCGAGCTGGCCTTGCCGGCCTCCCCCGGCCTTTACCTGGTTACGCTGCCTACCGCCGAAGGTACTGCTACCCAAAAGCTGCTGATTGAGTAGTTTCGGGCTGCCTACCGGTAACTCCTGCTACTTCTCCCCTCCCTTGTTTCTATGGCTTCTATCGTAGGGCACTGCGTGTTGGGTACCACGTTGGCCAAGCTGCTGCTGCCAGAGCGGCGCTATTGGCCCTGGTGGCTGCTGGCCGCCGCCTGCGCCTTTCTGCCCGACGCCGATGTAGTCGGTTTCAAGCTGCACATTGCCTACGACAGCCTGTGGGGCCATCGGGGCCTGAGCCACTCGCTGGTAGCGGCTGTAGTAGTGGCCAGCGTGGTGGTAGTATTAGTAGGCGGCAGGGCCGGCGCGCCGCCGCGTGGGCGGCTGTGGGCGTTGCTGTTTCTGGCTACCGCCTCGCACGGCGTGCTCGATGCCATGACTACTGGTGGATTGGGTGTGGCCTTTTTAAGCCCTTTTGATGCCGAGCGGCACTTCTTCGGGTTCCGGCCGATTGCCGTTTCGCCCATTGGTATAAAAAATTTCCTGGGCGAATGGGGTGCCCGGGTGCTGCGAAGCGAGGTGAAATGGGTACTGCTGCCGTGCGCACTGCTACTGCTGGTACAAGCGGCCGTATTGCGCAGGCTGCGAGTGGCCTGAAGCGTGTAGGTAATAGAAACTAAAGCCGGATTAAATCGGAATCCGGGCCGGTACGTAGAAGAAATCCTTATACCCTTCCTTCTATGGTAGTTCGTTACGCCCGTACACTGCTAACGGGCCTGAGCCTGACAGCTTCGTTGTCGGTTTTCGCCCAAACGCCGCCGGCCCACAAGGTCTTTCTGCTGGGCAACACGGCCGGGCCCAACCTGCCCGCCCGCCACCTCAACGCCCTGCGCCGGGTGCTGGAGCAGCAAACCGGCCCGTTTACGGTTGTGCACCTGGGCGATATGGTGAGCCAGGAAGGCCTGGGCAATAAGCAGGACTCCAGCCACACCGGCCAGACGGCGCGCATCGATGCCCTGCTGGCCCTGGTGCAAGGCTTGCCCAATGGTAAAATCTACTTTGTACCTGGTGATAAGGACTGGGCTGACTCCGGCCCCGATGGCCTGAAGCGGGTGCGGCGGCTCGAAAAGTATATCGAGGAGCACAACGGCAAGCATACCTTCATTCCCGAAAACGGCTGCCCCGGCCCCTATATCGTAGACATAGCGCCACTGGTGCGGCTGGTGGCTCTCAACTCGCCTTGGTTCACCCATCCCTATGGCAAGCCCGAAGCCCCCGATACCGACTGCTCGACGCTGACCCAGGAAGAGTTTCGCGAACAGCTCCAGGATGTACTCGACGATACCAAGGGCCGCAACGTGCTACTGGTAGGCCACCAGCCGGTCGTCAGCAACGGCGAGTATGGCGGGCACCTGCCGCTGGGCCGCTACCTGTGGCCCCCGGTAGTTGGCGCCCTTAATGCGGCCTACCGCCAGAACGTGGGCACCCCCCGCGACTTGGCCAACCCGGGCTACCAGCAGTTCCAGCGCGAAGTACTCAACACCCTGCGCGACCACCCCGGCGCGGTGTATGCCGCCGCCCACGACTACAGCCTCCAGCTCACGTCGCAGCAGGGCAGCTACCACCTGGTGGCGGGTTCGTTTGCCGAAGCCCGGTACGTGGCCGGCAACGCCAGCTCCGCGTTCAATGCGGCCAAGCAGGGTTTCTCGGAGCTTGACTACTACACCGACGGCACCGTGAAAACCACCTTTTTCACGTTTGATAAAGACGTTGAAAAGACCGGGGGCCGTCCGACATCCGCAGCCTACGACGATAAAGTGGATGCCAGCCCTGTGCGCGAAGCCTACGCGAGCACGCTGTTCCAGAGCGCCTGCCAGGAGCCACGCCTGCCAGGCGTACCCGTGAACAGCTTTATTCCGGAGTGCCCCTCGGCCCCGAAGGGGGTAGCCGACGTGAAGCCCGATGGGCCGTTTGTGGCCGTGCAGACGCTGCCGGCCGGGGCACAGTACGCTGGCACCCGCTCGTCGCGGTTCTGGCTGGGGCCGGGCTACCGCACCTCCTGGACCCAGCCCGTGCAGGTGCGCACGCTCAACCTGGGCACCGAACTGGGCGGACTGCGGCCCTTTGGGCGGGGCGGCGGACGCCAGACGACTTCGCTCAAGCTGATTGCCGCCGACTCGTCGGAGTACGTTTTCCGGTCGGTTGACAAGGACGTAACCAAGATTCTGCCGCCCGAGCTGCGCCGCTCGTTTGCCGCCGACGTGCTGCGCGACATCACGCCCACGGCCCATCCCTACTCGGCGCTGGTTATCAGCTCGCTGCTCGATAAAACCGACATTCTGCACGCCCGGCCCCGGCTGTTTGTGCTGCCCGACAACCAGCAGCTCGGCCCTTACCGCGCCGACTATGCCGGCCTGCTGGGCACGCTCGAAGACCGGCCCGAGGACCCGAAGCCCAATCTGCCGGGCTTCGCAGGCGCCGACAATATCCGCCGCTCGTTCAGCTTCTTCCGGCAGCTGTATAAAGACAACGACAACCGCGTAGATGCCCTGGCGCTGGGCCGGGCCCGGGCTTTTGACATGCTGGTGGCCGACTTCGGCAAGCACGAGGACAACTGGAAGTGGGCGGCTTACGAAGATGGTAAAAAAGCCCTCTACAAACCTATTCCGCGCGACCGGGACCAGGCGTTTACCCTCTGGAACGGCAAGCTGAGCTACCTGGCCAACCGGGAATGGGCGCTGCCCAGCATCGAGGATTTTCAGGCCGAGTTTGGCGACATGAAGAGCCTGAACTGGCCCGCCCGCCACCTCGACCGGTTCCTGCTGCAAAGCCTGAACCGCCAGCAGTGGCAGGGAATTGCGCAGTATCTGCAGGCCAGCATCACGCCGGCCGCCATTGATGAGGCCACAGCCACACTGCCGCCCGAGCTGAAAAACCTATCGGCCGACAACATCAACCGCAAGCTTAAGGCCCGCATTCAGCAGCTGCCCGCGGCCCTGGACCGCTACTACCTGCTGCTGGCCCAACGCGTGGATGTGGTGGGCTCCAACAAGGGCGAGGTATTCCTGGTGAACCGCCTGGCCGATGGCACGGTGCGGGTGCAGCTGTTCGACCGCGCCAGTGAGGGCGACGAGCCCAACGGCCCGGCCCTGTTCGACCGGACGTTTCAGCCCAAGGAAACCGAGGAAATCAGCCTGTACGGACTCGACGGCCGCGACATATTTACGGTAACCGGCGAGGCCAAAAACAGCATTCTGGTGCGCATTGTCGGCGGGTCGGGCAAAGACCGGATAGCCGACGACTCGCGGGTGCGCGGCCTGCGGACGCTTACTAAAGTGTACGATGTGCCCGATACCGACCTGCAGCTAAGCGCCGAGGCCGACAACCGCACCTCGACCAAACCCGGTGTGAATGCCTACGACCGGGAGCAGTTCGAATTCGACTCGTACCGGCCCACTATTGGGCTGGGTTACAACCGCAACGACGGCTTTGCGGCCAGCGCGGGCATCTCGCTGCTGCGCCAGGGATTTCGCAAGCCCGGCTATAAAAACCGCTACGATTTCCTGCTGGAAGGCAGCACCGGCGGCCAGCGCCAGTTCACGGCCAGCACGCGCCACCGCTACGCCATCGGCAAGGTCGATGCCGGGGCATCGTTCAGCTACGGCAGCTACTTCCCGTTCTACAACTTCTTCGGCCTGGGCAACAATACCGGCCTCGACCAGGACCGCTACGACGACGATTTTTACCGGGCCCGCTACAAAGGAATAATCCTCAACGGCTTTCTGGAGCGCACCTTCTTCCAGCGGAGTGTGCTGCGCGTGGGTCCCAGCTACGAGTATTACAACAACGATTTTGCCGCCGACAGCTACCTGGGCACGTATCCGTTCCGCCCCGATGCCCCCGTTTCCGACCCCATCATCAACACCAGCTTTCAGCGCCTGGTGGGCCTGAATGCGCTACTTGACCTGGATTTGCGCGACCGGCCCAACTTCGCCCAGCGCGGGGTACGCCTATTGGTGCAGCACGATTCCTATCATCAGCTCAACGGCAAGCAAGGCAATTTCGGGCTCACGCAGGGCTTTGCGCAATACTACGGCACAGCCCGGCTACTCATTCCGGTAACGCTGGTAGTAAAGGGCGGCGGCGCCAGAAACTACGGCAACAACGACGACATCCCGTTCTACAAGTTCACCAGCCTAGGCCTGCGCGAAGGGATGCGCGGCTATTACCGCAACCGTTTCAGCGGCGACGCCAGTCTTTACCTCAACACCGAGCTGCGTCTGGCGCTGGGCCGGAGCAAAAACGGTTTCCTGCCCTTCTCCTACGGCGCCTTCGGTTTCTACGACCGCGGCCGGGTGTACCTGAACGGTGCTTCGCCCGGCGGCTGGCACCAGGGCTACGGCGCGGGCGTGTACCTGGCTCCCGTATCCGATCAGTTCGCCTTCTCAGTTTCCTACCAGAAATCGGTGGAAAACAACCTGCTCCAGTTCGGCTTGGGCTTCCGGATAGATAAGTAATGAGTGGCGTGTTGCGAGTGGGTGGTTGTCAGTAAACGACTGTCATTCTGAGCGGAGCGAAGAATCTCGCGTGTAATGGTAACTCTGTTGTCAGGAATTACCATTACACGCGAGATTCTTCGCTCCGCTCAGAATGACAGTTCAATTGTTAATAACCGACAACCACCCACTCGCAACAGCTCAGAATCACTCTATATTTGCCCATGCACTTTCCTCTCCTCAAGTTAGCCGCCATTGATATTGGGTCGAACGCCGTGCGCTGCCAGATTTCGGCCGTGCTGCACCACGAAGACCGGTACCGGCTGAAGCGGGTCGAGTACATTCGCTACCCCCTGCGGCTGGGCGAAGATGTGTTTGCCACCGGCCGGATTTCGGAGGCCAAGCAGGCCAAGTTCATCAAGTTTCTGCACGCGCTGCGCCTGCTGATGGAAGTGCACGATGTGGCCCCCAACCACTACCTTATCTGCGCTACCTCGGCCATGCGCACCGCCAGCAACGGCCCCGAAGTGGCCGCCCGCATCGAGCGGGAGCTGGGTATGTTGGTGAACGTGATTGACGGCCAGGCCGAAGCTCTATACATCAACCGCGTAATCGAGCACTTACTCGAAGACAACAAGCACTACCTGCACATTGATGTGGGCGGAGGCAGCACCGAGTTCAACATTTACTACAACCGCCGCAAAGTGGCTTCGCAGTCGTTTGAGGTGGGCAGCATCCGGCGCATGCAGCAGGAGGAGGCCGGACTGAGCACCGAGGCCATGCGCGAAACCTGGCAGCGCATGGAAGATTGGGTAAGCGAAAATGCCCGCCGCTTCCACGTTACGCGGGCCATCGGCACGGGCGGTAACATCAACAAGATTTACAGCATGGCTCAGGCCGGCACTGGCCTCGACAAGCCGGTAACCCGCCAGCGCATTGCCGAATTGCTGGAGCGCATCACCAACATGAGCATGGACGAGCGCGTGAACGTGGCGCTGCTCAACCCCGACCGCGCCGACGTTATCGTACCGGCCGGCCACATCTACCTGTCGGCCATGGAGTGGGCCGACGCCCAGCACATGTTCGTGCCCGACATCGGCCTCAAAGACGGCATGCTGCAGACGCTGTTTGAGGAGCACTTCGAGGAGTTTCGCGCCCACGACGACCACCGCCCCGGCGGCCCCACCACCACTATCCAGAGTCGGCCTACCGAAACGGAGTGATAAATGGAACTGTCATTCTTCGACTACGGCTGCGCCTTCGCTCAGAATGACAGTTCCATTTATCACCATTTCACCCTACGCCAGATCGGCTTCTTCCTGGGCATCGTAGTCGACGTTGTCACTCATCGGAACCTCCTTCTGGGGAAGCACCGTTTCGGGCTCAGTTCCGCCGGACGCGGGCGGCAGCATTTCGGAGGTGATAACGACTACCGCCTCCTTGGGTTGAGCGTTGGCATCTTCGGAAGAGGCCCGGATGTTGGCTACCGAAAGCCAGTCGTCATAGAGTGCCTCCTCAGGCATAATGGTGAAGCTACGGCTGTAAAACTCCTTATGCAGGTTGGAAATGGGCTCGTCTTCCTGCGGCGTGCGGCGCACGTAGGCGCCATCTTCGCGCATCACGTAGGTATTCTGGTTGTCGAGCAGGTTGTAGTAGAGGATGTTGATGGCCTCGCGCTTGATCTGGGGGTTGGCCAGCAGAAACAGCGCCTCCAGCCGCCGCTCGAAGGAGCGCACCATCATGTCGGCGGAGCCGGCATACAGGCGGGGCTTGCCGGCCTGATGGAAATAGAACAGCCGGGCGTGCTCCAGGTAGTCGCCCACAATGCTGCGCACCTCAATGTTCTCGCTTAGGCCCGCCCGGCCCGGCCGCAGGCAGCAAATGCCCCGCACGATAAACCGGATGGGCACACCGGCCTTGCTGGCCTTGTAGAACTCGTCAATCATCTCCTTGTCTTCCAGCGAATTCATCTTCATCACGATACCGCTGGGCAGGCCCTTCTTGGCGTTCTTCACTTCCTCCCGAATCAGGCACACCAGCTGCTGGCGCATGTCTTTGGGGGCCGTAATCAGGTATTCGTACTCGTCGGGCTGACTGTGGCCGGTTATCACGTTGAAGAATTCCGACACATCGTGGCCATATACTTCGTCGGTCGTCAGCAGGCTTACATCGGTATAGATGCGCGAGGTTTGCTCGTTGTAGTTACCGGTGCCCAGGTGCACGTAGCGCGTCACTTTCTCGCCTTCACGGCGGATAATCATGAGCATCTTGGTGTGGGTCTTGAACTTGCTGACCCCGTAAATCACGAAGCAGCCGGCCTTTTCGAGCCGCGCCCCCTCCCGGATATTGCGCTCCTCATCAAAGCGGGCCTTCACCTCGAACAGCACCGATACGTGCTTGCCGTTCTCGGCCGCCTTCAGTAGCGCCGCCGTTACCCGCGAGTCGTCGGCGAGGCGGTAAATGGTTTGCTTGATGCCCAGCACGTGCGGGTCTTCGGCCGCCTGCTCCAGCAGCCGCACCACCGGGTCGATGCTGTTGTAGGGGTGGTGCAGCAGCACATCTTGGTGCTTGAGGTAGTCGAACAGGTTTTCCTCCACCGTTTCGGGCAGCGTGATGGGCGGCACTGATGCCGGCTGCTTGAAGCCCTTGCCCCGGAAGTTGGGGTGCTTGAGAATCTGCAGCAGGCCGCGCATGTCGATCATCGAGTTGATAACGAACACATTGCCGTTGTCGATATTCCACCGCTCGCGCAGCACCTGCATCAGGAAAGCGGCCGCGTCGGGTTCTACCTCCAGGCGCACCACGCGGCCCTTCTTGCGGGTTTTCAGGCCCGACTGAATCTCCTTGATGAAGTTGGCATCAATATCGTCCGACTCTTCCAGCGTGAAATCCCCGTTGCGGGTAATCCGGAACATGTCGGCCGACAGAATTTCCACGTTTCGGAACAGCTTGGGCAGGTTGGCCCGCACGATTTCCTCGATGGGCACAAATAGTACTTTGTCGCGCCGCGTGAGCTCGAAAAAGCGCGACAGGTTCTGCGGAATCTGCACGAACGTAAGCCGCTCCTGCCCCTTCTCCATCTCAATGTCGCCGGAGCCCGTGCGCGTGACGACCCCGAAGATGAGCATCTGGTTCATCATCAGCGGGAAGCCGTGGTACGAATCGTACACCATGGGCGTGAGCAGCGGAAACACGGTGTTCTTGAAGTAGCCGTCGGCCTTCTTCAACTCCACCTCCGTCAGCTCACTAAGGGCCAGCACGTTGAAGCCGTTCTTCTCAAACTGCGGCTTCAAATCGTTCACATAGGTCATCGACTGGTCGTTGACGAACCGATGGGCAAAATCGAGCAGCTTGCGCCGAAAGGGCATTTCGCGCAGGCCGGAGTAGTCCACCCGCTCCTTACCGTAGTCGATATAGTTATAGAGCGAGCCCACCCGAATCATAAAGAACTCGTCGAGGTTGCTGCTGGTAATGGCCATAAAGCGCAGCCTGTCGAACAGCGAGCGACTGGTGTCACGAGCCTGGTCGAGCACCCGATAGTTAAAGCGCAGCCAACTCAGGTCGCGGCTGATGTACTTGCTTTTACGAATCAGGTCGGCAGATTTGAAGATTTTCATAGGATAGCAGGCTTTAGGTGGCAAAATACGGGAAAACCGTGCCGTTACGTGTTTTCGCGGCGGGAAATGATACGTGAGGTTTTCGGCGCTGCGGCCAGCAGTGAAACAGAGTGGCACTGGTACAGAACCTAATCTACTGGGCTACCTGTCAAGCCAATTCAATCCACAGCTCGTTCCGTCATCTACAAGCTCCACCAAAAAAACAGCGCCGACCAACCGGCCGGCGCTGTTTTGCAATAGGTCAAGCGCAACCAAACTCATAAGCGGCGCGGCAGTTTCAATTAAGCTTGTCGGGCTCGGTTTCCGGCTCCGGCGGCGTGGGCTTTGGCGGTGGCGGCGTGGGCCCGGCCGGCCGCCGCCGGTCGGTGGTGACTAGCAGGGCCAGGGCCGTGAGCGAGAGGCGCAGGAGCCATTTGCGGCTAAGCATAGCTAGCGGGCGAAAAAGGCATTGTTGTTTTCCACCGTCAGGTCGCAGCGGCTGCCGCCGGTATTTTCCTCGCACGAGGTACCCACGATTTCATTGCTCTCGAAATTAAAGTAGCAGAACGTGCAGCCCACGCTGGTGAGAATGTAACGCGGTGCGTTGGAGCTCAGGTATAGGCTGTTGTTAGACGAAGTCAGCAGCGGAATAGCCATGGCCCGGAACATGCCGTCGCGCAGGCCCAGGCCCACGAGGTAGTAGATGGCTTTGTCTTTGGGCGTTTCCTGGACCTTACGGATGATGGTTTTGTTGATGGACGTGCCGTCGCCGAACTGCCGGGTGAACCGGGTAGCCAGCTCCTGCTTGGGCGTCATGTAGTCTACCTTGTCGTTTACCACCTGGGCAATCTGCTTACTGGTAGCTTCCAGCTGCCGCCGGTTCAGCGCGTCGGGGTCGTTAGTGGGCGAGCTAACCTCCGGGAAGCCGCGTTTGCTGGTTTCACAGGCACTCAGCCCACCCAGCAGTAGGGCGGCGCTCAAGCAGGCGGCAGCGCTGTTACGCAGGAAAGAATTCATCATTCAGGATACAGAAAATAGCAGTTTGGTGGGTGGTATGCCAAGGAAGTCGGCTAGCATATAGAAGCAACGCTTCCACTGCGGCGCGCTTTGGCAGCAGTGGGGTTAGCGGGGTTTGTAATACTTGCGGGCCTCAGGCAGCTGCTGCTGAATATCGGCAATGCGCGTGCCGTTGGAAGGGTGCGTAGACAGGAATTCGGGCTGGGCCGCCCCACCGGAACGTGCCTCCATGCGCTGCCAGAACGCCACCGCCCCATCGGGATTGTAGCCCGCCATGGCCATGAATACGAGGCCCAAACGGTCGGCCTCCGACTCCTGGTTGCGGCCGTAGCGCAGCAGCCCCAGCTGCGAGCCGGCTCCAACGGCCTGCATAAATATGCTCTGGGTAGCCGATGGATTTTGTCCGACGGCCGTCGATACAACGCCGCCCAAACCCTGCGCGGCCATCTGCTGGCTCATGCGCTCGGAGCCGTGTTTGGCTACAGCGTGGGCAATTTCGTGCGCCATTACTACGGCCAGGCCATTTTCGTCCTGCGTGATGGGCAGGATGCCGGTGTACACGGCCGTTTTGCCGCCGGGCATGGCCCAGGCATTTTCCTGCTTGTCGTTTATCAGGCTGAACTCCCAGGCGTAGCCATCGAGCTGCTGCGACTGGTTTTGCTGGCTGAAATATTGCTGCACGGCCTGCTCGATGCGCTGGCCTACGCGCTTGACCATGGCGGCCTGCGCGCCACTGTTTACTACCTGGCTGCTGGCCAGCACTTTCTGGTACTCCTGCGCGGCCATCTGGTTCATTTCGGCGTCGGAAACCAAGCTAAGCTGGCGGCGGCCGGTAATGGGAACCGTGGAGCAGGCCGTTGCCACGAACAGGCAGCTGGCCAGGGCGATATTCTTAAACATACGCGAAGGGAATTGAGAGGGAAGAAACCGGCCGCCTGTGCCGGCCCGGAAGCCCGGGCCCGACGCAGCCGCTGCTGAGGTCCTATACGTCAGCAACCCGGCAAAATGTTTGCATTTGGCCCCGCGCGACTAAAAACCTCCTCGTTTTGGTACCAGAGCCCCGTTAATTACCGTTACTTTTGATACTGATGAGGCCCGGGCCTGGCAGGCGGTTGGATGAAAGCTGGTTTTGTCCGAACATTTTGCCGGCCCCATGCCCCACAACTTCCAAGCCTCTCCCTATGAAAATCCTGTGCATCGGCCGCAACTACGCGGAGCATATTGCTGAACTACAGAACGAAACGCCCAGCGCGCCCGTCATTTTTGCCAAGCCCGACACGGCCCTGCTGCAGCGCAATCAGCCGTTTTTCATGCCTGATTTCTCGCAGGACATTCACCACGAAATTGAGCTGGTGCTGCGCGTGTGCAAAAACGGCAAGAACATCGAAGAGCAGTTTGCACCCACCTACTTCGACGCCATCGGGCTGGGCATCGACTTCACAGCCCGCGACCTGCAGAGCCAGCTCAAGAGCAAGGGCCTGCCTTGGGAGCTGGCCAAGGGCTTCGACGGCTCGGCCCCTATCTCGCAAGCGTTCAAACCAGTAGCCGACTTTGCCGACCTGGGCAACATTGATTTCCGGCTCGAAGTGAACGGACAAGTGCGCCAGCAGGGCAACTCGGGCCTCATGCTGCACGACTTCAGCAAAATCATCAGCTACATCTCGCGCTTCATCACCCTGAAAATGGGCGACCTGATTTTCACCGGCACGCCCAGCGGTGTAGGTCCGGTACACATCGGCGACCAGCTGACGGGCTTCATCGGCGAGGAGAAAATGCTGGACTTGGCCGTTAAGTAAGCCGCTTGAACGGCGTAGGGTGCGGGGCTTGTCCCCGCCCGCCGTTGAACGAACCGCGCGTTACTGTTCAATGGCGGGCAGGGACAAGCCCCACACCCTACGCCGTTCAGTGCCACTCAAGTCATTTTCTTTGTCAAGTACGTTCTGTTTTGAAAAAGCTCACAGCTAGCAGCTTTCCGCTAAAAGCCCATTTCAGCTTCGCGCTGCCGTTTTTACTGCTGATGGGCGTGCAGCCCTCGGCCTGCCAGAGCCCGCAGCCGGCCGCCCCGGCCCTGGAGCAGCCCGCCGGCCCTGCCACCGGCGAAACGCCCCCCGAAACGGCCGCCACGCCGGGCCACCGCGAGGGAATTCCGGCGGTAGAGAAAGGTTATTTTCTATTTCCCATAAAGCCCGGCCAGGAGAACTTTTTGTCGGGCAGCATGGGCGAGCTGCGGCCCAACCACTTCCACGGCGGCCTCGACATCAAGACCGATGGCCGGGTGGATTTGCCGGTATACGCCTCGGCCGACGGTTACGTGTCGCGGCTCAAGCAGAGCAGCTATGGCTATGGCAACGTGCTCTACATCACCCACCCCAACGGCCTGACGACAGTATACGGCCACCTGAATAGCTTTAAGGGGCCCGTAGCCGAGGAGTTGCGCCGCCAGCAATACGCCAAGCAGACCTATGATTTGGAGCTGTTCTTTGAACCCAGCCAGTTTGCCGTTCAGAGCGGCGAGGTAGTGGCCCTTTCGGGCAATACCGGCGGCTCGGCGGGGCCGCACGTGCACTGGGAGGTGCGCACTGCCGCCGGCAGCCAGCTGAACCCACTGCAGTGGGGTGGTTTTGCCGAAATCCAGGACCATGTACCGCCGGTAGTGCAGGCGTTTGCAGTAGAAGCGCTGGGCATTTCGGCACGGGTAGAAGGCCGTTTCGGCAAGCGCGTGTTCGTGCCCAAGGCCCCGCTGGCCGACGGCAGCTATGCTTGGCCCGATACCATTGCCGCCAGCGGCTCGGTAGGCCTGCTCGTGCAGGGCTTCGACAGGTTTGATAAGGTGTGGAATAAGAACGGCATTCAGCAGGCCACCGTGCTGGTAAACGGCAAGCAGGTGTACCAGCATACCATTGATGATGTGCCGTTTCCGGATGGCTCGCGCCAGATAAACCGCCACGTGGACTACGAGTGGCGCGCCACTCAGGGCCGGCAGTTCGAGAAGCTGTTCGTGGACGATGGCAATGACCTGAGCATGTACGAAGCCGGGCCCGACAAAGGCCGCCTGACCATTGAGCCAGGCAAGGTGTACGCCGTGGAAATCCGGCTGGCCGACTCGTATGGCAATACCACGCCATTACGGTTGGTGCTGCGGGGCGAAACGCCAGGTTACTTCAAAACCCGCTCGGCGGCCGTGAAAAAGCCGGCTTTGCGCTACGACGTGAGCCGCAACCTGCTGGTGGTAACGGCTGCCGACCCCGACACGGCTGCCGTGGCCGGGGCCCTCACGCTGCTGCGCGGCAGCCGCCGCCTGGAATTGCGCCCCAGCTACACCGACCAGAGCCAGAACGTGTACCTCTACGACCTGCGCGCCGGCCGGCCCGATTCTATCCGCTTCGGTGGTATTACCCAGCGTTTCACGCGCGAGGCCCTGATTCCGGCCGGCCGTGAGTTCAGCTTTGCCACGGCCCACATGGGTCTGGAGTTCAAGCCCAAAACCATATTCGACACCCTCTATCTGCAAACCAACTACCAGCAGGGTCTCTGGACGGTTCATCTGCCGCGCACGCCGCTCTACGAAAACCTGGCCCTCACGCTGCGGCCCGATACGCCCCCGGCCGACCTACGCCGCTCGGCCATTTACAGCATCTCGGCCAACGGCGGCAAGGGCTACGTGGGCGGCAAGTGGAGCCCCGACAGCACCAGCATCACGGCCTCTATTCGCGCCTTCGGGCAATTCCGCATCCTTACCGACACAAAGCCGCCCTCAG
Source organism: Hymenobacter lapidiphilus (assembly GCF_013377885.1). Lineage (GTDB taxonomy): Bacteria > Bacteroidota > Bacteroidia > Cytophagales > Hymenobacteraceae > Hymenobacter > Hymenobacter lapidiphilus. The sequence continues at coordinate 67,324 of NZ_JABKAU010000011.1, forward strand.
GCCGGCTGCTGAGCAAGGGGGCTGCCGGGGTGGTGTTTAAAGTAGGCGACGACCTTTCGGGTCTGGCCAGCTACCGCCTGGAAGTGAACGGGCAGTTCCGGATGCTGCGCTACGAGCACAAGAACGCCACCCTGTTCACGGAACGCAACGACACACTGGGCCCACCCCTGCGCGGCCCCGCCACCCTACGCCTCACCGACCAGGCCGGCAACGAAGCAGTTATCAGCTTAGTGCTGTAGCGAGAAGCTAATTAGAAAGTCAAAATGAACGTCATGCTGAGCTTGCCGAAGCATCTCTACCGCTTCGTTACAGTCGTTCAACAACTAGGTAGAGATGCTTCGGCAAGCTCAGCATGACGTTCTGATACCGTTCACCGACTTTCTAGATGCTTCGGCAAGCTCAGCATGACATTCTGATACCGTTCGCCGACTTTCTAAATAGCTTCAGAGCTTCGCACTATACCCTTCGCACCCAGTGCGCGTACACCCAGGTTCCTACAAATCTTATTCACTATGCCTAACAACCTGCTTAAACGCCGCCAACCGGTACTATTTGGAGCCGCCGCGGCCGTGGTAACGGCCGGCGTGGCCGCCTACGCCTACTCGCGCCGCAAAACGCATCCGAATCTGCCCACCGTAGCTCACGTCGACCTGAAGCAGTACGCGGGCTTGTGGTACGAAATTGCCCGGCTACCCGTACGCTTCGAAAAGGGCTGCCAGCACGTAACGGCCGAGTACACCGTGCGCCCCGATGGCAAGGTGGGCGTGCGCAACACCTGCCACCAGGGCAGCATCGGCGGCCCCGCCACCACGGCTACGGCCAGCGCCTGGGCCACCGACGAAACCAACGCCAAACTCAAAGTCCAGTTCTTCTGGCCTTTTACCGGCGACTATTGGATTCTGGCCCTTGATGAAACCGGCTACCAATACGCGCTGGTAGGCTCGCCCGACCGCGAAACGCTCTGGATTCTCAGCCGCATGCCGCACCTGCCGCTGGCCGTTCGCGAGCAGCTGCTGGCCAAGGGCCGCGAGCTGGGCTTCCCGGTTGAAAACATGCTGTTCACGCCGCAGCCGATTGCCAGCAAGCCGTAGCGCCGGGGCGCACTCCTGCCGTTCCTGATTTCCCTATCTCCCGCCAACCTTCTATCTTCGCGGCATGGCAGTACCTCAAGCAGGCGAAACGGCTCCGGCCTTCGAAGCACCCGACCAGAATGGCACCACGCACCGCCTGGCCGATTACCGGGGCCGCAAAGTCGCCCTGTACTTCTACCCCAAAGACGATACCAGCGGCTGCACCACCCAGGCCTGCAACCTGCGCGACAACTACCAGCAGCTGCTGGCAGCCGGCGTGCAGGTACTCGGCGTGAGCATCGACTCGGCCAAGTCGCACCAGAAGTTCATCGAGAAACACGAGCTGCCTTTTCCGCTACTCGTGGATGAGGACAAGAAGCTGGTGCAGGACTACGGCGTGTGGCAGGAGAAGTCGATGTACGGCCGCAAATACATGGGCACCATGCGCTACACTTTCCTGATCGATGAAGAAGGGAAAGTGGAGCGGGTCATCACCAAAGTCGAAACCAAGAACCACGCGGCGCAGCTGCTGTAGCTTTCACAGGAGCCCTGCCACTTCGGCGGGGCTTTTTTGCATCCCTTTTGCTCCCTCCGGGGCCCCGGCTCCCGGCATATGGCCGCCCGGTCAGGAGGCGTACCTTTGCTTACCTATCAACCCTACCAACCCCGCATGGCCCAGCCTACCACTTCCGAAACCCACGCCCCCGCCACCACCAAGTCGATTCCCGAGCTGAAGCAGATTGCCACCCAGGTCCGGCGCGACATTGTGCGCATGGTGCACGCCGTGAATTCGGGCCACCCCGGCGGCTCGCTGGGCTGCACCGAGCTGCTGGTGTCGCTGTATTTCAAGGTGATGAAGCACACGCCCGAGCCCTTCGACATGGATGGCATCAACCAGGATTTGTTCTTCCTCTCCAACGGCCACATTTCGCCGGTATTTTACTCGGTGCTGGCTCGTTCGGGCTATTTCCCGGTGAGCGAGTTAGCCACGTTCCGCAAGCTGAACTCGCGGCTGCAGGGCCACCCCGCCACGCACGAGCACCTGCCCGGTATCCGCATTGCTTCCGGCTCGCTGGGCCAGGGCCTGAGCGTGGCTACCGGCGCGGCCCAGGCCAAAAAGCTTAACGGCGACAACAGCACGGTATTCGTGCTCATGGGCGACGGCGAGCTGCAGGAAGGCCAGATTTGGGAGGCTGCCCTTTATGCGCCCCACCACAAAGTGGATAACCTGATTGCCTTCGTTGACCGCAACGGCCAGCAGATTGACGGCCCCACCGCCAAAATCGGCGGCCTCGGCGACCTGCGCGCCAAGTTCGAAGCCTTTGGCTGGCGCGTGCTCGAAACCGACGGCAACCAGTTCGAAACCCTGCTCCCCACCATCGAGGAAGCCCAAAACCTGCTCGGCCAGGGCGTGCCGGTAATGGTACTCATGGATACCGAAATGGGCTTCGGCATCGACTTCATGATGGGCTCGCACAAGTGGCATGGCGTAGCTCCCAACGACGAGCAGCTGGCCACGGCCCTGCTGCAGTTGGAGGTAGAAAAGGCGTCGGACTACTAGCACGGTTACATAGAACGACGTAGGGGCGGGGCTTGTCCCCGCCCGCCGTATGCACCGTTTCCACGATTCCACTCAACGTTAATCGTTTAACGGCGGGCGGGGACAACCGAAGGACAGCGAAGCTAAGCCCCGCCCCTACGTCGTGCTATACTTGCTTCACATCACTTATCCAAACATGCGGCAGTGGCTGGCGTTTCTGGGGTTGTTGCTGGCGGTGCTGCTGCCCGGCAACGCCCGTGCCCAGAACGCCGGCCCTACCCCGCCGCGCACCACCCGCATCCTGTTTCTACTCGATGCTTCGGGCTCGATGCGGGCGCCATGGGAAGGTGCACAGCGCTGGGACGTGGCCAAGCAGCTGCTCTCGAAAATGGTGGACTCGCTCAATACCTACCCCAACCTGGAGCTGGCCTTGCGCGCCTACGGCCACCAGCACGATAACAAGGAGAACAACTGCGAAGACTCGCGGCTCGAAGTGCCCTTTGCCCCAAAAAACGCCGCCGCCATCAAGTCCCGCCTTAAAACCATTCAGCCCCGCGGCAACACGCCCATCACCTACTCGCTCCTGCAGTCGGCCAACGATTTTCCGGCCGACAAGCAGGGCCGCAACGTGCTGATTCTGATTACCGACGGCCTCGAATCGTGCCAGGGCGACCCGTGCGCGACTTCGCTGGCGTTGCAGCGCAAACGGGTTTTTCTCAAGCCCTTCGTGATTGGCATCGGGGCCGAGCGGGAGTTTGGCAAGCAGCTGGAATGCCTGGGCACCTACTACAACGCGGCCGACGTGAGCACCTTCCGCACCATCCTCAACGATGTGGTGGCCCAGACGCTGGCCAAAACTACCGTGGCCGTGAACCTGACCGACGAGCGGGGTCGCCCGGTAGAATCGGACGTGAACCTGACGTTTACCAACAACGTCACGGGCCAGCCCGAGTACAACTACGTGCACTACCGCAACGCCCAAGGCCAGCCCGACGCCCTCGATATTGATGCGCTGCAGAGCTACGATTTGACCATCAACACGGTGCCGCCGGTGCGGGCAGCCAACCTGGCCATCAAGCCGGGCCGGGCCAACGTACTCACCTACAAAATACCCCAGGGCACGCTGCGGCTGCAAAACCCCAACCTCTCGCCCAACCCCTACGGCCGGGTGCAGGCCGTGGTGCGCGCCCGCGGCAACCCCGAAACCGTGGTAGCCCTGCCCTTCGGCAACCGCCAGCAGCTACTGGCCGGCGACTACGAAGTGGAGCTGCTGACCCTGCCGCGGCAGCTGCGCCGCATAACGGTAAAGCAGGGCCAGGAAACGGCCGTCACCTACGACGCGCCCGGCATCCTCAACAGCATCTCCGACTACAAAGGCTACGGCAGCATCTACCAGCTCGGCTCCGACGGCGAGCAAACGTGGGTGTACGACCTACCCGCCGGTGGCAGCAGCAAAATCAACCTACCGCTGCAGCCGGGCGCCTACCGCCTCGTGTTCCGCACCGCCACCGCCACCGGCAGCCGCTTCACCGACGTCCGCAACTTCACCATCCGCTCGGGCCAAACCAGCTCGGTTAGCTTGTTCGGGCGATGAGTGAGCAGTTAAAAGAACGTCAGGCAGCCACGGCAGCAGCAACCCAACTCCGTACTGACGGCTACGCCACGCTGCCCGACATTTTCTCACCCGCGGAAATAGCAGCCCTGTTGCGCACGATTCAATCGGCGGACGCGGCTGCACCTAACTTCCGCCGCAGCCAGGACGTGTTTGCCATCCGCAATTTGCTGGGGGAGCTTCCCCAGTTATGGCCGCAGCTCCTGACGCCCCGACTACGGGCAGTACTGACCGACCTGTTTCCCGGGCAGGAACCGCACCTCGTCAAGGCCATCTACTTCGATAAGCCGGCCGGCTCCAACTGGCTGGTGGCCTGGCACCAGGACGTAATGGTGGCCGTGAACCAGCGCCAGGACCTGCCTGGCTATGGTCCCTGGAGCCGCAAAAACGACGAAACTACTGTGCTGCCGCCCGCCGAAATCCTGACGAGTATTGTCACCCTGCGCCTGCACCTCGACGACTGTGACGCCACCAACGGCGCTCTGCGGGTAGTGCCCGGCTCGCACCGTCACGGCGTCATCCCCAACGACCAGCACCCCGAGTTTACAGGCCGGGCCATCACGTGCGCGGTGTCAGCGGGCGGCCTGCAGCTAATGAAGCCCCTGACCCTGCACGCCTCCCAGCGCAGTACCAGCACGCGCCCCCGCCGCGTCGTTCACCTGGAGTTCAGCGCCGCCGAACTGCCCACCGGCTTGCAGTGGCGCGAACGGCTAGCCCTACTCCCGGAACCCGAAAAGGCAGAACTTGCCGCCGCAACGCCGGAATAGGCTTCAGCCCGACATTCTTTCCAACCAACGAATTCCAGACCATAAGTCCCCAACACCCTATCTAATGAAAGACTTTCCCTACACCGAATCGAAGGATACCCGCAGCGGCTTTGGTGCCGGTTTGCACGAGCTGGGCAAAACCAACCCCAACGTGGTGGCCCTGTGCGCCGACCTCATCGGCTCGCTTAAAATGGATGCCTTCGTGAAGGACTTCCCCGAGCGGTTTTTCCAGGTGGGCATTGCCGAGGCCAACATGATGGGCCTGGCGGCCGGCCTCACCATCGGCGGCAAAATTCCCTTCACCGGCACGTTTGCCAACTTCAGCACCGGCCGGGTGTACGACCAGATTCGGCAGAGCATTGCCTACTCGGACAAAAATGTGAAAATCTGCGCCTCCCACGCCGGCCTCACGCTGGGCGAAGATGGCGCCACCCACCAGATTCTGGAAGACATCGGGCTGATGAAGATGCTGCCCCACATGACTGTCATCAACCCCTGCGACTACAACCAGACCAAGGCCGCCACGCTGGCTATTGCCGACTACGAGGGCCCGGTGTACCTGCGCTTCGGCCGCCCGGTGGTGCCCAACTTCACCCCCGCCGACCAGCAGTTTGAAATCGGCAAGGGCGTTATGCTCAACGAGGGCGCCGACGTGAGCATCTTCGCTACCGGCCATCTGGTATGGAAGGCCATTCTGGCCGGCAAGCTGCTGGCCGACAAAGGCATCAACGCCGAAATCATCAACATCCACACCATTAAGCCCCTCGATGCCCGGATGATTCTGGAATCGGCCCGTAAAACGCGCTGCGTGGTAACGGCCGAGGAGCACCAGATGAACGGCGGCCTCGGCGACTCCATCGCCCAACTGCTGGCCCGCGAGGAGCCGCTGCCGCTGGAGATGGTGGCCGTAAACGACTCGTTCGGCGAATCGGGCACGCCCGACCAGCTGATGGAAAAGTATAAGCTCAACGAAGCCGCCATTGTGGCCGCCGTGGAGAAGGTAATTAAGCGGAAGGCAAGGTAAATATCCAGTTACTTCTTAAAGTAGCAAAAAGCGCCCGCAACGTAGAGTTGCGGGCGCTTTTTTTTAATTGCCTGTAACGTTTTGGCGCTTGGCGAAGAAGCGGATTTCGAAGTACTAAACTGTCTGCCAGCACTGAACTTGATACGAAGTACAAAACTTCATTTAACCACTGAACCCGCTTTTTTGCCAAACGCCTGTTACAAGCTGCTATTCTTTCGTGTCCCATAGTTCTAACATTGCTGTCAAGTCGCTGTATTCTTCAGAAAATACTCCGTCAAGCGTTCCAAATTTATTTTTAAATTCTTTAAAATATTGTCTTGCTTTTTTGTCGCCCGAAATTGTAGCAATAAATAACTTGTTTGCAATTTCCATTTTACTGTCGTCAAGTCCAGGCTTTGTAGTTTCGTAAGTTTTTAAAACTGTTTGAATTTCTTCTATGCTGTATTTTCGAATTTTTCTATTAACTACACGTTTTCTAATGATTTTTTGTCCACTGAAATATATTTTTTCTGTTGTCCAAACTGTTTCCTAAAATTTAAAATTCTTTCCAGTCTGTAAGTTTTGAAGTTGGTCAACAAGCAATGTGTCTTTATTTGCTTTAAGTCGGCAGGTCAGCACTGCACCCCAAAAATCAATGATTGTGTCTTGTCCGCAAACTGCAAGAATGAATTCAGAAAAATTTGTCGTTTTGCTATCAGGATTTTTATAACCACACAAAACAATTGTCTTGCCGTTTGAAAGATGAAAAGTCGTGTCGGCTTTTGTTCCCGCAAATTGCGTTTTGGGGCAGTCACACGAAGTCATTTTCGTCTGTCCGAAAACGGAAGTCAAAGTCAAAAAAGTCAGTATGATTGTTATGCAGTGTCGTTTCATTATAGTTGCCACTAACATTCCTATTGCCGCGACTCGTAGCGGTGATTGAGTTTCGCTTATATCTACTTAGCCCGCAAGTGGGTTTCGCTTATATGTCTACTAGTAGCGATATAAGCGAAACTAGTAGCGTTACAGGCCCGAGCTGTCGAGTGGGGAAGCAGGACGATTATGTTGCGCAACATGGGTGTAGATTTCGGTGGTTTTAATGCTGCTGTGGCCGAGTAAATCCTGAATGATACGGATATCCGTGCCGGCTTCCAGCAGATGGGTGGCATACGAGTGGCGAAGCATATGCAGGGTTACGGGCCGCCTGCTTCACCACCAGCTGCAGGCTGCGGGCACTGTACGGCTCGCCAGGCTGCAGGCCCTCGAACAGAAACGTAACGGGCCTAAACTGCCGGTATTGCTCGCGAAGTAAATGTAGCAAACTCTCGGGCAAGGGCAAATCACGGTCTTTGTTGCCCTTGCCTGCCCGCACATACAAGGCCATCCGCTTGCTGTCAATGTCGGGCGGCATGAGGGCCAGTACTTCGCCCAGGCGCAGGCCCAGTCCGTAGGCCAGCATCAGCATGGCCCGATGCTTACGGTTTTCGGTGCCCGCCAGCAGTGCCCGCACCTCTTCCCGGGCCAGTACTTTGGGGTTGGTAAGCGGCTGTTTGGGCCGGGGCACGGCGTAGTATTGCCGGGGCTGCCCTTCCACCTGCTCGTAATAGAATTTAATGGCGTTGATGAGCAGATTCTGGTAGGCTTCCGAAATGCCGGCCGCTACCCGCCCGGCCAGGTAATCGAGAAGTTCTTGGCGCGTCAGGTCCAGGGGCAGGCGTGGGGCATGGTGCAGCAAAAACTGCTGAAATGCGGTGCGGTAGTTTTTAAGCGTGGCCGGACTATAGCGTTTCAACACTATATGTTGGGCATAGCGGTTGAGCACGGCTTGCTGCGGCGTGGGCGGCGGTGGCGGGCCGGCCAACACGGGCACCACCGGCAGGTGCAGCGGTACGCCCAGCTGCTGGCATGCCTGCCGCAGGGGCGCTACGGCTTCGGGCGTGGCCGGCAGCACGTAGCCCCGGGCGGCGGCGCTATACTGCACCCCCGCCGCCAGCAGCGCCCCCCCGGATAGCCGCCTCCGAATAGGGAAAAAACACTTGAAACTCGGCCCGGTCTTCCCGCAACCGCAACGAAACGGCCGCCGTCGTGGCTGCGTGGGCGGGGCGGGGCGCGGCGGGGCGGGGCCGGTTTTCCTGTCCAGCATCAGCACCTGCTCCCCTATTACCTCTGTTACGTAGTGGCGTACGCCGGCCGCGTCGTCGTAGTGGCGGGTTTTGAGCTTGCCCTCCACGTATACCAGGCTGCCCCGACGCAGGTAGGCCTGGGCCAGCTCGGCCAGACCGCGCCAGAGCACGATGCTATGCCAGTCGGTACTGGTGTGGGGCTGGCCACTTTTGTCGCGGTAAGTTTCCGACGTGGCCAGCGAAAACTTCGCCACGGCCACGTTGCCTTCCAGCACATTAATTTCCGGGTCTTTACCCAGATTCCCGATCAGGGTTACTTTGTTGAGGCCGCGCATAGGCAGAGTGGCTAGCTCAACAGACTACCAGCAAGAAGATATTATAGTTAACCCAAGTTGCGGCGGTCGGTGCAGGGGCGCTGCTAAGCCCCGCCCCTACGGCGTTGGTCCCGAGTTATCCACCCGGAACTTGGGAGCCTCGTAGTCCTTGGGCAGGTAGCCGGCGGGGATGGTGGTCTGGCTGCCGTCGCGCATAGCGCGGTAGTGGGGCGACATGATTTCGACGCCGGCCTCGTTGAAACGGTCCTGGATGTTTTGGTGGATGCGTGAGTAGATGCCGGCCTGCTTATTGGCAGCGTGGGTGTAGAAGTTGAGTTCGTAGGCCACGTACCAGTCGTCGAGGCTGGTCTGGAGCACGAACGGGGCGGGCTCGGTGAGCACGTCGGCATCCACGGCGGCGGCCAGCAGCAGCTGGTGCACCTGGGGCCAGGGCACATCGTAGCCGATGGTGACGCCGGTGTGCATAATGAGGCCCAGCGTGGGTGCTACGGTGGAATAGTTGGTGGTGTAGGAGCTCATCACCGAGGAGTTGGGAATCGTGATTTCCTCGTTTTTGATGGTGCGGATACGGGTGACGAGCAGGGTTTTCTCCACGATGTCGCCCGTGACGTCGCCGATTTTTACCCGGTCGCCAATTTTGTAGGCCCGCATGTAGGTGAGCACCAGCCCGGCCACGATGTTGGAGAGCGAACCGGCCGAGCCGAACGTGAGCAGAAAGCCCAGAAACACCGACACGCCCTGAAACACCGGCGAGTCGGAACCCGGCAGGTAGGGAAAAATCACAATCAGCGCAAAAGCCCACACCAGTATCCGCACAATCTGGTAGGTGGGGTTGGCCCAGTCGGGGTAGAAGCCGTCGATGGTCAGGTTGCCGGCCCGGATTTCTTCCTTGATCGAATAAACCGCCTTGAGCACGTAGCGGAACACCGTCACAATTACGATGATGGTGAACAGGTTGGGCAGGTAGTTCCAGAAGGCCAGCGCAATGCGCCGGAGCGGGTTAAAAACGTAGCCCAGCAGCGTATCGGCAATATCCTGGGTGCCGGGGAAGATGCTGAACACCACCGGCAGCACCAGGTAAATGGCCAGCAGCACCACCACCCATTTCAGCACCGTAACCAGCAGCAGCACGGCGCTCAGCTGGCGCTGCTCGTTGAAAAACTCGTAGTTGCCAAACTTGATGCCCTTAAACCAGGTACCTTCCTTGGCTAACAGCTTGAGGCGCACCCAGCTAAAAAACTTGATAATGTAGCGCACCGTGAAGTACAGCACGATGAGCACGAGCAGCGTCAGGCCCACTTCCTTGGCGATGTTGAGCAGGCTGTTCTGCTGCTTGTACTCCTGCACGGCCGTGATGATGCGCTGCCGGTGCAGGCGGGCCAGCGAATCGCGGCTTACGTTGTGCCAGAGCGCGTCGTTTTCGCTGATGCTCTGCAGCACCTGCTCGCCGTACATCAGGTCGGTACTCTGCTCCGAAGGGTAAATGCGCAGCGAGTCGGGACTGAAGAAAACGGCCTTTTCGAGGCGCTTGATTTTTTCCTCCGTGAGCTGGGCCCGTTCCTGGGGCGAAAACGGCCCGAGCTTGGTGTACACGTAAAACAGCGTGTCGTTGTGCGGGGCCACCGGGAAGCCCTTGGCATTCACCTTCAGCGAGTCGATGTAACGGCGCGAGCGGGCCTTGCGCAACGAATCGACCTGGCGCAGGGTGCCCAGCTCGGCTACCAGCTCCCGCTCGCGGCGCTTGTCGGCCGTGGTGCTTTTAAGCGTCAGCAGCTCCGTCTGGATTTCCTCCAGGCGGCTGGTACTGGCCCGCCGCATGGAATCGATGCGGCGCAGCACGTTGGTGTCGGTTATCAGGTCTTCGGAGCGGGCCGAGTCCTGGGCCCTGGACGGGGCGGGGGCGCTAGTTTCGACCTTGGGACCCGACGGGGCCTGTTTCATGGGTGGCGGAATCATCTGGGCTCCGGCCGGCAGCAGCACGCCTGCCCACAAAACCAGCGCACAAAGCGCAAAACGAATAGTCATACAAGAACAGCTTGCGGCTGCCAGCCGCCGAAAGGTTGAGTTTGGGAAGTAATGATAGGCAAAAGCCCATGGCTTTGGCGCGGGCGGCAATCCGGTTCAGACCGGCCCATTCTTTTCATCAATCAATCGTTCCGTGCAGTGGCCCCTACCTTTGCATGCCGGAGCGTGGGCGGCCTTTTGAATTACGCTGTGCCCCAGGGCACGCTCCGGCGGCCCTCCCTCCTGCTGTTCTGCGCCTATGTTCAAACTGTACTTTCTAGTAGTTGCCTTGTTGCTGGGGCTGCTTTTGCCCGCCCGCGCCCAAAGCCAGCCACCAGCCGACACGGTGCTTATTGTGTACGCGGGCCAACTGACGGGCGCCTACAGCAGCGGCGGCGTCAACCGGACGCTACTCTCCACCACCCAGGACATTACCATCAGCCGGGGCAAGCATTTCGGTTTGCCGCTCAACGGCCGCTTTGCTTATGGCAAGCAGAACGGGCTGCTACAGGAGCGGGAGTTATTGATTAACACCACTCCTTATTACTGGCGAGGCCGTTTCCGGGCGTATGCGCTGGGCGGGTTCGAGCAAAGCAACCTGCGCGGCATTACGCGGCGGGTGCAGCTGGGTGCCGGCCCGGGCTGGGCCCTTTATTCCGATTCGCTGGGCCGCGAGCTGGCCGTAAGCAACCTCCTCATCCGCGAGCAAACCAACTTCCTCGACGGCCGCAGCGTGATAACGGCCCGCAACTCGGCCCGCCTGAAAATAGTGTACTCCTTCAAAAACCTCACGTTCAACTCCACCACGCTCTACCAGCCTTCCCTGGAGAAATTCAGCAACTTCCGCTTCAGCAGCGTGTCGTCGGCCGCCCTCAAGCTCGTCAACAACCTGGCCGTCACCTTCGCCTATAACTACACCTACGACTCGCAGTTCAGCGAAGGCAAAGTGCCCGAAAACACGAATATTACGGTGGGTTTTTCCTACTCGACGAAACGGTAGGCAGGAGCGTGGCGCGCTGCTTTTCTCATTTTTCTGCGCCACCCCGTTAAACCCTGCGGCCGCCGCGGCCTCTAACCCGCCGAATCCGCCCTTACCCACCCGCTCGCCTGCGCCCTTTGGAAGACCAGGAGATACTTGCCAAGTTTCACGATCCGGCCGCTCGCAATGTGGCCTTCAACCAGCTTGTGCGCAAATACCAGCGCCAGGTGTACTGGCACGTGCGCAAAATGGTCATCAACCACGACGACGCCGACGACCTGACTCAGGATGTGTTCATCAAAGTCTGGAACCATCTGGAGGGTTTCCGACAGGATGCCTCGCTTTACACCTGGATTTACCGGATTGCCACCAACGAGTGCCTGACCTGGCTCAAAAGCAAGCGCCACAAGTTTCTGCTGCCCCTCACCGATGTTACGGCCGAACTCAGCGTCCAACTCGAAGCCGACGAAAGCCTGGCCGGCGACGAAATCGAGCTGAAGCTGCAAAAAGCCATCCTCACGCTGCCCGACAAGCAGCGGCTGGTGTTCAACCTGCGCTACTACGACGAAATGCCCTACGAGCAGATGGCCGAAGTAACCGGCACCAGCGTGGGGGCCCTGAAAGCCTCCTATCATCACGCCGTAAAAAAAGTAGAATCACTGATGTTGCAGATGGTTGGATGACGCAGATTGAATCATAGATGATGCAGATGAAAATGATAACGCAGATTCGTTCCGGTAACTATGAAGCTGTTTAGGAGGTCAACTAGAACGTCATGCTGAGCTTGTCGAAGCATCTCTACTGCTTTGTAGTGGGGCGTTCAACGAGGCAGTAGAGATGCTTCGACAAGCTCAGCATGACGTTCATTTAAATAGCAGACACTTCCTAAACAGGTTCTATGAATCAAACCTGTCAATCAATCAGTATCAGCCGCATTATCAACTCACCTGCACCATCTATACCTGAACGAATCTGTGCTACCTGCACCATCTGCAACAGCTGTGATTTAAACCTATTGCCCGCGACTTCCTCTAAGCACTATGAACACGCCCTTCAACCTGGATGAACACCGCCGCAGCCGCCCCCGGCCCACACTGGCCCCGCCGCCCGAGCGCTACTTCGAGCAGCTGCCGATGCGGGTGATGCAGCGGGTGCAAGGCGCTCCGGCCGCCACTGCGCCCGGCTGGGGCTGGCTGGCGGCCCTCACGGCCCCGGTGCGCAACGCTTTGGCCTCTACGGTGATACTGGGCGGCTTTGCGGCCGCGTTCTGGCTGACCCCGGCCGCCCCGCTGGCCGCCAACTCCGATGCTTTGGCCTATATACCGCAGGAACAGCTGCTCAGCTACCTGCTCACCACCGACCAGCGTATTACCCTGGTCGATTTGGCCGAGGTGCCCGGCACCGCCAGTGCCACGCCCGCCAGCACTTACTGGCAGGCTTCGCCCACCGAGTTGCGCGAGCTGCTCGACGAGCAGTCTGCCGACGAGAGCTATCTGTAAACTCCACTTTTTTGTTTTTCCGCTTTCCTCCTATTCCTATGAACTACCTGTTTCGCACCCTGCTGCTGCTGAGCCTGCTAACGGCCGGCCTGCTGCCCGAGGCCGTTGCCCAGCGCGGCGGGGGCCAGCGGCCGGAGCGGCTGAGCCAGCTCGAAAACGCCCGTGTGGCCTATATCACCCAGAGAGTTTCCCTCACCCCCGAGCAGGCCCAGAAGTTCTGGCCTGTTTACAACGAGTTCACGGGCAAGCGCCGCGACCTGAACCAGCGCCTGCGCCAGCTGCGCCCCAACCAGACCGATGGCCTGAGCGACCAGCAGCTACGCGACAACTTCAACCTCTCGTTTAAGCTCCGCCAGCAGGACATCGACCTCGAAAAAGACTACTTCGAGCGGTTCCAGCGCGTTATCAGTGTGCGGCAGGTAGCAGCCCTGTTCCTGGCCGAGCGCCAGTTCACCCGCGAAGTACTCAAGCGCGTAGCCAACCGGCCCGGTGCCGGGGGCCCGGCCGACGAGTAGCCAGTTTGGCTGGAAAAGGAACGTCATGCTGAGCGAAGGCGCAGCCGTAGTAGAAGCATCTCTACTGCCATAGTAATCCTAACGTCAGGGTTAGTGTTACGGTAGAGATGCTTCGACTACGGCTGCGCCTTCGCTCAGCATGACGTTCCTTTTCTCACTACCTACCACTCAGAAGGCCGCCGTACCTTTGCGCTATGCTTACTCCTCGCCAGCTTTTCCTGCGCCACCAGGCCCAGACCTCCGACTTTCCGCTGCTGCTGGAAATTGAGCGGGCCGAGGGCGTGTACATGTACGCCCCCGATGGCACCCGCTACCTCGACCTGATTGCCGGTATCGGCGTAAGCAACGTGGGCCACCGCCACCCGCGGGTGCTGGCCGCCATTCAGGGCCAGCTCGATAAGTACCTGCACCTGATGGTGTATGGCGAAGTGGTGCAGGCCCCGCCGGCCCTATTAGCCCAGGCCCTCACTGCCACGCTGCCCGCCCGCCTCGACAACGTGTACTTCACCAACTCGGGCACCGAGGCCGTGGAAGGGGCCCTGAAGCTGGCCAAGCGCCACACCGGCCGCACCGGGCTGGTAAGCTGCCACAACGCCTACCACGGCTCCACCCACGGCGCCCTCAGCATCACCGGCTCCGAGGGCTTCAAGAACGCCTATCGGCCCCTGCTGCCCGACGTGCGCCACATCCACCACAACAAATTCGACGACCTGCAGCTCATAACTGAGCACACAGCGGCCGTGGTGATAGAAACCGTGCCGGGCGAAGCGGGCGTGCGCGTGCCGGCTCCCGGCTACCTGCCGGCCCTGCGCCAGCGCTGCACCGAAGTGGGCGCGCTGCTGATCCTAGACGAGATTCAGTGCGGGTTTGGCCGCACGGGCACGTTCTGGGCCTTCGAGCAGTTCGGTATCGAGCCCGACATTCTGCTTACGGCCAAAGGTATGGGTGGCGGTATGCCCATCGGAGCCTTTATTGCGCCCCAGGCCATCATGGCAGGCTTCAAAACCGACCCTATTCTGGGCCATTGCACCACGTTTGGGGGCCACCCGGTTTCGTGCGCGGCCTCGCTGGCTACGCTTCAGGTTATTCAGGAAGAAAACCTGCTGGCCGGTGTAGCCGCCAAAGCCGCCCGCTTCCGCGAGCTGCTAGTACACCCGTCCATCCGGGAGGTGCGCAACTGCGGACTGCTGATGGCCGTCGAGTTCGACTCGTTCGAGGTGCTCAAACCCCTCATCGACCGCGCGCTCTGGGAGCAGCATTTACTCACCGACTGGTTCCTGTTCTGCGACAACTCGCTGCGCATTGCCCCGCCCCTTACCATCACCCTGGAGCAGATTGACGAAGCCTGCGCTGGTTTGCTTAGGGCAATGGGCGAGTAAAACAGAACCTATCTGCCTCCCTGACGCAGCAAGGACCTTAACCCACTCAGACGACCGTAACAACGGTTCGTTTTAGTGGGTTAAGTTCCTTCTTGCGTCAGAATAATAGACGGGCAGTTTAGTTGCTCAGTAGCGCCATGGCGTCGGCTTTGACTCGTTCGCGGGGCAGGCCGTCGCGCACGCCCTGCGAGATGCTGCGCACCAGACTAGCTACAATATTGGGGGCGAAGCCCAGCCGCTGGGCCATATCGATGCAGAAGCGCATTTCGGTGTCGTCAACCACGCCGTCGGCCAGCATCATATCCACGAGGTCAAAAATCTGGTCGAAGCGCTCCGAATCGTTGTCGGGCAGGAGCATATCGTGGGCGCTGGCGTTGCCTACCAGGGCGCGCACTTCGCCGGCGCGCATACCGCTTTTGCGGCCTACGGCCACAATGAAGTTCATTTCCCGCTCGTCGATGTGCCCGTCGGCCTTGGCCAGTGCGGCCAGATTTACCAAGTGGCTTTTAACCTTTCTGGTCTGCTCATTTTCAAAAAAACCGAACATGGGGCGGGTAGTTGGCGAGGGAGGACGAAGATGTGCGAGGGTATCCGGGTGCCCCCGGAGTGGGGCCACCCGGCCGCAACGGAAGTTAAGTTAGGGCTTTAACAACCAATACGCAATAAAGCCGATACGCAGCCGCCGGAAAAACGGTTAACCCCACTAGTGGCCGGTTTGCATTTAACCGGGCAGGCAACGTACTTTCGGCGCAAATTCCGCACCTTTACCGGTTGCGGTCCGGTGGGCCGGTTTGCCCACAATAAGAGCCAGATGAGTATGATGAAGCGTATTGCAGTTTTCACCAGCGGAGGCGACGCGCCCGGTATGAACGCCTGCATCCGGGCCGTGGTTCGCACGGCTGTTTACCACGGCATTGAGGTGTACGGCATCATGCGCGGCTACAGCGGCATGGTGAAGGGCGAGTTCGTGAAGCTCGATTCGGCCTCGGTTTCCAATACGATTCAAAAAGGCGGTACCATCCTCAAATCGGCCCGCAGCCAGACGTTCCAGACCCGCGAAGGCCGGCAGCTGGCCTTCGACCAGCTCGTTAACCACGGTATCGACGGGCTGGTGGCCATTGGCGGCAACGGCACCTTTACCGGGGCCACGCTTTTCGAGCAGGAGTTCGGCATTCCGATAGTGGGTGCGCCCGGTACCATCGACAACGACCTGTATGGCACCGATTACACCATTGGCTACGACACGGCCGTAAATACGGCGCTGGAGGCCATCGACAAAATCCGGGATACGGCCGACTCGCACGACCGGTGCTTTTTTGTGGAGGTGATGGGCCGCGACTCGGGCTACATTGCCATTCCCTGCGCCATCGGAGGCGGGGCCGAAATCGTCATGATTCCCGAAACCCAGCTCTCGACTGAGGCGGTGATTGCAACGCTTAGAAACGGCCGCAACCGTTCCAAAACCTCGTTTCTGGTGGTTATTGCCGAAGGCGATGAGGAGGGCAATGCCCACGAAGTAGCGCGGCAGGTGAAGGCCGCAATACCGCAGCTCGATACCCGCGTTACCATTATCGGCCACATTCAGCGCGGCGGTGCCCCTTCGGCCGCCGACCGGATGCTGGCTTCGCAGATTGGCATTGCGGCCGTGGAAGGCCTCATGAATGGCATGCACAATGTGATGGCCGGCATCGTGGACCGCAAGCTCGTGTACACGCCCTTCGCCGATACCATTCACAAGCGCAAGCTCATCAACCAGAGCTTCATGCGCATGGTGGAAATCCTGAACGCTTAGCGTCTGCCTCAGTCATTTCTTCATCAGCAACACGTTCTGCCAGCACCTCCGGGTGTTGGCAGTTTTTTTTGCCGTTTCTGCCGCCACCGTAGTTCCTGCTCCACGTCCTGCTATTGGAAAACGGCAGTTGATTCCGTCAGAAAAGCCGGGGCACCTCCGACTTTCTTTTCGACACCTTCTTTAGCCAGCTGACGGCCGAATGTACAAGTAAGCAGCATGCATAATAAATAAATAATTGAATAATTTTTATAAATATATCAATCTTAAAAAGTATATTTATCCAGGTAATTTCTCCTGACAAATGTTCGATTTGCCCCTCTGTATGCCAAAAATCTGCTCCATGCTGCGGCAGTGGCTACTTACCGGCTCGGCGCTGCTGATACTGGCGCTACTAAGTAGCTGCCAGCCGGAACCGGAGGTTGCGCCGGTCGTAGCACCAACCAGCAGCTATGATGCGGCGGTAGCTACCAAGTGGAGCACCCTCACGCTGCAGCTCGTGCGCCAGAGCCCCGGCTTTACGCCGCCCGTTGCAGCCCGGGCGCTGGGTTACGCCGGTCTCACGCTCTACGAGTCGGTGGCGGCGGGTATGCCGGGGCGCCGCTCATTGGCCGGCCAGCTCCAGCAGCTTGGCAGCCTTCCCCAACCCGAAACCGGACAGGCTTACCGCTGGCCGCTGTGCGCAAATGCAGCCCAGGCCCTCATCCTGAAAAACCTGTTTGCCAACGCCCCTGCTGCCAGCCGCGCCCGCATCGACTCGCTGGAGGATGCCCTGGCCCGCGCGTATGCCGGCCCCGACGCGGCCACGGACGACCGTTCGGCTGCCTATGGCCGGGCTGTGGCGGAGGCCATATTTGCGTGGTCGAAAACCGATGGCGGCCACGAGGGCTACCTGCGCAACTTCCCGGCCGGCTACGTGCCCACCACCAACCCGGGCGACTGGCAGCCCACCGAAAACGGACTCCGGCCGATGCAGCCGTACTGGGGCAGCAACCGCACTTTTCTGGCCCTTGATGCGGCCATGCCCATGCCCTCGCCACTCCCCTACTCCCCCTCGCCTACCTCGCAGTACTACGCGCAGTACCTGGAGGTGTATGCCAAAAACATTGGCCTGACGCAGCAGGAAAAGGAAATAGCCGTGTGGTGGGCCGACGACCCGAGCGACACCTTCACCCCCCCCGGCCACTCCTACAATCTGGCCCGCATCGTGGTAACCACCACGCAGGCCGACCTGGGAAAGGCGGCCGAAACCTTTGCCCGCACGGGCATTGCCGTGGCCGATGCTTTCATCATCTGCTGGAAGTGCAAATACACCTTCAACAACGAGCGGCCCTACACGTTTGTGCGCCGCTTTATCGACCCCGGCTGGGTACCGTTCTGGCCCGCGCCGCCGTTTCCGGGCTACTCCTCGGGGCACGCCACGCAGTCAGCGGCCACGGCCGTGGTGCTGGAGGGCCTCTACGGCAACCTCACCTTCACCGACGATTCGCACGTGGGCCGTGGGCGCGACGTGGCCCGGGCAACCGACTTCAAGGCCCGCACCTATCACTCGTTCTGGGAAACGGCCGAAGAATCGGCCCTCTCGCGCTTTCTGGGCGGCATTCATTCCCGCCAGGACAATGAAGTGGGCTTACGCGAGGGCCGCAAAATCGGCCAGCACATCAATAGCCTGCAATGGAAGTAAAGCGGAGCAAAGAAGCCGGACAGCCTGCTATTGCCCCATGTTCTCAGCCAGCCAGCCCGGCACCTCATCTGGGTGCAGCCACTGATATTGCGGGTCGCGGCGGAGCCAGGCCAGCTGGCGCTTGGCGTAGCGGCGCGAGTTGCGCTTGAGCAGGCGCACGGCTTCAGCGTAGTCGTACTGGCCTTCGAAGTAACCGAATAGCTCCTGGTAGCCCACTGTCTGCAGGGCGTTGTGGTGGCGGTACGGATACAGCGCACGGGCTTCGGCCTCCAGTCCGGCAGCCAGCATCAGGTCCATCCGTTTATCAATGCGCCGGTAGAGTTCTTCCCGTTCGCGGGTGAGGGCAATTTTGATGATGCGGAAGGGCCGCTCGGTCGTTTTGCGGCCGTGGAACGAGCTGAACGGCTGCCCGGTGGCCCGGCAGATTTCCAGCGCCCGCAACACCCGCTGGTGGTTTTGCAAGTCGATACGGCCGTGGGCTACCGGGTCGAGGCGGGCCAGCTCGGCCACCAGCGGCTCCAGCCCGTGGGCAGCCAGTTCAACGTGCAGCCCGGCCCGGATTTCGGGCGGCGCGGACGGCAAATCGTCGAGACCCTCGGTTACGGCCTGCAGGTACAAACCCGAGCCCCCGGTCAGGATAACCGTTTTGTGGTGCTCAAACAGCTCGGCCAGCCGCGCCAGCGCCTCCTGCTCGAAGCGGCCGGCGTTATACTCGTCGGCAATGCTGTGCGAGTCGATGAAGTGGTGCCGCACACCGCCCATTTCGGCCGCGGTGGGCTTGGCCGTACCGATGCTCAGCTCCCGGAAAAACTGCCGCGAATCGGCCGACACAATTTCGGTGTTCAGGCGTTGGGCCAGCGCTACACACAGCGCCGTTTTGCCCACGGCCGTTGGGCCCGTAAGTACGAGCAGCGTTGGTTCAGCGGAAGCACTCGGGTTGGCGGGCGGGTTCATAGGAGCACATAAGAAGTCGCAAAGCTACGGCCGATTCGGGCTTAGCGCGTGTTTAGGCATTGTCATGCTGAGCCTGCCGGAAACGCTGTTTTAATAAATTCCCCAACACGCTCTTACGCGCCGGCCGCACCAGCTACCTGCGCGTTGGGCAGCAGCGTGGCGTACAGCCGCAGCAGTTCCTGCTCCTCGTGCTGCCAGCTAAGCAGCGGGCGGGCACGGCGGGCATTTTCGGCCAGCTGGTGGTACCGGGCCCCGTCGCCGCCGGGCAGCAGGCGGTTGAGGGCGGCGGCCAGCGTGGCCGGTTCCAGGTCGGGCACTAAATCGGCCACGTCGTACTGCTCGTTGAGGGCGCGGTACTCCGGAAAATCGATGACTACCTGCGGCACGCCGGCGTGCAGGTAGTCGAAGAACTTGTTAGCCAGCGAGTAATAGTAACTCAGGCCCACGTTGCGCAGCAGGTTAACGCCCACCGTGGCGTGGCGCGTCAGCTCGCGCAGCTCGTCGGGCCGCACAAAGCCCCGGAACTCCACCTGCCCCGACTCCAGCAACCCCAGCTCACCGGCCTGCCGGCGCAGGCTATGCGAGAGGTCGCCCTCGCCACAGAGCACCAGCCGGCCATGTATCTGCGGCATGGCAGCCAGCAACTCCTCCAGGCCCCGACCCGCATTCAGCGCGCCTTGATACAAAATAAACCCGCCGGCCGGCGCGGCGGTGGGAGCCGGCGGCAAAGTTTCGGTGCTGAGGCGGCTGATGTTGCGCACCACCGCGAAGGGCCGGCCGTGGCGCTGCCCGAACAGCCGGGCTAGCGCCGGCCCCACGGTGTAAGCCAGCGCCGCGCGGGGCACAATAAAGTTTTCAATCCGGCGCCACAACCGCTGCACCCGGGGCCGGGCCACCACTTCGGGCACCTCGGTAAACAGCTCATGGGCATCGTACACGAAGGGTTGCCCGCCCAGCCGGGCCCGCAGCCACACGGGCAGGGCCGTATCGAGGTCGATGGCACACCAGGCCGCCGCCCGCTGGCCCGCCAGAAACAGCAGCAGGCGCAGGTTGTATTCTACATAGAATATTTTTCCGCGCTGAAAAAAGCAGCGTAGTCGGTGCTGAGCGTATGGCTGCGGGCCCAATGGCTGCGAAGCGGGCCCCTGCCGGCCTACCAGCAGCACGGCGTAGCCGGCGCGAGCCAGCGAGGCACAGATGCGCTGCATCCGCTGGTCGTAATTTAGGTCGGTCGTGACGGTGAAAACCAGACGGGGCGGCAGAGCAGGTAGCAGTGTTTGCGGCGCAAAAAGATGGATTATTCGGGATTTGTCCCCAATTTAAGAACTTCGTTCGGGGACCCGCTTGTTGGGGAAGCCATTTTGCCATTCTCTGCCTCCCACATGCCTCCTTCTCCGAGCAACTCGGCCGCCAATAACTCCGCCGCACTTTCGCCCGATATTTACCGGGCGCTGTTCGAGCAATCGGCCGAAGCGCTGCTTCTTTACGACCCCCACGGCACCCTGCTCGACTGCAACCAGCGCGCCGTTGAGCAGCTGAACACCACCCGCACCGTGCTGCTGGACAGCGGCCTGATGGCCTTCACAGCAGCTGACATGCCCTCTACGGAAGTTGGTCCCACTACCGAAACTGAAATGCACGAGCTGCTGGCGGCCTGCGCTCATTCGGGTGAGGTGTGTTTGTGGAACTGGCACGGGCAGCAGGCTCACGGCGGCGACCAACTCACGGCCCAGGCTGTTGTTAGCCGCCTGGCCGGACCAACGGCCGAGGACGAACCACTGCTGCTACTGGCCCTGCGCAACCTGACGCAGGTCGCCCCTGATGCACCGGCGGCAGAAATCGTTGATGCACCTACCGAAGCGCCTACCGAAAGCTTTTCGCGCGGCCAGCTGCGCGATGTGCTCAGCCGGGCTGGCATGTGTTACCTGCTACTCGACCGCAAGGGCTTCATTCAGGATGTAAACACCTACTTCTGCGAAGTAACCGGGCATCTGGTTGATACACTCATTGGGCGGGAGTATTTCGGCCTGTTTGCGCCTCCCAGCGAGCAGGAACCCCGTCGCTACGCCTTCCAGCGGGCACTGGAAACGCAGGAAGTACAGGATTTCTTTGAGCATTCGCTGCTGACAATTTATGGCCGGGGGCGCACCTTCTTCTGGCACTCCGAATTTGAGCGCGACATTGATGGGGCCATTACCGGCGTGCTGTTTGTGGGCCGCGACATCACCGACAAGCAGGTGGCCGTGCGGGCCCTTACCGACAACCGCAACCGCCTGCAGGACTTTCTCGACAATGCCCACGACCTGATTCAGAACCTGAGCATCGACAACCGCTTTCTGTTCGTGAACAAGGCCTGGAAGGAGAAGCTGGGCTACGATGATGAGGAGCTACCCTCACTGACCCTGGCCAGCGTGGTGCATCCGTACTACAAGGCCAAGCTGCTCTACCAGCTGCGCAACCTGTACAAGGGCGAGAAGGTCAACAAGCTCGAAACCGTATTCCTGACCAAATCGGGCAAGCCCATCCATCTCATTGGCTCCATTTCCTGCTCCTGGCAGGACAACGAGCCGGTGAGCACCCGCGCCATTCTGCACGACATAACCGACCGGATAAAGGCCGAGCGGCTGCAGAAGGTGTATTACAGCATTGCCAACCTGGCCATCAGCTCCAAAGATCTGCTCTCCCTCTACGGAGCCATTCACCGCGAGCTGAGCAAGATTATTGAAACCAACAACTTCTACATCGCCCTCTGCGACGAGGCCCGCACCCAGCTGCAGTTCGCCTATTTCGTCGATCAGAATGCCCCCGGCGAGCAGGCCATGATGACACGGCCCTTCTCGACGGGTGTTTCGGAGCATATTATCCGCACGGGCCGGCCGCTGTATCTGCTGCGCGAAGACCTGCAGCAACTGGTGTCCGACGGGGCTGTAACGGCCTACGGCCTGATGCCGGAGGTGATGCTATGCTCGCCGCTGAGTATTGGCGAGCGGATTATCGGGGTAATTGCGGT
Organism: Hymenobacter lapidiphilus; assembly: GCF_013377885.1. Taxonomy (GTDB): domain Bacteria; phylum Bacteroidota; class Bacteroidia; order Cytophagales; family Hymenobacteraceae; genus Hymenobacter; species Hymenobacter lapidiphilus. The sequence goes on from NZ_JABKAU010000011.1 coordinate 89,587, forward strand.
GCAGGACTACCAGAAGGCCGATGCCTACGCACCCTCCGACATCGAGATTCTGCACTTCATCTCCAACCAGGTGGCACTGGCCATTGAGCGCAAGCGCAACGAGGTCCAGATTCAGAAGCAGAATGCCCGCCTGAACGCCATTTTCGAGAGCGGCTCCCACCTGATGTGGTCGTTGGATACGCGCGCCCGGCTGGCCTCGTTCAACCGCAACTACGCCGCCTATTTCCTGCGCCGCAATGGCGTGTACCCGTCTCTGGGCATGAACATGTGGCAGGCCGATGTGGCCCTGATGGACCCCGAGGCCCGCGAAGCCTTCATCAGCAATTACCGCCGCGCTTTCCAGGGGCACCCGCAACGCTTCGAGGTGCGCCTGCGCGACGCCAAGGGCCAGGACTCGTGGCGCGAAATCTACCTCAACCCCATCTACCTCGAAGATGGCTCGTTCGAGGAAATTTCGGGCATTGCCCACGACATTACCGACAAGAAACGCTCGCAGCTGGAGCTGGTAGCTCAGGAGGAGAAGTTCCGCGCTATTTTCGAGTCGTTTCAGGATGTGTACTATCGCACCGACACGCAGGGCCTCATCACGCTGCTTAGCCCCTCGATATACGACATGCTGGGTTACCGGCCCGAAGAGGTTATTGGCCAGTTTATTGGCAACTTCTATATTAATCCGCAAGAGCGCGACAACCTGCTGCAGCAGGTGCGCGACCTAGGCGAGGCGCGCAACTTTGAGGTAGCCATGCGCCACAAGGACGGCCACGCCGTGAGTGTGCTGGTAAACGCGCGCCGGCTGCTGGGCGATGAGGCCGGCGGCCAGCTAAACGGCACGGAAGGCATCGGGCGCGACATAACCGGCCTCAAGCAGATGCAGGACGACCTGCGCCTGGCCAAAGAAGCCGCAGAGCAGGCGCTGGAGGCCAAAACGCTGTTTCTGGCCAACATGAGCCACGAGCTGCGCACGCCCATGAACGGCATTATCGGCATGATTGACCTGCTACACCAGACGGTGGCCAGCGAGGAGCAGGAGGAGTATGTAGACACACTGCGTAAGTCGTCGGATGCGCTGCTGGCCATTCTGAACGACATTCTGGATCTGTCGAAAATCCAGGCTGGCAAGCTCCAGCTCAACGAGTCGGGTATCGACCTGCACTACACGCTCGAAAAGATTTACTCGCTGTTTTCGAACCGCGCCAACCAGAAACGGCTCAAGTTCACTTACCATCTTACGCCCAACACGCCGCGCTTCGTCATCACCGACGAAACGCGCCTGCTCCAGATTCTGAGCAACCTCACCTCCAACGCTATCAAGTTTACTTCGCAGGGCACCGTCAGCATCGTTGTATCGATGGTGGCCGCCCCCGAAGCGGAGGCCACGGCTGATACTGCCGACGAAGGGACGTTTGAGGATAAGTACGAGCTGCGCTTTGCGGTGCAGGACTCGGGCATCGGTATTTCGCCCGACGACGAGAAGCTGCTCTTCACCAACTTCACCCAGCTCGATACCACGCCCACCAAGGCCTTCGGGGGTACCGGGCTGGGGCTGGCCATCAGCAAGCAGCTGGCCGATATGCTGGGCGGCGAAATTGGGGTGTACTCCAACGTGGGCGAGGGCTCTACCTTCTGGTTTACCATCCGCTGCCAGGTGGCCCACAACGAGGAGGAGATTATGCTGGAGCGCCGGCTGGCGCGCGAGCGGCCGCAGGAAGTGGTGCGTTTTGAAACCAACCCGCGCATACTGCTCGTCGACGACAACCCCATCAACCAGAAAGTAGCCTCGCGCCTGCTCGACAAGCTGGGCTGTACCGTAACAGTAGCCGCCGATGGTTTCGAAGCCATCAGCCGGGCCATTGCGCCCGATACCCGCTACGACCTGATTTTCATGGACATTCAGATGCCGGAAATGGATGGCGTGACGGCTATGCGCGAAATCCGTCGCCGCCTCGGTCCTAGCTGCCCACCAATAGTAGCCATGACGGCCTACTCGATGCGCGAAGACGCCAAGCGCTTCGTGGAGGAAGGCATGGACGACTACATTGCCAAGCCCGTAAAAAGCCAGGATTTGTATGCCATGCTACGCCGCTGGAGCAGCCCCGCCGCCCCGCCCGTACTCAGCCAGGTGGCCACGGCTGCCACCGCCGCGCCGGCTGCTACAACCACCAGTGCCCAGCCCGCCGAGCCTGCTACCCCTACACCGCCGGCCGAAGCCGCCGCAGGACTTGTGGTGATTGATATGGCCATTGTGGAGCAGTTACGCCAGTTGGGAGGCGGTGAGTTCGCGGCCCAGCTCTACACCGATTTCGAGCAGGAAGCCGACCAAGTACTGAGCGAGGCGGCGTTGCTGGTAGCCGATGGCCAGTACACCGCTATTCTGCCTCACCTGCACCAACTCAAGGGAACAGGCTTTACATTAGGCATTTTGGCGCTGGCCGAAAGCGTTAAGAGTCTGGAGCACAAGCTGCGCGCCCAAGATATAGAAAACGCCCCTGCTGATTTTCAACTTTTACTTGTTTTATTTGCAGAATTCAGAGCCGTTTACCCTGCCCTGACACAGGCTCCTTGACGGGCCGGGCCCCTTTGCCTTCTCTCGCCCTTTTCATTCCCAACTCCCTCTCTGCCTACTCCCTATGGAAAACCTAAACGCCAAAACCATTCTCATCGCCGAAGACAGCTCCGTTATCCTCAATCTCACAAAAAAGATTCTGGAGCTGCAGCAGTACCGTATTGTATCTGCTAAAAACGGAGGCGAAGTCATTCGGCAAATCGAAAGCCAGCCCATCGACTGCGTGCTGATGGACATCAACATTCCGGTGAAAGACGGGATGGAGTGCACCCGCGAAATCCGCCGCAACCCCGACCCGCGCATTGCCAAAATTCCGGTAATTGCCATCACCGGCAATGCCAACAATTACTCGATGGAGCAGTTTCGCGAGGCCGGCGTAACCGATTACCTGCCCAAGCCGCTCGATTTCGACGCCTTGGTGCGCGTAGTAAAGCAATACGTAGGCTAAAGGAGAAACAGGACTATGGGAGGTGAGAGGTGAGACTTTGTTCTGACGTTTGCACCGCAGCAATGTAGTTTTACTTCTCACCTCTCATAGTCTCACCTCTCCCCTATGCAAATCACGTTTCTGGGTACGGGTACGTCGCAGGGAGTACCCGTAATCGGGTGCACCTGCAGCGTCTGCCGCTCAGTTGACTACCGCGACAAGCGCCTGCGCGTATCGGTGCACCTGCAGGTAGCCGGCAAAAGCATCATCATCGACTCGGGCCCCGATTTCCGGCAGCAGGTGCTGCGCGCGCAGGTCGACCACCTCGATGCCGTGGTGTTCACTCACGAGCACAAAGACCACACGGGCGGCCTCGACGACATCCGGGCCTATAATTTCCGGCAGCAGCAGGACATGCCCGTGCATGCCGAGCCCCGGGTGCTGGCGCAGCTGCAGCAGGAGTACGCCTATATTTTTGCCGACCACAAATACCCGGGCGTACCGCAGGTGGCACAATACCCAATTGAAAGCGAAACGGATGTTTTCGAGGTGGCCGGAGTGCCGTTTCAGCCCATCCGGGCGCTGCACTACAAGCTGCCGGTGCTGGGCTACCGGGTGGGCGGGTTCACCTACATCACCGATGCCAACTACCTCAGTCCCGAGTCGATAGAGCTGATGCGCGGCTCCGAAATCATCGTGCTCAATGCCCTGCGCCACGAGCAGCACATTTCCCACTTCACGCTGCAGCAGGCCGTTGCTATTCTCGAAGATCTGGCTCCGGCCCGCGGCTACCTCACCCACATCAGCCACCAGCTGGGCCGCCACTACGATGTAGAGGCTACCCTGCCCGAAAACATCCGCTTAGCCTACGACGGCCTAGTGGTGGGCTGCCAGTAGCACTGTTATCACCCTGCGCCTCAATTCTCTCAATAATGAAGGTTATCCGCCTCGAAGACAAGTTTGCGCAGTTCACCGACCACTGGAACCCGCGGGTAATTGGCGAACTGAATGATCAGCACCTGAAAATTGCGCGGGTGCAGGGCGAGTTCATCTGGCACAACCACGCGGCCGAAGACGAGCTGTTTATGGTGGTGAAGGGCCAGTTGCTGATTGACTTCCGCGACGGCATCACGGCCGAGCTGAACCCCGGTGAGCTGCTGGTAGTGCCTCGCGGCACCGACCATCGTCCCCATTCCGCCGCCGAAACCTGGATTCTGATGATCGAGCCTAAATCGACCGTAAACACCGGCGACCAAACCGCCAGCGAACGGACCCGCACCGATCTGGAGCAGATCTAGCGCGGGTACGGTACGGCTACTCAGGCTTCTCGACCCGCAGGCTAATTGTAAAGTCCTGCTTCATGGGGTTGTCCTGCTTGTTGGCCGCTAGGTTCCAGCCCGTGAAGTGGAGTATGTACCGCCGGCCGTTGGCCCGCACGCTGGTCGTGTCAGGGTACTGACTGTTCACCACAAGCCGGCCGGAGGAAGGCAGCTTTAGGGTCTGCGTCTGTGCGTCGCGCCCACTGATAGTAAACGTCGGCTGCACATGGTCGGGGACGAGGCAATTGGCCTTGCTCGGGCAGATGCTGAATTGCAAGTCGTCCAACCGCAGCGTCAGCTCCGATGAGGCCACCTGAGGCAGGGAAGAAGACTGGCGGTACTGCAGGGTAAAATCCTGATCGAAGGCGGCAACTACACCTTGTGGTTCGGCGTCAGAATCCTTGCTTGAGCAGGCAGCCAGCAGCGGTAACAGCAACGCCATCGGTAAGTAGAGGAGGTTTTTCATGCGGATAGATAAGTTGAATGACGGCAGGGCAGCGTAGTACATGGAGCTACTGCTTCCCGAATGATTCTGGGTTAGCGAAAATGGTTGCATTGCCCTTTCCGGCTGATTCCTGCGTTATTTGTGCCCCGGCCGGCCCGGTGCGCTGTCGGGGTGCGGGGCCGCTGTTCAACTCATCGCGCTTATGCCCTCCAACTATTACTTTCTGCGCCAGCTTGCCCCGGCCCTTACCCGCCAACTGGCCGGCTACCGGGTGGTTGCCTGCTTTTCGCAGGAGCGCGACGAACTGGTTATCGGCCTCACCAACGGCGAAGCCGAGTGCTGGCTGAAGCTCACGCTGGCCGCTGCCGGCACGCTGCTGGCCCTGCCCGAAAGCTTCCAGCGTACCCGCCAGAACTCGGTGGACCTGCTGCCCGGCCTGCTGGGCCAGCAGGTGGCGGCCGTAGCCGCCTGGCCCCACGACCGGGTGCTGCAGCTGGACTTTGAGGACGGAGCGCAACTCGTGCTCAAGCTCTACGGCACCCGGCCCAATGCCGTGTTCCACCCCGCCGACCCTGCCAGCCCGGCCGAATTATTCCACCCGCGCTACCTGGCCGATGCCGGCCTGCGCGCCCCCACTCACCCCGGCCCCGAGCCGGCCCCAGTCGCAGCAACCGACCCAGCCAAAGCCTACCCCGCCCTCGGCGACCTGGGCCGGGCCTACCTGCGCACCCTGGGATACGACCCGGCTCCGCTGGAAACCAAGCGCGGGCTGGTAGCGCAGGTAGTGGGCCAGTTGGAGCAGCCCGCTGCCTTTTACATCGTGCGGCTCGACAACCGCACCCGCCTCAGCCTGCTGCCCGTGGGCGCGGTAGAAGCCGAGCTACCCGCCGACGACCCCATTGGGGCACTGCGCCGCTACGTGCCGCGGCTATTGGGCCGCCAAGCCTACGAAACCGAGCTGCGCCAGGTACAACAGCTACTGGAAAAACGCGCCGATACCGCTGCCACGGCCGCCCAGCATGCCCGTAACCGCCTGCACGCCCTCGAAAACACCACCGGCTACCGCCAGACTGCCGACCTGATTATGGCCCACCTGAGCCAGATTCCGGCCGGAGCCTCTGAGGTGGAGGTCGAGGATTTCTACCAGCCCGGCCAGCGGCGCACTATCAAGCTGAAGCCCGCCGAAACGCCTCAGCGCACGGCCCAGAACCTGTACCGGAAAGCAAAAAACCAGCAGCGCGAAACCCGCGAGCTGGCCGAGCGCGCCGACCGCCGCGAGGCCGAAGCCTTCGGGGCGCTGGAGCGGCTGGAGGAGCTGGCCGCCTTGCCCGCCGGCGAGCTGCGGGCGCTGCGGCAGTGGCGAAAACAGCATGGCCTCGATGCCGCTGCCGCTACCAAAGCCGCCGCCGCCGAGTTGCCATTCAAGGTATTCGAGGATTCCGGCTTCACGATTCTGGTAGGCCGCAACGCCGTCAACAACGACCTGCTGACCCAGCGCTACGCCCACAAAGACGACCTCTGGCTGCACGCCAAGGACGTGACCGGTTCGCACGTCGTTATCCGGCAGCGGGCCGGCCAGTCGGTACCCGCGCCGGTGCTGGAGCGGGCTGCCCAGCTGGCCGCCTGGTACTCCAAGCGTCAAAACGATTCGCTGTGCCCGGTTACCTACACACCCAAAAAATACGTGCGCAAACCCCGCGGCGCCAAGCCGGGCCAAGTAGCAATCGAGCGCGAAAAGGTGCTACTGGTAGTGCCCGCCAACCCCTTCGAGCGGGAATAGCGCCAAACGGCCCCGGCAGCAACTGCTACCGGGGCCATTTGAGTCCGTCTACAAAATCAGTGGAATCCGTTAAAATCTGCGCTTATCTGTGGTTTAGCGGAGCGGGCCTTTCATACCCATCATTTTGGCCATCTGGGCCATACCGCCTTTGGTGCTACTCATCTTGTTCATGGTGCGCATCACCTTGCGCATGTCCTCAAACTGCTTCATCAGGGCGTTTACCTGCTGAATATCAGTGCCCGAACCCTGGGCCAAGCGCTTGCGGCGCGAGCCGTTGAGCAGCTCGGGCTGGGCCCGCTCCTTGGGCGTCATGCTCTTGATGATGGCCTCGATGGGCTTGAAGGCATCGTCGTCGATTTCCACGTCCTTCATCGCCTTGCCCACGCCCGGAATCATACCCACCAGATCCTTGATGTTGCCCATCTTCTTGATCTGCTCCAGCTGGGAGAGGAAGTCGTCGAAGTTGAACTGGTTTTTGCGGATCTTCTGGTTGATACGCTTGGCTTCCTCCTCATCGAACTGCTGCTGCGCGCGTTCAACCAGCGAAATCACGTCGCCCATGCCCAGGATACGCTGGGCCATGCGGTCGGGGTAGAACAGGTCGAGGGCCTCCATCTTCTCGCCCGTAGAGATGAACTTGATGGGCTTCTCGACCACTGCCCGGATGCTGAGGGCCGCGCCACCGCGCGAGTCGCCGTCGAGCTTGGTAAGTACTACGCCGTCGAAGTTGAGGCGGTCGTTGAAGGTTTTGGCCGTGTTCACGGCGTCCTGGCCCGTCATCGAATCCACCACGAACAGCGTTTCGGAGGGGTTCACGGCCCGCTTCACCTGCTCGATTTCGGCCATCATCTGCTCATCGACGGCCAGGCGGCCGGCGGTGTCAATGATGACGACCTTCTTGTTGTTTTTGCGCGCAAACTCAACGGCATTGCGCGAAATGTCCACCGGGTTCTTGTTCTCCGGCTCCGAGTATATATCAACGCCCACTTGCTCGGCCAGCACTTTCAGCTGATCGATGGCGGCGGGGCGGTACACGTCGCAGGCCACGAGCAGCACCTGACGGCCCTGCTTTTTGAGGTGGGCGGCCAGCTTGCCGGCGAAGGTGGTTTTGCCCGAACCCTGCAGACCCGAGAGCAGAATCACGGCCGGATCACCCTTCACCTGAATGTCCTGCTTTTCGCCACCCATGAGCTGGGTGAGCTCATCGTAGACGATTTTGGTCATCAGCTGGCCCGGCGACACGGCTACCAGCACGTCGCGGCCCATGGCCTCTTCCTTTATTTTGTCGGTGACTTCCTTGGCCACCTTGTAGTTCACGTCGGCGTCCACCAAAGCCCGGCGGATTTCCTTAACGGTGGCCGCAACGTTGATTTCGGTGATGCTGCCCTGGCCCTTAAGGGTTTTAAAGGCTTTGTCGAGCTTGGTTGAGAGATTATCGAACATGAATCGCAGATGGGCGCAGATGATTGGATGTCGCAGATTCGGGCTGAACCGCAGGTAGACGCTGATTTTTGGAATGTCGCAGAGTTGGATTAGCAGGAAAGCTTCTTTACCCGAAGCTTTACGCCTGCAACATCTACAGAAATCAACCCCCAAAAGTAACCAGAAAAGCCCGAAAAGCCGCCAGCGCGTTACCTTCGCGAGTTCACCGCCCGCCCGCCGCACTGTGCCCGATTCTATCCGTCCGCTTCGCCTGCTCGTTATTACCTACTACTGGCCGCCTTCGGGCGGGGCAGGCGTGCAGCGCAGCCTCAAGTTCGTCAAGCATCTGCCCGAGTTCGGCATCGAGCCCACAGTTATCACCGTCGATGCGGCGCAGGCGGCTTACCCGGTACTCGATGAGAGCCTGGCCGCCGATGTGCCAGCGAGCGTGCGCGTGATTCGGACGAGTACGTTTGAGCCCTTCGATAGCTACAAACGCCTGACGGGCCGGCGGCAGGTACCCTACGGGGGCTTTGTGGGCGAAAACAAGGCCAGCCGGAGCCAGCAGCTGTTCAAGTTCGTGCGCGGTAACCTGTTCATTCCGGATGCGCGCCGGGGCTGGAACCGCTTCGTGCTCGATGCCGTGGCCCAACTGGTGGCCGCCGGCGAGCAGTTCGACGCCGTGCTCACGTCGTCTCCCCCCCACTCTACCCAGCTGATTGGGCTGGAACTAAAGCGTCGCTACGGCCTGCGTTGGCTGGCCGATCTGCGCGACCCCTGGACCGATATCTATTACTACAAGGAATTGAACCACCTGCCACCCGCCCGCTGGCTCGATGCCCGCTACGAGCGCCAGGTGCTGGAGCAGGCCGACGTGGTGCTGGTAACCAGCCCGCATACCAAGCGGATTTTCACGGCCAAGTCGCCGAAAATTGACCCGAATAAACTGGAGATATTGCCCAACGGCTACGACGAGGCCGATTTCCGGGAGTCCAGCCAGCCGCCCACTGATGCGCTGCTGATAACGCATACCGGCACCATTGCCGACACCTACCGCCTCGACCAGCTACTGGCCGCAACGGCCGAATGTGCCCGCCGCCACCCCGACGTGCCACTGCGGCTGCGCTTTGTGGGCAAGGTGTCCGACGGCATCCGGCAGCAGGTGGCTACGGCGGGGCTGGCCGAACGCACCGAGTTTGTGCCCTTCGTGCCCCACCACGAGTCGGTGGGGTATTTGCTGCGAAGCACGGCGCTGCTACTGGTCATTCCGGATGTGGCCAACAACCGGGGCATTCTGCCGGGCAAGGTGTTCGAGTACTTGGCCGCCAACAAGCCCATTTTGTGCGTGGGACCACTCGGTTCCGATGCCGACCTATTACTGCGCGAAACCGGGGCCGGCCACACCCTGCCCCCCGATGCCTACGCCGACCTGGTCGAAGCATTCGAAGGCCTGGTAGCCCGCTGGCGCATCAACCCCAACCTCGACCTGCCCGGCCCCCGCCCCACTCGCTACTCGCGCCGCGCCCTCACGGAGCGGTTGGCCAGGCTGGTGCGGTGAACGAGTGACTCGGTGAATAGGAAGAACGGTGTCATGCTGAGCGAAGGCGCAGCCGCAGTCGAAGCATCTCTACCGCTTCGTTGCCAAACCAATCAGTCGACAGGATTACCGCTGCGGTAGAGATGCTTCGACTACGGCTGCGCCTTCGCTCAGCATGACCGTTTTTTTCTACTCCCTCATCGCCCCAACACGCCGCGCAGCTTGGCTGGTAGCAGACCAACGGCGCGGGCTTTCCAGTCAGCCCAGGCGGAGTGGGTTAGGCCCTGCCCCTGCCACGCGCCGATGGCCTGGGCCAAGTGCTGGGCCAGGGTGCGGTAGTGGCGGCGGTGGTAGTGGCGCAGGTTGTTGCTGACATCGGCAGGCGTTTGCACGAACGCGCGCACATCGAGCAGAAAGCAGTTTTCGGCCGAAGCTACGAACTCAGCCAGGGCCTGGTTCATGGTTTCGTGGCGCGCCCGGGCCCCGTTTTCGCCCGAGTCGGGTACATCAATTTCGGCACCGTTCAGGAAGAAGATGGGCACGCCGGCCGGCACCTGGGCCCGCAGCCAGCGCAGGTTCTGCTGAAATTCGGCGGGTGAAATCGGGCCTTCGTGCTCGAACTCACGGGCGAAACGGTGCAGAAAAACCTCATCCAGGCCCTGAAAACGACGTTGAGCGTAGCGGGCGGCTAAGGCGACGGGCGGCTCGGCGGTAATGTCTTGGTAGGCCCCAAAGGGTACGCGGTGGCCGGTAGCCCGCTCGCGGTACAGCGGCTGGGTGTAGTCCATCAGCGGGCTGTACACCAGCACGTCGTAACCAGGCTCCCAGAGACGCGTGTCGAAAGCTTCGCGGCCCAGGAAGGGCAGCGCGGCGGCCAGGCGCTGCTGCGCGGCAGCGGGCCATTCGCGGGTGGCGCGCAGCAGCAGCGTGTGCTCCAGGTGCACCGGAATCTGGTGCTCGTTGTTGAAGTTGAACTCCTCGGCAACGTCGAGGTCGAAGGCCTGCAGAAAGGGCGTGAGCTGGCCCAGGTCGCAGCCGCCCTTCAGCAGCACCCGCAACTGCTTTTCGGCCGCGCCCGCCGCCGGTATGGCCGGGATTTCAGACGCAACGCCAGCGGCAGCTACGGTAATCCAGTCATGTTTTTCGGTCGAATTCAGCTGGGTGGCTACTTCGCCCCGCACATCCAGCGCCGGAAAGCCCAGGTGAGCGTAGGTGAACTGCTCGATGCCCAGGTGCAAAATGCGGCAGGAAAACACGAACTGTTCCAGCTGATTTTCGGCTTCGTTCAGGCAGTAGATGCCCACCAAGCCATAGTCGCCGAACCGGTCGTGTACGCGCACAGTGCCCCAGCGGCGGGCTGGGGCGGACAGGCTGGCTTCCAACTCGGACAGTGTAACGCGGCGCTTGGTGAAATTGAGTTGGTTGGAGCGGTTGATGAGCTCTTCGAGTCGTTCCAAATCGGGCAGTACCGCGGCCGGCCCCTCCCGAAACTCCACCTGCACCCGGGCATCGCGCAGGAAGGCCAGGTTGTCGTCGTACTGGGTGCGGGCCTGCTGCTGGCGTTCGAGCAGCTTGTATTGTTCGAGACGGGCAAACGTGGGGTCGGGCTGGCCGCTGGCGCGTAGCAACGGGGCCAGTTGGGGCAGCTCGATGGGGTCGGCTACGCGCAGGTCGGGGTTGTAGAACTGCGCTTCGGCCCGGTTGGCGGGGTTGTCGTCGAGAAACAGGGCGTTGGCGGCCCGCAGCTGCAGCTGGCTCAGCAACTCCTTTATAATAGGGCCTTTAGGTTGCCAGCTGATGCGCGCAAACACGAACAACTCCCAGATGCCCAGCTCCCGCAGCCGGGCCTCAGCCGGGGCAAAGTCGTTCTTGCTGACGATAGTATGCACCATGCCGCGGGCTGCTGTATCGCGCACCAGCTGCAGGTTGGCTTCCAGTGCCTCTACGCTGCCCTCCGAGAGCGTGCCCTGCCAGAACGTATCGTCGAGGTCCCAGATGACGAGCTTGATGGGGGCATCAGTTGCCAGTATCATTCAGTTGCCGGTTAATTGTTGCCGGTTGGCAGTTGACAGGCAAAGGAACGTCATTCAGAGCGAAGCGAAGAATCTCGCGTGAGCTCATTGAACAATCGTCGCGCAACCGTAATGAGCGAGATTCTTCGCTTCGCTCTGAATGACGTTCCCGACAACTAGCCGCTAGCAACGAACAACTAGACACTGGCAACTGATAACTGCCTACTTTTGCCCTCCCCCATCCCGGCCGCTTTTCGGACTGGCATTTCCTTCGCTCATTACCTTTCTCATGGCCCTCGACCTCAACCATAAATCCATTCTGGTAACCGGCGGTACCGGCTCGTTCGGCAAGCAGTTTGTCGAAACCGTGTTCCGGCTCTATCCACAGGTGAAGCGACTGGTGGTGTACTCGCGCGACGAGCTCAAGCAGTACGAGATGTCGCAGCAGTTTCCGCATTCCGAGTATCCGGCCATCCGCTACTTTATTGGTGATGTGCGCGACGGCGAGCGGCTCAAGCGGGCCTGCGAGGGCATCGATATTATTATACACGCCGCCGCCCTCAAGCAGGTGCCCGCCGCGGAGTACAACCCGATGGAGTGCATCAAAACCAATATTTTTGGGGCCGAAAACGTGATTAACGCGGCCCTCGACTGTGGCGTAACCGATGTTGTGGCCCTGAGCACAGACAAAGCTGCTGCCCCCATCAACCTCTACGGTGCCACCAAGCTCTGTTCCGACAAGCTGTTCGTGGCCGCCAACAACATGAAAGGCTCGCGCGACCTGCGCTTTTCGGTGGTGCGCTACGGCAACGTAATCGGCTCGCGGGGCTCGGTGGTGCCGTTTTTCCTGCAGCGCCGCGAGTCGGGCGTGCTGCCCATCACCCACCCCGACATGACCCGCTTCCACATCTCGCTTGATGAGGGTGTGGATCTGGTGCTGTACGCGCTGGAAAACAGCTGGGGCGGCGAGATTTTCGTGCCCAAAATCCCGAGCTACAAAATTACGGAAGTAGCCGAGGCCATCGGCCCCAACTGCCGGCAGGAAGTCGTGGGCATACGGCCCGGCGAGAAGCTTCACGAGGAAATGATAACCGAAACCGACGCACTAAGCACCGTCGAGCTCGATAAGTACTACGTCATTCTGCCCTTCACCCCGCGCTGGGATGTGGATGCGTTCATCGCCCACTTCCACGGCCGCCGCACCGAGCCCGGTTTCCACTACAACTCCAGCAACAACACCGACTGGCTCTCAGCCGAGCAGATTCGCGAGGAAATCCGCCTGCACGTCGACGCCGGGTTTACGGTGTAGATAAGGGGCTTGCCCAGGTTGCCTGAAACGCTGTAGGAGCGGGGCTTGCCCCCGCCCGCCACTAAAACGGATGCTGTGTGGGCTTTTATCGGCCGGGCGAAGGGTCCGTTTAATGGCGGGCGGGGTGCAGGCTCCGCCCCTACAGCGTGCCAGCAGTGCGCGCCTCAACCGGGGTTAGCTAAACAACCACCCCGCCGCCATACTTTTGGGTTTATGAACGCCTCCGATTTCCAGCCCACCCGCCCCATCGCCTACGGCCGCCAACACATCACCGAAGCCGACGAACAGGCCGTATTATCCGCCCTGCGCTCCGACTACCTCACGCAGGGGCCCTTGGTGGCGGAGTTTGAAGACAAATTCGCGGCTTATGTGGGGGCCGAATATGCTGTGGCCGTAAGCAACGGCACTGCGGCGCTGCACCTGTGCACGCTGGCGCTGGGCGTGCAGCCCGGCCAGCGCGTCATCACCACGCCCATTACGTTTGCCGCCTCGGCCAACTGCGTGCGTTACTGCGGCGGCGAAGTGCATTTCGTCGACATCGACCCCGAAACCGCGCTCATCGACCTGGCCGCCGTGCGCCGGCTGCTCGAAAGCCACCCGAAAGGCTACTTTCACGGCCTGATTCCGGTGGATTTTGCGGGTTTGCCGGTGAACCTGGAGCACGCCCGCCAGCTTTGCGACGAGTTCGGCCTATGGCTGCTCGAAGACAGCTGCCACGCGCCCGGCGGCTCGTTCGTGGACAGCCAGGGCCAAGCCCAGCACTGCGGCAACGGGCAATTCGCCGACCTGGCCATCTTCAGCTTCCACCCCGTGAAGCACATTGCCACCGGCGAGGGCGGCATGATTACCACCAACCGCCGCGACCTGTACGAGCGGCTGCTCACGCTGCGCACACACGGCATCACCAAAGACCCATCTCAGCTCAGCCGGCCCGATGAAGGCGGCTGGTACATGGAAATGCAGGAGCTGGGCTACAACTACCGCCTACCCGACATGCTTTGCGCCCTGGGCATCAGCCAGCTGCAGCGCGCCGACGCGGGCCTGGACCGCCGGCGCGAGTTGGCGGCCCGCTACGACGCAGCCTTTGCCCAAATGCCCGGCGTACAGCCGCTGGCCGGTGCGGCGGGCCACGCTTACCATCTGTATGTGATTCAGGTAGCAAACCGGCGCGGACTGTATGATTTTCTCCGTGAGAAACAGGTTTTCGCCCAGGTACACTACATTCCGGTGCACCGGATGCCTTATTATCAGGGCCTGGGCTGGCTGGAAGGGGACTTCCCGAAGGCCGAAGCCTACTACGCCCACTGCCTCAGCATTCCGCTGTTCCCGAGCCTCACCGATGAGGAGCAACAGTACGTGATAGCCTGCATCCGGGAATTCGTGTCGCAACAGGAGCCGGCGTGAAAAAGGTCGGCATCATTTCGCAGGCCCGCATGACCAGCACCCGGCTGCCGGGCAAAGTACTGCGGCCGATTGGCGGCCGGCCGCTGCTGGCCTACCATATCGAGCGGCTGCAAGCCAGTGGACTGCCTGTTTATCTGGCCATCACGACCAACGCCACCGACGACCCGCTGGCCGATTTTGCGGAGGCCCGCAGCTTACCTGTTACCCGCGGCCCTGAGGCCGACGTGCTGGCCCGCTACCAGCAGTGCGCCGCCGCCCACGAGCTGGACGTCATCGTGCGCGTAACCTCCGACTGCCCGCTGCTGGACGGCGGGCTGATTACGCAAGCCGTGCAAACGTATCTGGCGGCCGACAACCCGCGCCTGTACCTCTCCAATGTTCTGGAGCGCAGCTATCCGCGGGGTTTCGATTTCGAGGTGTTCTCATGGGAGCTGCTGGAAGAAGCCCACCAGCACGCCACCACCGCTTCTGACCGAGAGCACGTGACGCCCTACATCCACCAGAACCGCTCGGGCCGGGTGGACTTCACCCACGTAACCCGCCCCACCGACCGCAACGCCTACCGCCTCACGGTGGACACGGCCGAGGATTTCGAGCTGATTCGGCGACTAATCGAGGAATATCAGGCTGACACGTTGGGGGCCGAAGAACTGATTACACTACTCGATGCACACCCGGAATTGGTGGCGCTTAATGCACACATTGAGCAGAAGAAATTGTAGCTAAATAGTATTACTTTCAGTTTTGCTAGCCATGATAGATATCGAAGAAGAAGTATTTATTAAAAATCTGCGTTTAACTCAGGCATATTGTCGCTTGCAGATGCAAGGCAGTCCAAAAAGCAACACAGAGCTTCTCAGGAATTACAACCATTTCGACAAAGGCTTTGAGCAATTCGAGTTTCAAACCAAGAACTTCGAGTTTGATGTAGCACCTGATATCAATCATTTCACCTCAACAAAATGGGCTATTGACCCAACCGAAAACAAAACTATAATCGATACTTTGTTTAAAGGCCAGCTTTTATTTAAAAATAATCAACTACCGACTTTCGCCGACAGCGCACACCCAGGGAAAATATTGATTTGCCAAGTAGATTCCATAATACCTGATGGAGTGTCCGAAGCTGAATCCTTGGGATTTATTGACTAATACGACATCCCACCAATAGACACTTGGTTTTATATAGCTCATTATACATACGGCAGGCTATTATTCGCCTGGATACCAGACGAATTTCTTCACACTACTAACGAATCAATTGCAGTAAATATGCTTGACTGCATTGGTTGGTTTGATAGTATGTTACCTGAAGAATATGAATGGTTGAAGCCAGCACTTAGAAAGTTAATTAGCAATACCCTTGAATAAAATGCGCCTCCTCCTCCGCGCCGATGGAAATGCCCGCCTGGGCCTGGGTCACGTGATGCGACTACTGGCGCTGGCCGAAATTCTGCGGCCCGATTTCCCGGAGCAACTGTTCCTGATTCGGGAGCCCGATACGGCCCTGGCGGCCCAGTTAGCAGCGGCCGGCCTCACGGTACAGGCTCTGCCCGCCCGCTCGCTGCCCGAGGAGGCTGCTTACCTTGCTGCTCACGTGCTGCGCTCTGATGATGTGCTGGTGCTCGATGGCTACGATTTTCGCTACGACTATCAGAACACCGTGCGCGGGGCCGTGCACCGGCTGGTATACCTCGATGATTTACACGCCTACCCGCTGGCCGCCGACTTAGTGCTCAACCCCGCCGGCGGGCCAACGGTGGCCGATTACGAGCTGCGTCAGCCGGGAGCCCGCCTGCTCAGCGGCCCCGCCTATGCGCCGCTACGGGCTGCTTTTCAGGGGAAGTTGGTTGAAGATGATACGCCGGCTCCCGACCCGACCACCATGTTCGTGTGCCTGGGCGGGGCCGACCCCACGCACCAGACCAAGCGCGTGGCTACCGAGCTGCTGGCCCTGCCGGGCATGCGCCGGGTGCACGCGGTGGTAGGCGGGGCCTACCAGGGCTGGGAAGCGCTGCACACCTGGGCCGCCAACCAGCCAAACCTCACGCTGCACCGCCACCTGGCCGCCCCAGCGCTGGCCACCCTCATGCGCCAGTGCGGCGCGGCGGTATGCTCGGCCAGCACCGTGAGCTACGAATACTGCGCGGCCGGCGGCGGCCTGCTGCTGCTGCTGCCCACCGCCGCCAACCAGTACGACCTCGACCACTACCTGCGCGGCGCGGGGCTAGCCCGGCCCTACACCGCGGCGGCCAATATCCTCACTTCCTCCGAAGCCGGTCGTATAGCCACCGAAATGCGGGCTGCCCAGCGCCAGGTATTTGATGGGCAGGCGCCTACCCGCCTGCGCCAGGAGCTGCGGGCGCTGCTGCTGCCCCCGCCGCCGTTTGCCCTGCGCCCCGCCACCGCCCCCGACTCGGCCCAGCTGCTGGCCTGGACCAACGAGCCGGCCGTGCGGCGGTTCTCCTTCAACCCCGAATCCGTAGCCGAAGCCGACCATGAGCGCTGGTTTGCCGCCCGGCTGGCCGACGACCACGCCCTGCTGCTGCTGGCCCAGGATGCCGCCACGGGCCGGGCGGCGGGGCTCATCCGGTTCGCGGTAGACGACGGAACGGCCACGCTCAGCTACCTGCTCGCTGCTGATTTCCGGGGCCGGGGGCTGGCGCCGCTGCTGCTGCTGGCCGGCACCCGGCGGCTACTGGCGCAGTTCCCGCGGGTGCGTCGGGTGCTGGGCCACGTGCAGGCCGCCAACGCCGCCTCGGTCCACGCCTTCGAGCGGGCGGGTTTTCAGCAGCAACCCACGGCCAGCCCCACCGATTCGCTGACGTTCGGCTGGCTGGGGGTGGAGTGAAACGAGCCATCGCGCAACCGTGCAGATGTGCGTATTTTTGCCCTATGACCATCTCCTTTGGCTCCCGCCTCGTGGGCCCCGACCAGCCGCCGTTCATCATTGCCGAGCTCAGCGGCAACCACAACCAGGACCTCAGCCGCGGTCTGGCCATTGTGGATGCCATGGCCGCAGCCGGCGCGCACGCCATCAAGCTGCAAACCTACACCGCCGACACCATGACCCTGCCCGGGGCCTACCGCATCGACGACCCCAACTCGCTCTGGTTTGGCCGCGAACTGCACGAGCTATATCAGCAGGCCCACACGCCCTGGGAGTGGCACCAGCCGCTGTTCGAGCGCGCCCGGCAGCACGGCATGCTGGCATTCAGCTCGCCATTTGATGAGACGGCCGTCGATTTTCTGGAAACCCTCGACGTACCGGCCTACAAAATTGCTTCCTTCGAAAACACCGACTGGCCGCTGCTGCGCCGGGTGGCCGCTACTGGCAAGCCGGTTATCATGAGCACCGGGGCCAGCACGCTGGCCGAAGTAGCCGAGGCCGTACAGGTGCTGCGCGAAGCTGGCTGCCGCGAGCTGGTGCTGCTCAAGTGTACCAGCACCTACCCCGCCACGCCGCTCAACACCAATCTGCGCACGCTGCCGCACTTCCAGCAGCTCTTCCCCGACACGCTGGTGGGCCTCTCCGACCACACGATGGGCGTCGGGGCCTCGGTGGCTGCCGTAGCGCTGGGCGCCTGCGTTATCGAGAAGCACGTAACCCTGCGCCGCGCCGATGGCGGCGTGGATTCGGCCTTTTCGCTGGAACCCGAAGAAGTGGCCCAGCTCGTAACCGAAACCGAGCGGGCCTGGCAGGCGCTGGGTCAGGTGCAGTACGGCGTACAGCGGGCTGAGGAAAAAAGTCGCCTCTACAAACGCTCCCTATATGTGGCCCAGGATGTGCAGGCCGGTGAGCTGTTTACCAAAGAAAACCTGCGTGTGGTGCGCCCCGGCGACGGCCTGCCCCCGCGCTACCTCGACCAGCTATTGGGCAAGCCCGCCCGCCAAGCGCTGAGAGCCGGCACCCCGCTTACCTGGGAAGCCTTGTAATTCCAATTCGATTTGATGCCCCAACCCCAATTCCCGCCAGAATCGTCAGGCTCCCCGCTCTCCGGTGGAGAGGGGGGCCGGGGGGGTGAGGTAGCCCGCCTGCGCGACATTCTGCAGCTGCGCTTTACCGATCTGTTTGCTTCGCTGCCAGCCCACACGCTGGAGCCTATTTCGCCGGCCAGCCCCTGGAGACGGCTGCTGAAAGTGGCGGGCTACGCGGGGCTGCGGCTGGTGGGCAACGTGTTTCGGAAGGTGCGCAACCCCGAGAACCTGCACGGCAAGGTATGGCTCTACGTGGTGAGCCAGAACAACTACGATTCGCTGTATTTCCTGCGGGAGGCTCTGCCCGGCGCTGTGCTGGTGGCCGGCCAAAGCAAGCAGATTGGCCGCTACAACGGGGCCGTCAACCGCCTCTCGCTGCGGCGGAAGCTACTATATTACGGCCAGCTACCGCGAGTGTATCGGGCGCTGCGGCGTACCGAGGGCGAGCGGGCTAGTCGGTTTTTCGATTTGATTTTCAACGCCATCGGTTACTACGAGGTGTACAGGCGGGCGTTGCGCCACTACCGGCCCCGGGCCGTGGTATTTGCCAACGACCATAACGACGACGCCCGGGCCCTGCTGCTGGCCTGCCAGGCCGAAGGCGTACCCGCCGCCTATATACAGCACGCTACCGTGAGCACCAGCTTTCCGCCTTTGGGCTTCGGGCTAAGCCTACTCGAAGGGCAGGACGCGCTGGACAAGTACCGGCAGTGCGGCCCCGTAGCGGGCCAGGTGGAGTTGGTGGGCATGCCTAAGGCTGATGCCTTCCTGGCCCGGCGCAACCTTGCGCCCGCCGTGCGCCGGGTGGCGCTGGCCTGCAACACGCTCGACGATACCGCCGCCATCACGGCCGCCCTCGACTACCTGCTGACCGAATTTCCCGACCTCACTTTCACCTTCCGCTCCCACCCCGGCGACACCCGCGACTTCTCGTTTCTGGTCGTCCGGCACCCGGCGCTGCAGTTTTCTGATGCCCGCCAGCAAAACGTGTTCGAGTTTCTGGGTGAGCACGATGCGCTACTGGCCGCCGACACCAGCACCCACCTCGAAGCCACGCTGCTGAACTTAGCCAGCGTGTATTTCCGCTTCGGAACTCACGGTATTGCCGACGACTACTACGGCTACGTGTCCCACGGGCTGGTAGAGCGGGCTGATATGCTGCCGGAACTGGGTGGCTGGCTACGCCGGATGCAATTAGCCAAGCCAGCCGATTTGTACCAGCGGGCCGCCTACTACAACGCCACCTTGGGCACCCCCGACGAAGGCCACAGCCAACAGCGGGCGGCGCGGGTGTTGCAGCAGTGGCTTGCAAAAACGGCCCCAACGGCGCGGGCGTAGTTTCCCGCAGAGACGCGCACAGGAATGCGCAGAGGTTCGCGTAGTTGTTCTGGTTTACTTTGCGCTATGGTTCCTCCACCGTTGCCTGCTGTTGCTCCAGTTACCGCCGAAGTTCGGCTGGCGTATGTACTCCGGCATTTTTGGGCAGCCTACGCGCAGGTACCGGCGGTTAGCATCGGGTATGCCGGTACACAGCTGCAGGTCGAAATTGTGGCTGTTGAGCACGACTTTTTCGCGGGTACCGCGCCGTACCCTAATCCGCCGGAGTGGCGCGAATGGGCCGGGCAACGATTGCCGTTTTTCTTTGACGATAATCCGAATCTGCCGCTGCTGGAGTTGCTCCCCGAAAGCCGAGTCCGCATCAACACAGACATCATTTCGGCCGTTTTTTACCTGCTCAGCGGCTGGCAGGAGTTCTTCTCGGAGGAGCGCGACCAGCACGGGCGTTTCCCGTACGCGGCCAGCGTGCAGGCCCACTACGGCTTCGTGGCGGTGCCAATCGTTAATTACTATTTTGAGATTCTGAAAACGGCCGTCGAGCACGTAACCGGCCAAGCGTTACGCCCGCGCCGCTGGGCCGGCGGGGCTACCTGGGCCGCCTTCATCACCCACGACATCGACAACCTGCACAGCGCCTGGAAGCAGCCAGCCAAAGCAGCGTTACGGCGCGGCAACCTGCTCAGCTTCGGGCGGCAGCTAGGGCGGCACTTCACCCAAAAAGATGCCTGGGACAACCTGGAACTGGTGCAGCAAACCGTAGCCGGATACGGTGCCAAAAGCACGTTCTTCTTTCTGCCCGAATACCGGAAGGGTGCGAATGGCACACCGAATGCCGATTATCGGTATCACCGGATTACGAAGTCGGTAGATAGCCTATTGCAAGCCGGAGCTGAAGTAGCACTGCATGGTAGCCTAGGGACTTCGACAAGTGAAGGGCAGTTGTTACATGAGGCAACGCAGATTCATCAGTTCAAGCACGCCAGCCAAGGACTACGCTTTCACTACCTGAGCTGGGAACCGCGTATCACTCCCACTTTGGTCGATGAATTGACTTCTGCTTACGACTCGACGCTGGGCTTTGCCGAGCACTACGGCTTCCGCCACAGTTACTGCCTGCCGTTTCAGCCGTTCGATTTCCGCACAGGCCAAGCCCACGACTTCCTCGAAATCCCGCTCAACGTGATGGACGCCACCCTCCACCACCCCCGGTACCTGCAGTTGGCCCCTGATGAAATTCTGCCGGCCCTGCTGCCGATGTTCCAGGAAATCGAGCGATTCGGGGGCATCTGCACGGTGCTTTGGCACAACGAAAACTTCGATGCGGCCAACCAGCGCAACGGTCCGGAGCAGTTCCGTACCATCATGGAGTACCTTCGCGGCCGCAACCTGGCCTTCGTCAACGGCCAGGAAATCTGGCAGCAGACGTATAATCCGCCGTCATCCTGAGCAGCGCGAAGGATTTGGTAAAGGGCATCAACGAAAAGAGTACTCTCTTACCAGGTCCTTCGCGCTGCTCAGGATGCCAAGTGGTTTCCGCCCCAACCTACTTATTCACGCATTCACTCATTACAGCTTGGGTATCGTTCAGCGGCAGGGGCTGCGCAACACCGTAATTTCCTACTTGGGGCTGGCGTTGGGCTTCGTGAGCACCACGCTGGTGCTGCCGCGGTTTTTCGAGCCCGGCCAGTTGGGCGTTACCACCACCTTGGCCTCGGTGGCAACGCTACTGGCCCAAGTGGCCGCGTTTGGGTTTGCCAGCGTGGGCATCCGGTTTTTCCCCTACTTCCGCAACCGCGAAAACGGCCACTACGGCTTCCTGCCTTTCCTGCTGGGCGTACCGCTGCTGAGCTTCGTGGTCATGGCGGCCCTGTTTTGGCTGGGCAAGCCGGTGCTGCTGGGTTTTTATGAAACAGAAGTCGCGGCGCTGGGCCCTTACTACGCCTGGGGAATCGTTTTTGCGCTCTTCACGCTGCTGTATTCGCTGCTCGATGCGTATTTGAAGGCCCTTTACCACACGGCCTTTTCCTCGTTTCTGCAGGACATTTTGCTGCGGCTGCTCATTCTGGGCGGGGCGCTGCTGTTTGCGCAGGGGCTGCTGTCGTTTCACGGCTACGTGCTCTGGTTTATTGGCGTAAATGGACTGCTGGTGCTGCTGCTCACTGGTTATCTGCTGCGCATTGGCGAGCTGCACTGGCGGCCCCGGCGGGCGGTACTGGCAGTGCGGCCGGTGCGCGAGCTGTTCAGCATGGGTGCCTTTACCCTGCTCAGCTCGCTGTCGGGCTCTATTATCATGTATATCGACACGCTGATGGTGGGCTCGCAGGTGAGCCTGGCGGCGGCCGGTATCTACGCCATTGCCTTCAACATCAGCACGGCGCTGGCTATTCCGGCCCGCTCCCTCAACAAAATCGCCTTTCCACTGCTGGCCAATTACTGGAAGGAGCAGAACCTAGTGGGCATGGCCGATTTCTACCGCCGCACCACCCGCCTCAACGCCCTCATCGGCTGCCTGCTGGCGCTGGGCATCGGCCTCAACCTACCATTCATCTACTCGCTCATGCGGGCCGAATACGCCCAGGGCACGCTGGTAGTGTTGCTGTTGCTGGGCAGCCGCCTCTTCGACGGTATCACGGGCCTCAACGGCCTCATCCTGGTTACCTCGCCACGCTACCGCTTCGATCTGGTGTTCAACGTCTCGCTTTCGGTGCTGATTGTGGGCCTGAACTTACTGCTGATTCCGCGGCTGGGCATGGTGGGCGCAGCCGTAGCAGCGGTGGCGGCGCAGGTCAGCATCAACCTGGCGCGCACCTGGTTTGTGTGGCGCAGCTTCCGGATGCAGCCCTTCACCTGGCAGATTCCGCTCATCCTGCTCATCACGGCCGCCGCCGGCATGGCCGGCTGGCTGATGCCTACGCTGGCCTCGCCCCTACTCACGATGCTGCTGCGCTCCACGGTCACTACGGCCGTGTACGGCGGCCTCGCCCTGGCCACCGGCGCGGCCCCCGAAGCCGTGGCGCTGCTGCAAAAGCTGCGGCGGCGCTAGTTCTTCGGGTCGGGTTCAGGCGAGTTGGGCGTGCTGGCCCAGGCGGCGGGCAGGGCGAGCAGACTAACGCGCCAAAGTAGACCCGCCAACACGGCAGCGGCCAGCGTAACTAATCCGGCGTACGCCCAATTTGAGCCGAGTAATTCCGGTAGAGAGGTACGGCCATCGGCGACTTTTGGCAGCCAAATCAACAGTCCAAAAGCACCCAGATTATTGAGCGCGTGAATGCCGATGCCCGGAAGCAGCGAGCCAGTGCGGTAGCACAGCCATCCTAACAGTAGCCCAATCAGAAAGGCACCCACGCTCTGCGCCGGGTTGAAGTGAATGAGGCCGAATAGCAACGCTTGCTGCCCGATAGCCACCCATGGCTTCTTGTTCCGCAACAGCCCCTGGAGCAACACACCCCGAAACAACACTTCCTCCAGCACCGGAATCACGATACCACCTAGCAGCAAGGCGGCCGCTGGCTGCCGGGCCATACGTTCGAAAGCTACCTGAAACCAGTTGGGTAATGCCAGAAAATCAAGCAGAGATAACACCAACACCATAGCAACCGTCATCGTTGGCAGTGCCCCATATAACCACCCCGGCACCTGTCCCAACAACTGCAATGGCATGAAACGCCTTCCATAACGCCAGAGCAGAAAGCCTAGCAGCGCCAAATTGCCTGTTACTGTCAAAAACAAGTCAGTGTTGGGCTGCCGCTGCTCATGGGGCAGAATAAGCCCTAAAAACAACAGGCCCCCACCCGTCACGACTACCATTACAAGTAGGTACCAGCCGACAAAACCCCAGCTTTCCTTCAGCGTCGGATAGGGGGCTGAAAGCTGCCGCCGTGGTTTTGATGGAACCGTAGGAACCACTGTTTCTATAGGTATCATACTAACTCACGCTCTTCTAAAGAATACTCGCGGTACAGCTGGCTACAGCTTGAAATCCGGCTCTTCCTTGCGGAAATGCTTGAGCACGAGCTTATCGGCCAGGCCGGGGAGCAGGCGGTTGAGCCATACTGTCAGTTTGCCCTGGCGGGTGAGGATGAGGTCGCGGCGGCGCTGTTGCACGGCGTCCAGCAGGTGCCGGGCCACTTCTTCGCTGCTCATCATGGCTCCTTCGTCGCGCGGCGACTCGCCCTGGGCTTTGCCGTCGGCGGCCAGGGCCACGTTGCGGATGTTGGAGGCCGTGAAGCCCGGGCAGGCCAGCAGCACGTGCACGCCCTGAGGCAGCAGCTCGGTACGCAGCGCCTCCAGGAAGCCATGCATGGCAAATTTGGAGGCCGAATAGCCCGTGCGGCCCGGCAGGCCCCGGTAACCGGCTATGCTGCTGACGCCCACAATGGAGCCCTTGGCGGCCGTAACGTAGGGCAGCGCGAACTTAGTGGCGTATAGGGTGCCGAAGAAATTGGTCTGCATCAACTGCCGGATAACGTCCAGATCAGCATCCCGAAACAGGGCCCGCATGCTGATGCCCGCGTTGTTTATCAGCACATCGAGCTTACCAAACGCGGCTACCGTTTCGGCCACGGCGCGCTCCGAATCGGCCTCCACGCCCACATCGGCCCGGATGGCCAGGTGGGCAATGCCCAAGGCAGCCAGCTCGGCGGCGGTTTCGGCCAGGCGGGCTTCGTTGCGGCCGGTGAAAGCCACCTTGGCGCCTGCCCGCCCAAATTCCAGGGCCGTGGCCCGGCCGATGCCCGACGTGCCGCCCGTAATCAGCACTACTTTATCTTTCATACTCAGCAGAAATCAACTTAGCGTAAACCGGCCGCAAATTACGCCTCGCAAGCGGAAGCCCCGGCCGGGAGCACAGTACCGCGCCAAGGCCGGGGCGCGAGTCGCGATTCGCTTACTTTTGACCACCGCCTACCGAACTGCTCGCCATGTTTTTGCTGAACCTGCTTAAGTTTCCTTTTTACGTCCTGCGCTGGGCACATGTGGCCTACCGGAGCCGCTACCGGGGGCGCGAGGCCTGGGAGGTATTTCGGGTGCTGGTAGCGCTGGGGCTGAAAACCAGCCTCCGCCGGCAACCCCGCGATGGGGTATACCGGCAGTGGCTGTTTGGCTTTGATGTGCAGGGCAGCAGCTACGAACTGCTGCTACGGCTGTTCAAGGAGCTATTCCTGACTGAACCTTACGCTTTTGCGGCCCCTACCGCTCCAGTCGCCCCGCGCATCCTCGACGCGGGGGCCAACATCGGGATGGCGGTGCTGTATTTCAAGCGGCAATTTCCGGCAGCCCACATTGTGGCTTTCGAGCCGAACCCCGAAGCCTTCCGACTACTGGCGCGCAACGTAGCCGCCAACCAGCTGCACGACGTGGTGCTGCACCACGCCGCGCTGGCCGCCACGGCCGGCGAGCTACCCTTTTACTACGGCTCTGATGGGGCCAGCCTCACCGGCTCGCTCCACCCCCACGCCAGCGGCATACGCACCGTGCAGGTGCCCGCCCGCCGGCTTAGCGAAGTGCTGGCTGACACCGCTGCTTTCGACCTGCTCAAGCTCGATGTGGAAGGCGCCGAAGTGGATATTCTGGCCGAATTGGCCCAAACCGGCCACCTGGGGCACTTCCGGCAGTATCTTATTGAGTATCACTACCCCGTTGGCACTCCCGAAAGCACGCGACTCACAACCACCCTGCAGGCTTTCGAGCAGCAGGGCTTTGCCTGGTGCGTCCGCCTGGCCCTGCCGCCCCTACCCGATTCGCAGGACATTATTTTTCACTGCTGGCAGCTGCCGGAAGCCTCTCGGGCCTGAACCGGTACCAGCCGCAAACCGCGCCCAACCGCGACCCGCTGACGGGGCCGTTCACAAAATCCGGGCAGTCCGTTAAAATCCGTGCTCATCCGTGGTCTATCTTTGCCACGTGAGAAAATCAGTGAAGAACATCCCGGCGGAGCTGCTCCGCGAAGTCGAAATTACCGACATGGTGGCCGAGGGCAAGTGCCTGGTGCGCCGCGAGAATCTGGTTATCTTCGTAACCCAGGTAGCGCCCGGCGACGTGGTGGACCTGCGCGTGACCAAGGCCAAGAAGAACTTTCTGGAGGCCGTGCCCACCAAGTTTCATAAGTATTCCGAGCTGCGCGTGACGCCATTCTGCGAGCATTTTGGCACCTGCGGGGGCTGCAAATGGCAGCACTTGGGCTACGATACTCAGCTCAAGTTCAAACATCAGCAGGTGGCCGACACGCTGCAGCGCATCGGCAAGGTGGCGCTGCCCGAAATCCTGCCCATTACGCCCTCGCCCGACCAGACGTACTACCGCAACAAGCTCGAATTCACCTTCAGCCACAACGGCTGGCTGACCAACGAGCAGATTGCCAGCGGCCACGACTACGAGCGGCGCGTGCTGGGCTTCCACACGCCCGGCCGCTTCGATAAGATTCTGGACGTGAACCACTGCTGGCTGCAGCCCGACCCGAGCAACCAGATTCGGCTGGCGGTGCGCGACTACGCCCTGGAGCACGACCTGCCCTTCAACAACCTCGTGACCCAGGAGGGCTTCCTGCGCAACCTCATCATCCGGACGGCCAACACCGGCGACCTGATGGTGATTCTGCAGTGCTACTACGCCCACGACGCGCTGGTGCCGCTGCTCGATTTCCTGGCCGAGCGGTTCCCGCAAATCACCTCGCTCAACTACGTGCTCAACGACAAGGGCAACGAAACCTTCAACGACCTGGAGGTGGTGTGCTATAAGGGCGAGCCCCACATCCACGAGGAAATGGAAGGCCTGCGCTTCCGCGTGGGGCCGAAATCGTTCTACCAGACCAACTCGGAAGGCGCTTACAACCTCTACAAAATCACCCGTGATTTCGCCCAGCTCACCGGCTCGGAGCTGGTGTACGACCTCTACACCGGGGCCGGCACCATTGCCAACTTCGTGGCCCGGCAGGCCCGCCACGTGGTGGGCGTCGAGTATGTGGAATCAGCGGTGAAGGACGCCTACATCAACTCCGAAATCAACGGCACCACCAATACCGAGTTCTACGCTGGCGACATGAAGGACGTGCTCAACGCCGAGTTTATCGACAAGCACGGCCGCCCCGACGTCGTCATCACCGACCCGCCCCGCGCCGGCATGCACCCCGACGTGGTGGCCCGCCTGCTCGAAATGCGCGCCCCCCGCATCGTCTACGTCAGCTGCAACCCCGGCACCCAGGCCCGCGACCTGGAGCTACTGGACGAGGCGTACAGCGTGGTAAAAGTGCAGCCCGTGGACATGTTCCCGCACACCCACCACGTGGAGAATGTGGTGCTGCTGGAGTTGCGGTAGGCTAATTTAAATAAAAGTGGATAGCAAGGAAGATATTAATCGACTTACTAAGGCAGTTTTTATATGTCTTGCATTTTTACTTTTAACTGGCTTCTATTATCATCTTGATAAATATGTAAGCGGATTCATCTTCATTACTATTCCACTAACTATTGTAATTTTATTTTTATCAATTGTCATATATACAATCAAATATTCATTAAATTTATTTCAACGTATAGATAGGTTTAAATTAATAAACATTATACCTGCTATTTTATATTACCTAACCTTAATTTACTTATTTTTTAGTCCCTATCAATTTTCTTCTGAGAGGCTAGAAAGCCAAGTGATGCTAAGAGGCTGCTATGAAGGAACGCAAAATCAAGCAACAATCAAGTTTCGCCGTAACAAAACCTTTGAATTACATTGGACTGGAATCTTCTTTTCAAGTTCTTGGTACACGGGCAATTATACACAAAGAGGAGACACACTAATACTCGATTATAAAAGCGAAAAGCCTATCCGATTTGGCCACCTAGTAGCTATCCAGAATGGTGAGCTACGAACAGTTGAAACTGCCAGCGACTCATTAAAAAATATTGTTCCTTTCTATTTAGGTTATTGCAAACATCTTAATTGAACATGGACTACACCAACGACCCCGAACTGAACGGCAAATACCTCGGTACCATCACCAAGGATTTCGCTACCGTTTCCGATACGCTCAGCGAAGCATCGTCGCAAATCCGCAAGCGCGACATCTCCAAGTATCCCATTTTCGTGTTTGCCCGCCAGGAAGTGCCGCTGGGCGGCCTGCTCGTGAATGCCGACGAGCTGAACCTGGAGTGGCACGTTTTCGCCAGCTACCTGGAGCTGTTCGTGCAGCAGGGCATCATCAGCGAGGAAGGCATCGAGGCCTTCCAGCAAACCTACCGCGAGCCCAACGAGTACTGCTGCCTGTTCGTGCTCGACGAGGAGTTCACCAACTTCGTCTACATCCCCTACCCGGAAGACTAAATCACAGATGGTGCAGATAAAAGGGATGCCGCAGATTCGTTCGATAAGCTGAACGAATCTGCGGCATCCCTTTTATCTGCACCATCTGTGATTAAAAGTGGCTAAACCCTTGGGCCTTCAGCGGAACGGGCTGGCCGGCTTTGGTGATGAGGTTGGCGCCTTCGCTCTTTTCTACCATGTGGCCGATGATGGTGATGTCGGGGTGGTTTTTGAGCTTGGCGTGGTCGGCGAGCGGGACGGTGAACAGCAGTTCGTAGTCTTCGCCGCCGTTGAGCATGCACATAATGGGGTCGAGGTTGAATTCCCCGGCCACTTCGAGGGTGGGGTTGGCAATGGGCAGGTTTTCGGTGAAGATGCGGGCCCCGGTGCCGCTGGCTTGGCACAGGTGCAGCACCTCGGAAGCCAGCCCGTCGGACACGTCAATCATGCTGGTAGGCACCACGCCCAACTCGCGCAGCTCGTGGATGACGTCCATGCGGGCCTCGGGGCGCAGTTGCCGCTGCAGTACGTAGGGATACTTATCGAGTTCGGGCTGGGATTCGGGGTCGGCCTGCCAGACCTGCTTTTCGCGCTCCAGCACTTGCAGGCCCAGGTAGGCCCCGCCCAGGTCGCCGGTTACGCAGAGCAAATCGTTAGGGCCAGCCCCGCTGCGGCGCACGGCTTTGCCCGCTTCCACCTGGCCCAGGGCCGTTACGCTGATGGTGAGGCCGGCGCGGCTGCCGGTGGTGTCGCCGCCCACCAAGTCCACGTTGTAGGCCTCGCACGCCAGCTTTACGCCTTCGAACAGCTCCTCTACCGCTTCCACCGTGAAGCGGGGCGGAATGCTCACTGCCACCACAATTTGGGTAGGCACCGCATTCATGGCGGCAATATCCGACACGTTGACGGCCACGGCCTTGTAGCCCAGGTGCTTGAGGGGGCAAAATGTGAGGTCGAAGTGCACACCTTCCACCAGCAAGTCGGTACTGATGACCAGTTCCTGGCCAGCGGCCGGGGCCAGAATGGCCGCGTCGTCGCCGATGCCGAGGATAGTGCTGGGCTGGGTGAGTTCTACGGTTTGCTGGATGCGGCCAATCAGGCCAAACTCGCCTACTTTATCGAGAGGGGTCATAAATCGTTGATTTTCGCTGGTTTTTCCGGCGCGTGTGCTGCTGCCAGCGGCGCGGGGCCGCCGGGTGGCGGGGCTGCAAAGGTACGTGGTAGGGCCAAGTGCGCGATGAACTGGCAACTACTCTCATTCAACGCCCTGAGTGTTTGGAAAATAGTCGGAATAGCCAGACAAACTTTTCTTTGCTAACGAACGTTAGGATTAGTACATTTGATTCCCGCTGCTCTCCCTCCCTTCCCACCCGCCCTTCATGGAAACTGCCCAGCTTTCACGCAAAGACCAGATTGACCAGACAGCCACGGCCCTGTTCCGCACCCGCGGCTTTGCGGCCACGAGCATGCGGGAGCTGGCCGCCGCGCTGGGTATGGAGGCCGGCAGTATTTACTCGCACATCCGCAGCAAAGAGGAGTTGCTGCACCGCATCTGCTTCCGGCTGGCCGACGAGTTTTTCGCCGGCTTCGACGAGGCTTCTGCCGACGATGCGTTGCCGGCCGCCCCGCGTCTGCGCCGGGCCGTGGAAAGCCACGTGCGGGTGCTCACCACCGACGTTGCTGCTTCGGCCGTGTTTCTGCACGAGTGGCGGCACCTCTCCGAGCCGGCCCGCACCGAATTCCTGGCCCTGCGCGAACGGTACGAAACCGGTTTCCGGGAGCTGATTGCTGAGGGTGCGGCCGCTGGCGAGCTGTACGCTCCCGACCCGGCCTTTGCTGCCCTCACGCTGCTGGCTTCCCTCAACTGGCTGCCCAGCTGGTACCGCCCCGGCGGTTCGCTCACGCCCCCCGACATTGCCCACCGCCTCGCCAACCAGCTGCTGTTTGGGCTGGAAGTACGGGGAAATTAGAAGTGAGAGAACGTCATTCTTCGCTGCGCTCTGAATGACGTTCTTTTAAATACCAAACACCCACTACTAACCTAAATCCCACCAACATGTACGGTTCCGCTTCCACCCACGATATTCCGACCCAGGCTACCACCGGCCTCGAAAACGAAGACCCGATCCTGCTGGCCGAGTTTGAGGCCCGCATTGCCCGGGGCGAGAAAATCGAGCCCACCGACTGGATGCCGCAGCTCTACCGCAAGCAGCTCACGCGCATGATCGAGCAGCACGCGCACTCCGAAATCATCGGCTCGCTGCCCGAGGGCACCTGGATTACCCGTGCCCCCGGTTTCCGCCGCAAAATGGCCCAGATGGCCAAGGTGCAGGACGAAGTAGGCCATGCCCAGCTGCTGTACTCGGCGGCCGAAACGCTGGGCAAAACCCGCGAGCAGATGCTGTCGGACCTGATTAACGGTAAAAGCAAGTACAGCAACGTCTTCAACTACCCTACCCCCACCTGGGCCGACTCGAACGTGATTTCGTGGCTGATTGATGCCGGTGCCATCGTCAACCAGATGGCCAACGCCAAGGGCAGCTACGGCCCTTACTGCCGGGCCCTCGACCGGATTTGCGCCGAGGAAGCCTTCCACCTTAAGTATGGCCACGATGCTGTAGTGCATATGGCCACCGGCACGCCTATCCAGCGGAAGATGATGCAGGAAGCCCTCAACCGCTGGTGGCCCGCCATCATGACCTTCTTCGGCCCGTCGGATAAGATGAGCACGCACACCGAAATTCTGATGCGCTGGAAGGTGAAAATGGCCACCAATGACGCCTGCCGCCAGCAGTTCCTGGATATGTACGTGCCTAAAATCCTGGAAATCGGCCTGACGCTGCCCGACGCCAACCTGCGCAAGAACGAAGACGGTGTGTGGGAATTCTCGGAGCCCGATTGGGAAGACTTCAAGCGCGTAATCAACGGCGACGGTCCCTGCAACGCCGAACGCATTGCCGTACGCCGCGCCGCCGAAGAGAACGGTGCCTGGGTGCGCCGCGCCATGCAGCAGCCCAAGGCCCAGTATGTCCGCCCGCTGGCCTAGTTAGTATGGAATACCCGTCATGCTGAGCGTAGTCGAAGCATCTCTACCGCCACGCTAACCCCAACGACTGCAACGAAGCGGTAGAGGTGCTTCGACTGCGCTCAGCATGACAGTTTACTATTCCTCCAGTTCTCTTAATTCCCTTCCCCTTGCTTTTCTCTCTCGACCCGCGCATCAGCCGGCTGGAACTGCCTGAGTCGGCGCCGGCGCCGCCCGACAAGGCGGCTTTGGACCAGTTTCCGACCTATGAAGTGTTTCACCAGCGCAAAGAAAACACGGCCTACGTGTATGTAGGGCCGGTGCATGCGCCCGAAGCCGATGTGGCTTTCCTGTTTGGCAAGGAGCAGTTCAGCCGCCGCTTTCCGTGCACTGGCATGTGGGTGGTGCCTACCGAAGCCATTCGGGTAACCGAGTACGGCGACGACCAGCAGTCGGTGTACGACCGGCTGCCGTTGCTGCCCGCCGATGTGCTGGCCGCCACTGACGCCGCCGTAACGGAAGCTTACGACATCTTCCACCTCAAGAAGCGCGGCAAGGCCCACACCCACGTAGGTCAGGTACAAGCTACGTCGCCCGAAGCGGCGCTGCAAGCCGCCAAAGCCGCTTTTGGCGACCAGCGCCCGGTAGTGAACGTGTGGGTAATCCGTAGCACCGACCTGCTGCGCTCCGATGAGGCCGACCGCGACATGTGGACGACCACGCCCGACAAGAAGTACCGCGAAGCCATTGCCTACAAAGTGCAGGACCGCATCGACCGGTTCAAGCAGGAAGGATAATCAGCATACTAATATTATGGACCCGAAGCTCGACCTACTTTACCGCCTCGCCGACGACCAGCTGATTCTGGGCCACCGCAACTCCGAATGGAACGGCCTGGGCCCGATTTTGGAGGAAGATATTGCCTTTTCGAGCATGGCGCAGGATAAGCTGGGCCACTCGCTGCAGCTCTACATGCTGCTGCACGAGCTGGGCGAGGCCGAGCCCGACACGGTAGCTTTCACCCGCAACGCGCCCCAGTTTCATTGCTGCCAGCTGACGGAGCTACCTATTGGCGAGTACGATTTCAGCCTGATTCGCCACTTCTTGTTCGATCACGCCGAGTTGCTGCGCTTCGAGGCGCTGGCCAACAGCTCGTACGAGCCGCTGGCTTTGGTAGCCCGCAAGGTTAAGGGCGAACTGAAATACCACGTGCTGCACGCCAACACGTGGGTAAAGCGCTTGGGCACGGCCACCGAGGAGGCCATTACGCGCATGCAGGCGGCCCTAGAATTCACGCTGCCTTACGCGCTGGGTATTTTTGAAACTACCGATGCCGAGAACGAAATCATCAGCAGCGGCCTGTTTATCGGCGAGAAGGAGCTACAGCGCCGTTGGGAAGCCAGCATCAGCAAAGTACTGGCCCAAACGGCCCTCACGCTTCCCGACCTGCGTCTGTTGACGCCCGTAGCCGGCGGCCGCCACGGCCAGCACACCGAGCACCTGCAGCCCCTACTCGACGAAATGGCCGAAGTATTCCGCCTCGACCCCACGGCCGACTGGTAGGCTGGCGCGATGCTATTGAGTTACGATAAAACCGTTGCACTACTAAGCCGATACTCACCCAAAGAAGTGAGGCAGCAATTAGCATTAGCAAAGGAAACGAAGTCGGTAAAGTGGTACAGCGGTTTTTCGCTCCAGGAATTTGAAGGTGAAGTATTCACGAATAGTTTCCGTTTTCGGACAACTGGCCGAACTACGCTTTTAATCCAGGGCACAATTACGAACTATGGTTCCGACCAAAGCATGGTGGAGCTACGATTCACAAATACCACAGCCGACAAGAGCTTACGTTTTCTTTCCATCGGACTAAGCACATTGCTCGTTTTGGTTTTTAGCTTAGGCTCTGGTTTTTACAAATCCTCTTGGTCATTTATAGCAGTCCTTTTATTTCCTGTTTTACTTATTGCAGGCATAGGGAATTTGAGCTGGGCTATAGCTTCCGGCAGTGCTACAATGCGCCTCAAGGAGCTTCTGGCTGCAAAAGAAACAGTTTAAAACAGCCTCAATTATTATCCCAAGCACTATCAACGAATCACTAAGCACCAATCTACGATGCTCACTCAAGCCCAAATCCTCGACTGGCTGCAAGCCGTCACCGACCCCGAGATTCCGACGATTTCGCTCGTAGACCTGGGCGTGATTCGGGAGGTGCGGGTGGAGGAGGACGGGGGCGTGTACGTGCGCCTCACGCCCACTTTCGCCGGCTGCCCGGCCATGGATTACATGCGCCGCGACGTGGAAACCACCCTCAAAGCCCACGGCATTCCGCGCGTGACAACTGAAATCAGTCTGCGCGACCCTTGGACGTCGGACATGGTGACTGACCGGGGCCGCGAGGGCCTGCGCCGCCACGGGCTGGCCACGCCGCCTAAGCTCAACGGCGGCCTCCTCGACCTCGACATTCTGGAATACGCCGAGTGCCCGCGCTGCCACACCACCAACACAGAACTGCGCACGCCGTTCGGGGCCACGCTCTGCCGCGCCGTACACTACTGCCACGACTGCCGCCAGATATTCGAGCAGTTTAAGCCGATTTAGTGACTGGGTAGTTAGCTGTGTGTACGGACGCTGATGGATGCTGAAGCACTTTTTTCCGGTTAAGGGAAAGATTTCGCCGGTATCTTCGTTCGGGGCATATTCGATTTTATTCCACTTTTCTTATGATGCGTTTTGTCGCGCTACTGCTGGCGCTGGGGTTGCTGATGACCAGTTGCAACCGCACTCCGGCTCCCATCGACCCGGCTTCGGTTCAGGCCGTAAAGGTCCAGCTTAATATTCTGCGCGATACGGTAGCGGCTCGCTGGAGCGAGATGCAACTGTCAGACGACGACAAGCAACGCAATACCAAGCAACTGCTACGCGAGCTAAGCGGCCTTCCGGGTACCGACCGCGTTGTGCTGGCCCGCCTGCAGTACGCCAACGACCGGCTGCCTGCCCGCCGCTACACTCAGCAAAGCATGGCCGATTCGGACCTGATTGACGCCTATGATACGGCGCAGGATTCGCTGTTGCGGGCCGTATACGGCCTCGTACCGGTGCCTACCTCGCCCACTGTGGAAGCCACGCCGGTCCTGATGCTAACCGGGCAGATTCAGGAAGCTGATGCGGAACTGGTGGGCTTCCGAACTCGCTACGACCAAGCCGCCATGCGTTTTAACAATTACCTGCAGCTACATCAGAACGAACTCCGGCAGTTGGGCGGGAAATATGCCGATTTGCAGCCTCTACCGCTATTCACGCTGCAGAACTGATCGGTAGTTGAGTTGACCAAGCAGAACGATAACGCGTTAGATGCACTTGCTGACCTTCCCAACGGTTGCTGTATCAGCAGATGAAACTATTCAGGAAGTCAAAGCACCGTTATACTGAGCGTAGCCGAAGCATCTCTACCGCTTCATTGACTTAGCCACGATTGTTCACTTAAGCGGCAGAGATGCTTCGGCTACGCTCGGCATGACGTTCTGATTCGTTCCGGGCACTTTCTAAACAGCTTCTATCCCTGTTTAGAAGGACACACTTCTGACTATTTAAACAGCTTCAGTGTATAGCCATTCGATAGCCGCACTTTCCTCCGTAAACCGTTCACCAATAAACGGTTTGCCTTCGAAGTAGGACTGGGGAGGAAAAGCGGAGTCGGCGGCCGAATCGCGCAGATACATGGGGGCCAGCAGGTAGGCCAGCCGGGTCCGGCCGCCCAGTAGGGGCCCCAAACGAGGCAGCAAGTTGCTCACCATCCAGTGCGCCCCCATCTGATGGGTATTGTATCGGCGACGCACATCAATCAGCCACCGGCGGCAGATTCTGGCTTGGCTGGTAAGTAGTATTTGTTCGTAGCCAGCCTGTAATTCGGGCAGGTCGACCGGTCGGAGCCAGCGGGCCACCAGCATATCCAAATCGGCCCGGTAGCTGATGTCTAAAAAATCATCGACCTGAACTTGGTCCATATGGAAGGCTCTGGAGCGAAATTATAAAGCCTTTGACAAGCAAATCAACCGTAGCTTTCTTGAAAACAGACAGGTAGTAAAAGCAACCAGGCACTTTCGTTTATCCTACCTGCTGTTACTCGAAATAAATACACCCTTATAATCAACTGACTATCAGATGATTATAAGGGTGTAAAGTGGGCCCAACTGGAATCGAACCAGTGACCTACTGATTATGAGTCAGTTGCTCTAACCAATTGAGCTATAGGCCCGTTGCCTAATCAACTACCGGGGCGGTTGGTTTCAGCCCTGCAAACTTCGACTTTTGCGGTTGGATTTGCAATTTTTTATCAGGCAAAGCTGCCGATTGGCCATGTTATGCGGATGGCAGTCAGCCTTACCGCCTGGCCCTGTGGTTGCCCCTGCTTCGCTTTACGATATATGGCTCAGAAACTTCCCCACCTGCTGTTCGATTTTGGCGGCGTCATCATCAACATCGACTACAACCGCACCCTGGAGGCTATGCGGGCCCTGGGCAGCGGCATCGAGTTCACGCAGGCAGCCCAGGCCGAGCTGTTCGACCAGCTGGAAACCGGCCAGATTTCGGCAGCTGAATTTCGGGACGGTTTGCGTGAGCATTATGCTTTGCAGGCCACCGATGCCCAGCTCGATGCCGCCTGGCACGCCATGCTGCTCGACGTGCCGGCCGAGCAGCTGGCGCTGATAGCCGATTTGCGCCGCCAGGGCTACCAGACGGCACTGCTCTCCAACACCAACCACCTGCACATCACCGAAATCAACCGACGACTACAGGCGCAGTACGGCCTGCAGAACGGTATTGCCGACTGCCTCGACCGGGTATTTTACTCGCAGGAAGTAGGTTTGCGCAAGCCAGGCGAGGAAATTTTCCGGCATGCGCTACGCGAAATGAACTGGGAGGCCGCCGATACGTTGTTTATCGAAGACAGCCCCCAGCACATTGCAACGGCCCGCCGGCTGGGGCTGCACACGCTTTTCCTGACTCCGCCCTTTACCTTGCAGGACGCCCTGCCCGCCGCCATCCGTGCCTTTTCCGCCTGAGCCAACCCCGCCGTCTGAACCCCTGTTGCCCCTGCCGTTTCCCGACGCGGCCGGGCCGCCCGCTTTCACGGCTGCCGAAGCGGAGGCCGATGCCCGGCTGGTATTCCGGCGCTACGAGCGGCCGCCCTGGCCCCGGCCAGCCCGCTACGGCCTGCACCTGCTGCTGTTTGTGGTTACCCTGCTCACTACCACGCTGGCGGGCGTAACGCTGGTGAACAACCGGTTTCTATCCGACTATTTTCTACCGTTCGAACTGCTGGCGCAGCCATTGGCGCAAGTTTGGGCGGCGCTGAAGCCGGGGCTGTGGTATGCGGGCCCGTTTCTGGCGGTGCTTACAGTGCATGAATTCGGGCACTACTTCACGGCCCGCTACAACCGCATCGGGGCCACGCTGCCCTACTTTATTCCGCTGCCGCTGGGCTTCGGCACGTTTGGGGCGGTTATCCGCATCAAGGACCAGATTCATTCGCGGCGTGAGTTTTTCGATGTGGGCTTGGCCGGGCCGCTGGCCGGTTTCGTGGTGGCCGTGGGCGTGCTCTGGTACGGCCTCACCCATCTGCCGCCGCTGGAGTACCTGTTCCAGATTCATCCTGAATTGCGGCAGTACGGGGCCGAATACGGCCGCTACGCCTACCAGAACATGTCGGCCGGCAGCGTAGTCACGCTCGGGCAGCCGCTGCTGTTTCAGGCTATGGCCGCGCTGCTGGCCGACCCGGCGCTGCTGCCGCACCCGTACGAGCTGCTGCACTACCCGGTACTGGTGGCGGGCGTGTTCTCGCTATTTTTCACGGCCCTCAACCTGCTGCCCATCGGTCAGCTCGATGGCGGCCACATTGTGTACGGGCTGCTGGGGCCGCGCCGGGCGGCGCGGGTGTCCATTCTGCTGTTTATAGCTTTCATTTTCTACGCCGGGCTCGGCCTGTTCACTCTAAATACCAGCACCGACGACTGGCTGACCTGGGGCCTGCCCTACGCGCTGTACCTGTGGCTGGTGCTGCGCCGGGCGGTGCCCACGGCCCGGCGGGCACTGCTGCTGGGGGCCTCGGTGTGGCTGGGGCAAATAGCACTGGCCTCCGGCTTTGCTGGCCTCCAGGGAAACCCCGGCTGGCTGCTGTTTGGGTTGCTGCTGGCCCGCGCTACCGGCATTTTCCACCCGCCCGCCCCCGACGAGCGGCCGCTTTCGGCAGGCCGTAAAGTGCTGGGCTGGCTGATGCTGCTTATTTTTGTGCTTTGCTTCGCGCCGTCGCCCATTACCATTCAGTAAACTTCCTTCATACATTCGGCTTGGAAGGCTCAACCCAGATTCCTGGCGCTGCCCGGAATATCAGGTTTATCGATTCTTTATTTAAATGAGTATCCCACAATTCTCCCAAACGCATCTTTTCCGCGGCTCTTCGCTGCTGCTGCTGCGCCAGCACGGCCTGTACGTGAGCCAGCGCCGCCGCAACGGCACGGCCTGGCTCGAAACGGAGATTCCGTACGAGGAACTGCTGCCCATAGACCTGGAATACGCCGCGCCGGCGCCGGTGCGGCTGCCGCCTTCGTGGCTGTGGCTGCTGGTCTGGTTCGCGTTTCAGGGTATAAGCCGGCTGGTTACCGACAAGGCCGGAGAACCCGTGCCCCCCGAAATGTGGGCCGCCGGCCTGGGCTTTGCGCTGGGGCTGGGCGGACTGTGGCTGGCGCGCCGCTACTTCGGGCGCACGGCCACACTAGCCACCAACCGCATCCGCCTGAGCCTGCACGACCGGCCCGGCCAGCGCGCCGCCCTCGAAACCTTCACCGAGGCGCTACGCCTGCGCGCCCACGCCTACCTCCGCGAGGAGTACGCCCAGGTCAATCCACTCGGCCCCATCGAGCTGCAGCTGCACCGCCTGCACTGGCTCCACAACCTCGACGTGCTGAGCGAACCCGAACTGCGCATCCTCAGCACCCGCCTCACCGGCCGCCCCTCCCTGGAACCCCTCAAACTTATGGGCATGGACCTGGAAACGCCTTATTTGAATTAACAAGTCTGTCTGCACGCTGTAGGGGCGGGGCTTGTCCCCGCCCGCCATTCGCGCCACTTCAATGCGGACCGTTCAACGGCGGGCGGGGACACGCCCCGCCCCTACAGCACCCTCCGTAATCTGATTTAAGCAAAAGTGAGAGGGGAGACTTTCGTGCTGCAGGCCCAATTTGGTCGGGTATCAGCACGAAAGTCTCCCCTCTCACTTCTTCTATCTAACCTCTACCGAAGCTACGCCTCCAGCGCCGCTACGCCGGGCAGTTCCTTGCCTTCCATGTACTCCAGCAGCGCGCCGCCGCCGGTGCTGATGTAGCTTACCTGGTCGGCGAAACCGAGCTGGTTGACGGCTGCAGCCGAGTCGCCGCCGCCGATGAGGCTGAAGGCGCCCGATTCGCGGGTGGCATCGGCAATGGTTTGGGCTACGGCCGTGGTGCCTTTGGCGAAGGTGGGCAGCTCGAACACACCCATCGGGCCATTCCAGAGGATGGTTTTGGATTTGCGGATAACTTCGGTGAAGGCTTTAATGGAGTCGGGACCGAGGTCGAGGCCGAGCCAGCCGTCCGGAATCTGGTCGTTGGCCGCTATTTTGGTTTCGGCGTCGTTGGCGAATTTGTCGGCAATGAGGCTGTCGGTGGGCAGCAGCAGGTTTACGCCTTTAGCCTTGGCCTTCTCGATGAGCTCCAAGGCCAGGGGCATTTTGTCTTCTTCGAGCAGCGAGCTGCCGATGCTGCCGCCCTGGGCCTTGGCAAACGTGTAGGCCATACCGCCACCGATGAGCAGGTTGTCCACCTTATCGAGCAGCTTCTCGATGATGAGGATTTTGTCGGAGATTTTAGCGCCGCCCATGATAGCCGTGAAGGGGCGCTCGGCCTGGTCCAGCACCTTTTTAGCGTTGTCCAGTTCGCTCAGCAGCAGGTAGCCGCCCACGCGGTCGGCGGCCGCGAAGCTCTCGGCCATAACGGCCGTGGAGGCGTGGCGGCGGTGCGCCGTGCCGAAGGCATCGTTCACGTACACGTCGCCCAGTTTGGCCAGTTTGGCCGCAAACTCAGCGTCGCCCTTCTCCTCTTCCTTGTAAAAACGCACGTTTTCTACCAGCAGCACTTGGCCGGGCTGCAAGTTTTTAGCCTGCTCTTCAGCCTTCAGCGCATCATCGGCAAACTGCACTTCCTGGCCGTACTCCTGGCTCAGGCGGCTTACAATGTGGCGCAGCGAAAACTTGTCTTCGGGGCCGCTTTTGGGCCGGCCCAGGTGCGAAAGCAGCACCACGGAGCCACCATCGGCCAGAATCTTTTTAATGGTGGGCGTGGCGGCCCGGATGCGGGTGTCGTCGGTGATGGTGAAGGCTTTGTCGAGCGGCACGTTGAAATCAACGCGCACCACGGCGCGCTTGCCGGTGAAGTTGTACTGATCGAGGGTTTTCATGGAATGGGAATAGGGTTGGCTTAGGGCGAAGGTAAGGGTTGCGGAAGAGGTAAAGAAACGATGTAGGGGCCGGGCTTGCCCCCGCCCGCCGCTGGGAATGCACTACCGCTTACAACCTGTTCATACTGAGGGGCAAAAACTGTTTGGGTGGCGGGCGGGGACAAGCCCCGCCCCTACATCGTTTCTTTACCCCGGTTCATTGGCCCGCACAAGCCCCGCAACCAATCTCCCAAACCCGTACCTTTGCCCTCGTATGAAAATAGGCATCTTCTTTGGCGGCCCGTCGCGGGAGCGGGAAATCAGTTTTGCGGGTGGCCGCACAGTGTACGACAACCTCGACAAGGCCCTGTTTGAGGCCGTTCCGGTGTTCGTCGACAGCAGCGGCAACTTCATTCTGCTCAACTGGGAGTTCATTTACAAGGGCACCATCCGCGACTTTTACCCACCCGTTTCGGCGCTGCCGGCCAGCACGGTGCCGGTGCAGCTGTATTTCGAGAGCCTGGGCGAGCTGAGCCTGGAGGAGCAGGACGGCATTATTGCCGAAGTGGGCCGCCGCGTAGAACCCCGCGAGCTAAGCCAGCTCATCGACTTCGCGTTCCTGGCCCTGCACGGGCCGGGCGGCGAAGATGGGGCCATTCAGGGCCTGCTGGAGTGGTACGGCATCCCGTATTCGGGCTCCGGCATTTTGCCCTCAGCTTTCGGTATTGACAAGGTTGCCCAGAAGAAACTACTCAAGGCCCTGGGCCAGCCCACGCCCGATTTCCGGCTGATTACGGCCGAAGACTGGGATGCCGCCGCCCCGCAGGCCACGCTGGATTATCTGGTGCGCGAGTTGGGTTTGCCGCTGGTGTTTAAGGCCCCGCGCCAGGGTAGCAGCATCGGCATCAGCATTCTGCGCGAAGCCGACGTAGCCCAGTTTGCGGCTGCCATCGAGCGTAGCCTGTTCCGCAAAACCGTTACCCAAACCGAGTGGCAGGCCCTCAACGACGCGCAGAAAATCAGCTGGCTCCAGCGCCTCGTCGATATCCGCGACGGTATTGGGCTACCTGTAACTATAGCTGATAACTTGGAGCTGTTAGCTGTTAGCTCGCCGTTGAACGAAGCCAACAGCTCAAAAATTATTTATCGGCCCGAGGAGCTGCTGCATGCGCTGAACGAGCGGCTGGCGGCAACCGAAAGCGTGCTGCTGACGAGTGTGGAAGGCGAAACGCAGGTGCTGGTGGAGAGCTTCGTGCAGGGACGCGAGTTCTCGTGCATCGTGGTGGAAGATGCCAACGGCCAACCACTGGCGCTGCCGCCCACCGAGATTGTGAAAGGCGACGAGATGTTCGACTACCGCTCGAAGTACCTGCCCGGTCTGGCCCGCAAAATCACGCCCATCGACCTGCCCGAGACGGGCATTCAGGCCATCCGCGACGCCTGCGAAACCATGTTTCGCACCTTCGGCTTCCAGGTGTACGCCCGCCTCGATGGCTTCATTCAGCCCGACGGCACCCTGTTCCTCAACGACCCGAACACGACCTCGGGCATGCTGCCGGCCTCGTTCTTCTTTCACCAGGCCGCCGAAATCGGGCTCAACCCCAGCCAGTTCCTGACTTACCTGATTCGTACCTCGCTGGCGGCGCGGCGGCGCGGCGGACTGCGGCCGGTGAAGCTGGCGGCCCAGCTGGCCCAGCTCGATACGGCCGTAGCGGCGCGGGCAGCGGGCGAGCAGGCCCGTATCCGGGTGGCTGTAATTATGGGCGGCTACTCTTCCGAGCGGCACATTTCGGTGGAGAGCGGGCGCAATATCTACGAGAAGCTTAGCTCCAGCGTCAAGTACGAGCCGGTGCCGGTGTTCCTGACCGGCAGCAGCGCCGATTTCCGGCTGTATGTGCTGCCCATCAACGTGATGCTCAAGGACAACGCCGATGACATCCGCGAGAAAATCGAGCACCACGAGGCCGGCCACGAAATGCACCCGATTCTGGAGCGCATCCGCCGCGAGGCCCAGGGTATTACGAGTACTTACGCCGGGCCGGCTGCCACCCAGCCGCGGCGGGTAACGTTCGAGGAGCTGGCCGGCATAGTCGATGAGGTGTTCATTGCCCTGCACGGCCGCCCCGGTGAGGACGGTGCGCTGCAGCAGCAGCTGGAGCAGTTCGGGCTGCCCTACAACGGTTCGGGCGTAGCCAGCAGCCAGGTTACCATCAACAAGTTCGACACCAACCGGCGCCTGCGCGAAGCCGGCCTGCGGGTGGCCGAGCACCGTATGGCCACCCGCCTGGAGTGGGCCGCCGACCCCGAAAGCTTCTTCCACGGCCTCGAAACGCAGTTCCCCTACCCCTTCATCGCCAAGCCCGCCGACGACGGCTGCTCCTCGGCCGTAAAGAAAATCAAGACCCGCGCGGAGCTGGAGGCCTTTACCCGCCTCATTTTCCGCGACCAGGAGGACTTGATGCCTGCCGAGGCTACCACGCTCAACCTGGGCTTCAAGGAGGAATTCCCGCGCAAAGAGGCCTTTTTGGTGGAGACGCTGATTGACCGCGACGGAGCCGCGCATTTCCTGGAAGTAACCGGCGGCCTGCTCACGCACTGGGGACCAAATGGCGAGCTGGAAATCGAGGTATTCGAGGCCTCCGAGGCGCTGGCCACGGGTGAGGTGCTGAGCCTGGAGGAGAAGTTTCTGGCCGGCGAAGGCCAGAACATCACCCCGGCCCGCTACGCGCCCGAGGCCCAGGAGCGGCAGCGCATTTCGGAGGAAGTGAAGCGAGAGCTGCGTCGGGTGGCCGAAATCCTGCATATCCAGGGTTACGCCCGCATCGATGCCTTCGTGCGGGTACGCGCCAACGGGGCCGTGGAGGTGCTTATCATCGAGGTGAACTCGCTGCCTGGCATGACGCCCGCCACCTGCATCTTCCATCAAACGGCGCTGGCCGGCTACACGCCCTACCAGTTCATCGACCGGATTCTGGAGTTCGGCAAGGAACGCACGGCGCAGACGGCGGCCGCCAACTGAACGATGTAGGGGCGGGGCTTGTCCCCGCCCCCCGTTCGCGCCGCATCAAGGGTAATCGTTCAACGGCG
>NZ_JABKAU010000110.1 GCF_013377885.1 Hymenobacter lapidiphilus
TTTACTTTTCAAGCACGCTAGTTAAAGCTATGCCCTTCAGGGCAAGACTTTAGTTGCTACTCACCTTTAAGCGTTTGGTAGCTTTATGTCATGAAACAGCGCACAGGCAGCCACTCGGTTCACAAGCTGGAAGTACACCTAGTGTGGAGCACGAAATATCGTTATCAGGTGCTGACCGGCGACGTGCAATTACGTTGCCGGGACTTGCTGCGCCAAACGTGCAACGCGTTGGACGTACGTATTTTGAAAGGAGTAGTGAGCAAAGACCACATTCATCTGCACGTTTCGTATCCGCCTTCGCTGGCGCTCAGTGAACTGATGCGTCGGTTGAAAGGACGTAGTGCCAAGTTGTTGTTGCAAGAATTCCCCGAGGTGAAACGCCGGTACTGGGGTGGTCATTTCTGGGGGATTGGGTATGGTGCCTGGAGCGTGGGCAACATCACCGATGAGCTACTCGAAGCGTACCTAAACCATCACAAGGACCAGCCCAATGGAGATGAGAATTTTATTCTGGAGTGAGCCACTTGCAGTGGTTTTCTTTCAGTCGGCTTTAGCCGAAACCACCGAATTTCATTCGGAAAGCAAACCTATGGACTTACAGTCCATAGTCGTTTAGT
>NZ_JABKAU010000111.1 GCF_013377885.1 Hymenobacter lapidiphilus
TGAACATCTGAATCATTTCCAGTCACTTGCCGCAATAAGGGCAGGTTGAGGCCTCCCTCCGAAACGCGTCCGGCATGGTGTGTTGCCGGTCTGAGGCCTGTTTTCTGTGCTACGGGGTCCTGTCTTTAACCAAGCTCAAAACAAGCGGCCCCGTTCTGGGCTTTGCTGGCAATGATTCGCCGTGTTTATTTAGCCGCAACCCCGTGCAAGCTCCTTTGAATTTTGGTCCCGCCGAACAAACCCACCACCAGCGCCAAGAGATTGCGGACCGCGCGATGGCCATCACCCTCGAAGAAGAGCGGCATGCCAAAGCCGAATTGTTAGCCCTTTACGACCAGTACGTGGCCGGCGAAGTGGATTTGTACGCCATCAGCATTCATGTTGGGGAACAGACGCGCCAGCGGCTGCTGGGGTTAATAAATGCGGGGCCTGCTGGCCGCTAGGGCCGTGGGACCTGTCAGTTGGGCGTCGTGGCGTTCCACCACGATTAGCCAGCAGCGTGCTGGCAGCAAATAGTGGCGCCAGATGCGGAGACAGCGCGGGCGTGACGGGCTGGTACCGGTTGAGCATCGCCTCTAGG
>NZ_JABKAU010000112.1 GCF_013377885.1 Hymenobacter lapidiphilus
CCCGCGTTACAACTACTTCGCGCAGAACAGGTACAATTAGCACGTCACCTTCCTGGCGACTGCCGGGCAACGGTGCATCATCGGCTACGTATTGATTGATGGGCACATGCTCGATTTGCACCTCATCGTGTTGCAGAGTTACCTGCACCGGCTGCTCTATCTGCTGCACCGTTTTACGAATTTGCAGACGGCCGCTCTCCACCACCTCCCGTTCTACCAACACCTGCTCCTCAATCACGGGCAGTACCATGGGTTGGCGCGGGGCATTATCAAGCCGCTTGGTTAGGGCATCCTGGCCCGGCTCGTTGGCAGCAGAAGAAACGGTAGGATCGAAACTCATATGGGTAGAAAATAGCAGCTTTTACCCTGTTATATACGCCATGAGCCCGCTTCCGTTACATATTATGCGCTCTGGCGAACAATCAGCCCGCCTCGGAATAGCACTATTTATTGTCGACCTTATCATGTTTTAAAACCTTATAAATACACTAGATCGGACTAAAGCGCCTTTTGCGCGCTGTGGGCAGCGAAGGCTGTTGCGACAGTAGTATATA
>NZ_JABKAU010000113.1 GCF_013377885.1 Hymenobacter lapidiphilus
GGCCACTGACTACACGGTGTACGCCGTGGTCAATATGCGCTACGAGGATAGTAC
This sequence comes from Hymenobacter lapidiphilus, assembly GCF_013377885.1. Taxonomy (GTDB): domain Bacteria; phylum Bacteroidota; class Bacteroidia; order Cytophagales; family Hymenobacteraceae; genus Hymenobacter; species Hymenobacter lapidiphilus. Next base: position 55 of record NZ_JABKAU010000113.1, read on the forward strand.
GTACCTGCTCGACGGCGCGGCCCACAGCATCATCTTCGGCGTCAACTCGGACGGCGACGCCGGGGCCTACTATGTTGGCTCGGCCAAAGGCGCGGCCAACGCCACGCCGGGCCAAAAGACGCTCATTGCCTGGCGGCTCTCCGTGGCAGACGGGGCGCGGGTGTACGTCAACGGCGCGCTCGCCTACAGTGGCCCCTACGCGGCGGCCCCCCTAGCCTCCGTAACCACGTTCGGACGCCATTTCAGCGTACCGTTCGCCTATCTACTCGGCGACGTGTACTCGTTTGCCGTGCGCTTTGGCTCCGACACGAACGAGGAGTACGCCGAGGCCAGCGCCTTCCTGAAAAGCCATGCCAGCGTTACTTTCTAACTTTTTTTCTTTCACTTTTTAACACCCCAATACCATGACCGTTGATAACCTAATTTTCGACCGC
>NZ_JABKAU010000114.1 GCF_013377885.1 Hymenobacter lapidiphilus
AGCCACTGACTACACGGTGTACGCCGTGGTCAATATGCGCTACGAGGATAGTACGTACCTGCTCGACGGCGCGGGCCACAGCATCATCTTCGGCGTCAACTCGGACGGAGACGCCGGGGCCTACTATGTTGGCTCGGCCAAAGGCGCGGCCAACGCCACGCCGGGCCAAAAGACGCTCATTGCCTGGAGGCTCTCTGTGGCAGACGGGGCGCGGGTGTACGTCAACGGCGCGCTCGTCTACAGCGGCCCCTACGCGGCGGCCCCCCTGGCCTCCGTAACCACGTTCGGACGCCATTTCAGCGTACCGTTCGCCTATCTACTCGGCGACGTGTACTCGTTTGCCGTGCGCTTCGGCTCCGACACGAACGAGGAGTACGCCGAGGCCAGCGCCTTCCTGAAAAGCCATGCCAGCGTTACTTTCTAACTTTTTTTCTTTCACTTTTTAACACCCCAATACCATGACCGTTGATGACCTAATTTTCGACCGA
>NZ_JABKAU010000115.1 GCF_013377885.1 Hymenobacter lapidiphilus
AAAACGGTCCGAAGGTAAACGCTCTCCTTTCAATTGAATGAGCCTTTTACTGCAAATGCTCGGGCAAGTGAGCAAAGCTGTACCCAAGGCCTTCGTACATTGTATCTGTCGTGCCAATCCGGCCAAAGATGGTATCGGTTAGGCCCTCCTGCACGATGCTGGCCACGGCGTTGAGAATAGTTGCTACGCGCAGGTTGTCGACAATAAACATGTCCACGCTCCAGAAATAGGGCTCGGGAGAGCGAGCAAGCAGGGCTTGCACGTTGCGAACCGTGAAGACCGTGGCAAAGAAGACTTCCCCGGTGTCGAGGACGATGTTTAGGTCTAAGTTATCGTCGAATACGTCCTCGACGTGGTACCCGGCGGGGCAGCAAACCTTGAATTGCGGAATCATAACAGCAAGCGTAACGGGCGAACATCACAAAGCTATCAAGTCTTTACAGGCTTGGTTGATACCATCATAGTTCACTAAAACGGT
>NZ_JABKAU010000116.1 GCF_013377885.1 Hymenobacter lapidiphilus
ACCTACATTGAGTATCTGCTCAGCACGCCGCGCAATTATACGTGCACTCACTTGGCCGAGCACCTCTCGGCCGTGAGCCACGACCAAGTGAATCGTTTTTTACGCCGCAGCTCGTTCGCGCCGAGCCAGTTGCGCGAATTGGTCATGCCCTTGCTCACCGACTCGCCCGACGCTTTTCTGCTGCTCGATGACAGCGTGCAAGACAAGCGCTACAGTCGCTTTATTGAAGTGGCTAAACGCCAGTATTCGGGCAATGAGCATGGTTTAGTTACGGGTATCTGTCTGGTCAATCTGGTTCACAGCAGCGGACAGGCGGGCGATTTTCTACCCCTCGACTACCGCGTCTACGCCCCCGAACTCGACGGGGTGACCAAAAACGAGCACTTCCGGGCTATGTTCGCCCAGGTGCTGGCGGA
>NZ_JABKAU010000117.1 GCF_013377885.1 Hymenobacter lapidiphilus
CATTTCTCGGCTCCGGTGAGCTGCTTGAAGCTGCGGTGAAACTCCTCCACCTGCCAGCGCACGCGGGTCGTAGCCTCGACTAGTTGCTGGGTCAGCGTAAAAGCGAAGTTGTTGGTCACGACCCATTCAATGTCGCCGTTCGAGGCCACCAACTTGAATAAGCGTACCGCAAAGGGTACTTTGTTCAACCGCACTTCCAGGCCCGTGCTCCAGCCGCCCGGCGGCGGGGCCACGTCTAGCAGGGCCTGATACCCCGTTTCTTTGCTAGCACTTACTAACCGATTGCTTTTCAGGGTCGTGAAAAACGTCCAACCGGCGCGGTGAATGAGCTTGAGGTTGTCGCTGCCGCTGTACCAAGCATCGAATAAGAGCGTGCGGGCCTTGATTTTA
>NZ_JABKAU010000118.1 GCF_013377885.1 Hymenobacter lapidiphilus
ATATTTTCACGGATTCGACTCCGCTTGTCGAGCCGGGCTTGTAGCTCAGGTGGTTAGAGCGCTACACTGATAATGTAGAGGTCCCTGGTTCGAGTCCAGGCAGGCCCACTGCCTTTAACGAAAGGCTATTGGGTACCAACCGGGGGATTAGCTCAGCTGGCTAGAGCACCTGCCTTGCACGCAGGGGGTCAACGGTTCGACTCCGTTATTCTCCACCATTACCTAAATACCAACCGGGTATTTATTAGGTGACAGAATAATTTCGAAATTAGAATAGGCAACTGTTCGATTTCACCCTGTAGCCCAATTGGGGTTGCAT
>NZ_JABKAU010000119.1 GCF_013377885.1 Hymenobacter lapidiphilus
TGTGGACTAACTAGGATACTGACACCGAATCAAACATGAAGAAATTCGCGCTTTTCATTGGGCTTTTCTCGGCGCTGTATGTTGTTCTTGTACTGCTCGCGGCCTTTTTTGGCATGGCTTGGTCTTGGGGACATCAGCTCACGCCGTTTGAGAGAGCCATTTTCTTCTTTTTAGGGGCGCCCTTCAATGTCAAGGAGCACTTGTTTCTGTATGTGCTTCCCAACGCCGTTTTTTGGGGCACGCTCTTGTACTTCAGCACTGTGCTAGCAAGAAGGGCGTGGGCTACTTTTTAGCTCC